>CBDCLO010000001.1:0-18423 GCA_965218725.1 Nitrosopumilaceae archaeon
AACCGCTATAATTATTAACCCAATTGACACCTCATAACTTATCATTTGAGCCGCCGCTCTTATAGCCCCTAAAAAAGCATACTTAGAATTACTTGATCAACCAGACATCAACACAGCATAAACACTTATAGAAGAAATAACAAATAAATAAAGTACTCCTATTCCTAAATCACTCAAAACTACCCCCGGGCCGTAAGGAATAACTCCTCAAGCAATAAAAACCAACGTTAAAGATAAAATTGGAGCCACAATGTATATAAACATATTAGCATGATTTGGAATAATAATTTCTTTAATAAATAATTTTAATCCGTCAGCCAAAGGCTGGAATAAACCATAAACTCCTACCACATTAGGCCCTTTTCTGGCCTGCATATAACCTAAAACCTTCCGCTCCGCTAATGTTAAATATGCTATCGAAATTAATAATGACACTAATATTACTGCTATCTTTAGTACTAGTATTTGCATTCTATGCGCCAATAGGGCTCGAACCAACACTCCCAGTTTTGCAAACTATTATACTACCATTATATGATAGCGCCCCCCCCCCGAGATTAACAGGGTTTGAACCTATTTCTATAAAATGACAATCTATTATTTTTCCTTATAAACTTTAACCTCATTATAAGCTGAAATGGAGTTGAACCACTGACTCTGTTGTTATGAGCAACATGCTTTACCTAGTAAGCTATCAGCTAATTACAATTTGAAAAGGGCAGGACTCGAACCTACGAATCATAAAATGATTTCTACTTTCAAAATAGACGTTTTAACCAACTCAACCACCTTTTCCTTAAAATTTATAATTAATTTATTACTTTATATACAAAAGGAAGTTCATTGTAAGTATGATGAGCGGGGGGAGAAGTTTGTACTCATTCAAGCGATGTATAATGACCGCTATCATTAGTTCATCCCACAAATTTGATTTCTCGAACATAAGCATCGTAAACAAGATATAAAAAAACCATAATACTTACAATTGATATTAAAGAACCAACAGAGCTAATTTGATTTCAACCTGCAAAACTATCGTGATAATCAGAATATCGTCTTGGAAGTCCAGCTAAACCTAAAAAATGTTGAGGAAAGAAAGTTATATTTACTCCAATAAACATTAATCAAAAATGGATTTTTCCTAAAACTTCATTATAGCAATAACCTGTTATTTTCCCAAATCAATAGTAAAATCCCCCAAACATTGCAAAAACAGCCCCCATTGATAGAACATAATGAAAATGAGCTACCACATAATATGTATCATGGAGTAACACATCTAAAGAACTACATGCTAATACAATTCCGGTTAATCCTCCTATAGTGAATAAAAACACAAATCCTAAAGCCCATAACATAGGAGTGTCTGTTCTCAATGACCCCCCGATTACTGTAGCAATTCAACTAAAAATTTTTATTCCAGTAGGTACGGCTATTATCATTGTTGCCGCACTAAAATAAGCTCTAGAATCAACGTCCATCCCTACTGTAAACATGTGATGAGCTCATACAATAAATCCTAATATTCCAATGGATACCATAGCATAAACCATCCCTAGATAACCAAATATTTGTTTTTTAGCAGCAAATGTTGGAATAATCTGAGAAACAATACCAAATCCGGGTAAAATTAAAATATAAACTTCCGGATGTCCAAAGCTTTAATGGACTATATCTTCAAATTAGATTACTTAACTATTCAGGATAATACTGATTTACATTTTTTACCGCCCTTAGTAATTTAATTATCCCTTTCTTTGTTTTTTGATCTCCCTTTAAAATTCTTAATGCCTTTAATCAGTGGGCATAAGCCACTCTCTTTGTACTTTGTAAAGGAAAATGTGATAAATAACTAATTAAATTATCAAAAGCTACTGTATCTTTATTAACAGAGACTTCCATATTTAATCTAGCATTACCCGTGATACCCCCGTTTGTTAGACAAATAACGTCCGCTATAATACAATATATACCTATTTCGTCTTTATTGTATAATAAAAACCGATGTTGATAAGCTTCCCCTCTCCTTCTGATACTAAAATTTCCCTCTCCATCTATTAATCCTCCAAGTCAAGCCGTATTCTTTATTACTTCCTTATAATCCCCTTTAAAGGCACTTACTTTTATATTTGTACCGTGACATTTATTAAATAAATTCACCCAAGTTTTAAATTGATTTTGTCGCTTATTAAGCATTAATCTCCCGTTAAATAATTCTATTACTTTTAGTAGACTAGCTTTATTTGCCACAATATACATATAAGTATGATTTCTCTCATTGTAATATACTTTGCCCACACCAAATATAGTTTTTACCTTATAAAGAACAGACACGTCTCGTTTATTTAATTCTATTTTAAAACGAGGATAACCATTACTCGAGGTAAAACTTGCTTCTCCCTCACTTAACCCAATTGTTCATCAGTAATCTAATTTGCCTTGCGTATAGTCTCTGAGGATCCCCCAACAAGGTTTCCTGCTGATAACTTTCACTAATAAATTTTTACTACTGCCGATTAATGCAATGAGTACTATTAGCTTACAAAGCTTCCCAGCATATAGCAAGGTTTTTTCTGGCCCTTTGAACCAGAATAAATGCTGAAATAATATAGGATCCCCTCCACCCGCTGGATCAAAAAAAGTTGTATTAAAATTTCTATCTGTTAAAAGCATAGTTATTGCCCCTGCCAATACAGGTAAAGATAATATTAAAAGATAAGTTGTTACTAAAATTGATCAAACAAATAAGGGCAATCTATCCATCGTAATACCAGGTGCCCGCATATTAAAAATAGTAGTAATAAAATTCATAGACCCTAAAATTGATGAAATCCCGGCCAAATGAAGACTAAATATTGCTGCATCAACCGAACCCCCTGAATGAGCTTGAATGCTTGACAGAGGCGGATAAAGAGTTCATCCAGCTCCAACCCCCTGTTCAACAAAAGCTGAACCTAACAGTAATATTAATGATGGAGGTAAAACTCAAAAACTAATATTATTTAATCTTGGAAAAGCCATATCCGGAGCCCCGATATAGAGAGGAACCAATCAATTACCAAACCCCCCAATCATGACAGGCATAACTAAAAAAAAAATCATTATAAGACCATGAGCAGTAATTATAACATTATAAAGATGATCATCACCCAACATTGATCCGGGAGCCGATAATTCTAATCTTATAAGAAAACTAAACCCAGTTCCAATCATACCCGAAAAAGCACCAAATAATAAATATAAAGTTCCAATATCTTTGTGGTTAGTTGAATACAATCAACGAGTTAAATAAAACACTTTTTTATACCTCTTAAAAGATTTAATGATCGAACCACTATTGTCCCCCTTACTCTATAATAAGCTACTAAAACAGCCAAACCAATAGCAGATTCTGCAGCAGCTACTGTTATGATCATTATAGCAAATATTTGTCCTATTAAATCATCTATTATAACTGAATTAATTAAAAATAAAAAAGAAATAGCCAACAACATCAATTCTATTGACATTAACATTATTATTATATTACTTCTATTAAAAACTACTCCTAAACCCCCTAATACAAATAACATTGTTCCAATCGCTACATAAAACACAATGCCTGAAAAGATTTGAACTTCTATTATTTATTTCGAAGATAAGTATTTTTCCTTTAAATTACAGACATACCTTACTCCCATTCTAATCCACCTTTTACTCACTCGTAAATTAAACCTATTGTTAATATTACTAAAAATAAATACATCATCCAAATCCCTAACAATCCAATTTGATTATAGATAACACATCAAGGAAAAAGAAAAGAGATCTCCAAATCAAATACCAAAAATAAAATACCTACTAAAAAAAATTTTACTGAAAACGGAGTTCTTGATGATCCAAATGGATCAAATCCACACTCATACACAGAAACTTTTTCACTGTTTGGGTCTTTTATTCCTACAAAATAAGATACCCCAGATATAACAGTCGAAAGAATTACACTAAATAATATTAAAAAAAAGATTTCCATTTTAATTATTTTTTCCATAATTGACGACTATTTTGAATAAAAATATCTTGTCTTTTAACCTTTACTCTTCTATCATGGGTTAAAACAATTGCCCCAATCAACGCCACCAATAAAATAAAACTAGCTAAAATAAATAAATAACAATAATTAGTGTACAAAACACGACCCAATATTTCAATATTTAACGCCTCCATAAAATTTCAATTAGAATTTATATGAAACTCCATCGTTGATATTCGAGTTTGAAGAATTAATATTTCTGACAAAAAAACTATTCCTATTATAAACCCAGCGGGCAAATAATTAGACCGATCTGTTGTCTCTAAACCAGTTAAATTTAACATCATTATTACAAATAAAAATAAAATTGCAATAGCACCTACATAAACAATTAATAAAATTAATGCTATAAAATCTACTTCCAATAAAATAAAAATGGCTGATGCACCAATAAATGCCACAACCAATCAAAGCACAGAATGCACAGGATTAAGAGCGGATATAACCATTACTCCCGATATAATAATACTTAATGCAAATAACCCTTCCACTTTACTCCTAAGGAGATTTGAACTCCTGTCTTTAAATTGAAAACTTAATGTCTTTACCCCTAAACTATAAAAGCTATAGTGAAAAAAGAGATTTGAACTCTCTACCTTTGGTCCCACAAACCTACGCTCTACCACTGAGCTATTCTCACCATATTACAGAACTCTTTATTACATCTATCATCAAAAAGGGGAAAATACCCATCAAGTAAATTAAAACAACTAAAATTAATAGAATGTAAAATTCACGTCTATTTAAATCTCTTGGATAAAAAATAAATTTGGAAGGGAGACCAAAACAAACTCTATTATACAAATATATAGAATAACCGGCGGATAAAACTGTTCCAAAAGAAGCTAATACTCCCAGGACATAACTATACTCAAAGGCCACCAATAATGAAAAAAATTCTCCTACAAAGTTACAACTTAAAGGAATGGACGCATTAGCTAATACTAAAGTTAACATTAATGTGCCAAATAATGGCATAGTAATAACCATCCCCCTATAATATCTAACTAAACGAGTTTGATGTCGTTCATACAAAAAAGTTACGGCAATAAATAAAGCAGAACTTACTAAACCATGTGCCAACATTAAAAAAACAGCCGCTACTAAACCTTGAACTGTATGACTAAATAAACTTAAAGTTACCAAACCCATATGAGCCACAGAAGAATAAGCTACTATACGTTTTAAATCCACCTGTCGACAAGTAGTTAAACTCCCATAAATAATAGCCAATAAACTTAAAATTTGAATTAAAGGGGCAAAATACTCTGAAGCTTCTGGAAGTAATGGTCATGAAAATCTTATAAACCCATACCCTCCTAATTTTAATAAAATCCCCGCCAAAATTACAGATCCCGCAACAGGGGCCTCAACATGTGCCTGTGGCAATCATATATGAAATGGAATTTTAGGTATTTTAATAGCCAAACTTAAAAAAAAACCTATAAAAATAAAATATTGGAATTCTCTTGAATATTGTTGACAACATAGAACTTGATAATCCGTAGTTCCCACTTGATCATATAAAACAAATATAGCCAGTAACATAAAAACAGAGCCAATAAAGGTATAAAAAAAGAAATAATAAGCCGCTTGCACTTTTTCTTCCCTTGAACCCCATATTCCTATAATTAAAACCATTGGGATCAATACCCCCTCAAATAATATATAAAACCCCACTAAATCTAATACAGTAAATACACCCATCAATATTATTTCTATTATTAATAAACATAAAATAAATTCTTTTATTAAAAAATTAATTGAATTTCAACTTATTAAAACACAAATAGGGGTTAATAAAGCAGTTAAAATTAAAAAAAAAAGAGAAATCCCATCCACTGCAAAAAGAACTGAGCCTGGAACTCACTCAAATTTTTTAATGGCTTGAAATTGTCCCTCCCCGTCAAAAGAAGCTCATAAAAGAATTGTTGCAGTTAACGTTAATAAAGACCATTCTAAAGCAATTGTTTTTAATCTTATATTCTTCTCCCTTATTATGACCAATATATTTATTATACCCATCACAGGAAATAAAACTACTAATTCTAACATTTTTTCAAGGAAATGAGATTTGAACCCATAACCTCCTACTCCCAAAGCAGACAATCCACCAATTGATCTATTCCCTGTTTAGATGAGAATGGGACTCGAACCCATGCAAAGCCAAAACTTTAGTAATTTAGCAAATTACCACCTTACCCCCTCAGTCATCTCATCTTAAGCAAAGACAAATCTTTGCATTACTTTAAAGTGCAAACAAGATTAAAAAAGCCATCATTAGACAAAATAACCCCATAGCCTCTGATATTGCAAACCCTAAAATTGCATACGTAAATAATTGTTGCTTTAGAGAAGGGTTTCTTGCATAACCTATGATTAAGTTACCAAAAACAGTACCTATCCCTGCTCCACTTCCTGCTGCCCCTATAGAAGCCGCTCCAGCCCCGACAAATTTAGCCGCAGTTAATATTTCAGTTGCCATTTGATTCCAATTATGATCTTGATTTTTTATCAATTTTAATTTTTTGTCTCTAATAGGATTTGAACCTACAACCTCTTACTTACAAGGTAAATGCTCCCCCAATTGAGCTACAAAGACTTCCAATTTGTTTATACCAACTTTAATAATCTATTCTCCAAAATACCCACTATTGGAACTATTATTAAAAAATAAGCAAAATAAAATAAAGACGCCATTTGACCTATTAGTATATATGGTTCTTCAACGGGTTGACCACCTATTCAAGTTAAAAGGAAAAAATCTCCAACTAAAAATCAAAAAAATAATTTACTTAATTGTCTAAAACTTAAACCCCTAAACTTACTTCTATGAAGATGCGGGAAAACAAATAAAATTAATATACTTGCCAATAAGGCTATTACTCCCCCTAATTTATTTGGGATAGACCGTAAAATAGCATAAGCAAAAAGTAAATACCATTCCGGTTTTATATGTTCCGGAGTAACAAGAGGATTAGCTTGTTTAAAATTTTCTGCATCCCCTAATAAATACGGAAATAAGAAAGCTAACACACATAAACCTATTGATAAAATTAATACTCCAAATAAGTCCTTTACTGTGTAATAGTGATGAAAAGGCACTTTATCTATATCAGATCTAACTCCTATCGGATTATTTGAACCATCTTCATGTAAAGCTATTAAATGTATTAATGCCAACCCAATCAATATAAAAGGTAATAAATAATGAAGACTAAAAAATCTATTTAAAGTTGCATTTGAAACACTAAACCCCCCTCATACTCATTTAACTATATCATCCCCAATATAAGGAATAGCGGATAATAAATTAGTAATAACAGTGGCAGCTCAAAAAGACATTTGTCCTCAAGGTAAAACATAACCAAGAAAAGAAGTTATTATCATTAATAAAAAAAGTAAAACCCCAACATTTCAAACTATAATTTTAGAATAACTACCATAATAAATTCCTCTTCCTATATGTAAATAAACACAAAAAAAAAACATAGATGCCCCATTAGCATGCAAATACCTCAAAATAAATCCATAATTTACATCCCCTGTAATGTGTACTATAGATGTAAAAGCCAAATTCACATCTGCACAATAATGCATAGCCAAAAATATTCCTGTTATTACTTGTATAACTAAACAAACCCCTAATAATGATCCAAAATTTCATAAATAATTTATATTAGATGGTGCCGGAAGATCAATAAATATATTATTAACCAAAGATATTACCGGATTTTCTTTTCTTATTGTTTTTATCACCTTAAGAGTGGCAGGATTTGAACCTACAAAAATATGATCCTAAATCAAATGTGTTTACCGTTTTCACCACACTCCCCCTCTACAAATCAGAATCGAACTGATATAATTTTAGTTAACAGCTAAAGGCTTTACCACTAAGCTATTATAGAACAGAAGATATTGGAATCGAACCAACACTAAAAACTTTGAAGGCTATCGGTCTACCATTGACCTAATCTCCTCAACCTAGTCGTACAGGAATCGAACCTGCAATTATTAAGATCAAAACTTAACGCCTTCCCATTTTAGCTAACCACTATGATCCTCATCAATACATAAAAATAAAAAGAAATAACCAAACCACATCCACAAAATGTCAATACCAAACTGCTGCTTCAAATCCCAAATGATGATGTCTTGTGAATTGATAATATATAAGTCTTAATAAACATACTAATAAAAAAGAACTACCTATTAAAACATGCGCCCCATGGGCCCCTGTTGTTAAAAAAAAAGTTGACCCATATACTGAATCGGAAATTGTAAAAGGAGCCTCATAATACTCCATTCCTTGTAATCCTGTAAATAAAAGTCCTAAAAAAACTGTTAATACTAACCCTATAATAGCTTCTTTTCTCTTCCCACTAATTATTGCATGATGAGTCCAAGTTACAGTAGCTCCAGAACTTAATAAAACAACAGTATTCAATAAAGGTACTGAAAATGGATTTAATGGATCTACCCCTCTAGGAGGTCAAATTGCACCTATTTCAACAGTTGGCACTAAACTACTATGAAAAAAAGCTCAAAAAAAAGAAAAAAATAAGCAAACCTCCGATAAAATAAATAAAATCATTCCATATTTTAGCCCCTGTTTTACAACTAATGTATGATGACCTTGATATGTTGCTTCTCTAATTACATCTCGTCATCAAACTACCATTGTTACTACAATTATTACTAAACCAAAACTTAATACTCAACTTGGACTATAATGAAAATACACTACCGCCCCCACAGTTGTTAAAAGAGCACCACAACCTCCTATATAGGGTCATGGACTTGGTTTAACTAAATGATAAGGGTGATAAATTTGTTGCATCATAAACTCTCTTAATTACCCAATAGGATTTGAACCTACAACCTCTTACTTAGAAGGTAAATGCTCCCCCAATTGAGCTATGGGTAACCCTGGGGAGGTAACCCAATGGTAACCCTGGGGAGGTAACCCAATGGTAACCCTGGGGAGGTAACCCAATAGGTTAACTCTGCTATGGACTTAATGTAATGCTATAGTATCCCCTAAATAAATACTTGTTAATAAACAAAACACATAAGCCTGAATTAGCGCCACCATTATTTCTAATAATGTTATAAATATCATAATTAACATAGGTATAAAACTGGAAATTATCATCCCACTTGTTAACATGTTAAATGCAAATCCAGATATAATAGCAAATAATAAATGACCTGCAGATATGTTAGCGGCCAATCTTACTCCTAACGAAATAGCCCTAATTAAATAACTTACCGTCTCTATTACAACAAGAAAAGGAGCCAACACTAACGGTACCCCCCCTGGCATTAATATACTTAAAAAATTTAATTTAAATGTAAAAAAACCTAATAATGTTACAGCTATTATTATTGACACAGAAATCCCTAAAGTTATTACTATTTGAGCAGTTGGGACAAATATATAAGGAAATAATCCTAAAATATTTATCATAGCAATAAATATAAAAAGACATAATACAAAAGGAAAAAATATTAGACATAACTTATCTTGAATCACCGAATAAATATTTATATAAATAAACTCAATAAGAAATTGTCATCTATTAGGTATTAATTTATTTCCTTCTAACAACGATCAAGAGATAATAACAGCTAACACCATCATCATTGAAGAATTAGTAAAACTTACCCCTTGTATTGTTATTAATTTTACTACATTAAATTGATCAAAATAAGCTGCGAACATTATATTAATAAAATAGTCTCCAATTTAATTCTTTCTTTCTTAATACGATTAAATTGATTTCTAATAACGATTTGTCATTGTAATCTGGGTAGTATAGAATTTACAAGTATTGAAAATAAAAAAAACAAAATTATCAATTTTCATATATACTGACACAAATAAGTTACCGCCTCTAACTGTGGCATACTGATATGGTTGGGTTTGAACCAACTACTAACAGATTAAAAGTCTACTACTCTACCACATGAGTTACACACCACAACTAAAATAAAAATATTAAACCTGAGTTCCTACTCAAGATACATACTTCTCTATTGATACACCCTCTATTACAATAGGCATAAAAGAATGATTTGCTCCACATAACTCAGAACATTGTCCATAAAATACTCCTGGTCTTTTAAGAAAAAAACTTGTTTGGTTTAATCGTCCAGGCACCGCATCTACTTTAACCCCCAAAGATGGTACTGCAAACGCATGTAAAACATCCGCAGCAGTTACTAATATTCGCACTTGTGTTTCTATAGGCACTATTAACCTATTATCAACTTCCAACAATCTTAAATCCCCCTTATTTAGATCAGAAGTTGGAATCATATAAGAATCAAATTCAATCGTTTTTGTACCATAATCTGAATACTCATAAGACCAATATCATTGATGTCCTATTGCCTTTATAGTTAAAGCAGGATCAATTACTTCATCCATTAAATACAATAATTTTAAAGAAGGGAAAGCAATAAATATTAATACACACGCGGGGACTAAAGTTCAAATTATTTCAATTAAAGTTCCCTCAAATAAATATTTATAATAATGTTTCAAAGTTAAAGCTCTTATTAATAATCATAAAACTATAGTTACAATAATAGTTAATATAAACATAATTTGATCATGAAAAAATAAAATTTCCTCCATCACTGGGCTAGCAGCATCTTGAAAACCTAACTGCCATGGTTCTGGAACATCCCTTAAAATTAAATACATATTTTCTTTTAACAATAACTAGTATTTTAAAACTTAGTAATCTTAAACTATATATAGACCCTATCAACGTTCTATTCTCAAACGGTTCTAAAATTGAAAACATAAAATAATACTTTACTTCTCACTTGAGATGCATTCAGTGATTATTAATTTTATCGTAGCCACCCAACAGCAATACAATTGGTCCACCAGCGGATAACTAAACACTCAATCCTTTCGTACTAGAATGTAATTGTATCTAATGTTTCCTAAACAAATTGTAGATAGAAACCGACCTGGCTCACGCCGGTCTGAACTCAAATCATGTACGGTTTTAATAGACGAACAGTCCAACCCTTGGAAGCTGCTGCACCTCCAGGATACCACAATTCAACATCGAGGTCGCAAACATCGTCATCGATATGAACTCTCAAACGAGATTACGCTGTTATCCCCGTGGTAACTTTTATTTATTGATCGTTAGTTATTCCACCCTTAACAAACGGGTCACTATAACCCACGGTTTTTAAATTTAACCGTGTCAGCTCGAGAATTACTCTTACTGTCAAGCTTTTTTTCTATTCTATTATAGTATTCACCTTATGTACACCTTCGTTACTCTTTAGAAGGCGATCGCCCCAATCAAACTGTCCAACTTACATGCTGATATAAGTTTCCAGTAAAGCTCAACGGGGTCTTCTCGTCTAACAATTTGCACGTAGCATCTTCACTACGAATTCAATTTCATTGGTATTTATCTTGAGACAGCGAGGTACTCGTTAAACCATTCATACTTGCCAACAATTAATTGGCTATTGATTACGCTACTTTATCGCGGTCAGAGTTACCGCGGCCGTTTAATTGTTCTTAGTCAAGCAACTTATTTTATTACTCAATTTTAAATACAACCACTGGGCAGGTCTCACCTTTAACACTTCAAACCAAAGGTCCTTTGTTAAAAGCTATGTTTTTGGTAAACAGTCGACACCTCCTCTTTTCTAAGACCAGTTTAATTTTATTCTATCTTACACTGGCTCCCTTTCTTGCGAACTTACAGGGATAATTTGCCGAGTTCCTTAAAATAAATTCTACCATCACTCTTAAGCCCACTTGAGTTAGTTTGCGGTACCGTCTTTTAAGCAAATAATTTATTATTTACTCCCCATCAATCTACTCTTAGGAACGGATTAACCCAATTCGGAAAATCCTACAATTGGAAACCTTGGGCCATGAGCAGTGATTTTCACACTGTTTTTTACTCATGTTCGCATTGTCACTTCTGATAAACGCTTTCGCAATTTAATTACAGTACGTTCTGCTACCATTTGAATATAAATTCAGAGTGTTGGTTTACTACTTTAGCCGCCTTAATTTAGAGGGTTATAAATTCATTGAATGAACTATTACGTTATCTTTCAAAGATGGCTGGTTCCAAGCCTACTTTTTCATTATTTTTACTCTTACCTCTTTTACACTTAGAGCATATTAACGACCTTAACTTCTGATCCAGGTTGTTTCCTTCTCGACAATGGACCTTCTCGCCCACAATCTGTCTATCATACTTTCTTCTTATACTCCATACAAGAATATATTAACTTACGACGCACTACTTAAATAATTTTCGCAGAAAACCAGCTATTTCCAAGTTCGATAAGCTTTTCACCCCTAGCCACAAGTCTTCCGAGATTTTTGCCACAATCACCGGTTCGTTCCTCCACCTCCATTTAAAGAAGCTTTAAACTGCCCATAGCTAGATCACTTGGTTTCGGGCTCAATTTGACTAAATACTCTATTAAAATTTGTTTTCACTTCACCTACGTTTATCAACTTAAGTTTGCCAAATATTTTACTCGCGAACCCATTATACAAAAGGTACGACGACTCTCGTCTGCTTGTAAGTAGCGAATTTCTAGTTCTATTTCATTTTTATCTCTTTCAACTTTCCTTCACAGTACTAATTCTCTATTGGTATGTTATAAATATTAAGGGTTAGATGTGTGGTACACCTATCTTCAAATTATTCTACTCCCATTTACCTCCGCTTTCGCTCACCACTACTAACAGAATCTCACTTGATTTATTTTCCTTCTAGTACTAAGATGTTTCAATTCCTAGAGTTTATTATTTTTCTTTTTTAGGATATGACCAATTTTCGTAATAATAACGTCCTTTTATAACATCCTAGTTAGTTTTTCACTACCCGTTTATACTAGTCTTTCTTTTATAAGTGTTGAAAGATTTGAACTTTCCACTTTCGTAGTGTAAACACGACACTCTACCAACTGAGTTAAACACCTGCATACAATAGGACTTGAACCTATCTTTATTAATTGGAAATCAATAATTTTACCAGATAAAATATATATGCATTAATCCGGGGACATTTTCCAATACCCCCACTATGTTACGACTTTCTCCACCTTATAAACTTTCCCTAATACTCACCTACTGCTAACCAATCTAAATAAGAAAATATTTAATATTTATTTCTTTAACTTAAGTTAAGCACTTAAAAATTATTTACTTGGTCGAGGTGACGGGCGATTTGTACGAACACTAGAGCCAAATTCACCGAAACGCTCTACTTTTCGATTACTATTAAATCCAACTTTATGTCCCTATTTCAAGGTACAATCCGAACTTTTATTTTAAAGTTTTATTAATCCCTCTTTGTATAAAAGATTGTGGTGCATATATCGCCCAAAACATTTGGATCATAAGGACCTGACGTTATCCTTAATTATGTAATTCAAAAACAAAATTATCATTAAGGGTTGAGCTCCTTCTATTTCTTTCACAACACAAACTGACGACGGCCATGCAATACCTGTATTTAATACTCATTTATTTCCGTATTAAATATTCCAATTTTGGTAAGGTTAATCGCGGATCATCGAATTAAACTACACACCCCTCTAATTAGTTTAGTGAACCGCCAAATTTTTTAAATTTTAATCTTGCGATCGTACTCTTCAGGCGGGATCTTTTGAATTTTCGTAGACTAACTTATAATCTAACCCCCATGGTTTACGGTAAGGACTACCAGGGTATCTAATCCTGTTTGCTCCCCCTACTTTCGTGTTTGAGTGTCAGTTTTTAATAGTAAATTGCTTTCGCTTTTGATATACCTGTTTATATTCAAACATTTTACCGTTACATAAAAGTTATATTTACCCTCTTTTACTCATGAACCTACACACCCTTTATGCCTTTCTCAACAAAAACTTAAACCTTACGTATAACCGCGTCGGCTGGCACGTACATTAGACGGTCTATCTTATGCGACATCCCTGTGTCATACTTTCATACATTGCACAAAATTCTCTACTGCAGCCTCTTTACGAGTCTTCCCCTTGTTTCAGTGAAAGTGTGGCCTTTCGACTACGCATCTTTGGCAGGACAAAATCCTTTACCTAATACGATTCCAGATTATCAATTGGCTATAACATATATGAACTATTTTGTAGTGTCCAATTGGTTAATTCTAAAATATTACTCACCTGTCCGGGACTTACTCGTTCCCTAGCATGTATTATAGGTGCCACTCGCTTTATATTATCCCCAAAATCAAAGGAATTGCCCAAGACTAGAATTGAACTAGTTACCTTAACATTTTCAGTGTTCTGCTCAACCAATTAAGCTACTTGTGCTTGGAGTTTACTGGGCTCGGACCAGTCACCCCAGACTTGCAAAGTCTATGCTCTACCACATAAGCTAAAACCCCAAAAGAAATAAAGAAGTAAATACAATCATAATTAAAGCATAATTAAATACTGTTCCGGATTGTAAATTACTTACCCTTTGAGTAAATCTAATTAAAAGTTGAGACGCCCCCCTTGGCCCGATAATTTCCAACAATCCTCTATCTATAATTCTATATGAAATAAGATGACCAAATTTTCATATATAATTTAAAACAAAATTATTAATAATATAATTAAATTGTCAAGCAGAATTTAAAAAGGTGTACAATACTCGTAGACCTTCAAATCCTCACACCCCAGCTAAAAACATACCTAATAAACTTAATATAAAAGGAGTTATCTTAATAAAATTATAAACTATAGGATTTATAGTATTGGATAGTACAACCTCTTTAGCAAGATAACCAACAAAAATACTTCCAAAACCCAAAAATAATAAAGGAAGGATTATATTAAAAGAAGATTCTTCTACCCCCCTATAACTCCCCTTATTAACATTAGTATTAGTTATAAAAGTTAAATAAATCAATCTTACAGAATAAAAAGCAGTCAATAAGGCAGAAATACTCCCCAATCAATAAGCAAAAATAATATAATATTTCCCATAAGTTAACTCTAAAATTAAATCTTTGGAATAAAACCCTGTTAAATAAGGAAATCCCATCAAAGATAAAGAGCCTATTAATACCATAGTATAAGTAAAAGGGATAGACCTTATTAAACCCCCCATCTTTCTCATATCTTGTTCTCCATTAACAGCATGTATAACTGAGCCGGCACTTAAAAACAATAAAGCTTTAAAAAAACCATGATTTAACAAATGAAATAAACTTGTGGAATAATTGGATACTCCACATGCCATCACCATATAACCTAATTGGCTGCAAGTAGAATAAGCAATTACTTTTTTTAGATCATTCTGAACCACTCCAGTTGTTGCAGCAAAAAAAGCAGTTAAAGCTCCTAAAAAAGTTACTATAGTTAACACTAAAGATGATCCCTCAAATAACGGTCCAGACCTAATAATTAAAAATACCCCTGCTGTAACCATAGTCGCCGCATGGATTAAAGCAGAAACTGGAGTTGGGCCCTCCATAGCATCTGGCAACCAAGTATGTAAACCTAATTGAGCGGACTTTCCTACCGCCCCCAAAAATAATAATAAACAAATTACAGTTAAATTTTTTATATCCCCCGATAAACTATAAATTATGGAATATTCTAGTGTGCCAAATTCTTGGATTATCATAAACATAGCTAACAACAGCCCAATATCCCCGACTCGATTTATTAACATAGCTTTCATAGCTGCTTTATTAGCTTTTATTCTAGTTAATCAAAAATTAATTAAAAGATAAGAACATAAACCAACCCCCTCCCAACCAATAAATAATTGCACATAATTATCACTCGTCACTAAAACTATCATTAAAAAAGTAAATAATGATAAATAAGACATAAACCGAGGAAGATGAGGATCATCTGACATATAACCGGTTGAATAAATATGCACCAAGGCTGACACACTCGTTATTAATATGAGCATAGTTGAAGTTAAACTATCAAACTGTAATCCAAAATCCGTTGTTAATAATTCTGTATCAAATCACCCTCATAATTTTAAATAAGTGGAAGAACCATTTAAAACAGTCTCATAAAAAATTCAACCAGAAATTATTCCAGTTATAAAGATACAACTTGATGTTAAAACTCCTGCCCCCCTTGTCCCTATTTTCCTTCCAAAAAATCCGGAAATCATCGCACTTAATAAAGGGATAAATAAAACTAATATATACATTTTTAATATAAACTTATCGTTGCATCATGAGTTATTTGTAATAAAAAATTAGGAGAAACCATCAAAAATAAAATTATAAATAAAGTTCACCCAATCAATATAGATTTACTTAATTCCATAACTCTCTCTTTTTTAAATATTCTTTCTCAAATTAATATAGAATTTTCTACTTGAAAATATATTATTTGTACTACCCTTACATAATATACTCCTGCAATTACAGAACTAACTACTATTATAAAACTAATTACATAATAACCACTTGACACCCCAGAGAGTAATACAAGCCATTTACTTAAAAATCCTGCTAAAGGCGGAATACCTGCAGTGGATAAAAAAGTAAATGCCAATGTTCCCCCAACAACTGGATTGTTTCTAGATAATTCTTTTAACTCAATTATAAAATCTTTAGTTAAATTTAAAGACAATAATATAGAAAAACTACAAATAGACATTATCACATAAATTATCATATATATCAAACTTGCCTGAATACTTTCAAAAGATCCTATTGCAACCCCAAATAATATAAACCCCATATGTCCAATCCCACTATAAGCCAATAGACGTTTAACTTTAGTTTGATTTAAAGCCCCAATAGCCCCATAAACTATGGATAAAACAGCACAAATTAACACTACATTTGTTACCGGACCAACTTGAACTAAAATTGAGAATACTCCAATTTTAGGAACAGTAGTTAATAAAGCAGTTATTATTGTTGGAGACCCCTCATACACATCTGGAGCTCACATATGAAAAGGAACGGCGGATAATTTAAATAGTAATGATATAGTTACTAATATTTTTCCTACATCCCCAGTTAAATTGGAATTTATCTCTTGAACACTTGTTGATCCAGTTGCCCCATATAGTAACACACATCCAAATAAAAATAAACCAGAAGATACTGCCCCTAATACAAAAAATTTTAAACTTGCCTCAGTACTATAAACACTATCTCTCTTTAATGCCACCAAAATAAACAATGTCAATGTTTGTAACTCAATCGCCAAATAAATTGAAAATCAATTAATTGAAGAAACTAATAATAATGAACTTAATGCTACTATTAATACTAATATAGGAGCAGATTTAATTGGCCTAACCATAATTTCCTCTCCTACACTCATCAATAATATTGAAATAACACCTATCATAATTATAAATTTACAAGTTACTATTCAACAACTGGTTATCAATAAATTATTTATACCTACTCACAACACCGGATCCAAATTTAAATAACCCACCATTAAGATTCCCCCTATTGATATTTTTAATGTGGGTAAATTTATACCATAAAGAACTAAACTTAATACAACTACACTTAATAATATTTCAGAATGCATTTTTATTTTTAAATAGAGGTAGGACTCGAACCTACATTTCCAAATCATGAGCCTGGCGACTTACCCTTAGTCTTCTCTATAAACTTAATAGTAAAGGAAAGACTCGAACTCTCAAAGTATGCCGTTTACAGCGGTACGCATCACCCTTCTGCCACTTTACTGTTGGCTTGAATGAAATTGAATCAATACCCCCAGTCTTATCAAGACTGTGCTCTGCCTAATTAAGCTACATGCCTTATTCCACTGATGAGACTTGAACTCATACGGCAATTTCCATTAGATTTTAAGTCCAACGTGTCTACCTTTTTCACCACAATGGAAAGTGATTTATACAAAAGGAAAGGCACTTTCCCCTATAAGAATGCCCGACACTAATACTACAAATCCCCCACTTAAGGGCAAATAAGATTTTCATAATAAAGTCATTAATTGATCATATCGAATTCTGGGATAAGTAGCTCTTATTCAAATGAATAAGAATACAATTATCACTATTTTTATAGTGAAATTATACAAAGTTATACTAAAAGGTAATAATCACCCACCAAGAAAAAGTAACACCCAAAAAGTGGACATCAATATTATATGACAATACTCTGCTAAAAAAAATAAAGCAAATGACATACTCGAATACTCCACATTGAATCCAGATACTAATTCGGATTCCCCCTCTGTTAAATCGAAGGGTACTCTATTAGTCTCTGCTAGCACTGAAACGAAAAACATTATTGCCGCAGGAAAAAGTGGAAAAATAAATGGGATATTCTCTTGAACCATGACAATCTCGGATAAACTTAAAGACCCCA
>CBDCLO010000002.1:0-838999 GCA_965218725.1 Nitrosopumilaceae archaeon
TTTCTAAGCTCATATTCCTTTGACCTGAATGCATGCGTAATTCCATCAATACTATCTTCTATCGCAATAGAAAAATCATAACTAGGCCACACTCTATATTTTGTTTTTAGTATTGGGTGACCTTTATCTATTATTCTGAATAATACTGGATCCCTCATCACAGTATTTTCAGATTGCATGTTTCCTCTAAATCTAATTACTGCTTCACATGATTTATAATCTGTAAACATAGCTCTCCCATTTTTTGTAGTTCTGATCTTTTGTATTAAGTACACATTTGCATGCAGTTTTATCTCGTCTGTTATTCCTTATGGTTATTCTTTTACATGTACAAACATATGCCATTTTACACTCTATCATTTCCACACATTTTTTGTACATTAATTCTATATCATCAGATGAATTTTTTATTTTAGTATAATGTATTCCAAGCCATTTTAGATCAGTTTTTATAGAATTATAATATTCTAATCTTTCATTTGTTGGATTCGTATCGTCTATTCTCAATACTAATTTTCCATCATACATTCTTGCATATTCTTCACTTATTATCACTGATTTTGCATGACCTATATGCAAATATCCATTTGGTTCTGGTGCAAATCTGGTTATAACTTTTCCATGTTCAGCATTTTTTAATAATGGTAATGTAGTTCTTTGTTTAGATATTTTTATATTTTGATGATATTTTTTAATTTCATTTTTTTGTTGACTTAAAGAAAGTTTATTTATCACATTAATTATTTCTGAAACTTCATGAAATAATTCTTTTGCTTTGTTACGTATTTCAGGTTTGTTAGCTAATATTTTTGATAAAACAATTTCTGATTTTGTTTTTCCATTATACTTAATAGCATTATATAAAGCAATTTTTTTTATGATATATTTTAAATCATCATTCATCTATGATGCTCTTTCTACAATAAAGTCTAAAATCTCTATTAGATCTTTTTTTACTGAGTTTTGATATTCATTAATAATTCCTCTTGATTTTTCTGAATAATACATTGCTTTTCGTCTTATCATCTTATCAATTTTCATAGAATGTATTATGCTAATCACATTCTCTATATCGCCTTTTGATGCATATATATTTCCAAAAACATTCATAATTTCACTATATTGCTTGTTTTTTGATTTTTTTATTGCTATTATTATTGGTAATGATTTTTTGCCTTCTCGTAGATCATTTCCAACAGGTTTTTTAGTGATTTTAGAATCACCTGAAATTCCAATAAGATCATCGATCATTTGAAATGCTATTCCTAAATTTTTACCAAACATTGAAAAGTTTTTTATATCTTTTTGTTTTGCATTTGCACAAATAACACCCATTGTACATGATGCATCAAATAATGCTGCTGTTTTTTTTTCTATCATTTTTATGTATTCCTTTTGTGTTGGAATGTTTTTATTTTGTGCCATCTTTATATCTAAAGACTGACCTTCGCAAAGATCTATACATGATTTTGCAAGTATTGAAATAAGTTTTGTTGATATGTCATGTGGAAAATAATTTGAAAGTATGTGATATGCCTTGGAGAATAATACATCACCTGCTAAAATTGCTATCGGCATTCCAAATTTCTTATGCACAGTAGTTACCCCATGTCTCACATTATCATTATCTATAATGTCATCATGTACTAACGTAAAATTATGAATCATCTCTATTGCACTTGCTGCACGTATTGAATATGAATTTTTTCCATCTAGCATCTCACAACATTTTAACACTAGATATGGTCTAATACGTTTTCCACCATTTGCTATTATGTGAGAAGCCGCATCATACAAATCAACAGGTTTTCCAACCAAATTAAAAAGCAAATGCTTGTTTAATATTTTAGTTTTTTCTGTTAGCGATTTTATATTCATTAAACAATCAACCTCCACTCATTGTCACTAAAATAATGTTTTAATGATGATTCTAATGATCCTTTGATTTTTGGTTTTGTCCACTTATGAAAATTATACCCGTCGCTATTATTTTTAGTTGATAATAAATACAATGCAATTATCATCCATGGGCAATAATACATTACACTAGTATTTAGCTCTGTTGCTAATTCGTCTGATGTAACCCACCTCGCCTCGCTAATCTCATTTTTATTTATAATACACTGCTTGTTGAAAGTCCCGATTAATGTACCACATACCTCATTCTCAGATCCAATATTGTTATATGGTACGTGATATTCAAATTTAAATAAATATTTTAACTTGCATACAACTCCAATTTCCTCTTGTAATCTACGTTTTGAAGACAATTCATAACTTTCATATTTTCTTGGGTGGCTGGCTATAGTTCCATCCCAACATCCAGGCCATAGCATTTTTCTTTGGCTCCTTTTTGTTAAAAGTAGTTTTTCTTCACTGTTAAAGACACATACATTAAATGCTCTGTGTAACTTTCCATGTGACAGATGACACTTGTCTTTTTCTTCTAGACCTATATAATTATCATTTTTGTCTACTACTATAATATGTTCAGACACACACATCACTTAAACAATGTTCCTTCAAAGCCTCTCCCTTTCATTGCATCTATAATTCTTTCTGGTCTATTTCCATTAACAAAAAATACTTTTAATCCCATTTTTGAAATGTTTTTAGCTTCTTTAAACTTACGTTTCATGCCTCCAGTTGAGTCACCGCCTATTTTGATATCTGGTCTGTTTCCATTAATTACACTGATTATTTTTTTTTCTTTAAAATTAGAGTATAGTCCGTCAACATCCAAAATAAATATTGTTAATTTTGGTCTTAATATTCTAGCTAATATTGTCATAATTCTATCTCCTGATAAAATATATGATTTTTTTCTTTCATACCACACTATATCTCCATATGAAATTGGAACTAACATTGACCTTGAAATATCTTCGATTTCTTTTATTTTCTTTATAATCGGTTTGTCTTTATATATGAAATTACTAGCCGGAAAAGGATATGGATTGATATTATTTTTTAAAAATAAATCTAAAACTATTTTATTTAATTCTATCATAGAATTTTTAACAGTAACTATTCCTTTTGCATTGTACTCTTTTGGTTCTGTATGCATATCATACTTAACTGACCAATAATGACCAAAAGATCCTCCACCATGTATTACTACATACGGCTCATCTATCATTTTCAATCTCTTTATTATTTTATTAATGTTTGAAATATTTGGAGTCAAAGCTTTCTTTTTGTATGTGATTATAGATCCACCTAATTTTATAATGATCATGATTTATGATATTATTACACAATTAAAAAAATATCTACTAGTGATAATGATGAATGTATTAACTACATATACCAATTATCACTCCTCTATATTCTACTTCTATTGGAAAAAACTGATATTTTTTATTTAGATTACTTATAATTTTACTAACTTTTTTTTTACTTGTTAAAATTACTATACAACCGCCATCACCTGCACCAGTGATTTTTGCACCATATGATACTTTTTTTACAGTATTTATTAAATTTTGTATCTCATTATTTGAAACTCCAATTTCTTCTAAATATATTTGATTTTTAGACATGCATTCTCCAATAACATCTAAATCTCCATTAGTTAATGCGATTTTTATTTTTTTAATTAGTTGTGATTCAGCATTACATAATTTATAAAAATATTTTTCGTTGTTTTTCTTAAATTCTTTTACTTTTTTAACTGTTAAATTAGTTGAATGTGTAGTCATGGAATTTATTATAATTAAGCATAAATCTGATTTTACATTGATTTTTTTATGTTTTATTTTGTTGTATTCTATAATACCTCCATATCCACATACAGTGCAATCTGCACCTGATGTATTTTTGAATATTGTTTTTTCTCCGTCAATAGCAATCTTGATAATGTCTTCTATTGTATTTTTTTTAAATAAATTTAGTACTGACGCAGCAACGGCTATACAACATGCAGATGATGAACCTAATCCAATACCTACTGGTATACCAGAATCTATAATAACCTGTATCCCACCACAGTACCCATATCTTAAAAAAATTTTTTTTACTATATGTAAAAATGGTTTTAACTTAGAATCTTTTCTTATACATGATACTAGTGATGTTTCTATACTTTCTATATTTGATATAATTGTTATTGTTTTTTCTTTCTTGAACTCTGAAATCACTGTTACTCTTTTATTTATAGAACAAAGTATTGACTTTGTACCATAAATAACAAAATGTTCACCTGCTAGTATTATTTTACCAGGTGCAGATGCTATTGATTTCAAGTATTATTTATGCATGCACAATTCGTAATATTTTATACGTGTAACTACATATACTAATTTTATCATGATGGATAAACTATATGATGTCATTATTGATACAATTACACGGTGTATACATAAACTAATTGTTTAATTAAATATAACAAAAATTACAATAATGATGTTCTAGATTATATTAACTAATAATTTATTATGCTAATAAATAATTATTTTTTTATAATATGAAATAAAAATAAATAGTCGTAGATTATTTTTGTGTTATTGCATATTTAATTATACTGATGTTTGAAGTATAATTAATATATTTTAAATTTATTTGAAAATTTTTTGAAATATTTACTAGCGGTTATATTACTTTATAGAATCATTGCATACATAAGTACTATAATCATGTTTTATAAACAAGTTAATAAACAACACAAATATGATTGTAATATATTTTCATACGCACATACATGGATAATATAGATATAATATATACGTAAAAAACATATGTGAGACTATGTAACACGTATTTTCGTACATATGTTTACTAGTAATATTTTTATTGTGACGTATCTACGACGTGGCACAATCTATGCATAAGTTATAATATCTACGAATTCGTAAAATTAGTTAACTTTCATTTGTCTTAGTCTCAAAATCATCAATCTCATATCTCATTTTTTCATTTTGATTTAATTTCCCATTTTCTATTAATATTTCACGTGCTAGTAACCAATATATAGTTGCAAGTGACTTTCTTCCTTTATTATTAGCTGGTATAACTAAATCTATATTTGCTGTTGTATTGTCAGTATTTGCCATTCCTATTATTGGGATACCAGCATTTGTTGCTTCAACTATAGCCTGTGAGTCTACCTGTGGATCTGAAATCAATACTAGTCTTGGCTCTATATAGTAAGGTAATGATGGATTTGTTAATGTGCCAGGCATAAATCTTCCGATCATTTTTTTTGTGCCAGTTAACTCGCAAAATTTTTCTATTGGTGTTATTGCATATTCTTTTCCAGAACATACTATCGTCTTGTCCACATTTGTTCTACTGATAAACCTTGCACAAATACTAATCCTGTCTAATATATTGTTCATATTAAACATGTATAACCCCTCTGGATTAGCCTTGGTTATAAACCGTTTCATGAACTTAGTTTTGACTTGTGTTCCTATCCTTATTCCAGTGGACAGGAGATTCTTTTTAATAATTAGAGTTTCATCATGTTGAATCAATTAATCTTAAATCTGCACCATACCGTGTATTAAATTATGCTCTGATATTCGCACCAATTCATTTAACTTGGCAACTCTCTCGCCTCCTGTTATTCCAACTTTTAGCATTATAGAATTTGTGCTTATACCAATATGTATTATATGCGAATCTATTGATTCTCCAGATCTGTGTGATGTGATTATTTTAATATCATGTTTGTTTGCTAAATCTGCAAATTCTAATGCATCATATAGACTGCCAGCCTGATTAACTTTTAGAATTGTGGCATTACATGAATTTGACTTAATAGCTTTTTTTAAAATATTTTTGTTGGTTACAGTTAAATCATCACCAACAATCAATGTTCTAGGAAATTTTTTTGTTAATTCTGCCATTATATTAAATGATTCCTGATGAGTTGGATCTTCTACATAGATCAATTTGTATTTTTTTATTAGTTTAGATACTAATTCTATCTGCTCACCAGTATCAGTCTCAAATCTTCCTCTTTTATACACATATTTTTTTTTTTTTTGATCCCATTGTGTTGATGATGCAAAATCTATTCCTAATGACACTTCTTTTCCTATAGCATATCCTAGATTCTCACATGCTATAGATGACATTTCCAAGGCTTTTTCGTTGTCAATCTCTGGTGCCCAGCCCCCCTCATCATTTCTCCCATTAGTGAAATTAGGATATTTATTTTCCAATACATTACGTAACTCTCTATGAATTCTAAAATTAGTTTCAATTGCTTCTATTATTGATTTTGAACCGTGTGCACAAATTAAAATTTCTTGGATGTCTGGAGTTCCTGGTCCTGCATGTACTCCGCCACCTAAAATGTTACCTAATGGGTATGGAAATTTTAATTTTGATTTTTTAGTTAATAACATAAACATTGGTATATTGAGAGATTTTGAAGCAGATTCAGTTGCAGCGATAGTAACCGCAAAAGCAAATGCACCTCCTATATTAGAATAATTTTTAGTTTTGTCTATACTACGAATTGTCTCGTGTATGCATTTCAAATCGCTTGAGTCTAACCCTATAAATAGTTTTGAATTATTATTTAACATTTGTACACATTTTTCAGGTTTTCTATTCGGGAAATTATTAACCTCGTTATTCCCTATACTTGCACCAGATGGGACTGATGATCTACCAACATACAAATTGTCAGTAACTACATCCACCTCCAGAGTCCTACTGCCTCTACTATCATATACAAGTCTGCCTTTCAACGATGTTATCTTTGGCAAACTTATGTTAGCTCTGATTGCACTTCCTGGTTCTTCTTATGAATTGCTTCATAAAATGGTATTATTTGTTGTATTGTTTCTACCGTTGTTAATAGCATCCTTCTGCAACAATATCTTTTCACGTCAAGATCATCTAGGACATCAGCCGGTTTCTCTCCAGACTTAACTCTTGACTTATACTCTCCAAACTTATCTGCAATGAGACCCCCACATGTAAAACATCTTACAGGAACTAACATAACTTAAAGTATTATCCACTTAAGGATTATAAAAACCATACACCAGATTTTTATTGCGGGTATTGCCAAGACTGGCCAAAGGCGCTAGCTTGAGGTGCTAGTCTCTCAGGAGTTCGTGGGTTCAAATCCCATTGCCCGCATAAGCATTATGTTACTACGTTACAACTGTTCTAGCTTTTTAATAATATCTATCAAATGTGAACGTCTGATCTCCTCAGTAATTGCAGATCTAGTATCCTCTATTATTATCCTATTGATATCTATTTTTCTTCTTACTTCCTTTATGATTTTATCGTACCTAGTAAATGGATATAACTTTAAATATAATTCTTCCATGATCTTAAAAATAGCTATTGCATCACTTGGTTTTCCGATTCTAATTTTATCATATATCAACCTCTTTAATTCTCCTATACAATCAAGGAGCCCTAGTACATAAGCATCTGATGACACATCAAGATATTTAATTGATTTTATTTCTTTTTTTTCAATTATTGACAATAATGAATCAGCTTCAACAAGTTCTTGCTCGGCAGTGATGATATGAAACAGAAAATTATATTTTATTTTCTGTTTATATCTAACTAATAATTTTCTTGCTCGTTTAATTTTATTTTTTGCTAATTGCATATCACCATTATGAGCAGATATGATGGCTTGACTACACAATATAACCACATCACGGCTATTTTTTATAATATATTCTCTACTGGTTTGTAATACTGATAATGATTTAGAAATAGTCTTTAGTGATGTTTCTACATCTTTCAATATTGTAATTATTTTTAATAACAATAAATCTTTTTCCAAAAATATATTATTTGACAACATGCTAGTTAAATAATGGATATAACAACAAAACAAATGATGCAAATTGAGGAAAATGGGCACAAAATGGGTTTTTCAAGAAAACTTATGATGGAAAATGCTGGTGCTTCAGTAGTTAAAATTTTAATTAATAGATTTGTAGATATTTCGTCAAAAGATATTATAGTGTTTGCTGGGTTGGGTAACAATGGTGGTGATGCATTGGTTGCAGCACGTCATTTGGTATGTCATGATGCTAATGTGATGGTTATATTGTTAGGTGATCCAAAAATGATAAAAACAGAAGAAAGTAGATCCAATTGGAATATCATAAATAGAATGACAACACTCCAAATAATCAACGACAATATAGAGAACATCAATCTTAAACATGATATAATAATAGATGGGATACTGGGTACAGGAATTCATGGTAATATCAATGAACCTTATTCATCTGCAATAGAATTTATTAATAAATCAAATGCACTTACGCTGTCAGTTGACGTCCCAACTGGAATTGATCCAGATGATGGGAGCACTGGCAACATTTATGTGAAACCAGATATTACTGTTACATTTCACAAAATTAAAGTAGGCATGAAAAAAACAAATATCTGTGGTCTTATATGTGTTGAAAAAATAGGAATTCCTCCTGAAGCTGAGATTGGTGTCACATGAAAATTTATCAAATAGAAATAGGTGAAATGAAAAATTTTACGTATTTAATAGAAGACGTTACTACAAAAAAGTCAATAATCATAGATCCGTCTTGGGAATTAGAATACGTTAAAAAAGTAATAATAGATCATGATCTTGATATAAAGTATATAGTAAACACACATAATCATTTTGATCACGTTTTTGGTAATGATGAAATTATAAAATATACAGATGCAAAAATAATTCAGCATAAAAACTCTACTATTAAGCATGATATTTCAGTAAATGATGGTGATAAAATAGAGTTTGGTAATTGTAAACTTGTTGTTATTTATACACCTGGACATTCTAAAGATAGTATATGTTTGATCAATGATAGTTATATTTTCACAGGAGATACCATATTCATAGGCGGTTGTGGACGTACTGATCTTCCAGGTGGTGATGCAAAAGAACTATACAACAGCATCTTTAAAATTATATATAATCTAAATGATGACCTGTTACTTTATCCTGGACATAACTATGGAACTTCAATTACTTCCACTATTGGAAATGAGAAAAAATTAAATGTAATTTTTAGATGTAAAACTGAATATGACTTTTTAAAATTAGTGCATTGATACATTGCTTAATGACATAAAAATTTTTGGTAGTTATGAAAAAGGGAAAAATTTTATAGAAAAAGTTTCTGGAAAATCATTTATTTTTTCACTTGTAATATCCTATACTGCAACTTGTATGATTCCGGGAATAACTATTGCAGGTTCTAGTATACACAAAATGCAGTTTACATCACCATCTGATGCTGAATTTATAAACTATGGATATTGTAAAAACATGCATGCTATTCCTACTACCCCAGATGGAAAACTAACACCAGCAGTTATAACTAAAACAGCGCTTGATGTAGCAAGCATTCCACATATTACAATAAATGCTGGTAGCAAAATAACTCCAAGTATACCTTATTTTGAAACATGGATTAAACCTGGAAATAACATAACATGTAAACCCGCATTAACTAGATCTAGTTTTTTACATGCTATTAACTATGGCAAATTACTTGGAAAAACACTTGCATCACTTACAAATTGTTTAGTAATAGGTGAAAGTATACCTGGAGGCACTACTACGGCATTAGCTGTATTAAAAGGACTTGGTATTACTGCAAAAATAAGCTCTAGCATGCCTAATAATCCATTAAAATTAAAAAATAAAATAGTAGATTATGCAATATCACGAATAAACTCAAATGATCCATTTGATATTGTGAGAAGTCTTGGGGATCCAATAATCCCATTTATAGCTGGTATTTTGAATACAGCATCTAAAAATACAAATGTTATACTAGCAGGTGGAACACAAATGGCAGCAGTAATGGCATTTGCTAGCTATATTGGTTATGACATAAATAAAATTTCAATAGGAACCACTTCATATATAATTAATGATAAATCAGCAGATTTTTTAGATACAGTAAAAAAAATTTGTGATGTCCCTGTATTAAGTCCAAAACTAGAATTAGAAAATTCTAAAATTACAGCATTACAATCTTATTCTAAAGGATTCGTAAAAGATGGTGTTGGGGCTGGAGGTAGTATTATTACAGCTATATTAAAAATAGGAATTGACTCACAAAATCTACTAAAACTAATTGAAAATAAATATAAAAAATTATTTAACAGTTATTGATTTTGCAAGATTGCGTGGATAATCTGGATCTATATTTTTCTCTATTGCCAAATAATATGCTAGAAGCTGTAACGGTACTATCTCTAATATGGGAAGTGTTACACTATTGTTATTTGGTATTTTAATCCAATAATCATATATCTCATTATACACATCAGAAACTCCAATTATCTTTGCTCCTCTTAATTTAATTTCGTTTATATTTATTAACATATCAAAATATGTTGAATCTTTTGGATTTATTGCAATAATATACATATCTGAATCAATAAGTGTGAGTGATCCATGTTTTAATTCACTGCCTACTATGCTCTCTGCATGGATATATGCCAGTTCTTTTAATTTTAATGCACATTCAGCCGCAACTGGATAATGCATACCTCTTCCTAACACATACATATTACATACGTTCTTTAATTTTTTAGCAATTGTAAATATTTCTAATTTAGTCGACAATATATTTAATATAGACTCTGATAATTCATTAGGATCAATAAGATTTTTTTTAGATAATTTTTCAACAAGTTTATAAATAGTAATAAGTTGTGCAGTAAAACTTTTTGTAGCCGCAACTCCTATCTCTGGGCCGCAGTTAATGCCTACTGAATATGTAGATTTTTGTGTTAGTAATGATGTCAATGTATTTACGATGGATATAACACGCATATTTAATTTATTTGCAGCATCTACAGCATCAATAATATCTGCAGTCTCACCACTCTGTGATATGACTAATAACAAATAATTTGCCTTTATATCAGGTAAAAAAATAAATTCTCCAGCAACTATAGATTCTACGATAAAGCCACAGTATTTTGATATTAAATATTTTGCTACAAGTGCAACATTATAACTAGATCCACTTCCAATTACATACATTTTTTTAGTTTTTTTAATAGTTTTAACAGCTCTATCTATTGTGTTATTATTATCTATTTTTAATACTGTATATGATTGTTCAAAAATCTCTTTTAGTGTAAAGTGTTTATATTTTCCCTTACTAACAATCTGAAGTTTTTGTTTTATTTTTATTATTTTATATTTTATAGGGATCCCGTTAAAATCATAAATATTTATGCCTTTATAATCCAATGATGCAAAACTCCAATCTTTTAGATATATAATGTTATTTGTATGTTCTGACAAACCTAAAATATCACTAGCAATAAAATAACTTTTGTTTTTTATTCCTATTACTATTGGTTTACAACACCTCACAACAAATAATTTATTTTTGAAAATAATAATAAATGAATATTTGCCTTTTAATTTTGAAATTGTTCTAATAATAGATTTTGGCATACTTAACGTCTTCTCGAAATTATATTGTAATAAATTTGCGATTACCTCGCTATCTGTATCGCTATTAAACTTATATCCGCTACTTTGTAATTTTTTTTTTAGTTCACTAAAATTATCAATTATACCATTATGAACTATTGCAATTTTACCAGAATTGCTGAGATGTGGATGTGCATTGATATCTGATATATCTCCATGAGTAGCCCATCTTGTATGTCCTATACCAATATTCCCTGGCAGTTTATCTAGTCTTTCTATTTTATTAACTTCTGAAACACTGCCTGCCTTCTTTTTTGTAATAATTTTATTTTCATATTCTGTAGATATACCAGCACTATCATACCCTCTGTACTCCATTTTTTTTAATCCTTTCACCAAGATCGGAGCTGCCATATTTTTACCACAATAACCTATTATAGAACACATTTTTATCCTAAATTATTTATTATTTTTGTGAATCTATAATTTATCACCTTACTTGTTTCCAGAATTTTCAATTTTTTCTAATAGATCATTTAATGATGATTTTGGGCATAATCTGATATTTTTTTCTTCTTCTATTTTTACTCTATATGACGGTATATTATTAATTCTGTCTAATATCATTACATGTTTATGTGTAATTGCCTGTCTAGCTTGATACGGAGTCTTAAAAAGTAGTTTTTTTTGAACAATTGTTTGTAATCTACGTGATAATAGATCATTTATTTGAAGGTTTAAAACATCATCCAATGTAGAATCACCACCTATCACTCCTATACGTATCAACGATTTCATAAATATTGGTTCCTTCACAGCCCTCATCTCTTTTCGTAATGCAAGTAATGAACGTGCTTGATGTCTTATTCTAGAAAGCTCTGTATGCTCTTTCCATAACTCTTTTTTTGTTTTAAGTCCAAATCCTCCCATTAATTTTAATTCTTCCATCTTCAGATCATAGTTGAATGGCCTTTTAGGCTTCTTCCATAGTCTCCTTGATTTCTTAGGATCTCCCATTTTTACACCTTACATTATCAAGTACTTAGCTTTTATTTCTAGTTACTTGAATTTTTTTGATCAGTAGTTTGTCTGGGTACTATTTTACCGCCCTTCTTAACACCTACTGCTCCCCCTCTTCTTCCAGTACAGCGTGTTCTCTGTCCTCTTACCTTTAAATTAAACATACGTCTATATCCTTTCCAACTGTTAGTTATCTTTTCTCTTTCTAGATCTTTCCTAATTTTTAGTGTGATATCAGAATCTATCAAATGTAAATTTTTTCCAGTTTCTATGTCTTTCCTCCTATTCAAAAACCATATCGGAAAACCTGTAGGTTCTTTTATTATTTTTTCTATTGAACTTATTTGTTGATCATTAAGGTAACCAATATCAATACCATGATCTATTTTTAATGAATTTAATATACTGTTAGCAAATGTATACCCCACGCCTCTTATTTGAGTGAGTCCAGATATTATTTTTTTGTTTCCAGGTATATCATTCCCTACAATCCTTACTATATATTTATAATCTGTCGTGATCAAATTTATTCAATGGAACAAGTTACCCAGTTAAAAACCATTCTAGCACTAATTTCTTATGCACTTTATACGTACCTATAGTTTTATTAGTGATTTAAATACTAAGGATAACGCATTGAAATAAGTGATATATAAATTAGTGGCATGTATATTAGTAGCATATAAAATTTTGTATGCGAATTAAAGATATTAATTATATAATTTTATGTAATTAACGTGAATTATAATAAAATGATAAACCAGTGTTTTAAACCATTATATTTAGCCAATACAGCTACTACCACGAATACATACTCAGTAAATATTATCTACTGTTCTATTACTGATATTTATAAAATATTAATAAATTAGAGTAACTTTTTGTTATTTTTAAAATAACCAATTTTACAAACAAAAATAAAAAATTTTAAAAGGTAGTTTATTAACTAACTTTATGAATAACAAAATTATTGACTATATATTTGATCCAAAAATATATGAAATTCTAATTGAATTAGAAAACTCAAATAAAGACGAGTTTTATCTGGAAAAGAAATTATGTATTACAAAATATGAAATAAAAAAAAGACTGAACTATCTTCTGAAACATGGTTTTATTAAAATATCGACATGTAATAATAATACTACATATCAACTAGATTCTAACAAATTATCAAGAGCAGTTGAACACAATGAAAATTTAGAAGAAATCACAGACGGATTAATAGAAATTAATAGTTTCTTAAATTAAATTATTTGTGTTTTGTAGTTTTTGTTATACGAAATAACTTTCAGTATTTTATTTTCTTATTATACATTATTTATTAGCTATTTGTATACTAACAACTTAGTCTAGGTTAAATTTTTTAACATAGGCTAAGTTTTAAATATACTTTAAAACTACATACTGTGTGAGCAATTACCACAAAAGTAAATTTCTTTATTTTTTGTTTTTTGTTCTAATTATATCTTCACTAATGTATATTTTTTCTAAATCTATAATAGCACAAGATGAAAAAAAAATATTTACTATGCATAACGGTTCATATGTAACAACAACTGGTAAAATACTAGATCCTATACATAATACAAAAATACTTGATTTTGAACCAGAGTATTATCTTCGTGACTTTAGCTACGGTACTGTAATTAATAATAACGATCAAATAATACGTGAATTTACTATAATAGCTAATGATGATGCAGTTATGGAAGTGTCACCAGGTGTATTTTTTAATGTTTGGACTTTTAATGGTACAGTCCCTGGACCAACTATAAGAGCTACTGAAGGTGACGTAGTGCGTATTAATTTTATAAATCATGGTACACGTCCTCACACATTGCATTTTCATGGTATTCATGAAGCTGAAATGGATGGTGTTTTTGAAATAGTTGGTCCAGGTGGACGATTTGAATATGAGTGGATAGCATCACCAGTTGGAATTCACCCATATCATTGTCATATCATGCCTTTAGAGGAGCATATTGGGCATGGACTATACGGAGTTTATATTGTTGATCCAAAAGAAGGACGACAACAAGCTGATGAAATGGTTATGGTACTAAATGGATTTGATACAGACTTTGACATGGAAAATAATTTTTATGCTGTAAATACAATACCATTTTACTATCAACATAACCCAATTAGTATCAATATCAACGAACTAGTTAGAGTTTACGTACTCAATATGTTAGAATTTGATCCCATTAATAATCTTCATTTGCATGGGAACTTGTATAATTATTATCCTACTGGAACATCCACGATCCCTTCCACATTCACTGATATGATAACACTTTCACAGACTGAAAGAGGAATTATTGAATTTGAATATACCATGGCAGGAAAATATCTATTTCATGCACATAAAGTGGAATTTTCTGAAAAAGGTTGGACTGGAATATTCTTAGTAAAATAAATTTTTATGATGAAATTTAAATCATTGTTAAGCAAAAAATATATTTTTGGAATACTACCGTTTGTGTTTATAATTATTATGATAATATATTTTAATAGTGCACCCATGATTGAATTTGGAGTACAATTACCTGATATTGCTATAGAAACTGTAGATTTTTTAGACACTGAAATATTAATAACAGTAAGAAATACAGGTCATATTCCAATAAAAATAGCAATAGCTGATATTAACGATCGAATTCAACCTGCTGCAATTGAACCTGATAACCATCTAGAACGATTTGAAGTTGCTTTGGTGAGAATTCCTTTTGCGTGGAATGAATCAGAACCTTATAAAATAGGTCTTACCACTGCTGATGGGATACGATTTGAAAAAGAAATAAAATCCTCATTTCATTCATTATCTCCAAATTTTGATACTATACTATTATTTATTACAATAGGAATATGCGTTGGAATAATACCAATATTTATAGGTGTACTTTGGTTACCGTTTATAAAATTAATTAAAAGTAAATATAGTTTTTTTTTATCATTTACGATAGGACTATTATTATTTTTGGCAATCGATACAATAGAGGAATTATTTCATATATCTGAAAATCTATCTAGTTTTAATAGTACTTTATTGATTATTACAATAATTTTATTATCTGTTATTTGTTTACATCATTTTAGTAATAAATTATCAAGTGGAATAACATACTCTAAACCAGTATTACTAAAATATACTTATGTTGCACTAGTTATTGCAATTGGGATAGGCCTACATAATTTTGGTGAAGGTATATCCATAGGTGCATCTATTAGGCTTGGACAAATGTCATTAGGAAATTTTTTAATAATGGGATTTGCTCTACACAACATTACCGAAGGAGTAGCTATAGCTACACCATTATCAAAAGAAAAATCAATTAAAAATATTATTGTTGTGGCAATTATTGCTGGATTTCCAACCATATTAGGGGTACTAATAGGTGGCTTTGTATATTCTATTATTGCAAGTGTTATATTCCTCTCAATTGGTGTTGGATCTATAATTTATATAATACTCACCCTCCTTAATTTGATAAAAAAGGAACATGGTAATATAACCAGTGTTAGTAACACATCAGGCATTTCATTTGCAATGATCACCATGTATGCAACCAGCATTCTCATATGATGTATTATTTAAAATTAGAACTCGATTCAACTTATTCTGGACAATTATTTAATATTAGTAGTAATTCTAAGAGCTGTAATGACTAAATATATTCATATGCAACAAAAGCTAATGTTTATTATTATCCAGTTTTTATTATTTGATATTGTTTACGCACAAACTGTAAACGATTCAATTGATTTTATAGTAACAACAGAATCAGATTTTTATAATAATGATGATATCGTTAATATTGATGGTCTTATAAAAGGTATTGATGTTGGTAATTTAATTCCAGTTACCCTTAAAATTATAGATGCAAATGGAAATGTAGTCATGGTAGATCAATTTATGCCAACGAATAATGGTACTTTTAAAAGATCATATTTTGTGCATGGCCCAATGTGGAAAAATTTTGGAGAATATAGCATTATTGTAAATTACAATAACCATGATTCAAAAACATCATTTATTTTGGTAAATAAAAATAATGTAACAGATACATCTGCATTACCTCAACTAGAAGAACCGTACAGAGAGCTACCTCAACTAGAAGAACCGTACAGAGAGCTACCTCAACTAGAAGAACCGTACAGAGAGCTACCTCAACTAGAAGAACCGTACAGAGAGCTACCTCAACTAGAAGAACCGTACAGAGAGCTACCTCAACTAGAAGAACCGTACAGAGAGCTACCTCAACTAGAAGAACCGTACAGAGAGCTACCTCAACTAGAAGAACCGTACAGAGAGCTACCTCAACTAGAAGAACCGTACAGAGAGCTACCTCAACTAGAAGAACCGTACAGAGAGCTACCTCAACTAGAAGAACCAGTAGTATGTGGACCTGGAACTATAGAAAAAGATGGTATGTGCATTCCAGAAGTAGATATAGATCCAATTAGTGGTGGAGGATGTCTTATCGCTACATCAACTTATGATTCTGAACTATCTCAGCAAGTACAATCTTTAAGAAATATTAGGGATGATATTGTGCTTAACAATCATTATGGCAAAAAATTTATGCTAGTATTTAATAATGTGTATTATTCATTCTCTCCCACCATCTCCGATTTAGAAAGAGATAACCCATTATTGAAAGAAATTATTAAAATTGGTGCCACCCCACTATTAAACACACTTTCGATCCTACATTATGTAAATGGTAATTCTGAAACAGATTTAATTGTATACGGTGTCAGCATAATTCTTATAAATATTTTTGTATATGTGATTATACCAACTTGGATATTATTAAAATTGAAAACAAAAATCAATATTCTAGTACAAAAAAAATAATTTAATTTATTGTTTTTATAAATATAACTTAGTACATTTCACAAAAAGTTGAATAATGTAGAAATAGTATTATCGCAAATATTTGAATAAATTGAAAAAAATAGATAGCAATAAAATATATAACATAAATTGTGTTGATGGTATGAAGCTCATATCTAATGATAAAATAGATCTAATTATTACTGATCCTCCATTTGCAATAGATTTTAAAACTACTAAACATAATTACAACAGGAATTTATATCATGTGATAGATGGTTATAATGATATAAACACTAAAAATTATTTTGATTTTACTTATAAATGGATTAAAGAAGCATTTAGAGTATTAAAAGAATCTGGAAGCATGTATGTGTTTTCTGGCTGGAATAATCTTAATGATATTTTAACAGCATTAGATAATATTGGATTTATTACAGTTAACCATATAATTTGGAAATATCAATTCGGTGTCGTAACAAGAAGAAAATTTGTTACATCACATTACCATTGTTTGTATGTTTGTAAAAATGATAAAAAACGAAGATTTTTTCCATATAGGAGATTCAAAAAAAATTTAAAATCTGATGATGGAGGTAGTCTTCATTATAAAGATAAAGAAGATGTTTGGTATATAAAAAGAGAATATTGGATCAATAAACAAAAAACACCTACAAAATTACCTGCAGATCTAATAAAAAAAATTTTAGAATACTCAAGCCAAAGAAATGACCTGATTTTAGATCCATTTTTGGGATCCGGTCAAGTTGCTATCATGAGTAAAATTTTTGGTAGACGTTATATAGGATTTGAAATTGTTAATGCATATTGTATGTTTGCACAAAAGCGACTAAACTTTTAAAAATTATTATCTAATAATATATTTTTAGATATATCAATAATCAACACAAATGATATTTTTGGTATATTGTTATGTCACTTGGTAATTTTTTAATAGTTGTACACTAAAAAATATTTTAGATCACTTTAAAAAAATGAAAAAATTGATGGTTAGTGTTTTACTAATACACTTAATTTTGACTTTGAAGTTATTAGAATCAACGATACCACAGCAACTGCAAGAATTAATACAGCAATACTTCCGAATTCCGGAACTACAAATGTACCTATGATCTCTATTTCTTCAGTACCACTAGGATAAGAAATTACTAATGTTCTGTCCATAGATGTTATTTTCTCTTCAAAATCCACTTCTTCTCCATCTACAAGCACAAAAAAATCGTCGTCAGCATCACCTATTTTGGCATCTATCAGCGTCCTTGGTAATGTTACAGTAAGTTCACCAGAATCTGTCGTTTCTAATGTGATTACCAATGAATTTGCATCTTCTATAGGTGCTATATTAATTACTTTTCCATTTATTATTTTGTAACCTATTACAGCATCAGTATTGTCTACAGTTATACTGGGACCCTCAATTTTTGTATTTTTTGTATACGAGCTACCGAACTCGAATGTAGTTTCATCAGTACGTGACTCTGTTCCGTAAAGAACCTTCACAGTATATATTCCTGACGACTTCCAAAGTTCTCCGCCTGCCATTAATTCTGTAGCGAATTTATTATTATCGTCAACTTCAACTTGCTTTATAGTAACCAAATTTCCATTTGCAGCTATCACTTGAAGACTAACAGGAACACCTGATAATCTCTCTTTTACTTCACCGACAATCACTACATTTTCTCCTTCAGAATATGATTCCTTATCAGTGGTAACTACTACTGGTTCTATTATCTGTGCAAAAGTCTGTACACTACTTATGCTTGCAACTAAAATTACAAACAAAGTGAACATTCCCTGATTATTCATCGTGAATACGGATTCAATCGACATTATTTAACTTTGCTGAATGCCTCAAATTCTAGATTGTTTAGTGAGGTATATATTGCCTGCATTACTAATCTAACTATTGCTTATAAAATTTAATAATGCAATGGTGAATAATTTATGAATAAGAATAGTGTACCAGATATATCTGGACATGTATATGTTCCAAGACATGAGGTCATTACAAAAAAAGAAGCTGAATACATTCTAAAAAAATTTAATTGTAGGCCAACTGAACTTCCATTAATATTTGAAAATGATCCTGCGGTAGTAAAACTAGGGGTAAAACCAGGTGACATTATAAAAATAAGCAGAAAAAGTAAGACAGCAGGAGATAGTTTGTACTATAGATATGTGGTTGAAGTATAAATGATAATTACATCTAAAGACCGTTGGCCTATAATACAAGATATTTTGAAAAGAGAAGGTATAGCACGACAACATTTAGATTCATTTGATGAATTTTTAGTGCATGGACTTCAAAGTATAATAAACGAAGTTGGTCTAATTGAAATAGAAAATTCTGAATATCCATATCAAATACAGCTATGTAAAGTAAAATTACAACAACCTAGAATGATTGAACTTGATGGTTCTATCACACACACATCGCCTGCAGAAGCTAGACTTCGTAATGTATCATATTCTTCACCACTGATGATGGAAATAAGTGTAATAGAAGATGGAAAAATATTAGAATCTCGTTTTATTCATGTTGGTGATATGCCAGTAATGATTAGATCTAGTGCATGTATATTACACAACTCTTCACAACAAAAGCTTATAGAACATGGAGAAGACTATCATGATCCTGGTGGTTATTTTATAATTAATGGTTCTGAAAGAGTAATTGTCGGACTAGAAGATCTTTCTTACAACAAAATAATAGTAGAAAAAGATATTGTTGGTGGTAATGTAGTATTTAAATCTAAAGTTTATTCTTCAATTATAGGATATCGTGCAAAATTAGAGCTTGTTTTAAAGAATGATGGCTTAATTGTTGCTAGAATACCTGGATCTCCTGTGGACATACCAGTTGTTATTTTAATGAGAGCATTAGGTTTAGAATCAGACAAAACAATTGCGGCTGCAGTGTCACTTATAGATGAAGTTCAAGATGAATTAGAAGGCTCATTTGAAAAAGCAGGAGGTATATCCACTTCAAATGATGCAATCAGTTACATTAGTAAAAGAATAGCGCCAGGGATGTTAGAAGAGTTTCAAATTAAAAGAACTGAGACATTATTGGATTGGGGTTTATTACCACATTTAGGAAAATACTCAGAACACAGAAAAGAAAAAGCACAGTTTATTGGAGAAGCTACTTGTAAATTAATTGAACTTAAACTTGTATGGATAGAACCTGATGATAAAGATCATTATGGAAACAAAGTAATAAAATTTGCAGGTCATATGTTAGCTGATCTATTTAGAACTGCATTTAGAAATCTAGTACGTGATATGAAATACCAACTAGAGAGATCTGGGCAAAAACGTGGTATAAATGCAGTTGCTGCAGCTATACGGCCTGGGATAATAACTGATAAACTTAATAATGCTATTGCTACTGGAAACTGGGGAAGAGGCAGAATCGGTGTTACACAACTATTAGATAGAACTAACTATCTTTCAACAATTAGTCACTTAAGAAGACTACAATCTCCATTAAGCAGAACTCAACCAAATTTTGAGGCTAGAGATCTACACGCAACTCATTTTGGAAGAATTTGTCCAAGTGAAACTCCAGAAGGCTCAAACTGTGGCTTAGTAAAAAATCTAGCTTTATCTGCAATAATATCAAATGATGTACCTACTGAAGAAATTATTGAGAGACTATATGAATTAGACGTAGTCTACTTCTCAGAAGCAGATTACAATGTAAGAAGATATGGCAGTAGGGTTTTTGTAGACGGTAGACTCGTAGGGTATCACATAGATGGAGACACACTAGCAAAATCCTTACGTGAATTACGTAGACATTCGAAGATACACCCACACATAAGCGTTTCTACATATGAATCAGAGGTAAAGAATGCAACAAAAAGATTATACATAAATTGTAATGCCGGAAGGGTGTTAAGACCATTAATTGTAATTAATGATAATAAGTCACTATTAACACAGGATCTCCTGGACAAAGTTATAAAGAAACTACTTTCGTGGACTGATCTATTAAGAATTGGTGTAATAGAGCTTATTGATGCAAATGAAGAAGAAAATTGTTATGTTGCACTTAATGAAAATAATACTAAGAAATATACACATTTGGAAATATTTCCATCAACAATATTAGGTGTTGGTGCTTCTGTTATTCCGTATCCTGAACACAATCAATCACCAAGAAACACATATGAAGCTGCAATGGCAAAACAAAGTCTTGGATTTTCTACTCCTACAATGAATACTAATACATACGTTAGACAACACCTTATGCTTTATCCACAAATTCCTATTGTAACTACTAAGGCAATGGAATTATTAGGACTAGAAGAACGTCCTGCAGGTCAGAATTGCATTGTAGCTGTTTTGCCATTTGATGGATATAATATAGAAGACGCAATTGTTTTAAGTAAGTCATCAGTAGAAAGGGGACTTGCACGTACATTTTTTTATAGAATATATGATGCGGAAGCTAAACAATATCCTGGAGGTATGCGTGATAACTTTGAAATTCCTAATGCCGAAGAAAACATTCGTGGTTATAAAGGAGAAAAAGCATATCGGCTATTAGAAGAGGATGGAATAGTAGCTACAGAGTCATCTGTTCTTGGTGGTGATATATTGATCGGAAAAACAAGCCCGCCGAGATTTATGGAAGAATATAGGGAATTTGATACAGTTGGACCTTATAGACGTGATACATCAATAGGTGTAAGACCATCAGAAGTTGGTGTAGTTGATACTATAGTGATGACACAATCAAATGAAGGTGGTAAAATGTATAAGATAAGGGTTAGAGACATGAGAATTCCTGAAATAGGTGATAAATTTGCATCTAGACATGGTCAAAAAGGCATACTTGGAATATTAGCTAATAACGAAGATCTGCCTTATACTGCAGATGGAGTTGTGCCTGATGTTCTGATAAATCCACATGCATTTCCATCCAGAATGACAGTTGGAATGTTTTTGGAGTCGATTACTGGAAAAGCGGCTGCATTACGTGGAACAAAATTTGATGGTTCAGCTTTTGTAGGTGAAAAAATGGAACAAGTTAAAATAGTACTTGATGCTGCAGGTTTTAAATATTCTGGAAAGGAGATAATGTATGATGGTAAAACTGGCAAATCATTCCCAGTAGAGATCTTTATAGGTATAGTTTACTACCAAAAATTACATCACATGGTAGCTGATAAGATACATGCTAGAGCAAGAGGACAAGTACAAATGTTAACTAAACAACCCACAGAAGGTAGGGCAAGAGGAGGCGGTTTACGTTTTGGTGAAATGGAAAGAGATTGTTTGATCGCATATGGTGCATCTATGATATTAAAAGATAGATTATTAGACGAATCTGATAAATCTGAAGTTTTTGTATGTGAAAGATGTGGACTAGTAGCGTATTTTGATATAAAACAAAGAAAGTATATATGCAGAATTTGTGGAGATAAAGCTAAAATATCATCAGTGGCTGTAGCCTATGCATTTAAATTGTTGTTGCAAGAGATGCAGTGCCTTAATATTGCACCTAGGCTTCTAATAAAGGAAAAAGTATAATGTCAGTACAAACTATAAAATCAATAAATGCCATAAGGTTTTCAGTTTGGTCACCAAACGAAATACGAAAATATTCAGTTGCTGAGATCACTGCACCTGAAACATATGATGAAGATGGTATGTCTGTTCAGGGTGGATTGATGGATGGTAGGCTAGGCACATTAGAGCCTGGACAGAAATGTCTTACTTGTGGAAATACAGCTGCTAGATGTCCAGGACATTTTGGACACATAGAACTAGCTGAACCTGTGTTGCATATTGCATTTATAGATAACATATACAAACTGTTATTAGCTACATGTAGATCTTGTTCCAGACTTAAAATATCTCAAGATGAACTAGATGAATTTTCAAAAATAACCAAATATGATGCAGTTTATACGGTAATTTCACGTAAACGTATTCCTGAACAAATTCTAGAAAAATCTAAAAAAATGAAAGAGTGTCAACATTGTGGTAAAATACAATATGATCTAATTTTTACTAAACCTACGATTTTTATAGAAAAAACTGAATTAGGTGAAAATAGATTATTGCCAGCAACAATAAGAGAAAGATTCACACAAATAATAGATGCTGATATAAAAATACTTGGTTATGATCCAGCTACAGCAAGACCAGAATGGTTTATACTACAAGTATTACCAGTTCCTCCAGTTACAGTAAGACCATCAATTATTTTAGAGACTGGTATCAGATCAGAAGATGATCTAACTCATAAGATGGTTGATGTTATTAGAGTTAATCAGCGACTTAAAGAAAGTAAAGAGGCTGGAACTCCGCCATTGATTGTACAGGATTTGGTTGATTTATTGCAGTATCATGCCACTACATATTTTGATAATGAAGTATCTGGAATTCCACAAGCACATCACCGTTCAGGTAGACCTCTCAAAACTTTAACACAGAGAATAAAAGGGAAAGAGGGCAGGTTTCGTGGTTCATTATCTGGAAAACGTGTAGACTTTTCTAGTAGAACAGTAATATCCCCAGATCCCAACTTGGATCTATCTGAAGTTGGAATTCCTGAAACAGTTTCTATGAAACTTACTATACCAGAAGTTGTTACAGAATGGAATATAGAAAGAATGAAAAAATTAATTCTTAATGGACCTAATAAACACCCTGGTGTCAATTATATAGTGCGACCAGATGGCGTTAAAATTAGACTAGATTTTGTTGAAGATAGATCTGTCATCGCAGAAAATCTTGAAATCGGTTATTTAGTTGAAAGGCATATTTCTGATGGAGATATTGTTATGTTTAACAGACAACCATCACTACATCAAATGTCTATAATGGCACACTATGTGAAAGTATTACCAGGTAAAACATTTAGACTACATCCATCTGTATGTCCTCCATATAATGCAGATTTTGATGGTGATGAGATGAATTTACATGTACCACAAAGCGAGGAGGCTAGGGCTGAAGCATTTTTATTGATGCGTGTTCAGGATCAATTAATATCTCCAAGATATGGTGGACCAATAATAGGTGGTTTACGTGATTTTATTACAGGATCCTATTTACTTACGAAGGATGACACACTACTATCAAAACAAAAATTTTTCAATTTAGCTATGCTTGGTGGTTATACTGGTATTATGCCAGAACCAGCTAATAATAATAAAAAATCTTCAATGTATTCTGGAAAACAACTATTTTCGCTTTTTCTACCTAAAGATTTTAATTATATAATTACATCAAAGTGGGCAAAAGGTACTGGTGGGGCTACTAAGGATGTCATAATAAAAAATGGTCAATTAATACATGGTGTTATAGATAAATCATCAATAGGCGCAGAAGAACCTGAAAGTGTTTTACATAGAATTGCAAAAGACTATGGAAATGCACGAGCTAAGGTATTCCTTAATTCAGTTCTTATTATAGTAAAACAGTTTATAACACATTATGGATTTAGCTATGGTTATTCTGATCTAGAATTAACTAGTACTGTACAACAAGAAATACTAGATGTGATAGATGAGACATATAATAAAGTATATAATTTGATATCTCAGGCTAAAAAAAGAACATTGAGATTGACTAGGGGCTTATCCTCTAAGGAATCATTAGAGGCGTATATTGTAAATGAATTATCAAAAGCTAGAGATAAAGCTGGTAGTACAGCAGCTCAATCATTTGATGAGACAAATGCTGGAAAAATAATGGCAATAACTGGTGCTAGAGGATCCTCACTTAATATTGGACAAATGGCTGGTGCATTAGGACAACAATCAAGACGTGGGCAAAGACTACATAGCGGTTACAATAATCGTGCGTTATCACATTTTAAAAATCATGATGATAACCCAGATTCACATGGATTTGTTAAATCAAATTATCGTGATGGCTTATCAGTATTAGAGTTTTTTTTCCATGCAATGGGAGGTAGAGAAGGACTTGTTGATACTGCAGTTAGAACACAGCAAAGTGGATATATGCAGCGCAGGCTTATTAACGCACTTGAACATATTAGACTTGAATATGATGGCACAGTAAGAGATCCTCACGGTCATATAATTCAATTTTTATACGGTGAAGATGGAATAGATGTAGCTAAAAGTGACCATGGAGAATCTTTTAACATTGATAGGTTAGTTGAATCACAAACAATTGTAGATTCTGGTAAAAATGCTACAAAATATGAGATTAGTGAACTTTGTGAAAAATATACAAAAACATTCAATATTAGATTAAAAAATATGGTTATTAAATCACTTCTTTCATCAAAATTAACTAAAATGGGAATAGAGAAAGTATGTAAAAAAGGATTCGAGTTATACAATAAAGCTAAGGTTGAACCTGGTCAAGCAGTAGGTATTATAACAGCCCAGTCTATTGGCGAACCTGGCACACAGATGACTCTTAGAACATTCCATTTTGCTGGTATAAGGGAAAGAAATGTAACACTTGGACTTCCAAGACTAATAGAATTAGTAGATGCGCGTAAAAAGCCAGTCACCCCGACAATGGATATTTCTCTTAATGAAAAAATAGAAACATCAAGAGATAGTGCTATTAAAACTGCACGTAGTATATTACAAACAAAAATAAATTCACTAATTTCTAGTGCAGAAACAGATTATTCTACACAAATAAAATTAAATTTAGATGAGTTAAGATTAAAGGAAAGAGGTTGTACAGTTGATGACATTAAGAGTGTATTACAGTCAAACAAAAAATTTAAAATAGAAGCTTTTGATGATCATAGTTTAACATTAAAACTAACAGACACTTTAGATGCACAAACTGTAATTGCAATTAAAAATAAAGTACTTAATACCATTGTGAAAGGTGTTGATGAAATAGAAAGGGTAACATTGGTGCAAAAAGGTAATGGTTGGCTAATTCAAACCACAGGCTCAAACTTAGCAAAAGTTTTAGAAATAGATGGAGTAAATATAAAAAATGTTAAAACAAATAATGTATCTGAAATTGCAGCAACTTTAGGAATAGAAGCTGTTAGGAATGCTCTAATTGATGAACTCACATCTACGTTAGAAGATCAAGGCCTGGAAGTAGATATTAGATATATAATGCTAGTATCTGACCTGATGTGTTCTCGTGGTTGTATGCAACAAATAGGCAGACATGGTGTAGCAGGCACCAAAAAAAGCGTGCTTGCTAGAGCTGCATTTGAAATTACAGTTCCCACAATTTCTCATGCGGCATTAGCTGGAGAAATAGAACAACTTAAAGGCGTAACTGAAAACGTGATTGTTGGAAGTAATATACCAATAGGCAGTGGAACAGTTGATATTTACATGAATATCTCTGATCATAATACAAAATAAACAAAAATAATTTGAATGACAACTTGATCATCAATATCATTAATTAATTTTAATTTTTTTAATGTAAACTATAAATGTGAATAATATACACAAATGAAAGTGACACGATTATTAGAAAAAACGTTAAAAGACATAATTAAAGAAAAAAAATACACATTGGGAATAAAAAAAACTTTAACAACACTAAAAAATTCTAGACTAATTATACTTTCTAAGTCTATTAACGGTGATATAGTAAAAAAGGTACAACACAATGCAAAGAAAGAAAAGGTTCCAATTATAAAAATTGAAAATTCTTCAATGGCTTTAGGAAAACTTTGTGGTTTTCAATTTAGAGTATCAGCTTTGTCAATAAGCTATTTGAATGATCAAAACATCAAATTACTTTTAAAGGAATATGAATTGCAATAACAACTTTTTGTATATTTTTATGTGCTATATGAAAGTTTAAATGAGACAAAATAACCTATAAAACAATTAGAGATATTGATATGACGCAAACTATTAAGCTAACTACTGATCAAATGAGATTAATGTCGTTATTTCAAAATATTACAGGTGTTACTGCTAAAGATTGTATTGATGATGAAAAACAGAACAGAATAATTTTTGTTGTTAATTCAGGTAAAATGGGTTTAGCTATAGGTAAAGGCGGCTCACATATAAAATCATTACAAAATATGATCAAAAAAAATGTGGAACTAGTAGAATATTCTGATGACCCTGCTTTATTTATAAAAAACATATTATATTCTAAATTAATATCCGATGTGAAACTAAATAAGCGTCCTGACGGTACCACACAGGCATTGGTTTTTGTAGATCCTAAAAAAAAAGGTATAGTTGTAGGAAAAGATGGCCGTAACGCAGAAAAAGCTAGACTCTTAGCAAAGCGATATTTTGAGATAACCAATGTATTGATAAATAATTATAGAAAAATAAATTGGTGACTATTATATGGCAAAATCACCATTAGGTTTATTTGCAGGAAGAGTTTTAAAGGCAAAGCGAAAAAAACTGCGCTGGTCAATTTCAACATATAAACGAAGAGAGTTGGGTCTTGATAAAAAAACAAATCCATTGTCAGGTGCTCCACAAGCTAGAGGAATAGTCTTGGAAAAAGTAGGCATAGAAGCAAAGCAACCTAACTCAGCAGTTAGAAAATGTGTAAGGATACAGTTGATTAAAAACGGCAAGTCTGTAACTGCATTTTTACCAAGAGACGGTGCAATGAATTTCATAGATGAACATGACGAAGTACATGTAGAAGGAATGGGTGCTACACAAGGTGGTGCGATGGGTGATATTCCAGGTGTACGATATAAAGTATTTAAAGTAAATGGAACATCATTACATGAACTAGTTATTGGAAAGAAAGAAAAACCACGAAGATAAAAATGTATAAAAAAAATAATTTTCTACTTTTTAGGAAGTGGGATACATCTAATATTGAAATACAAGATCCTGGATTAAAGAATGTAATTTCATTAAAAAATACAATAATGCCACTTACATTTGGAAGATCTGCATTAAGAAGATTTAACAAAATTGATGTGAATATAGTTGAACGACTTATAAATAAACTAATGCACTTTGGAAAGAAATATGCAAAAAATACTGGAAGAATGGCTGGAAAGAAATTACATGTTATTAATATAGTAAAATCATCTCTTGATATAATACATTTAAAAACTGGAAAAAATCCAATTGAAATTTTAGTAAGAGCCGTAGAAAACTCAGCTCCTAATGAAGATACTACGAGGATCATATATGGAGGTACTGTATACCATGTCTCAGTAGATGTTGCACCAGTACGACGTGTTGATCTGGCTCTTAGATTCATATCAAACACTGTAAAAGAGGCGACATTTTCAAATCCAACATCAATTGAAGAACATCTTGCAGAACAGCTAATTTTAGCAGCAAATAATGATCTTAATTCACCGCCAATAAAAAAGAAACATGAGCTTGAAAGAATAGCACAAGCTTCTAGATGACATTAGCCCGAGGCAGATTTGAACTGCCGTCCCCGCGTATCTCCTAACAATATTCAGAGCGCGGGATCTTTTGCCAATTAATTTGACCGCTAGACTATCGGGCTATTAAGAATTATTTGAAATTAAAATATATTAACCATTGTTATCTTATCCTACTTTCATTTATCGCAACAGAATAATCACATTTTGAATTTAGTCTCATATATGGGATTAATCTGTAATGTATATAATATTGGTTGGCATCTTTAAAAATAATTTCTTTATTTAATAATGAAGCTAACCCTCTGGATATTATATCTATTTTCACATTATTTTTTTTACAAATTTCATTTCGTTTTTTTTGATATTGTTTTAATGTAAATGTTGTACTATCAAGCTCTAATATTAAAGGCCATATTATTTCTATCCATACAAATCTTCTTTTTTGAGTTGCAGATGCATACTTGCCTTTTTCTATCAACATTAATATTTTATATTAAATTAATAATATATAGTTGGTTCAAAAAGAAATCGTGCAGTCATTAGACATGTTAAAAAGTGGTTGGGACATAGATCCAATAATCTCAGATTTCATATTGGGAAAAATTGTGCATATTAATGACTACAAAATTAAAGTTAGTAATGTTACATTTCATATTCCATTTTTAACTAAACTAAAAAAATTTGTGTTGTGGAAGTGTTACTGGCCAGATTGTCATAACTGTTGTAATAGACAAGGACGTCTACCGCTGACATCAGGTGATATGATTTCAATAGGAAAAAAGATGAAATACAAAAAAATATCAAATTTTATACGTGATGAAACTCTAGTTAGTACATGGAATGAAAATGGTCCTCAAAACCAATTACTTACCATGACTACTATTAATCTAAAACGTAAAAAAAATGAACGTATCAATGAAGATGGTACATATATCCCTTGTAGGTTTCTTGATAAAGATGGAAGCTGTGTACTTTATTCAAACAATCCTAATGTTTGTAGATTATATCCATTTTCTACATGGTTAGAGAATGAAAAAGATATTATACAAGTACATGCAACCTTTCAATTTACTGGAGATTGTCCAGGTTTTTATACATCAAAAAAAATTGATAAAATGATTATTATTCTAAATAAATATTCAGAGATAATTTATAATTATAACATGGATTCAAACAGCACCATTAGGAATAACTTTTCTTGCATGTCATTTCACTAAGCTCTTGCGACTTTTAACAAATCTAATATATTTATCTTCATACCAAATCTACTTTCATTACTTTTCATATACCTAAATATTGATATTAGATCAGGTAGCTGCTTTATGATACTAAATTTATTCTTCATCTTACTAATAACAAGTTTAAAAACTTTACTGTATATTCTAAAATAATTTAAAACATCATTTCTATATTTTTCATTGTCTCCAATATTTTTTATAAAAATATCTGCACAAATCATGCTTGGTATTATTCCTTCTCCTAAAAGTGGATACACTGTTCCTATTGATTCTCCAACCCCTATAACCTTATTATAGTAAAATGGTTCGCACATATCAGGAGTTGCAAGACGTATAGGCCGTCCCACAGTTTTAATTATTTTACCTCCATATTTTTTTATAAACGTGTTCGTTTCTTTTACATGGTTTTTTTTATAATCACCAGCTCCTATATGAGCATATTTTTTATTTAAAGGAAAATACCATAAATATCCAGTCATGTCCGCAAATGGTTTTACATAAAAGTCATCTATTGGTATTGTGTTATTATATTTTACTTTATATTGAAATGTTGGAAGATAAAAATCATTACTAGGTTTTGGAAGATAAGTTCTATGAAACCCAGTTGTATCCACTATTAAATCATATTTTTTTTCTAGATCATGCAGTTTTGGTACTGCATCATAATTTATTTTGCATTCTTTTACCATACGTCTAATAATCCCTATTTTATTGTAAGTACAAAGCCCACTAAGTTTTATAGCAAAATTATGAGATTTTTTCATGTCTATATGCAGATTTTCTCCTTCATGTACTATATAATCGTCAAATTTGATATCTACTTTTGAGCATAGTTCAGTCATTTTTGATTTTGATGAACCCCATGCACAAATAGAGTCATGATCATTTTCTTTCATTCTTTCAAAACCTACAATATCATGTTTATTTTTTAATCTTGCAATCAAATATGCTCCAGCAACGCCAATTCCTACTATAGCTATCTTCATTATTATTATATTATTACAAGTTATATATGACTTATATCATATATTATTCTATCAATATAGCTGGTTTGAATGGCCTTGCATTCCTAGCTTTGTCGTGTGGATCATATTTGTTAGCATCTGATTCAGAAAATACATTCAACCTTACACCAAATTCATGTTTCAATAATGATGATAACTCAGATGAAATTACTTCGTGCTCATCAAATTCTTTCATTCTACTTTTTACTAACCTTTCATTTATAGAATCAGATAATATGTCAATCACCATTTTCTTTATTATGTTAATATTATTTTTTAAATCACCTATCTCATAATTAGAGATTGTTAGTTTGATTAGTTTCTTAACATTATTTTCTCCATTTATTGCGTTTTCTAAGATGTAACGATATGTAATTGACTTATATGTATTTGCTGTGTATATAATTATTTTTTTTGGTACAATTTTTGTAACTTTAATAATATTGTTTATGTCACTTACTATTGATTTTAAAAAATTCTCTGTACACACAGCTTTTTCATCAAATTTATAGGCTACACTTGGCCACTTATACTCAGAAATCATCTTTGAATTTCCTAATTTTTCCCACATTTCTTCTGCTATATGTGGTGCAAAAGGTGATAGCATTAATACTCTAATTAGTAAAAACTTATGTATTATTCCGTTTGTTCCAAATTTTTGTTTTGCATGCATTCTTCTTAAATACCAATTTATATCACTGTCAAAATCAAAAAGTATCATATGTAAAGCTTCTCTTAACCTCATCTTTTTAATGGATTCAGTAACTTTTGATATTACTATAATAAATCTACTTTGGAACCATCTATCCTCTATTGATGTTGCTTCTATTATACCTGGTTTATATATTGAACATTTTTTGAATATTGATTCAAGTTTATATTGAATAGTTTTTATTAATTTTAAATTAAAGTCTGTATCTTGAAGTAATTCTGATGATATTATTATAGATAGTCGTATAGGATCTGCACCATATTCTTTTATAGCTCCTCTTAGTGGAATAGTGTTATGCATAGATTTTGACATTTTTTTTCCATTCATTAATATGGATCCATTTACTACAATACACTTTGGCAGATATTTTTTTGGGAAAATAGCTACATGATTCATAATAAAAAATGTTAGATGATTTGGTACCAAATCTCTACCAGAGTGCCTGTAGTCTACAGGATAAAAATATAAAAATTCATTTCTGATCTCGTTTAATGTATTTTCTGGTATGTTACAACGTTCTACTACATTTTTTATACTACCAATTCCAAGTAGTATATAATCAAAAAAAATGGTTGAAATATTTTTAGCGGTAATTTTTTTATTGTTAACGTATTTTGCAATAATATAATATGGCATATACATAGTTGAATCAGAAAGACTTTCTATAATCCAGTTTTTATCCCACGGTAAAGCTGTACCTAATCCTTGTTTTCTTGCACAAGCTTTTTCTTTTAACCAATCTATTACATGATCGAACTCTGATCGTATTTCATTGGGAAATATGCACATACTTTTAATGTGCTTAATAGTTTCATTTTTCCAATTTTTGTTAGAATAATCTAAAAACCATTGATTATTTAATAACTTTACAACACATTTTGTACCACATCTACATTTTGTAGATTCTGTCAACTCAAACAAAATTTTTCCATTTTTGTTATCTAAAATCCACTTTTTTATAGGGTCTTTTACATCAGAAATGTTTTTTCCCACGAATTTACCACAACTTTCATTTAATTTTCCATGATGAAATTCTTTTTTATAAAGTTCTTTTGTAGCATTCAGTAATTTTGGATCATTTTGATCTTGTATATGTAACTTATTTATAATTTCTTTAGACGGGATTTTTTTATCGTACATGTTTCCATATCCATTTATAACTATGACTGGTTTGATTTCGTTAGCTATGGTTTTAACAATTGATATATTTTTATTATCTTTTTTAATATCTTCCAACGCTTGGTAATCTAGTGGTGCATGTGCAGGTACAGACATTACTATTCCTGTTCCAGTTTCAGATTTAACAAATTTTGCTGGTAGTGTGAATATCTCGTCACCTTGTATGGTTCTTATTTTTTTGAATAATAGTCTGTCTCCATTGATTCTACCTATATACTCTAATCCCATATCAAGATACTTTAATTTATTTGCACATTCAGAGCTTACAATCCATTTTTCATTGAATACTTTTACTATTTCATATGTAAGTTCTGGATTTATCCACAGATTTGTTACTCCAAATATTGTTTCAGGTCTTAGTGTTGCAGCTGGTAATATGTACTCTTCATATGTAAACTTGATCATAATATATTCTAAAAAATTTGGTTCTACATCACCTATTGTATCATGTTGAGAAACTGGATTTTGATCATTTGGACACCAGCCTACTGGATGAGAGCCTTGAATAATCAATTTTTTGTTTTTTAAACTCTGAAATTGCCATTCTATGAACTTTTTATATACTGGATCTATTGTAGTGAATTCCCTGCTCCAGTCAATGGAGTACCCCATCTCTATCATTCCTGTTTTAATTTCTTGATGAAAATATTTAGCTATTTTTATTGGTTCTACAAATTTTAATATAATATCAGTAGGTATTTTATATAATTTATTAAATGCATTAATAACAGACTTATCATTTTTTTGGATTTGTTTCGATATACTTAGTATTGGAGTACCTGTGTAATGAAAACCCATAGGAAATAATACATTAAATCCATTCATTCTAAAAAACCTAGAATGAATATCTGTTATTGTGTATGTTCTACCATGTCCAACATGTTGTGGCGAATTTGGATACGGATATGCAACTGTTATGAATTTTTTTTCTTTCTTATTTATTTCTGGTTCAAAAACTTTATTCTCGATCCAAAGCTCTCTCCACTTTAATTCTATTTTATTCCACTCGATCATTTTTATTTGTTATTGGATACACTTAGTTCAGTTTTTAATATAACTTCTTTTATATCTACAGCCTTTTTTCTTCCTCCACCTTGTGCAAATTTTTCATTTCCACCAGCAGATCCACCAAATATTTTGGCAATATATTTTGCAATAATATCAGCTCGTTTAGTTTTTGAGGCTTTATTACCTGAAAATACAATAACCTTGGTGTACTCTCTTAATATTATCCCAATATATATCAGAGATTGGTCTACTTCAACAGCACTTTTTCCTATTTCTATATGAAATTCCTCATCAAGATTTTCATCTGCAATGCAATACATTTTTACACTTCCAAAATATTTTGCAGATGAAATTATTTTATCTATTACATATGTTGATGTCTTTGAAATTATACACTTTAATTTTTTCTTTGATATTGTAACTTCATTTAACTTATTTTTAACAGAATCTCTAATTTTCAACTTATCAGTCTGTAGTATATCTGCAACTTTTGTAATCATTTGATCTTGGCTCTGAATATATTTTATTGCCTGTTTACCTGCTACAAATTCTATCCTTACCACACCATCTTGTATTCTCTCGGCCTTTGTAATCTTTATCAAACCTATTTCCCCAGTATGTTTTACATGAGTGCCACCACATGCCTCTATATCAAAACCATCTATGTCAACAATTCGTACATACTTAAATGGGGCAGTGCCACCCTGGTAAATTTTAAAACTAAACATTTGTTCTGCTATATTACGTTCATATTCACCTATGTTTATAATTAAATTTTTTTGTATTATATCATTGGCTACAGTCTCTATTTTTCTTATTTCAGTTTCAGTTAGTCCAGAATGATGAGTTACATCCAATCTACCATATTTCTCTTCTTTGAATGCTGAATGCTGCCATACCCAATCTCCTAATACACTACGACATGCTGCATTTAAGATATGTGTGCTTGTATGATGTTTTGTTATATTTTTTCTTCTTTCCACATCTATTGAACAATTCACCACATCTCCTACTTTGATATTACTTTTGTGGATTAATTCATGCATCACTATTTTATCATATTTGTTTACATCTATTACAGTGTGGCCTGCTATTTTTCCATGATCTGGTTCTTGTCCTCCTCCTCTTGCATAAAATGCAGTTTGATTTAACATTACACATCGTCCAAAAACTTTCAAAACCTTAGCACTGAATTCTTTTGGATCATTTTTATAATAAAGCAAATTTGTATCTTGGATCCCATGGTATATAGATCTACTATCATCATTTGTCTTTTTTTCTCTTTTATGTATTTTTGATAATTTTGTATAGAAATTAGATGGTATATCAGAAATTACATTCATCTCCTTTAAATAATCAGGTGTTATCCCATCAGACTCGTATAATTTTATTAATTTTTCTATGTCGATCTTTATTTTATCACGTTTTATCTGATAAGCTAATTTCTGAATTCTATTTTTTGATTCTTGGCATCTCTCTGATTCTACTTCAATTATTGTTTTAATATTTTCATTTGCATATGTTACTTCAGGGTAGATATTTTTTAGATAATCAATATGTGTTTCTATTAGTTCGTTTAAATCTAATTTTATGCCTAGTCTGCTTATTGCTAATATCATTCTTCTAAATATGATTCGTAGGTTGTATCCTCCACCTACATTACTTGGGATCATTCCATCTGTTATGGAAAAAATCAATGTTCTAATATGATCCAATATTAGATATATTGATTCAAGTTGTGCAATTTTTTCACTAACAGATTGGAATACAACATTTCTCCCAATCACGATTTTTTTACATATTGAAATATCATCAAATTTACTTGTATTTCTAGAGAGCTCTATATAGTATTGATTTAATACATCTATTGGTATATCTACCCCTGTTTTTTGAATAATTGTATTTGTGATAGATCCAAAACAACAATCATAAGCTGTGGGGGTGCCCATAGTAAGCCATGCAAACCTTTCTAATCCAGCTCCCATGTCAACTATTCTATGCTCTAGTCTATTGTAATTTGTTATATCTCCTTGGAATTCTGTGAATACAGCATTACCAATTTCTAGTCCGCGTACAAAATATTCTAACGACGCTCCAAACGATCCACCACCTTCCCACATATCTTCAACAAATACTATTTCATTTTTCCTAATACCTAAATTCCTAGTTAATAAATTATAGTCAAGGTCTATGCATTCATCTTTCCAATATCCCCCATCATTAAATACACTATGTTGTCCTATCATACAGAAACTCGAAAAATGTTTGCCAGTAATACCTACATTCTCAACATCATTAAATCTTAAACAGATTTGTGGAACAATAAGAGGATTAGCAGGAAATTCAAAAACAATTTTTGAATCTACAATTCTCTGAAAATCAACAATTGATGCTACTGTAAAATATAAGTCATCTCTCCATCTACAAACTACTGGATATCTATTTATTACAGTATGATTATTTTTCACAAAGAATTTTTTTATTTCTTCTAGTGCTTTCGAGTAATCTAATCTCTTATTTGTGGGCGGATCTCCAATAAATGAATATGCAAAATTTTCGTCGTCTGGACAAAAAATTCTATTTTCGTCTAACGTCCAAAAAAATTTTTTACATTTGTTACATTGCCTACGCTCAAAACCACAATCATCAAATAGTTTTGTTTTATAATATTTATTAGGTTCCGACGAAAATTTTGCCAGTATATCTTTATCCATATCTGTAATTTTATAATGGTAGTTATTAGTTATCTATATTATGAAATAAATACATATACTATTAAAATATTACTATGATTGGTAAAAAATCTAGAATTAAAGAGGGCGATCATATATTTTCATCTAAAAAAACTAGTAACAATTTTCATGATATTATATTTGGAGTAGTTACTGGTGTAGAAGGAATAAATGTTATAATAAATGGGCTAGTTGTAAATCCAATAGGATTAAAAAATAAAATCTCTCAGAATAAAGCTGGACCAAGATCAATTGAAATTCTAACAGATCCTACTCCTGAAAACTGTATTCTTGCATTTATATATAGAATAGAATATGAAGCATTCATTGATACGTTGAATATAAACTACGACAAAATCACGTTAATTACACCTGAAACATATTCAGTTTTAGATGGGTGGATACGTGAGTCTATCTCTGAACTAATTAATGCTGTTTTATCACTTCCAATTGGAACAGAAAGAGAAAAATCAAAGATGATACTTAAGAAAAAAATGGAAACATTATATGATAAGAACCTTAAAAATAACTTGTACTCTGTTTGTAGAAGTCTTAAGATTCTATAACATCCTAGATAAATACATGCATTAGTTTTATATTGAATATATAAAAAACCAGAGTGATGGAATATATATATGCTGCATTAATTTTACATAAACTAAAGAAAGAGATTAATGAATCAAATATAACGTCTATAATAAAATCAACAGGAGTGGAAGCTAACATATCTAAAGTCAAGTCACTGATCGCATCATTATCTGATATAGATATAGAAAAAACTATTAATTCATCAAATGCTATATCTGGACAAATACAAACTAAAAATAACACAGAGACGAAAGAAAACAAAAAAGAAAATAAAGCTAAAGAGAAAGAAGGTGGAAAATCAGAAGAACAGGCAATGGAAGGATTGGCGTCATTATTTGGGTAACTAAGCTACACACAAATCTTCTTTTTAATGAAGTTATTTTATTTATACGATGTAATATTAAGTTCTGAGTGATAATTATTTAGAACTATAATAATTTTTGTAGTTTTTGTGCAGTGTTGTGTGCTTTTATTAGAATCTGTTTTCTATTATCGTTTGTTATATTGCATGAGTCAATTGATATATCATATGCAAGTTTAATTGCATTTACTATGATTGTTTTTATTGTGTCTGGTGTTGTATGACCACTTTTAATAGATAGTGAAATCGCTTTTAGATGAGAATCTAAAAACAATCTTTTATAATTTTCTATATCCATAGATAACTCATCTTTGTTGTATTGTATTCCACTTTCTAATGCTGTATCTAGTTCTATGCTTGCTTCTATAGGTTTAATGTCCAATTTACTTAATATGGATGATAGCTTTGATGAAATCACGTTGCCTTTTTTAACAGCTATTGTTTCATTTGTAATCCAAATAGTTCCTTGATCTATTTTTGTTGGTATTCCATTTTCTTTAAAATCAGTTATAATTGGGCCTGGAGCAATTCCTGTATTTTTTGCATGAATTACTACATCCATACTTGCGATATCACCACCTCGTGAAAGCAACATCACCTTATTTTTTTTAAACATAGAACTTAAAACAAAAGGAGATATATTAGTAAATACAACTACACATTGTCCTTTTATACTATCAGTTATTCTATCTAATCCTGGTACAGCAAGATCAGCAAAAGATTTTTTTGCTATTCTGTCTTTTATACTTATTATTTTAGCATTAGCTAATTTTTTTCTTAATGTCAATAGCTGTGACGCTCTCACATTTTCCATCCTTATCAACGCTATTACGCTAAATTTTTTGGAAAAAGTTTTTAAACATTTATATAGATTCATTTTTTTTTCTGGATATGTTATTCTATTTTTATGCATTATTACTACATCCTGATAATTTTACCCATCGTAGTTTTAATAAAAATTTTTTTAATATTTTTATCTCCATTAGGTAATTTTTTTTCAATTGAATTTATTACAGTATTAGCATTTGACGCAATATCTTCATTAGTCATATCTTCATCACCTATTTTACAAGACAATGCGGATGACCCTCTTACTCGTATTCTTATAGACGATCTAAATTTTGTTAAAATTGATTCTATTGACGTATTAAATGGAATTGGTGATGGCATTTTACCACGTGGTCCTAAAAACTGTCCTAATATCTTGCCTATAGCTGGCATAAGCTTAGTATCTGCCAAAAAAAAGTCATACTTATTAGCAAATTTTCGTATTGCTCTTTTATTTGTACCAAGTTGGACCAATTCGCTGTTATCTATATTATCTACTTTAGAATTCTTTGCTTTTAAACCAATATCTCCAGCTGCTAATACACATATGGTTGAAGGTGAACTAGTCTGTTTTGGCAATTGAATTACTTCATTTATAGAAAATCCTTTTTTAACATCAATATCCTTAAAAATCAATATTAATTCTAGTGATTGTTTAAATTTATGATTGTTATTTTTTCTAGCATCATTGATAGTTTTTATAATCTTTTGTTCATTGTACATATATATAAAATCATTACATCCCACTTAAAATCTTTAAGGCCTATTTTTAGAATTTTTACATTAAATTAAAAAAACTATATTTGTTAATATGTAAAATATTGAATATATGAACAAAATAGATAAACTAGATGTTAAATTGCTATATGAATTAACTAAAGATTGTTCTACATCAATACCAAAATTATCAAAAAAGTTAGATGTAAATTTATCAGTTTTGTACAGTAGGATAAAAAGACTATTTAAAAAAGGTATAATTGAAAAATTTACCATAGTAATAAATGATTCTCTGTTGGGCATATCAGTAAAATCTATAGTAGGAATCAATAGTGATCCAAAATTCAAAGAATCCATACATAAAAGATTAATGGGAATTTCGGAAATCACATCGATATCAGAAGTTGCTGGTAGATTCAATATTATGATAACAATTAGTATAAAAAACCTGGAAACATTGCATAATATTGTAGCATACAAAATAGGAAAAATAGATGGAATAAGTAGTACTGAGATATTTATAGAATTAAAAAAAACACAAAAAGAACCAGAGTATATAACTAGCTTGTTTTAAATTTTTCCTCCCATTTACTGCTATTGATCTCAGAGATAATATCCTTCGGAGTTTTTCCATTTACTTTAATACCAGCAGATAAACATGTACCCAGTACCTCTTTTGTAACACATTTCAGTGAATTGGAATAAGATGAATTAATTTTTATTTTAGATATTTTAATGATGTTGTCCAAACTAATATTTGCAACCCATTTTTCTTTATTATTACTTGTTCCTTTACTTATTCCTGATTCCTTTAATATCAGTGATGCGGTAGATGGTATCCCTACACCTACATCCCATTTCTTAGTATCCAATTCTATGTTAACAGTAATGGGAACTTTCATTCCAACAAAATCTTTTGTTTTTTTATTTATACTGTCTATTACTTCTACTATGTTTATCCCTAGCGGTCCCAATGCAGGACCAAGTGGTGGACCAGCAGATGCCTTGCCGCCAGTAACTAATGCAGAAACTGTCTGAGTCTTAGTCATAGTGATTGATATTGATCTAAAAATTTAACCGTTACTAGGTTGAAATTTTTAGATAATTTGCATCTATTGTAACTGGAAGTTGGTATGGAGCTTCCAATAAAATTACAGTTGCTTCTTCCTTTTCATGATCCACCCTTGTTATTGTAGCCTTCATTCCTCTAAAAGGACCTCCTATTATTTCCACAATAGCATCAACTGATAATTCCTTTATTGTGGATTTTTTTATCAAGTACTGTTCTATATCTTTAAAATCTAGCTCTCCTCTCAACTGTCCCCTTATGTGTCTTATTCCTTGAATTGCCTCAAAAACTGAACTTGCATCTGCAGCTTCTATCACTATGTATCCTTTAAGACTATCTACTAACATCACGGATTTAATATCAGCTTTTTTCTTATTTATTTTATTTTCTATTAATCTTATAATTATTTTTCCTTGCCCACCTGTAGTTCGTAGAGCAAAAAGCTTAGAATCGTTATTATTTGTCAATTTTATCTATCTAATTGTATTACTGAAAATATAAATTGAATTACAAATCCAATCATGCCCACCGTGGATATTCCTAGTAATACTAACCTAAAATGTTGCATATAGTCATCCTTATCTGATTTCCTAGCAAGTTTTATCGTACTTATCATATTTTTTATATTACTTATCGGATTCATTGTTGAAGTTAAATAATATGCACTTATAATTTTATTCATGGAGTTGATTGTAGCATATGATAAAGATCCTGCTGGATATAACATGGCTAAATACATCTCAAAAGATTTGATCAAACAAAATGAAGTTTATCATGGAAAATTTCTTGATCTTATTGTTGTATCTACACCAATAGTTTTTGCTGATTGGATAAATGAATATAATTATGATGGGTATATTTTTTTATCTAAACATGTGTCTGCATCAAGGATTTTATCTTTGACATGTCATACAACTGGTATATTAGAAACATGTACAAGCAATGAAAAAAAGACTGTATCTATACCGCATCAATACCTGCAAAAAGCATATATTAAAGAATTATGGAATTCAAGGGATAACTTCACTGATTTTCAAATTACAATAGAAACTACACATCATGGGCCAGCCACACTTAACAGGCCAACATTATTTATTGAAATTGGAACTACAGAGGAACAATGGAATAATGTACAACTCTGTAATTTAGTAGCAAAAATAATAATACATATATTGCCAATCAAAAAATCGTATCCTACAGCAGTAGGTTTTGGTGGTTCACACTACCCTATTAAATTTACAAATGAACTCATAAATGGAAAATATGCACTAGGTACAATAATTCCAAAATATCAGCTTATATATCTAGATCGTGTTTTACTTTCATATATATTAAAACAAAATTACATGGCAAAATCAGTGATGCTTGATTTTGATAATTTAGGTAAACATAAAAAAAAATTTTTAGAATTGATTTCTAATACAGATATGGAAATCATTAAAATATAGTATAATGTAAGAAACTGTGAAATTACCTTTATTCACTAATACAGGATAGTAAACAAGCATTTAAATTTATTATATAGAAAACAGTGATTTTAGAAGTGCATCAGGATAGATCATAACTAGAATTTATAAACATAATCTATTTATTTTTGATTTCGCTTACTATTTCTCTTAAATGAGCACTATTTCTTATTGTATTGCCTTGAATTTTTTTGTATACCATCCAAAAATCTTTATTTGTGATTTCTTTTCGTTCTTTTGATATCTTTAACCTATATCTTAGAGCACGAACTTTGATCATGTATTTTTCTTTTTTATGTAGACGTGCATTTGCTTTGCCCTTTTTTGAACCTGTTTTTATTCCTCTTTTCTTTTTCTGAATTCTCTTTAACTGAGCTCTTCCTCTTGATGTACCATGTACAGGTTTTATTTTTATTCTACCTGCAGTGATTAAACTTTGTACATTATTTCGTGTAATGGCATCAGCTATATCATCTAAATGTTCACTATCAAGCTTAATCCTATGTACCCCTACTCCCACAACCCTGGAAATCAACTGTTTCTTTGTTCTAAGATTTACTGTCATTTCTAACAACCCTTGCATTAAAAACTTTGAACTTCATTTTTATTGCTTTTATTATTATTTCTATTCTTTTTTTTGTTCCTACACTATGACCTATTCTTACTCCATCTAACTTTGGATTCAGTCTATTCAAACCATCGACATTATGAACTAGGTTATCAGTATAACCAGAAGGATGTAGTCCTCTCATGCTTCTTGAATTTCCATATCCAATTTTTACAATAGGCGGCACACTTTTTTTTTGCTTTCTCTGATGATTATCTATACCTTTAGGTTTTCTCCATGATGATTTTAATCTTTTATAACGCCAACTTTCTTGTCTCACAAAATCTGGTTTATCTCTAGGTAAATTTTTAATTCTATTTTTATCAGGAGTCATACACTAACATTCTAAATTTTTCAATAAATAGGTTCCTTAAATTTAGAAAGAGATAATAAGTAAAGTCACAACGATTTGTTACATGGCTAGTTCTTCTAGTATGTGTACAATCAGAGCTGATATAAATGACTAAGCACATGGACAACGTCACAAATAAATTTGTTTCACAGATAGTTGATCTAGGAATACAACCAGACATTGTAAATAGAAACCTAACAGTTAAAAAGCTTGTTGAAATATCAATTAAAAATAATGATGGAATAATCACAAAAAATAATTCGTTCTCTGTAGTAACTGGTAGATATACTGGAAGATCACCAAATGATAGATATATTGTATATGATGATGAAACTAGTAACACAATAGTTTGGGGAGAAATAAATCATAAATTCACAACAAATAATTTTAGTAAAATATTTAGTAAGATGAAAAGATTTGTAAAAGACAAAGAATTATTTATTTTTGATGGATTTTTAGGAGCTGATAATGAAAATAGAATAGCAGTTAGGATAATAAATGATCATGCATGGCAGAATCTATTTGTTAGACAATTATTTATTAGACCAACAAAAAACGAATTAGAATTACATGAACCAGAATTTGTTTTAATGTGTATTAATGACTTTAATGCAATACCTAGAGTTGACAGTACAAACTCAAATATTTTTATTCTTATTAATATATCTAAAAAATTAGTTCTTATTGGTGGTACATCGTACGCTGGTGAAATAAAAAAAGCCATGTTTTCTGTAATGAATTACATCTTACCATCAAAAAATATATTTCCTATGCATTGTTCTGCTAATATAGGAGTTGATGACGATACTGCATTGTTTTTTGGTTTGTCTGGAACAGGTAAAACCAGTTTATCAGCTGATACAAATAGATCTCTTATTGGTGATGATGAACATGGGTGGTCTGACAAAGGAATATTTAATTTTGAGGGTGGCTGTTATGCAAAATGTATACATCTCAACAAAGATGCAGAACCACAAATATGGAACGCTATAAAATTTGGTACAATATTAGAAAATGTAATTGTAGATAGAGATACACTTAAACCAGATTTTAATGATAATAGCCTAACAGAAAATACTAGAGCTGCGTATCCAATAAATCATATAGACGGTGCTAAATTACCAGGTATTGGAAAACATCCAAAAGTAATCATATTTCTTACTGCTGATGCATTAGGTGTATTACCTCCTATATCAAAGCTAACAAAAAATGCTGCTATGTTTCATTTTATGTCTGGTTATACAAGTAAATTAGCTGGTACCGAACGTGGTATAAAAGAACCTAAAGCAGTGTTCTCTGAATGCTTTGGAGCTCCATTTATGCCTAGATCAGCTTATGTTTATGCTAAAATGTTAGGTGATAAGATAATAAAATATAAAACAAGAGTGTATTTAATCAACACAGGTTGGACTATGGGTCCATATGGTGTGGGAAAAAGAATTAACATACAATATAGTAGAGTAATTGTATCAGCAGCATTATCAGGAAAACTTAATCTAGTTAAGTATTCGTACAATAAGTTATTTAACTTATATATACCAATAGAGTGTCCAGGGGTTCCTTCTGAGATGTTAGATCCAAAAAATACATGGGTTAATAAAAAATTATATGACTTAACTGCTAGTAGACTAGCAAAAATGTTTATTAATAATTTTAAAAAATTTAAAGATGTTTCTTCAGAAATAAGTAAAGCAGGACCATCACAAAACATCCAATAATACTAATTAATTAGCTGTAATTAGCTCTTGTATTACAATACTAAAACATAAACTCATAATATATGGTTTTAACAAACTAATAAATTATATAATGATTAAAAAATATTATGGAGAAATATATACTTCCTGAAATTCCATTTGCATATGATGCACTAGAACCATATATAGACTCAAAAACAATGGAAATACATCATACAAAACATCATCAAAAATATACTGACTGTATGAATGATGCATTAGAGAAACTACCACAAGAATTTCAAAACAATGATATTATTGAAATTCTATTAAATATAAACAATATACCAAGTCCTATAAAAAACATATTAAACTTTAATGGTGGTGGATATGATAATCATAAGCTGTTCTGGAATAATATGAAACCTAATGGAGATATTGAACCAGGTGGTACACTAGCAGACGAAATAACAAAATCATTTGGAAGCTTTGATGAATTTAAGACATATTTTTCAAAAAACACCGTAGCTATTCAAGGTAGTGGGTGGGGTTGGTTAGTTTTTAATCCTACATTGAAAAAAACTGAATTCAGATCAATGCAAAATCAGACAAGTCCTAGAACAGAAGGATTGGTGCCTCTACTTGGACTTGACGTATGGGAACATGCATATTATCTTAAATACCAAAACAAGAGACCAGACTATATCTCTGCATGGTGGAATATAATTAACTGGGATGAAGTAGAAAAACGCCTTTTGGCAGTAAAATAACACCTTTTTTTTGTTACTAGTTTTACAATTAAAACAACATATTTTTTGATAATATTCTGTGTTAATGCATTTATACTAATTTATGTAATTGTAGATATAAATGAGTGAAGAACAAACACAAAAACTTTTGTATCAAATACAGATACTTGAAACATATTTTAGTGATCTAGTACGAAAAGAAAACACATTAATTAATATATTAAAAGAGGCAAAATCTGCTGTAGAATCAATTATGTCACTAAGTGAACATATAGAATCTGATACACTAGTACCTATAGGAATGGGTGTATACATAAAAACAAAAATTAACTCAAATGAGAACATAATTCTTAATATTGGTGCTGGTGTAGCAATAGAAAAAAACAAGAATAATGTTATAAATTATCTGGAATGTAGAATAAAAGAGATGGATGTTGCACTTAAAAATACATCTATACAGAAACAAGATATTGCAATAAAACTAGAGCAAGGTAAACAAGAAATTAATAGTTTGATAAACTCATCAAAAAATAAAACTAGTTTATGAAGTACATTGTTTGATATACTACGTAAAGCATTAACAACTGTAATTAAAAATATTAATGAAAAAGAACTCAGCGAAAAAGATATTACAGATACGATGTTTAAATTAGAAATACTATTGTTAGAATCAGATGTCGCAATGGAAGTAATAGAATCAATAAAAAATGATCTTAACATAAAACTACTTGGAATGAAAACAGATAAAAATAAAGTTTTTACAACCATGAAAAATATTTTGATACAAAATATTACTACATTACTAGATTCTGTGAGCCAGATAGATATATTTTCATGTATATCAAAAAAAACTGGCCCGTATATAATAATATTTGTGGGTATTAATGGTACTGGTAAAACTACTACATTGGCAAAATTTGTTTATTTGTTAAAAAAATTAAATTTTACTTCAGTAATTGCAGCAGCTGATACGTACAGAGCAGGTGCTATAGAACAACTACAGGAACATGCACACAAACTTAATACAAAATTGGTCCTACAGAACTATGGCTCTGATCCAGCAGCTGTTGCACGAGATGCAATACTTTATGCAAATTCACACAATATTGATTGTGTACTGATAGATACTGCAGGAAGAATGCAAAACAGTAAAAATCTAATGGATCAAATTTCCAAAATTGTTAATGTGTCAAACCCAGATCTTAAAATATTTGTTGGTGATTCATTGGCAGGAAGTGATATGGTTAATCAGGCCAGGGAGTTCTATAAATATATTAAATTTGATGGAGCTGTTCTAACAAAAGCTGATGCTGATTCTCATGGTGGTGCAGCTTTATCAATAATTAAAATCACCTCTAAACCGATTCTCTATTTAGGAACAGGACAAAACTATGAAACTTTAGAACCATTTGATAAAAATATTTTTCTACAACATATATTCAATGAATCTTGTGATGTTGCATATAGCTGAAATAATTTCATACATTATAATAAAAAATATTTTCTGTTTATTCTTATATTAAAACTATGTGTGATATCTATCATTTAACAAAAGTGGTTTATATGCACATAGTGACTAATAAAATAATAGTAATATGAATTCAATAAATCAAGGAAAGAGAAAACTTATGTTATTTGAAATATGTTAAAAATAAAAGATGTGTTAACTATTAATGAATTGACACAAAATGAACTTTTAGAGATAATTGATTTAGGAATAAAATTAAAAAAAGAAAATGGAATTAACAAAAATAAAGCATATTTAAAAAATAAAACATTGGCCATGATTTTTCAAAAACCATCTACTAGGACACGTATAAGTTTTGAAATTGGCATGTTTCAATTAGGTGGATATGCACTAAATCTATCTCATAATGATTTACAATTATCTAGAGGTGAATCAATAGAAGATACGGCAAAAACAATTTCTATTTATGTAGACGTAATAATGGCTAGAATGTATGAGCATGAAAAAATAGAAATACTTGCAAAAAATTCAAGTGTTCCAGTTGTTAATGGACTATCTAATTTATTTCATCCATGTCAAACATTGGCTGATCTAATGACTATCAAAGAACATAAAAATACGTTTGATGGTCTTAAAATTGCATGGGTGGGAGACTGTACAAATGTATGCAATTCTCTGATATATGGTTGTTCAAAACTAGGAATAAATATATCTATAGCAACACCTAGAGGTTATGAACCAAATCATAAAATAGTAGACGAGTCTAAAAAACATGTTTTAATAGAAATTGATAACGATCCACTGAATATAATAGAAAATTCAGATGTTGTCATGACTGATACATTTATTTCTATACATGATAGTAATGACATACAAGAAAAAACAAAAAAATTTTTACCTAAATTTAGAATAAACTCAACACTTATGAAAAAAGCAAAAAAAAATGCTATTTTTTTACATTGTTTACCTGCAAAAAGGGGCCATGAAGTTACTAAATCTGTAATAGATGGAAAACAATCTGTAATTTGGGATGAAGTTGAAAATAGGTTACATGTGCAAAAAGCATTATTACTATCACTAAATATCTAACGTTTATAAGACTAAATACAAGTTTTTGCCATAGTGACAACATATAAAAAAATATTAAAAAGATCTAAAAATAAAAAAACTAACTATAAAAAAAGAAGATTAATGCTTATGAGTAAACGTGGTTTTGTTACTATAAAAATATCTAATGAAAACATATTAGTACAAATACACAAACCAGAATATTTAGGTGACATTGTAATTGCATCAGCACACTCTAGGTTTTTGATTAATGTAGGATGGAAAGGATCAAGAAAGAATATTCCAGCTTCATATCTAACTGGTTATATGGCAGGAAAAAAATCTATTGTTAAAGGTATTAAAAATGTGATTTTATATAGTGGTACTGATAAATATACACAAAGAATGGCAGCTGCGCTTAAAGGTGTAATAGATGCTGGAATTGAAATACCAGCAGATAAAAAGACACTTCCTTCAGATAATAGAATTAGTGGGAATCATCTTCTAATAAAAAATAATATTGTGAATATTAAACTAATAATAGACGGACAGATAAAATAATGGATAATGAAAGAGCAAGAAGAAGAATTACTGCAGCAGATCAAAAATTAATAGATTGGATACCAAAAACAATTTTAGGTAAAAAAGTTTTGTCTGGACAAATTAATACAATGGATGAGATATTTGAAAATGGATATAGGATTCAGGAATCTGAAATAATTAAAAAACTATTACCAGATCTAAAAACAGAAGTTATAGATGTTGGGATAGTACAGAAAATGACTGCTAATGGTCAGTATACTAGATTTAAGGCAATGGTTGCTGCAGGTAATAATAATGGTTGGCTTGGAATAGGGCAAGGTAAATCAAAACAAATGAGAATTGCAATAGAAAAGGCCACAAATGTTGCATATAGAAATATAAGTCCAATTAAATTAGGATGTGGAAGCTGGGAATGTAGGTGTGATAAAATGCATTCTGTTCCATTTAAGGTATATGGAAAAGGTGGTAGTGTAACTATAGAAATTTTGCCAGCTCCTAGAGGACTTGGTTTAGTTGCAGGTGGTAAAATAAGACGACTTTTAAAATTAGCAGGTTTAAAAGACGCTTGGACTACAGCTAAAGGCTCAACTACTACTATGAATTCTACATCAAAAGCAGTTGTACAATGTTTACGGCAAACTTTTAGTCAAGGTTAATGTTATGGCAGCTACACTACTAGTTCTAAGAATAAAAGGACAAATTAATCTACCATACTGGGTAGTGACAACATTTAAGCTTTTGAAACTAGAAAAAAAATACAGTGCTACCATAGTTCATAATAAGAAAAGTATGTTGGGAATGCTAAATAAAATTAAAAATTATATATGTTGGAAAGAAGCTGATTTTTTAATAGTGAAAGAATTATTATATAGACGTGCACTTAAAAAAGGACATAAAAAATTTATAGATGATGATGCGCTACAATTAGGTTTTAATAATGTAGACGATTTAGTAAATTCCATAATAGATGGAAAAACATCTTTATCTAAAACAAAAATACTTAAACCTTGGTTTGCATTATCTCCTCCAAGACATGGATTTAAAAAAAGTACAAAGACATTGTGTAGTGAGAGAGGAATACTTGGATATAACTCAGATCTTAATACCATAATTAGAAATATGATGTGATACAATGGCTACTAGACTACGAAAAACTAGAAAATTCAGAGGATCTAGAACACATGGATGGGGTCAAGTTGGGCAACATAGATCAACTGGCCATAAAGGAGGTCATGGTGAAGCGGGACAACTAAAACATCATTTTAGTTCAATGCTAAAAAACGATCCAACTCATTTTGGACATGATTCTATGCATACGTTACACAGACCAATAAAAAAATGGATCAATGTTCGTGATCTTGATAATTTGTATGTTAAATCAGAAAAATCTAATATAAAAATAATTGATCTTGATAAATTGGGCTATGAAATACTGTTGGGTGGTGGAAAAACAACCCAAATATATCATATTAAAATAAAAAAATTTACAAAATCTGCAGAAAAAAAAATTAAACAATCAGGTGGTATGGTGTCATCTAACAATGACTAATGGTGGTGCTGTAACAACATTAATTAGAAATATTGTTAGTAAATCTGAACCATATTTACCACAAATACCGAAACCAAAAAAGAAACTAGCATTACAAAATAGGCTATTATGGTGTGGTGTCGCATTGCTTATTTATATGGTTATGGGCCAAACTCCATTATATGGTGCTACTACTCCTGAATTTGATTTTCTAGCATTTGCTAGAGTTATTTTTGCATCTCAACAAGGAACTTTAATTGAACTTGGCATAGGTCCTATAGTAACAGCAGGACTATTGATGCAATTATTAAAAGGCTCTGAAATCCTTAACTTCGATTTTAAAAGACCAGAAGAAAGAGGAACATTCCAAACAGCTACTAAATTGGTAACATATGTAGTGATTGTAGCAGAATCTATAATTTATGGCACTACAGTGTATGGACCAGGAATGACGGATCCCATTGCGTTATATATCCTGATAGTACAACTGATGGGATCATCAATCATAATAATGATGCTTGATGAATTGATTCAAAAAGGATGGGGACTAGGGAGTGGTATAAGTCTCTTTATCATGGCAGGAGTAGCTCAACAAATTTTATGGAGCATATTTAGTCCTCTAGCAGCTGGAGACGGAGGATCTATTGGTATTTTGCCGTATATATGGCAATCAATAATGCAGGAAAATATGTATGATACTATATTTAGATCCAATCAATTGCCAAGTATATTTGGTTTAACCCTCACTATCATAGTCTTATTAATTTTAATCTATACACAAGGAATGAAAATTGAAATTCCAATAATCTCTACTAGATACAAAGGATTTTCTGCAGTTTATCCGATTAAATTAATGTATGTATCTAACATTCCTGTGATATTAGCTTCAGCATTAACTGCAAATGCTGTATTTATTGGGCAAATGTTTTGGGCAAATTTTAATTCAAACAACAACAATTTGTTTATGAATATTATAGGAAAATTTGATCCAACAAGTCCATCAACTCCTATCGGTGGAATTATATATTATATAACTCCACCAAGGGGAATTGATGTAGTTGCATTAGATCCAATTAGAGCAATAATTTATGTTATTTTTATGATACTTATTGTAATACTTTTTGGAAGACTGTGGGTAGAGTTAGGTGGATTGTCTTCAAAAAATGCTGCAAAGAGTTTACTTGATGCTGATGTGCAAATACCAGGTTTTAGAAGATCAAACAAGCCTATAGAAGCGATACTAGATAAATATATTTCATCTGTAACTATTATAGGATCTGCTATTTTAGGTACTTTAGCTGGCATATCTGATGTACTTGGAGTATTTGGAACTGGTATTGGTATATTGTTACTAGTTGATATTTTAATAAATTACTATAATCAATTAATTAAAGAACGGGTTGAGATTGTAATGCCACGGCTTGGTGCATTGCTTGGTAGAAAGTAAAAAAATAGTAATAGTTGGTATTCCTGGAGTTGGTAAAACAACGTTAGTTTCTAAAATTGTTGAAATTCTTAACAGAAAAAAAAAAAGTGTAGGTGTTTATAGCTTTGGTACTATTATGCTAAATGTAGCACAAAAAAATGACATATATGATAGAGACGAAATCAGGAAACTACCAATAGATGAACAAAAAAAATTACAGAGACTAGCTGCCAAAAAAATTGTTGAGTTTAAGGATAATGTAGTTATTATTGATACTCATGCATTTATATCTACTGACGCTGGATTTTATCCTGGGTTACCATACCATGTCCTAAAAATTATAAAACCTGCTAATTTTATTTCTGTTTCAGCACGTCCAGAAGAAATATACAATAGAAGGATGGGTGACAAAACAAGAAACAGGACGATCACTTCAATAGAATCAATTAAAAAAGAATTGGCTGTACAAGACGCAATACTATCAAGCTGTTCTGTGATATCTGGTTCACCGATGATTCCTGTACTAAATACTGAAGGTAATGTTGATATCGTAGCAGAATTTATAATAAAAGCGATAGGTCTATAGTATTGATGGAATATAGCTTGATCTTAAATTTTTTTGAATATACATTCTTACAAATTGATATCTTTGGTGTGCGTGATGGACCGTTAGGAAGCTCAGATCCAATAATAAAAGGAATGGTTCCATCAATACTAGGAATAATAGGTTTTTCAATTTTACTAAATCTTTTTAATTCTGCAATAAGAAAAAAACTAGTTGATCAAGATAAACTTAGACGAATAACTAAAGAAACTAGGTTATGGCAAAAGGAACGAATTGCAGCATTTAGAACAAAAGACTCTACTAAACAGGCAGAACTAAATAAAAAGTCTGCGTATATGAATAAATTGAACATGGAAATGATGCAAATGAATATGAGACCAATGATAATAACTTTTATACCACTTATATTGATATTTTATTTTGTTTTACCGCCTCTGTTTTCTTATACTGTTGCTTTATCTCCTATATCTTTAAATATAGTTCCTGGAGATTTTTTCCAGCTTACTTGTACAATAGATAATGTAGATGGTGAAATATGTAAACAAGAAAATGAAATATATTTTTGGGCCTGGTATTTTTTATCGTCTATTGCATTTAGTGGAATAATAATGAAACTTACAAAAACGTCGATGAATGTTAATTGATTAGATCTATAATTATTTCAGGTCCACCAGCTGTTGGAAAAACTACGATGGCAGAAGGTTTAGCAAAAGAATTTAATTTACAATATTTAAGCGGTGGTGATGCGCTAAAGGTGATTGCTAAGGAACGTGGGTTTAATTCAAATGGTAAAGATTGGTGGGATACCACAGATGGAATAAAATTTTTAAATCAGCGAAGAAAAAATTTTGAATTTGATAAGATTGTAGATAGCAAACTTAAACAATTTTTCTGTAGTGGTAATGTGGTGATTACTAGTTACACTCTTCCATGGTTAGTTAGTGGAGGTATAAAAATTTGGCTTTTGTGTTCATATAAAAATAGTGCTGAAAGAATGAAAATAAGAGATAACGTACCAATTGAAAAAGCATTAGAAATAGTTAAAAAACGATATAATGATAATAGATTACTGTACAAGAAACTATATAATATACAATTTGGTGACGATACTTCTATATTTGATAAAATTATAAACACCAACTGTTTAAACTCATTTCAAGTTCTTGAAATTGCTAAATCTATAGTGCGTAAAATATTTTGAAATTAAAACAATTGGAAAATCTGGTAGCTATTGACCAAAATATAACAAATTACGATTTTTCTAACAGCAAAATTACAATAAGTCGTCTGCTGAAATATGGTTTTATACTACTTGATAAACCTCCAAATAAAACTAGTCATGAAGTAGCTTCAAATATAAAAAAAATGTTGAACATTTCAAAAGCTGGTCATGTTGGTACATTAGACCCACTAGTTTCCGGTGTTCTTCCAGTTGGACTTAATAATGCAACTAAAGCATTGAACATTTTACATCTAGGTCCTAAGGAATATCACGCTATTGCAAGGATACATGCACACTTCTCACAAAAAAAACTAGAATCTTTATTAAAACAATTTTGTGGAAAAATATATCAGAAGCCTCCTCAACGTTCATCAGTTATGCGAAAAACAAGAATAAGAAATGTATTTGAACTTGAGCTTGTTGAACAAAAAGAAAATTTGGTATTACTTCGAATATGTTGTGAAAGTGGAACTTACATAAGAAAATTAGTATACGATATTGGTGAAATACTAGGCAGTGGTGCTACCATGATAGAACTTAGACGCAATAGAATTCATCAATTCAACGAAAATAATTCTCACTTAGTAACCCTTCATGAACTAGCTTCATCATATGAGCGGTGTAAACAAAAAAATGACTATACAAAACTTGAAAGACTTATTATTCCAATAGAAATGGCACTGAGTGAGATAAAATCAGTGATTATTAGAAACTCCGCTGTTGATGCTTTGTGCCACGGTGCACAACTTGCAATACCTGGGATTCTTAAAATTTCAACTAATCTTAAAAAAGGTGATTTAGTAGCAATTTATACCTTAAAAGGTGAAGTTGTTGCATTAGCAGAAACCGTCTTAAATGACCATGAAATAAAAAAATACAGTAAAGGTTATGCATTTAAGACAAAGAGAATCATAATGGAACCTGGTACATATGAAAAAAACTGGAATTCTAGCAAGTCTTCTAATTGATCACTAGTTTAGTTATAAGTATTTGTGTAGGTGTTTTATCTGGTGCTATAGTTGGATTATTTTTTATAGATATTGAGAAGTCAGTTCAATTAGAATTTGTAGAGGGTATTTCACTATCAATTATCACTGAAAAAGTAAATTTTGTTTTAGGGGAAACAGTAATGATCAAGATAATTAATTCTGGAACTACACAATTGATATTTGATAATACTTCATACGGACTACAAATCACTAGTCTGAATGGAAAACTATTATATTCACCAGATTATATGAAAAAAAAACAGGTTCTTGAACCAAGAGACGAAAAAATGTTTGTATGGAACCAAATTAAAAATGATGGTGAACTTATACTGCCTGGTAGATATAAAATAAGGTCTACAGCATTTGATAGTACTGAACATAAAATTACAAAATATATAGTTATTGATATAAATAAGTGACTATTTGTAAATAATACAAATACTTATATTTTAAACATTTTTCTAAGAAAATGAAATTATGTCGGGATCGCCTAGTCTGGAATGGCGCGCGCCTGGAAATTAACCATAAAGCGCGTGTTCTATAGAATACGGGAGTTCAAATCTCCCTCCCGACGCATTTTTTAAATTTGTAGAACTAGTATATTTATGACAAAATATGACGTAGCTATTATTGGAGGGGGAATACTTGGTACCACAATATCATATTGGTTATCTGCACTAACAAATCTTAAAATTTGTGTAATAGATAAAGAAAGACATGTATCTATGCATGCGAGTGGTAGAAATACTGGAGTTGTGCATTCACCATTTTATATAGATCCAAAAAAAAAAAAACAACTCGCTAAATTTGCATTAATATCTCATGATCTATGGAAGACATTAGCTAATAAAAATAATATACCGTGGTTAGAAGTTGGTACAATTAAGGTTAGTATTAATGAACAGCAACATAAAACATTGGAAAAGTACATTGAGTGGGGAATAGAAAATGGTATACATGAATCTAAACTACAGCTACTTAATTCTAAACAAATATCTAAAAAAGAACAAAATGTACACTGCTACTCTGGAATTTATTGCAAAAGAGATGTTTCAACTGATTATGGATTACTTACAAGAACAGTACAAAAATATTCAGAAAAATGTGGAACTAAATTCATATTCACTCGTAATGTAAAAAATATAGTAAACAAGTCAGAATATGCACAACTAATATTTTCTAATAATTACAATATAACTGCAAATTTTGTAATAAACTGTTCTGGTAGTAATTCACTAACAGTAGCTAAAAAATTTGGAGTTGCCGATAAATATTCAGCATTGCATTTTCGTGGAGAGTACTGGATTGCAGAAAAACCATATGATAACTTAGTAAATACAAACATCTATTCAGTAGCAAAATTTAGTGATTACCCTTTCTTAGATCCGCATTGGATTAAAAGATCAGATGGCACTACCGTAGTAGGACCAAATGCAATACCAGTCCTCACATCAGAGACTTATAATGGTTATATTAATAATTACAATGACTTGATCCATGAATTACCTAGATTACTAAACAAAAATACTATTAAACTTATTTTCAGTTCAGATTTTTTATCACTGATCTCAAATGAATTAATTAGTTCAATTTCAAAAACTGTGATGATAAATAGAATAAAACAATTTATTCCATCAATAGGACCACGCCACTTTATTAAACGTGGTGTATCTGGAATACGGACACCAATAATTGACACCAACGGGAAATTTGTGAAAAATATATTAGAACTTTATGGTGACAATTCATTACATATACTTAATTATAATTCTCCTGGTGCAACTGGTGCTCCAGCATATTCAGCATCGATTATACAAAAATTATATAAACGTGGTTTTTTAAATATTAAAAGAATTAAAAATACAATTTGGAACTATGACAATATAATAAACTAGAGATTTAAGTTAATGTAGATAGAATTGGTTCATTAATTGATAATTATTACTATTGAATAATACATTTTAATAGTATTTTTTTTCTGTTATGCAAAAATTAATTGATTGTAATATATTTTATGCGTAATTATAATTATATTGATATCATCATTATCTAACAACATATGAAATTTATAGACTGTACATGGCTAATTGGTGGACCACAGGGAAGTGGAGTTGAAACAGCTGCTAGCATTTTTTCGCGTGTGTGTGCTGCTGCAGGTTATAATATATTTGGAAAAAGAGAATATTATTCAAACATAAAAGGTGAACATAGCTATTATGAAGTTAGATTTTCTAATAATAAAATACATTCTGGAGTTAGTTACATCACACTTATGATTGGTTTTGATGCTGAAACTATTATTAAACATACAGATGACGTAATAAATAATGGAGTTATTATATATGATACAAGTACACTTAATGCTAATATCAGCGAAATTAATACATTAGGTAGTTTTTTTAATAATACACCAAAAAAACACCCGGCATCTACAAATAAAAAATTCTCAATTCAAAATATTTTAGAAACAGCTCAGGACAGACATGTTTTATTGTATCCTGTACGATTTAATGATTTAGTAGTAGATTCATTAAAAAAAGTAGATTATGAAATACAGAATACATTTAGATTATTTACCATAATTGGAGTATCATTATCATTAGGGTATATGAGAATTCCATTGAATATTCTTCTAGAATCAATATCTCATATTTTTTCAAAAAAGTTATCCATTGTTAAATATAACAAGAAGATATCTAAGTATGCATATGAATATGCAGTTTCAAATTTTAAAATAAGTAGCAAATTTGTCAATACAAATAAAAAAGTTAATAATATACTAATACGTGGATACGAAAGCATCGCCTTAGGTAAAATACTAGCTGGATGTAGATTTCAATCATATTATCCTATATCTCCAGCTACAGATGAATGTGAATATTTGGAATCTAATAAATTTCTAAATAAAAATAAATCTGGTGCAATTGTAGTTATACAATCTGAAGATGAAATTTCTGCTATCTGTATGGCTATCGGAAGTTCATTGACTGGTACACGTTCATCTACCTCTACATCTGGTCCAGGATTTTCTTTAATGGTTGAATCTCTTGGATGGGCTGGTATAAATGAAATTCCTATTGTAATTACCTTATACCAAAGAGGTGGTCCTTCTACTGGACTACCTACAAGAAGTGGACAAGAAGATTTATTATTTGTAATTAATGCTGGACATGGAGAATTCCCACGAATTGTTTATGCATCTGGAGATGTAGAAGAGAGTTTCTATGATGTAGGTCACTGCTTTAATTTTGCAGAAATATATCAAGTACCAGTTATCCATATGGTTGATAAATTTATTGCAAGTTCCATAATTACATGTAATAATTTTAATATAGATAAAATAAAAATAGATAGAGGAAAGTTGCTTGAAAAAATAGAAGGTGGTACTTATAAAAGATTTGCAATTACTGATGATGGAATATCTCCTAGATCAAAACTTGGTATTAGAAATGGAATATTCTGGAATACTGGTGACGAAAGAGATGAATATGGTCATATTACGGAAGATCCAATTTATAGAATTAAAATGACAAATAAACGGATTTCTCGATTAAATTATATACTAAAAACCATGCCCACATCTAAACAAGCTATATCTTACGCTGTACATAAATATTGTATAATAAGTTGGGGTTCTACAAAAGGACCAATAATAGATGCAATTGAAATGCTAAAAAAAAAAAACATCTTCATAGGTTTTATACAAATTAAATTATTACATCCATTCCCAACAAAATACATTGAATCATTAGTTAAAGACGTGAAAGTAATAATAGATATAGAGGCAAATAAAACACATCAACTTGGAAATTTATTCAAACAAAATTTACGTAGGGAAATAAACTACTATATTTTAAAATATACTGGTAGACCTATAACATGTAACGAAATTTATGATTCTATAAAAAATATATTAGAAAACAAAGCAAAAAAGGAAATGATTTTAACATATGGCAAGTAACATATCTGACTATAAAACCAATTTTCATAATGATTGGTGTCCTGGGTGTGGGGATTTTGGAATATTAAATGCAATACAAATGGCGTTATATGAACTAAAAATACCTAACTACAAAACAGTTATTTTTTCAGGAATAGGATGTTCAGGTAAAACACCGCATTTTATTAATACATATGGGATACACACACTACATGGAAGAGTACTGCCTTTTGCACAAGGAGCAAAAATATCAAATCCAGACATTACAGTGATAGCAGTAGCAGGTGATGGAGACGGTTTAGGAATAGGTGCAGGACATTTAGTTGCTGCTGGAAGAAGAAACGTGGATATGACATACATAATTTTCAATAATGGTGTGTATGGTTTAACAAAAGGACAAGCATCACCAACATTTAAAATAGGAAAAAAAACTAAAAGTTCTACATTACCAAATATTAATTCAGGGGTTAATCCAATTTTACTTGCAATAACAAGTGGTTTTACATTCGTTGCACGTGGATATGCATTTGATATAGCACATCTTAAAAATTTAATAATTTCTTCAATTTCACATCGAGGGTCATCATTTTTGGATGTAATCCAACCATGTCCAACTTATAATGATATAAATACTAACAACCAAAACAAAAAATACGGTGACTATATACCAGCATTTTATAAATTGGAAGAATCTGATTATGATCCATTAATTAACACTAGTCAAGCTAATACAGACTCAAAACTATCACTAATATTAATGAAATCACTGGAATGCGGTGATAGAGTACCTATTGGAATTTTTTATAAGAATGAAATGATAACTTCTTATGACGAAAGATTGAATCAAGTATTTTCAAATTATAGTAAAAATCCACCTGCACATCAAAAAATTTCTAATAGTAAATTATTAAGAACTATTTATAACAAACTTGACGTCTAACAGTATTTTTAGTATAATAAGTTATTAGATAGTTAACTAAAAATGTATTAATTGAATTTAGTAGATATTAATAAAGTATTTTGCAGATCAATAATTAAATGTTATTTTGAGCCTTAGCTTATTTGCTTAGATTTTAAAAAATCTAGTGTTAAGCATCTTGTAATAGATGATTATGGATTAATGCAGTCTCATGTATTGCATATATTTTTTGATGTGAATACAGGTTTTGATTATCCTGATGGTGATGAATGGTTTATAGGCGAATTATTTTTCATGTATGAGATAAAAATACCTGATACTATGAAAGGATACAGCTACTTTACAACAATTAATGGAGATGGGAAAAATTTTTGGTATTATCATGAATTGATTAGATATAAATACTGAAAATCAAAAAAACTTGAAGATGCATTAAAATTCTTGGAAACAACATATAACTATCTCTATACTTTAGTTGAACCATTAGAAGAATACATCAAATAACAGATTTCCAAATATTATCAATAAAAACCAATCTCTTTTTATATAGTGTAATAATATTTGGTACCCAACGCATTTTATCAACATTAAATGTATAAAATATTTTTGTAATGTCATGAGGTAATTTTTTTACTTCTAGATGATATGGTAGCAGCTCTATTACAAAACTGATCTTCTCTACAGCTGTATTAAAATTGTGTTTGTTTTTAGCATCTACAATAAATCTAATTTTATATGGACTTGTGAAACCAAGAACTATTTTGATATAACTACTGTTACCTCTTCTTCTTTTAATTTCTTTAAATATTGATTTAATTCCATCCCATCTACCAAAACCTAACCAATTAAAAAATTTCTCGTTAAATGGAAGTGGAATTGATATATCTAATATACTTGAAAAATTATTATCTGTCTGATTAATTTGTGTCATTTTAATTTGAAATCTCCAATTTAATAATTCATATATGACTTCTAGTTCCCATGGTGAGATCCCATAATGGGATAAATTTAATATAAATATTTTTTTGTCAGTCATTAATATTTTTTATTATTTATGGACAATATATCACAAAAGTAATTATAACACAAAGATTACTAACAAGTTATTAGTTAAACAGTTTGTACATACTTCCAAAGATAAAACACACTAACAGTTCCTATTACAAACAACATTGGTTTCCACGCAAAAGCCGGTATTTGTGAATTAAGTTTTACTTTGTAATCATCCAACACCATGTTTACATATTTTCTTATTCTGTCATTCCAGATTCTGTAGTCGATTTTATATTTTTTCATTAATTCTTCTATTTCATATATTACAGGTGTTCTTTGACAAAAAAGATGTTGTAAATAATCTCTTGACACTTCAACTTCTGCTTGTATAGCTATTATACCTTTTTTCATATTTACTAGTCTTACATGTAATTCCCAAGGTTTCTTGAGTTTTAATGAAAGTCCATGCCCTATTTGTGATGGTTTTCTGTGTTCAAGCTTTATTTTTGTAAAACCCTCCTTAAAAAATATCTTTAGTAAATCATCTAAATTTTTTTTTACAACTATTGTGAGTTGTTCTACGCCACTTTTTGTATCAGCATGTATTTTTTCTATTACACCATTTGGTAAATATACCGTTCTAGGATACTTTGTAAGATATTCCAATGCGATTATACACACCAACACGTAAATTTATGTTAAACGATGATCTTTGAATTAATCAAACCTCTAATGTATATACATTGCTTGGATGAAATATTCATCTCACGTGGTCCAATTTTTCTATCAGTTAATTCTATATTTGAATTCCTTATGATTACCATTGGTATTAAATCTGAACCCTCACCCATTAATTGATTAGAAATAGAAGCTAAGTTATCAGCTGTTGCTTGGATTGTAACCTTTAGTAAATTTCCGTTTAAGTCATTTTCTGCTCTTCTATCTAGAACTGGATTTATTCCAGAACAAGCAAGTGCTGTACCTGTAGTACCTATTCGTGATGGAATTAGTCTACTATCTGTAATGATAACACCTACATGTACCAAAAATTCTAAAAAAAATTTTCTTTTTAATTGTTCTGCAATTAAAAATGGTTTATATGGATATAATACAACATTTCCTTTTTTTATATTAGATTTATCTATCCCAGAATTAGGAGCTAAAACATTATTTGATAATGTGATTATATATCCAAATACACCACCATAAATAGTATCAGCTTCACGAAGTATTATTTCTGCAATTTTTGGTTCTATCATGAATCTTCTTGATAGATTATACCCTTCATGTGACACATTAACACAGCTAAGATCTAGTATACGTCCCTGAGAATTTGAAATATATTTGCTAGAAATCATTATTATGTCGCCATTTTTAACTCTACACTTATTTTGATATATTGAATTTATCATTTCATTAAAAAGATTAAACTTACCACTCTGTTTCACTGTTTTCAATTTAAATATATTTAAGCACAATATGATTTCATGTTGAAAGCTTTTAATCTAAAAAATGTTTTGATTATAATATGAACATAACCGAAAAAATAATTTCACGCGCATCAAATACCTCCAATATTTTACCAAATGATGTAGTATTTGTGAATGTTGATAAAGTAATGTTACATGACGTTTCTGGACCTGGAGTTATAAAAGTATTTGATAAATTACAAAAACAAGGAATAAATATAGATTCGATTTGGGATCCAACAAGAGTTTGGGTTGCAGAAGATCATTTTGTACCGTCACCTGATACTATATCTGCTGAAAATATAAAAAAATTATCTGAATTCACAAAAAAATATAAAATTGAGAAACATTTTAAATACGGTATTGGTCAACACGGTATCTGTCATACACTATCTTATGAAGAAGCTTTAGTACTTCCAGGTGAAATATATGCTGGAGGTGATTCTCATACTAACACTACAGGTGCCTTGGGTGCATTTGCATGTGGATTTGGACATACTGACATTGCCTATATATTGCTACACGGAAAAATTTGGGTCAAGGTACCAGAAACCATTTATTTCAGACTTCATGAAAAATTACCAGAATACGTGATGGCAAAAGATTTTATTCTTAAAATAATTGGTGATATGGGAACTAGTGGTTGTACTTACAAGACAATGCAATTTGGTGGAGTTGGTGTAAGTGAAATGTCTATGGATGAACGATTGACGTTAACTAATATGAGCACAGAAGCTGGAGCTAAGAATGGAATAATAGAACCAGATCAAAAAGTTATAAATTACCTAGCTGAACGTGGAGCTACAAACTTTGAATTAGTACAAGATGATACAGATGCAACATATTCAAAAATTTTAGATTATTATGCACATGAAGTAGAACCAGTTGTGGCAAAACCATTTTCACCACAAAATGTATCTGTTGCTAGGGAATGTGCATCAATAGAACTTGATAAGGCGTATATAGGGTCATGTACAGGAGCAAAATTTGATGATTTGGCTGCAGCAGCAAAAATTTTAAATGGTAAAAAAGTGAAAATTAGAACAGAGATTTTACCATCATCAATATCAATATATAAAAAAGCTTTAGATGTAGGATTTATAAAAATATTTCTTGATGCTGGAGCTACAATAGGTCCTCCCACTTGTGGAGCATGCTGTGGTGCACATATGGGAGTATTAGGAGAAAACGAAGTCTGCATAAGTACTACAAACAGAAATTTTCCAGGACGTATGGGTCATATCAAATCTAAATCGTATCTTGCATCACCATTGGTAACAGCTGCATCTGCAATAACTGGAAAAATCACAGATCCAAGAGATTTAAATTGATTGGGAAGGTTATAAAATACAGAGCAGATAATATAGACACTGATAGTATAATACCTGGAAAATATCTTAAAATTCATGAGTACCTTGAGCTTGCTGAACATGCTATGGAAGGACTAGATCCAAATTTTTTATCTAAGACAAAAACTTGTAGTATTATAGTTACCGGAAACAATTTTGGTTGTGGATCTAGTAGAGAACACGCACCGATAGCACTGTCTTATTCTGGAATAAAAGTAATTCTGGCTGTATCATTTGCACGTATTTTTTATAGGAATTCTATTGACGGTGCTTTTCTTTTACCAATTGAAATTGATCACAAAACTTATGACGATATTGCAGACGGTGACGAGCTTGAAATTAACATCCAAAATAATGAAATTAAAAATTTGTCAAGCAATAAAAATTATAGAATGAAGCCATTTTCAGAGATAGTTAATAAAATAATTTCTGTAGGTGGACTTTTTAAATTAGATCAGTGATTTTATATGAGTGAAACATTATATGATAAAATTTGGAATTCGCATGTTATAGTTGAACGTAATAATGAACCGAGTCTAATTTATATAGATAGACATCTGCTTCATGAAGTTACTTCACCACAGGCTTTTGATGGTTTAAAATTAAACCAGAGATACGTTAGGAGACCTGATTTAACTATAGCAACAGTGGATCATAATGTACCTACTATTAACAGATCATCATTGCATATTATTGATAATACATCTTATAATCAAATTAAGACATTGGAAAATAATTGCAAATATTTTGGAATAAAGTTGTTTGGTATTGATAGCCCTGATCAAGGAATTGTGCATGTTATTGGACCACAATTAGGAGTTACCATTCCTGGAACTACAATAGTTTGTGGAGATAGCCATACTTCTACACATGGTGCATTTGGTGCATTATCATTTGGTATAGGTACAAGTGATATAGAACATGTATTGTCCACACAAACAATTTGGATGGAGAAATTAAAATCATTTGAAGTTAAAATAACTGGAAAAAGAAAAAATAAATTCGCTATAACTGCTAAAGACATTATTCTTTCAATAATACGTATGATTGGAACTTCTGGAGGAAATGGCACTGTTATTGAATATACTGGTAATGTTATATCTGAACTTTCTATTGAACAAAGAATGACTATTTGTAATATGTCTATTGAAGCAGGTGCACAAGCTGGTATTATAGCTCCTGATGAAAAAACATTTAATTATTTAAATGACAGGAAGTACACACCAAAAAATTATGACCATTTAGTAAGTCATTGGAAGAAGCATCTTCATTCAGATTTAAATGCAAAATTTGATAAAATTTTTATAATGTGTGTTGATAATATAGCACCACAAGTTAGTTGGGGAACAAGTCTAAATATGGTATCTGATATAACAGAAAAAATACCGACTCCAGAAGAGTTTGCTGATGGTGATATATATAAACAAAAAAATGCTGAAGATGCATTAGCATACATGGATCTAAAACCAGAAACACCTATGAATGAAATATCAATAGATAGAGTTTTTATTGGTTCATGTACCAACTCTAGATTAGAAGATCTTATTGATGCATCAAAAGTGATATATGGTAAAAAGATATCCAACAAAGTAAAAGCAATTGTAGTCCCAGGATCCCAAAAAATAAAAAAACAGGCTGAAGAATTAGGACTAGATAAAATATTTAAAAACGCTAATTTTGAATGGAGGGAATCAGGATGTAGCATGTGTATTGGAATGAACCCTGATTTTTTATTACCTGGGGAGCGTTGTGCTAGTACTTCAAACAGAAATTTTGAAGGTAGGCAAGGTACCGGTGGACGTACACATTTAGTAAGCCCTGTAATGGCAGCTGCAGCTGCATTAGAAGGACATTTTGTTGATGTACGTGAATTAGATATCTACTAAATGAAACCATTTAAACTAGTTAAGAGTACGATAACACCTCTTGATAAAATAAACGTTGATACTGATCAGATCATACCAAAACAGTTTTTGAAAGCAGTTACAAAAACTAGTCTTGGTAAATATTTATTTTATAATTGGAGATTTGATTCTAACAGTAAAAAAATACCAAGTTTTGTATTAAATAATTTAAAATATAAAAAATCTAACATATTAGTTACACGTACCAATTTTGGCTGTGGATCTAGCAGAGAACATGCAGTATGGGCTATAGTTGATTATGGTTTCAAAGTAGTTATATCATCATCTTTCGCAGATATCTTTTATAATAACTGTTTTAAAAATGGGTTGTTGCCAATAATAGTACATTCTAAGACAATTGATAAATTAATGAAATTAAAATCAGAAATAGAAATTAATTTACAAAAACAAATAATTAAAACTAATTTAGAGTCAATCTCATTTTATATAGAACAATATAGAAAAAATAATCTTATTAATGGAGTAGACTATATTTCAATGACACTAAAATATGATAAATTTATAAAAGAATATGAGGAAAGGACTAATGTTCCATCGATTTTATGATTTTACTGACAAGATTTCTGTGATATTCAACTATTGAAGGTGATTCTATATCAACCCACATCACATTTCCTATATTGAATGTACTAATTTTATACTTTGTAGTTAATTTTTGTAGAACATCAAATGATAAACTGATATGACGTTTTGTTGTATTTTTTATCAAATTTAAAATATCTGTTGATATAAAATAAATTCCTAGACATTCTTCCATTTGTAACTTTACAATTGGTTTTTCCTTGAATTTTTCTACATATCCATCTTTCACTGCAGCAAAACCAGTTCTTTCATTTCTTCTATCTCTTGTAGCTATGCAAATTAAACTTTTTTTTTCATTGAATCTAGAGAGCATCTTTTTTAAATCAATGGCACATAAGTTATCTGAGAACCACAAAAGAAATGATGTTTTTATGTTCAAATTAAGAATATGTAAAAGATCTCCAGCTGTACCAGACCTAGAGTCTTGAATAAACGTCACATTTTTTTTGTAGTTTATATCTTTAAGATAATTTTGAATTTGTCCGCCAGTTCCTTTCAAATCAGTAATTATTATGATTTCATCTATAAATCTAAAATATGATATATGTTTAACGATGTAATGTATAATTGGTCTATTATTACATGGTATCATAGATTTAGGGATAAATTCAGTAAATGGTCTTCCTCTCTTTCCCTCCCCACCAGCTAAAATAACTGCTTTCAAGTTTTAACGATATGATTTTTGTCTACGCCTTCTTGCTCCAGGACCCCCATATTTCTTAGGTTCTTTCTTTCTTGCATCCCCACTTATCAGATATTTATCAAACTCTGTTATTTTTTCCCTTAATTCTTCTCTAGCTGATCTAGAGAGTGGATGATCCTTAGGATCTTTTTTTGATTTTGTTAACCCAGTTAAAGCCCTAGACATTGCAGTAGCCGCAGCAAAAGCTTGTCCCATAAAACCACCACCATTAACTCTTACAGATATATTTATCTTCTTTCGTAGTTCACCTGAAATTTCTATTGGTACTAACATTATTTCACGTGCAGCTTCATGCTCAATAATTTCTATAGGTACATTATTCACCAGTACTCTTCCAATACCTTTAGTAATGTATACATGTGCACTAGCAGACTTTTTAGTAGCATAATATATCTCTTTTTTATTCATTTGACCAACCTATTGTTTTTCCAAGTTCTTTCATGCTGGTATACTGTGTTGCAGATCTAATAATTCCAACTTTATCCAATATAATCTTGTTTAGTTTTTTTGCTTCTTCAGGAGTACCTATATATGTCCTCAAACGTCGTAATGCATCACGGCCAGATGTTTTATTTTTTGGTAACATACCTCTCACCATCCTACGAATTATTGTATCAGGACTTCTAGGATGAAAAGGACCATGCTTAGGATTTATTATACTAGAAACCTTTAAAAAATCTTTATACTCTCTGATTATTGATTTTTTATTACCACTGATCACTATTTTTTCACAATTTATTATTGAGACTTTTTTTCCTTTTAATAATAATTTTGCTACATGGGAACTCATTCGTCCAGCTATTAAATTAGTACCATCTACCACAACAGAACTGTTAACCATTTCGCCATCTGTTATTTTTTTATTAGCCAATTATGATTATCCCTTTCCCAGTAGGAAATTCATTTATCAAATATAAATGACTGACTATTCTACCACCTGAATTTACAATTTTACTAGCAGCTGAATTGGATATTCCAAAAGAAAATAATGTTATTTTATGAGAAATTGTGCCCATTCCCAGCACTTTATATGGACAAATAACTCTATCATTCTCCTTTGTCAATTTGTCAATCTTGTTAATATTTACAACACGTCTTACATATCTTGATCTTAAAGCAAATTTGGCAAGTTTATACCAAATTGCAGCACTGCTTTTCTTAGCTGCACTTTTTAGATCTTTAACCATTTGTAAATTTACTTGGTCAATCATATAAATAACCTATAGTTACTTCTCTATTAGTAGTTTTTATAATTTGTTAATTTCATCTTTGAACAAATTAAGTCTATTTGATAATTCCACCATGCTGCTATGTATCAATTGAACAGGAGTTAGTGCTCCTGTACTTTCTACAGTCAAAACATGTTCATTTTTATTATCTGTTTCAGTTAAAACTGATATGTTTGCAGAATTCCATTTTGCATGTGTTGTTCCTCTGCCCAATCTTGCGTAAGCTTCAACTTTTAAACGTTGTCCTGTAGTCAATTCTACTATTGGGATTCTGTTTGATATTGGTTTTACGTAGTCATCCTCAGAAATAAGCTCATTGGACATTACTGTTCTTGTAGCATTTTGATTTCCTGTATCAATGACCAACATCACTCTACAATTTGAACAACCTCTCTCATTATTACAACCACATTTAGAAGGTTCTACAAATCTAGAAAGCTGTGTTTTTAAAGGAATCAATGCAAGTCTATGAGCTATTCCCTCATCAGCCAAAACAGACGAATTTTCAATCACATCCACAATATCTATTGCAAATATAGGAACACCATTTAAACAAATACGTCGTAGTGCATTTGCATATTGGAGTGGCACATCATTTATTTTTATTGAAATTAGACTTTTATTTTGTTTAATAATTTCTATAGACAAACAATAGAAAGATATAAAATCCAAAATAAAAATCTAGCGAGATATTATATAAATACTTTATTATGTTGTCTATATTTATGAAAGATAAAATAACTACTGTACGGTATATTTATAAAAATAACAAACTCGAGATTATAGTTAAAGCTGATTTAGCACTTAAATATAAAACTGGAAAAAATAGCAATATTTTATCACTACTTGTTTCAGATGAAATATACTGTGACTCAAAAAAGGGGACTAGAGTATCTACTAATAAATTATATGAACTCTTTAAAACCAGAAATACTATTGATATTATAAAAAAAATCCTTACTTATGGTGACCTAAATCTAACAACTGAACAAAGACGTAACATATTGTCACAAAAACGAAACCAAATAATTGAATTCATAGTAAGTACTTTTATTGATCCCAGAACTGGTTTACCTCATCCAAGATTAAGAATAGAACGAGCTATGGATGACACTAGGGTGGTAATAGATCCCAATAAGAACATAAATGAACAAATTAAAAACGTGATAGAAAAAATACGATCTATTGTTGCATTGAAAACAGAGAATCTAAAACTAAAAATGATTATTCCATCGAAATATGCTGCTCAGTCATATCACATATTAAAAATAAATGGTAATTTGATTAAAAATGAATATGATTCAAATGGTTCTTTGAAAGCAATACTTGAAATACAGGCTGCAATAAAACCAATATTGATTGATAAGTTGAATGCCATTACAAAAGGTACTGCATTAATAGAGGTAACTCAATAATGACAAATGAAAAAAAAACATATGTTATTCCTGGTGATATAATAACAGATCACTCATATAGGATTGATCAAAATGTTGTATCTGAAAATAATAAAATAATGTCTACTGCTGTGGGGATATCAGAAATATATGATAATAGCGTGAAGGTAATACCATTGACAGGCATATACATTCCAAAAATGAATGATCTGATAATAGGTAAAGTATTGTCCAGCACTTCGTTGTCATGGGAACTAGACATAAATTCGTGTTATTCTGGATTTTTGCCTGCACATGATGTATTTGGTAGAGATTTTTCTGCTCACAGTGACGAATTATCTTCAAAACTCAAAAAAGGTGATTTAGTAGTGGCTAGGGTGGCAAATTTTGATAGAAGTAGAGATCCATTAATCACTATATCTGATAGGGATCTTGGAAAAATAGATTCTGGAGAATTGGTGACAATATCTACAAGTAAAGTTCCACGAATTATAGGAAAGAAAGGTATTATGATCCAAACAATAGAATCATCCACGAAAGCTTCGATAATAATAGGACAAAATGGCTGGATCATAGTATCATGCAAAGATCCTCACTATTTATCAAAGACAATTGATGCAATTAAAATGATTGATAAATATGCACATGTATCTGATCTTACTGGTAAAGTAAAATCTATGTTAGAATCAAACGGTGAATAGAATGGGTGGAAGAAAAAGTGATGTGATATTACTAAATGATAAAGGTATAAGAAGTGACGGAAGGAAAGCTAATGAACATCGTAAAATTACAATAAATGTTGGCATACTAAAAAACTCTGATGGTTCTGCATATATAGAATTTGGAGATAATAAAATTCTTGTAGGTGTTTTTGGCCCAAGAGACGTTCATCCAAAACATATGGCTGATACTACTACCGGAATATTACGATGTAGATACCACATGTCTCCATTTTCAGTAACAGAGAGAAAAGGTCCAGCTCCATCGAGGAGAGAGATAGAGATATCTAAAGTACTAAAAGAAGCGTTGCAGCCTGCTATTATGCTGGAAAAATTCCCAAGGACTGTAGTAGATGTATTTATAGAAGTACTTCAGGCCGATGGTGGTTCTAGATGTGCTGCATTAAATGCATCATCTATAGCACTAGCTGATGCAGGAATACCAATGAAAGATATGGTTACGGCATGTGCTGTTGGCAAAATTGCTGATACTGTTGTATTAGATGTTAATAATGAAGAAGATCAGTCAGGACAAGCTGATATGCCTGTAGGATATATGCCTAATTTGGAAAAAATCACATTGCTTCAACTAGATGGCATTCTGACACCAGTAGAATATAAAAAATGCATAGAGACAGCTATAGACGGTTGCAAAAAAATATATAAAATACAAAAAAGTGCACTAATAGATAAATTCTTTACTAATGAAGAAGAAGATGATTAAGAGAATTGACTAATAAGACTTCCATAATTAATAATCTAAAACGTAAAAAGATTATTAATCTATTGAATAACAGTAAACGTATTGATGGTAGAGATTTTCTTGAATCCAGATCAATATCAATAGACGTTGATGTGGTATCTAGTGCAAATGGATCTGCATGCATTAATTTGGGTGATGCGTCTGTTGTAACAGGTATCAAGATACAACCAGATAAACCGTTTCCGGATTTAGGTGATAAAGGAATTTTTATTTGTACTGCAGAAATGCTTCCGTTATCTCATTCTGATGTTGAACCTGGTCCTCCCACTGATGATGCAGTAGAGCTTGCACGAGTTGTAGACAGAGGAATAAGAGAATCTCACATGATAGATCTATCAAAACTAGTACTTGAAAAAGATAAATCAGTAATAGGAATATTTGTTGATAACGATATAACCAACTATGATGGCAGTATGTTTGATGCGTGTTCATATGCATCAATAGCTGCAATATTTTCATCTACTATGCCAAAATGGGAAATAAAAAATGATCAACCGTCTATAATAGATGGACAAGAATCAAATATACCTACAAATACAATTCCAGTTTCAATTACAATGGCATTAATAGATGGCCACATAATTGTAGATCCTAATTCTGATGAATATGCATGTATGGATGCTAGAATCACCATTATAACAAATTCTGATGGAAATATCTGTGCTATTCAAAAAGGTGGAGATGGTGGTTTTACGTATGATCAACTCATAAAATGCGGAGAAATCGCAATATCAGCTGGTACAAAAATAAGAAAAATTCTTAAACAATATAAATAAAATATAACAAAATAAACATGACAAAAAAATCATCAACACTAAAAGGTTTAGGGTGCAGATATGGTATAAAATTACGCAAGCAATATACACAAGCGTATAGATTATTGAAAACAAAAAGATTTTGTCCAGAATGTGGTTCTACAAAAATTATAAGGGAAGCAGTAGGAATTTGGAAATGTAAAAAATGTAAATTTAAAATAGCAGGAAATGCTTACGATGTTAAATTTTAATACAAAAATATTGTTTGATGGAAAAGAAAAAAATAAAGCAATTTTCACTTCTATTAATATCGACAATAAGTTTAACTTAGAATGCATAACAAAAACAAAAATTTCTTTATCTAATGACATGGTTATTGTAAACATAAATTCAAGTCACATTCAATATATGCGTGCAAGTATTAATTCAATTTTACGTTTGATTCAAACAAGCCATGATTCTATAGAATCGGTAAAAATATATGAAAAGTAATAGATCGTTATGCTATGTCATCTGAGAAACAAATTCCACCATGGTTGCAGGAACAAATTTTAAAATTACAACAATCGCAACAAAATCTTCAATCCATACTATCACAAAAACAACAATTACAGATGGAGCAGATTGAGTCAGATAAAGCATTAGAAGAAATAAAAAATGCTGGTGATAATGAGATTGTTTATAAATTTGCTGGTTCTGTTTTAATAAAGTCTAATAAAAAGGATCTAATGGCAGAATTAGAAGAAAAAAAAGAACTGTCAAATACTAGATCCATCGTTCTATCAAAACAAGAAACTAGAATAAAACAAAATATACAAGAGCAGGAAACTAAAATAAATGAAATGATTAAAGGTAGGCAGTGATACTACCTTATGCACAATTAAATTATTGGTAATCCACAAATAATTACACTTGAATCTAAGTAATCTAAGAATTATTGCAGATGAAAGAGAAAGAAAGAGCGGTATTCCTGAATTACTAAAATCAGTTGGAATAAATCTTGAAATAAAAACATTATTAGTAGGTGATTATATAGTCCAGCCTGAAATTGTAGTAGAAAGAAAAAGCATTAGTGATTTGGTATCGTCAATTTTTGATGGAAGATTATTTGATCAATGTAAAAGATTAAAAAAACATTATAGTCAACCAATAGTGCTAATAGAAGGAAATTTTAATAAAATAGAAAAGATATCAGAGAATCCATTTGTATTCTATGGTGCAGTTTCATCAGTATTATTAGATTTTAAAATACCTGTGGTGTACACACCTAATATTTTTCATACATCTAAATTATTGATATCCATGTCATCTAGAAAAGGTACAGTGGAAGGATATTTTTTAAAAAAAATAAAGAAATCTAATGATATAAAGAAACAACAACTTTTAGTATTATGTAGTCTTCCTGGAATAGGAGAAAAAACTGCAATAAAACTACTTGATAAATTTGGCTCACCAATAGATGTTTTAACAGCGTCATTAGTAAATCTGTTAAAGATTAAAGGATTAAGTAAACTACGCATCAAAAAAATAAAAAAAATGCTTGAAACTAAACATAAAAATACAGATGAATTAACACAAAAAACATTAAATTGTTGATCAGTTATACCACATCTGAATAAATTCATGCTTGTTTCATATAATTGGCTTAGTGATAATATATACAACCCAGATGTAATCATACTTGATACACGTCCAAAATTCCAGTATGAACTTGCACATATTATAAATTCACAATTAATAAATATAGCAGAAGTTATAAAACTGAGTCAATTTGGCACGAATCTAGTTATAGACAAAGATAGAATTAATAAACTTTTTGGTGAACTTGGAATTAATAACAAAAAAACTGTTGTAGTTTATGGAGAACATATGGATCCAACAATAACCAGAATAGTATGGACGTTTTTATATTCAGGTCATACAAACACACATATTTTGAATACTAATTTTAGTCACTTACAAAAAATTGGTATACAAATGACAAATAAAATTACCAACATTAAAAAAACTACATTTGTTGCAAATATTAATAATTATTTAAAGATTGATGCGAATGAATTGAAAAATAAACTTGGAAGTTTAGTGCTTATTGATGCTCGTACTACTCAAGAATACATGTTCGGACATCTACCAACATCAATTTCATTTCCATTTGTTGATGGTATACAGATGAATTTATTTAAAGAAAAAAATATACTTGTTAAACTTTTTAATGAAAAAAATATTCTACATAACAAAGAAATAGTATGTTACTGCACTCATGGACATAGAGCATCCAGCGTATTTTTTCAGTTAATGATAGCTGGTTACAAAGATCTTAGATTATATGATGGTTCATTTGTTGATTGGTATGGTAGAGGATTTCTTATAGAATGACATTCTTTTTTTTGGCATATTGCCACAAATCATACACAACTTGTTCAAATAACAATGATTATTGCATCCAGGACAGTAGTATACCCATTTTACTTCACGTCTTATTCCTGAAGTCATAATAGGTTTTGTTGCAATTCCAAGTTTTTTTGAAACATTGATTATAGAAAAATCATCAGTTATTAATTCACCATTAACATAAATGCATAGAGAAACTACAGAAACATCACCATCTGATAAACTATTAATATCTCCTGTTTCTTTAGCCTTTTTTATTACTTTATTTTTATATAGCGTGATTGGATCCATTATTATTATTCTGCCAGTTTTTAATAACACATCAAATATGTCATAATTTTTTTTAATGTGCTTCACCTCATTAAAAATTAATGATGTTGTATAATATCTATCTAATGATCTAAATGGTATGCCTGCATAAAAGGCACTTGCATCTAAAACTCTAAAAACCAAGTTTAGTCATCTGTCTTAGTCCATGTTTCTTAAGTCTTATAAATACTGCCTGTTTTCCATATTTTTTTATGATTATTGGTTCTTCAAACCTTATGGATCTTATAACCTGTGCATCAACTACTACATTACAATCATGAGAACAACTAATTTGGATTTTTTTATCAGGTACTACTATTGATTCTAAGCCATATACTGGAGCTACAGGAGTTATTATCAATGCATCAAGACTTTCATGTAAAATAGGCCCACCCAATGAAAAAGAATGCCCAGTTGACCCACTAGGTGTAGCTATTATAATCCCATCCATTTTTTGTTTAATTGTATCGTTCTGGAATCTGATCACAAATTTAGCGGTCTTGGTAAGATTTTTTCTATTTATATATATTTCATTAAGAGCAGGAGGCAGCTCTTCTCCGTTATATTCTGCAACTATTCTTATCCTCTTATCTAAAAATATATTGTCAGTGATAATTTGTTCAAGAGCTTGGTCAATCTGTTCTGTTTTTATTTCTGATAATATTCCCCTGTTTCCACCTACATTAATTGTTAATAATGGAGTTTCACATATAATGTGTCTAAACACACGCAGTATTGTACCATCACCACCTAACGTTATGACTAGATCTAGTTTTTTATCATGTAGTTCTTCTATTGTGTTTACTCTTGTAGTTTTTTTAATAGATAAAGTAGTAAATGTTTCAATATTTCTTTTTATTAGTTTTTTAGCTATACTTTTTGCGGCAATTTCTGAATCACGAGATCCAAATTTTGTAATTATTGCAATTCTTTCTAATTTCAAACATAGTTTTTTATTGTAATAACATTTAAAAAGTAATTGAATGCGGCACATTTTTATAAAAAATCCACTTGACTTATAGATAAGATTTTTAAGTAATTTTCAAGTATAACTAACTAATGTCATTATTATTGAAAGATAGGGTATACACAATGGAGTCATCCACAGCTAAAAGAGGTGTATATCCTCTGCATGGCTATAAACTTGGTATTTATAGGTTACCAATTAAACTATATGATTCAGCAGAATCCAAATCAATTTTTGATGGATTAAAAAGAACATTTGATATGGATATGTATGCTGATCGTATCTATGTAACACATAATTGGAAAGAAGAAAATATTCCAGATATTGATAGCAGAGACTATGAACAAATAGAATTGAGTGTTACAGTAGAAATTGTAACTGGTGAAGTGATTGATATAATTTACCAAATATTTCCAATTGAGAAGTTTGGTGATCTGCAATGGATCAAAGATTATAGAAAGAAAGCTGATTATTATGCAAAAATGATAATTGATACTGTATTACGTAATACAATACTTGCAGACAAAATGATCGAGCTATTTATTAATACAAATAAACTGACTAATAGTGACGCTACTAAAAAATTAGAGGAGATGACGCCTCTTGCTAAAATTGTACCTGGTGCAAAACCAAAACCAATAACAAGCACATCTGATGTAGAGTCAAGTGATGTTGCAGAACAAATTACAGTACCGGATGGTGCTAAACCAGGACCAATTGATGTAGAATATAAAAACAAGATGAAGTTATCTGCAGCATATACAGTATCTAGCAACGGTAATAAAATAAAGACTTGGGGTAGAATAGGAACTAACAATCAAGTGATGGGTGTATGGGGCGAACATGTATCTGTTGATTTTGATATTTGTATTGCTGATGGAGCATGTATAGATGCTTGTCCTGTGGACGTTTATGAGTGGTTTAATTCTCCAGGTAATAAAGCATCTGAAAAAAAACCACTTATGTCTAGAGAACCTGATTGCATATTCTGTCTTGCATGTGAAGGTGTATGTCCTCCACAGGCAATTAAAATATTTGAAAAAAATAAATAACACTTTTTAGCATTAATGATTATTTTAATTTTTTCATGATTAATTATTTTATACAGTTAATTCTTGATCTTTTTATCATATCTGCTATTGTAATAACATTTTATACTTGTAATTTCTATTACCTAGTTTATTTATCAGAAAAACACAAAGAAAAACATGTTATTATTTCTAATAACGAACCATCAATCACCATCCATCTCCCAATATATAATGAAAAATATGTTGCTGTGAGATTAGTAAATGCAGTTTGTAAATTAGCCTATCCAAAAGATAAAATGCACATCATGGTTCTAGATGACTCTGATGATGATACTACCAAACTTTTAGAAATACTCATTAATAGGTATAAAAAAGAAGGGTTTGATATAATTCATATTAAGCGTAATAACAGAATCGGATATAAGGCGGGTGCACTTAAATATGCAATGAAATTTACTACAACAGAATATGTTGCAATTTTCGATGCAGATTTTATACCTCCATATTGGTTTCTGAAAAAAACAATATCATATTTTTCTGAACCAGATATAGGATTAATTCAATGCAGATGGGGACATTTAAACGAAAACTATTCTTCACTAACAAAAGCACAAGCACTTAGTTTGGATTTTCATTTTTTAATTGAACAAAAAGCTAAAAGTGATACGGCACTTTTTATGAATTTTAATGGCACTGCTGGGATATGGAGAAAAAAATGTATTGATGATGCTGGTGGATGGCATACTGCAACACTTGTAGAGGATTTAGATTTAAGTTATAGAGCTCAAATGAAAGGTTGGAAATGCATATTTGCATCTGATATTGTAGTTAATGCAGAGCTTCCGGCACAAATGAATGGTGCTAAACGACAGCAGTTCCGTTGGGCAAAGGGTTCCATCCAATGTGCAATAAAGCTTCTTAGTGATATTATGACAAAACACAAAATTCCAATAGAAGCAAAATTACAAGCGTTTATTCAACTTACACGACATATTGTTTTTCCATTAATATTAATTCAATTTATAACATTACCAATACTTCTGGCATCTAAAATTAATATTTATGTAATAAGTTTTATACCAATACTTACAGTGGTCATATATTTAGCTATGGGCCCAATTGCATATCTATTAGTGATACATAGATTATGGAAAAATGATTGGAGACGTAAAGCTATTGCCATGCCATACTTAATAATATATTCTATAGGAATATCAGTTAATAACACGATAGCAGTTTTTGATGCAATAATTAGTAATAAAAATGAATTTTTGAGAACTCCAAAATATGGTATAATAAATAAAACTGATAATTGGAAAAATAAGTCCTATAATCTACCTTTTACCAAAACTACTTTACTTGAAATATTTTTTGGTGTTTATGGTATAATGGGAATATTAATAGCAGCTTTTTCAAACAACATAGTTTTTATCCCAATAATAACATTACATGTTATTGGATTTTTGTATATTGCATATCTTAGTATATCTCATACAAAATCTGAAACAAATAAATCAGCAACTAATGATAAAAAAAGTGGATCTGCATTGAGAAATTTGTTTTATAAACTAAATATAATCGCAATATTGACAATAATTTGTTTTGGAGCATATATGGCGTATGCTGGATATCAGAATAACATATATCCTCTTGATATTTCACGAGGACTATTAGATAGAATTATAGCATCATCTGACACTCTATCAATACTACATGATATAAATTCAATAAAAGAACATCTTTTATTAAATAACAATCCTGTATGGATATTTCCTACGGACACAACTGATTTTATTCGCATACAAAAAGATCTAGATAATATGATTTTAGATGTAAAGGAATTATCAGTAATTGATAATAATAGCACCACATTTTACATTGGCATGATAGACATAGATAATCGTGCAAAAAATATCAAAGAAAATTTAGTAGATATGACTCCATATCTATATGCAAGTATATCTAATATAGCATATAGCATAATTTGGATTGCGTCAATATTAGGTTTATTTATAATATTTAGAAATAAAAAAGAGCAATTAAAGACATATGACATCCCAAAAAATTTATCTAAGTAAATCAAACTCTTTTCTTACAATGTCAACTGCCCGTATCCCAAAACTATCTCTTATCTGTTCAATTTTTATATTTTCCTTTAACACACCACTATTCAATCTTTCATTTAATAATCTAAATATGATTTTGAATTTAATCTCCCACTTATACACACAATCAAATATTTTGCTTATGGACCATTGTATTATTTCATTTGGAATTTCAATATCGTCTGATTCAAATTTAAAAGCATATAATAATTTAATGATTTCTGACGTTTGAGATACCATATTTTTTAAATCATCAATATTTCCGTACCTTGATTCAGCATATAATCTAATACTGGATTGATACTTAGATAATCGTAGAAGTGATATAATTTCATTTGATGACGATGATTTAGTAATGCTTCTTATTTCATTTAATTCATCAAAAACTTTTGATGTTTTTTTATTAAATTCCATGACTAAATTATTAGATTTTTTAAGTGAATTAGATAACGTTGATACGTTATTCTCTATTGATGATATTTCTTTAAACATATCATTTTTAAAATTAATGAATTCTATTTTTATTGATTTAATATCATCTTTAGTATTGGCTATAGAACGTGTACTTTTTATAATAGAATTAACTTCATCCTCAACAGATAATATTTTTTTGTTGAGGTTTGTAACGTTTCTAGTATTTACAGCTATATCATTTAGCTCATGTTTTAAATTTAGTACAGCATTATTTAATAATTTAATTTTTCCAGTTTCTGTATGAATGAAATTTATTTTTTGTTTGATATTTTCTATTTCTGAAAATATTGTTGACGTTGATCTAATTTTATCTGACACATTTTTTAACTCATTTTTTAGTTTTATGATATAGTTTTTAGTAATTGTTATGTCCTCAGTGCTATTTGTAAACTTATTTACATTTTCTTTTATTTTATTAATTTCTAGTCTCATGTTTTCTAATTCTTTGGTTTTATCAGTTATGCTTTTTAAATTATTTTTTAGTTCATCAATTCTTTGTGCAATTTTTATTATCATTTGTGAATTAATTTTTGTTGAATTTATATTGTCAGACAATATCTGCTTTATGTTTTTTACATTCAAAATTGATTCATATTTGTTAATTGTATCAACTTGTTTTTGTAGTTTTATTATCTGATCATTTATTTTAGTTATTAAAACTGATCCATGTTTTACTTCATTTAGTCCACTAAATAATTTATTTATATCATTTTCTATTATCTTATTTTGTTTTATATTGTTTTTAATTGGTTCCATTATTGAATTAAAACTACTTATAAGATCTCTTATAGATATGAGAGTCGTTTGATTCTCAATAAATGTTGTTGACATTGATATTACATTCTTAGACAATATTTCTACGATTTTATTTAATTCTGTAGTTTGTTCTAATTTTTTATCATTACTGCTTTTTTTCATTATTTATTAAATTGGAATTCAATGATAAAAAAGTTAAGTTAAATTAAACTTGTTTGTTTATTAATTCTGGTTCATGAAGCAATTCATGAAATGTTTTTTCTATTAATCCATTTATGGTATCAATAAATATCTTTTTACAGTAATTACATTTGATCATAATTATACCGTATTATACAGTACTATTAATGTATGGTGATTGTAGAATTACCTAATCTTAAACTATTCTAGTTTTTTATATACTGCTTTTAAAGTATCTTTGAGAATAGACAATTATGATTGATCCGATACTTAAACCTGAATCTCAGATATTTAACGACTCTTTAGATAACCAAATTCTTAGCTTTGTAAAACAATTAAACCCATTTGAACTTCCTCATACATCATTTGTTACAGATTTGGCAATTATCATGATCCTGGCAGCAGTTGTAACACTTGCATTTTTCAAAATAAGACAACCTTTAATTGTTGGATATCTTTTCGCGGGAATGTTAATTGGGCCATTATCTCCATTATGGACGTGGTTTTTGCCAGATAGCAGGTCACTGTTTAATGATATTGAAGGGATTGGCATATTATCAGATATTTCAGCGCTGAATCTTTTTGCTGAGATTGGGGTGATTTTATTACTATTTGTTATAGGTATAGAATTTCCATATGCTAAAATACGTTCAATAGGGAAAGTAGCAATTGGAGTAGGCACTATAGGTTTATTTTCTACTCTGTTAGTTGTATTTTATATTGCTGACATTATTGGATTCAATTTTATGGATTCTTTGTTTATAGCTGCAGCGCTTTCAGTAAGTAGTACAGCAATAATTCTAAAAATACTCGCAGATTTTGGTAGAATTAAAAAGGAGTCATCTATACTTGTTCTTGGGATACTAATAGTAGAAGATGTCATTGCAATAATTCTCATTGCATCATTAGAATCCATCGCACTTGTTGGTTCTATTTCTATAGAAGGTGTACTAATAATTTCCTTAGTGGCTGCTGGGTTAATAATAGGCACATTTACTATTGGGACAAAAATAATACCTCCATTAATAGATAAAGTGGCACGTGCAGAAAATAGAGAGATTTTGTTGTTGAGTGTATTGGGCATATGCTTTGGATATGCATTATTTGCAAATATAGTTGGACTTTCAGTTGCAATAGGTGCATTTTTAGCAGGAGTTCTAATTGCAGAATCTAAATCATCAGAGGTTTCAAAAATGATATCTAGTCCAATAAAAGATATGTTTGTAGCAATTTTCTTTGTGTCTGTTGGAGCACTTATGGATATAAGTCAAATTCAAGACTATGTATTTATTGCAATTATACTGATATTAACTACAATTGTAATGAAATTTAGTAGCAATCTACTAGGTAATTTTATATTTAAGCAGAAAACCACTAACTCACTAAGATCAGCATTCATATTAGCATCTCCACGTGGTGAATTTTCAATAGTTATAGTAAAAGTTGGAATTGATTTGGGAGTTGTAAGCTCATTTCTATTTCCATTAGTTGGAATAATATGCATAACTACAGCATTTATTTCACCAATTTTATTTAATATATGTGATAAAATAATATTAAAATTGAAAAATTAGATTTAATTATGTTATTATAATATAATTTAAAATATGTTTTATACAATCTATAGTATCATTAAATGAATCATAAACTGTTGATGCAGTTGCCGGGATTTGAACCCGAGTCACGAACTTGGCAAGCTCGAATATTAACCAAACTATACTACAACTGCCTAATAATACCACAACTTTTTTATAAATCTCTTAATATATACTATTTCTAATATACGTCATTAATCCAGTAATTGTACAGCTTTTAACAATGAAACAAAAAGTCGATGTACTACTTTTTAAATGAATTGCTAGTGTAATAAATTAATTACCAATATATGCTTAATACACATCATCTTAGCGAAATAACCTTTATCGATTGTGTTCCAGGTAATTTTACACATGCATTTTTCATTGCATTCTTAGCATGATCCAAATTTTCTTTATTAATATACATCTCAAGTATACACTGTCCAGTCCTTACACGTGCGGCAAGTCCTATGGCTTTACCAAAGGATCTCCTCATTCCTTCTTGTAATCTATCAGCTCCAGCTGCTGCAATCATTTTGTTTTCTCTTAATAATATGTGAGGGAAAATACGTAATCTTGATGCATAGCCAACTTCTCCAACAGTCTTCTCTATTGTTTTATTTGCTGCAAGCCGAGCAGCTTCTATTGCAGTATGACGGATTTGTGTATTTTCATTTAATTGTAATTGAACACAATAATCATAACTGCCAGCCTTGCCACCATGAAATTTCGCAATTTTTATCTGTGGTTTTCCTTTTATGTATTCTTTTCTAGTATATGGTTGACCATTACCACGTCTATAATTAGCACCATGCATGAATACTATAGTTCTAACATATATTTAATACTGACTTGTACATAAAATATTGTTGGTAGAAATTGATAATGTGGAAGGTACTATAATTAAAGATAAAACCATCATAATAAATAATGATATGATATGTAGCCTAAAAAAAAAGGGTTATGGTGAAACAAGTAACGGATTTTTTTTAAAGTCATTTGAAACATTATATCTGCTATATTATAACAAACTAAAACTTGTTAAAGGAAAAAAAAAGGTAGACTTTAATTCATTTATGGAAACATGTGTTAAATATGATGAAAATATTCTAACAAAATTTTTGATCTATCGTGATCTTAGAATAAAAGGTTATGTTGTAAAAGATGGATTTGGATTTGGTTATGATTTTAGAGTTTACGAAAAAGGTACATTTGGTGAAAAAGGTTCTAAATATTTAATTTTTGGATTTGATGAAGGTAGACAAGAGAAAGTCTATAAATTACAAAAAAAAATAGATCAAATAATTCATATGGGAAAAGAGCCAGTAGTGGCTGTGATAGAAAGACGAGGAGAAATAATTTACTATAGAATATCAAAAATAAATTTTCTAGAAAATATCAACAGTTTTAATAAACCAGTTTTTTTATCATGAAGTGTCCACTGCCCAATCCATGGTATATTTGAGCAAGTTATTTTTTTCTGCATCACTGAAGCTATACATTTTAACGTACTCTATCTTATTATTCCATAACTCATCAAAATCATCCAGTTTATCATTTATCCTAGATTCATCGTTCCATGATGTAAATACATCTATCGACTCGAAGTTCCTGCTTTGATAATTAAATGTTTCACTTGATGTACCACTGAATGCAACTATATTTCCATAAGCATCCTTAAAAATTCCTAGCTTTTCAGCAAATGATCCATCTAGATTCTCAGATTGTGGTATTGCTATCTTTAATTCAAACTTTTTTTCATCAATAATATATTTTAACATATTTATTTTGTTATTCTTTATTATACCTTTATTTGTCTGACTGTCACTTTGTTTGGAAAAAAGTTTTGTTAGGATATTTAGATCAGACGATCCAAACTTATTACCACTTATCATTCTTATCTTTGCATCTTGTTCAGTGAAATTTTGGAAACTAAATGAAATTGTAATAAGACTTTTTATTGTTACATATTCTATACATCTGTCGTAGCTTATACAATTACTTAAACAAGGCAAAAAAAATTCTGCTATTAATTCGTTTTTGTCTGATCTATACTGATTTTTTAACATCAAGTCTCGTAAATTCAATAGAATAAATTATGTTTTTTAATATTTAAATGGAGATAAATTATTGTTTATTTTTGTGATATTGTTTAATGCTCCTGCTGGGATTTGAACCCAGGATCATTGCCTTGAGAAAGCAATATGCTTAACCTGTCTACACCACAGGAGCATAACAAAAACATATTCAATAATAACACCTTAAAAGAATATCGTTTACATACATAGATATTAAAATTAATGAAATTATGAAAAAATCATCTTATTGTATGTCTCTAATCTGTATTGTTGGCTGAAATTCTAATCATAATTTTTACTGTTGTGAATATAATGTGAGTTTTTGATAATAAAAACAATGAAAGTATCATTGACATAGATAATAAACTGATAAAAATTAAACATGGAAATATATACGGAACTAGATCTAATGTGTTAATACATTATGATAACATGAAAATTATTAATGGTGATAACTGGGATCTGCAAATATTTTTATCAAATATAAAAAAATAGTTAAAAGATTTTTGATGTTATATAAAAAATTCCAATTAACGCAATAATATACTCGTCTAAAATTAAATCAGTCCTGTATTATGTTGATCCTTTTTACATTTTTTGGTAGAAATACGATGTATTTTTTATTATAGATGTATTAATTGCTATCAACTTATATAGGCTTAGTTCATCTCATACACTAGAATATATATAAAATTTTAAGCAGAATAAAACTAGTTCTATATTTTCTACAATCAATAGTTGTATGTGAGTGAAGAGATCTATAACATCGTTACTAGGTAGCATGTATAAATCTATCATAGGTTTATCTAACATAACAAAAAAAATTATAATTACAGAATAATTAAAGAGAGGTATAGGCATTACATAGTAGATCTATTCTTTTATACTTTTATTTAAATTATATGAATAGAAATAATCTAATAAAAATAAAAAATACATATAATACAAATCCTGAAATGTTTTATATGCTGAATACTACATTTGATATATAAAGCTATTTAGATAGAATTTGACGACACTTAAAAATCATCCAAGTATTGCAAGTGAGTCATTAAATAATTAATTTTGTATTGTGTAGTAACTTTTTATAACCCATGTTGAGCTTTATTGCCATGGTAGATCAAGCATGTGGCTGTGAAGCCGATAGCGGTGATCCAGACTATAAATGTGATTGTGGAATGCAAGGAGCATGTATTTGCAGTGCAGATTGTACATGTACTGATCCTGCATGCAGAGAAGCTGTTAAACAACTAAAAAGTTAAATTTCCCTTTATTTTTTAGTTATTTTTATACATCAATTCTCCATGATTTCACCAAATCTTTTTGTAATTTATCAGATTGCTTCTCGTTTAATGTTTCGCCACAATTTTTGTGTGTCGGAACTACAATCATTTTATCAAGCTTAAATTCCACTTCATACAAATGAACCATTGAGCAATTACACATACTTACAAAATATAAAAAGCTCTATATCTTTCTATTTGAAACATTTAACTAGGAATGTAAATATATAGATCACATGAAATCATGCATTGCTATTATAACACTGCTGATAATGTCTTCTTCTTTTGCATTTAATGCATACGCACAGTATGGTGGTGGTGTTTCAACTAATGGAACTTGGTATTCTGGTGAAGGACTTAAAAAAGGTGACTATTTTCATTATTCAATATGTTATTTTGAACATAAAAATTGTAGTCCATATGAGATGAAGTTTTGGGTACAAGGTGATGTAATAGACAACACTGAAATAAAATGGAGTTTTGACGTAGTTATTATTGATGGCAATAAAATTATTAGAGGTGATATGGAGGTAGGTAAAATTGCACCAGAACCAACTGGTGGAAGTAATAATTTATCAGTTTACAGAGATGCGTATAAGTCAACACTAGTTTGGTTGTCTGCATATGCAACTGCACCTACAGGTGATATATTAGGTAAAGGACCAAAGAGTTTTTCCCAGCCATCTTGGGGAAAAATAGCATCTATTGGAGGAGATCAGATAGTACCTACAGAATCACAAACAGTCTTAGTACCTGCAGGTGAGTTTGATAGTGTACTTATAACTTGGAAAAGTGGTTTGATAAATAAAATATGGGTTGTAGACGATTTCCCTTTTCCAATAAAAGCTGATGCATTTGTACAAGTATCACAGGGCATACCTCCACAGCTATATAAATTTGAACTATTAGACTACAGAGAATATGTGGATTCTAATCCATTTGTGGATATTGTCTCAACAAATAATGAAAAATTAAATGATAATTGTCCTGAGAACTATGATTTTGTAAAAAATAGAAAAAATACTAATACATTTACAATGATTGTTGAATACAAGTATGGACCAAAAAATCCAATTACTGGATGTGATATTGAATGGTTTATTAATTTTAAAAGATTAGTTTATGAAAGTGAACATGAATCTGAAGTTCACTTTGATATACTTACAGTAGATCCTAATTCAGAAAAACTTACTGTTATAAGATCTGTAGCACAAGAGGAAGGTAGACAAAAACTTTTTACTACATTAGGACAGGATCATAGATTTACTACAGTGAATGAAGGTCCTGGGAAAACTAAGTATGCAATAATGGTGTACGGTACAGGTCCAGAACCAATTGTGCCTTCTCCAGATGAATTGGGATGGGTATTGATTGATATTGATATTCTAAAGATGGAAGAACTAACTATAAAATCACCCATAATTCCACAATGGATAAAAAATAATGCTGGATGGTGGTCTGAAGGTAAAATCAATGATGATGATTTTATATCAGGAATTGAGTTTCTGGTAAAAGAGAATATAATAAATATACCAGATACAAATACAAACAAAACAACTACTAATATTTCAATTCCACAATGGATAAAAAATAATGCTGGATGGTGGTCTGAAGGTAAAATCAATGATGATGATTTCATATCAGGAATTCAGTATTTGATAAAAAACAACATGATCAAAATTTAGCTCGTATTAATTAGCATTTGAGTAATGATAAAATCAACCACAAAACCAACATAAAGTAAACTTGATTCACTACAAGTACAACTTATGCATGTTTAGACGGATGTAGTATACATCATAAAATTATATTTATACATAACATCTGATCATGAACAAAAAATCAACAATGTTACTATCTTACTATATAACAAGATTTTTTATAGATTACATTATATTAAAACAACATTACCACTAAATTTAGGAATTAATTGATACACAATCAATGATCAACAATGATTTACCTTATAATTATATGCATTAACAAACAACCAGTCTGAGAATTTTAATATATCATATGTAAGTTTACACCACAAATGAAGTGAATGTGGTAAAATATCTATCCTTCCATCACTGACAAATACTTTCAATCCTTCCTTCCCTTCATACATATATGCATCTTTAACTTTAGCATTTAATAGTTTAGTCGCATGTGATTTTATTATACTACTGTCTATTGAAAATTTTTTTTTTGTTTTGTCTATTATAATACTAATATTTTGTGTTCCATAAGAATCAAGCCGATATATCATTTCTTTACTTGGAAAGTTAAGCAATATCGAAATATTGTAGTTCTTACCAACATATGTACACATCGCATTGATATTTGAGTATGCAATAGCTGGACTATCTTGTAACATATATTTAATCAGATTTGTATTATTTTTAAGTTTTATTTGCAATTCCTGTATTATAGTTATAAATGTCATTTTATTATTAATTATAAAACAATATAAAACATTAATTTAATACTATTTAGTAATATCAATAGTTGAATGAGTTTTGTATAAGTAATAATTCCGAGAGGGCTAGTGTAGATAACTATAAATCTATATGCACCGAATTCATAGAAGATATATCTAAAGATTATATAAGTTGGATAGATCGTTATAAATTACCTTTGATAGAAGATAAAAAAAGACGTTCTCAAATAATTGGTATAATAACAAAAACTAACAAATGGATAAAATATGCAGCAAATACAATACAAAGCATTGATATTATTATGAATGATGGAATTCAAAAAATGGCTGAAGCTACTGCAGGAAAACCATTTCAGGTTGGGGTTTTTGTTAACAAACAATCAGAGTATACAACAGCAAAACCAGGAATCATAAATATTAATATTAAATCTGTAGGTAGAAAAAATAGAAAAACTAGACTTGGTTTTCATCAAAAAAATAGCTATTTTAGATTAGAAACTACCAGTAATGCATTCTTTAATGAAACAAGTATACCATCAGTTGATTTTGATTTCATGAATATTGATCTAAAACTTAATGCAGCACAATGCACCATTTCTGATATTATATCATTTACTGTAATTATAGTAGAAGTTGATAATGGCATAGAAATAGATAAACGTGGTGTTAGTACAATTCTTAGGATAACGTGATTTCTATAACTACTCTACGATCAGTGGATCTAGATCCATGATATTTTATACTTGAAATAGTTTGTATCAGAATCTCATCTTTTATCATGGATGCTTTTCCATAATATGATTTATTGTTGTACTTTACAATTACATTTGGGTGTATTAACGTATTTTTTAACCAATCACTGTTTATATTATGCCTAGAAAAATATATTTTGTTATTATATTGTACTGCACGAAGTAGTACTATATGCATTTTTCCGGTTTTTCTACCTTTTGTAATTAATCTTGCAATAAAATTAGTGTTATTGCAGTACATGACCACTGTACATATAATTCATTTTATATGGTTTTTATTATAGTTTAGAGATTAAAATTTTGTGGTAATCTATATTTAAAACATAATCATATTAAACAGTGATTTCATTATGTATGCAATAGAAATATCATCATTAACAAAAAAATTTGGTAGTTATATTGCTATAGATAATATTTCACTTAAAATTATCCCGAATGAAATTTTTGGATTTTTGGGGCCCAACGGTGCTGGAAAAAGTACTACCATGATGATCCTTTCTACACTTCTGAAACCAACATCTGGTAAAGCATTTGTTAATGGTTTTGACATAGTTAAACAGGCAAAAAAAGTAAGAGAAAGTATAGGTTATGTACAACAAGATATTACGGTAGATGAGTATCTTACTGGACGAGAAAATTTATTCCTGCAAGCACAGCTAAATCACATCCCAAAAAATCTTATTAATAATAGAATAGATGATATGTTAAGTCTTGTAGAACTTGCTAATAAACAAAGTGATCTTGTTACAACTTATTCTGGTGGGATGCGAAAAAGACTTGATATTGCATGTGGTCTATTACACAAACCACAAGTACTATTTTTGGATGAACCAACTGTTGGTCTGGATACACAAACTAGACATAAGATCTGGGAATACATTAAAAAAATATGTAAAGAATTTGAAATAACAGTTTTTATATCTACACATTATATGGAAGAAGCTGATAAACTATGTAACAGAATTGGAATAATTGATAATGGAAAAATTAAAATTGTTGATTCTCCTAGTATACTAAAAAACAATTTAGGAAACGAAATAATTACAATCACAATAGATGAAAAAAAAAAAAAATTAAAGTTAAAATTGGAAATAAGTAGAATTGAATTTGTAAAAAATGTTGTTTTTCAGAACAATCTAATAATTATATTCTCATCTAATAGTTCCAAAGTAATTCCTGTAATATTTAATTTATCATACAAACTAGGAATAAAGATTAATTCTATTTTGCTTTCACAATCTACACTTGATGATATATTCATAAAATATACTGGAAGATATCCTAGTAATAAAAATAATAGATATAATATGAAAAAACAATATAAAAAGATGAGTACACTTAGATCATGATAATCATATCAGATATTTATTATGTAATGTGGAGAGAAATGAAGAGATACAGTAAATCAAGAATTGGTATCTTGATAAGACTAGTTCAACCCATCATCTGGATCATAGTGGTGGGTAATACTTTTGCACAGACACAACCTCTGATAGAATCTATAGGGTTCACAGGAAAATATATAGAATTTATTACACCTGGAATAATAGTTCTTACTGCTATATTTACAAGCATATTTGGTGGTATTAATACATTATGGGACAGACGATATGGATTCATAAACAAAGTATTAACATTACCAATAGCACGTTCATCAATAGTACTAGGAAAAATGATTGCAATATCATTAATAGCTACACTACAGGCATGTCTAATCTTAGGAATTTCATTCATTATTGGAGTGAACATTACGAATGCTGTTAATGTATTATTTATAGTTCCAATAATAATCCTATTCTCTCTTGGCTTTTCTGGAATTTCTATAATAGTAGCTACTACTACAAGATCGCAGGAAGCATTTTGGGGCATAATTAATTTCCTTGGCATGCCATTATTTGTATTAAGCCCCGCATTATTTCCATTGGCATTACTTCCTGATTGGCTTGCTTTTATCGCACAATTTAATCCAGTAACTTATGCAATACTTTTAATTCGTAACACCATGTCATCTAATGAAAATATGCATATTGAGGTTAGTTTAGCAATAATGATAGTTTTTGTAATATTAATTACTATGTTAGCAAGTTTTGTATTTACACGTGATATACAAAAACCATTTTGATGTATTGTTTATATGAATCACTATAGTTAATATAGTTATGATATAAATAAATTAATAGAAACTATACTACATGATAAAAATATATGAAGATATAATATGCTTTTTAATTTTAGTTGTGCTATCTGGCTTGTTTTATTGTGAAATTGAATATGTATATGCTGAAATACGTGGTGATGATAAACTTAAGCAGTTTCAAATAAATGGAGCTGGTGCATCTTTTCCATTCCCTTTGATAGATCTATGGAGAGTAGAATATGAAAAAATACATCCTAACATACATTTGAATTACCAATCTATTGGAAGTGGTGGTGGTATTAAACAACATATTGAAAAAATAGTTGATTTTGCTGCTACTGATATACCAATGAAAGAAAATGAAATGAAGTTAACACAACACACACTTCATATACCTGAAACCATAGGTGCAATAACTCTAATTTATAATATTCCAGAAATTCCATATAAAGGCTTAAAACTTAGTGGAGCTGAAATTGCAGATATTTATCTAGGAAAAATAACCAAATGGAATGATCATAGAATAAAAAAATATAATGAAAGTATAGATCTACCAGATGCTGATATAATTCCAATAAGACGTTCAGATAGCTCTGGCACTACTTATGTTTTTACAGATTATTTATCAACTATTGATGATGAGTTTTATAAAAAAATTGGCAAAGGAAAAAGTGTGCCGTGGGGAAATGGCATTGCAGCAATAGGTAATGAGGGTGTATCAAGCATAGTTCGTAGTACTGGTTATTCAATAGGTTATGTTGAACTTGCATATGCATTTCAAACTAAATTACCATTTGCTTACATACAAAATGCTGAAAGCACTAAATTTGTAGAACCTACACCAAATTCAATTTTATCTGCAGTAGCATCTGTGGTTGACAGTTTACCTAAACCTAATGAGGACTGGAATAACGTAACCATTGTTAATGCGCCAGGAAAAAATTCTTATCCTTTATCAAGTTTCACATACATATTAGTATATGAAAATTTAGCACATGTTGTAAAATCAAAGGAATATGCATATGCATTAATAAACCTACTTTATTGGATGATTACTGAAGGCCAAAATTATTCTGCATCGTTGTTCTATATTCCGTTACCTGACTCGATAATAGAGAAAATAAAGGATGGTTTATCAGTTGTTAAATACAATGAAGATTTTCTATTTAAATATGAAAATAAACATAATCATAATAATGATTATTATACTATACCTAGTTGGTTCAAAAAAAATGCAGATTGGTGGATCCGTGGACCTAATCACAGATCAAGAATACATTAATAGTATATATTATCTAACTTCAAAAGGGATTATTAGATCACAGTAGAATATTTCTAATTGGGTGTATTCTGTTGTAATATGTGCCATGTCTACATAACCAACTATATTGAACTATAGTATATTTATAAAATATGGTCGGATCATAGATAAATAATTCTGTGTTGTAGAACCATGAGCGGCAGTGAATTACAAGATAAGCTATATCATCTCTGATAGAATATTTAAAGTAATATCTGCAGTCAGTGGAATCTATGTTTTAGCAATAATAGCATCAATAGCTATTATATTATCAATAGAATCATACCCTATATGGAAAGAAGATGGTCTATACTTTATAATTAATTATGATTGGAACACAGTTGATGGCCGTGAGTCATTTGGTGCATTGCCGTATATATGCGGTACTATAGTAACAGCCACACTATCAATGACATTTGCTATTCCACTAAGCATTGGAATAGCCATGTTTGTTTCTTATGCTCCTAAATATTTGTCTAGCTCATTAAATCTAACTATTGATATACTAGCTACAATCCCAAGTGTAGTATATGGTTTATGGGGACTAATAGTTTTTAGAAAATATTTTGTTGAATTGGTGGAAATACCAATAAAAAATCTATTTGGGGATTCTATTTGGTTTTTCTCTGGAATACCGTTAGGTCTAGATATTTTCACAGCAAGTATGGTGTTAGCAATAATGATAATTCCCACAATCTCTTCTGTTTCAAGAGAGATAATAAAATCAGCTCCTTTACAGCAGCGTGAAGCTGCTTTTATGCTTGGTGCTACTAGATGGGAAGTATTTAAACTTGCAATATTCCCTTATTCAAAAACTGGACTTATTGGTGCATCTATACTAGGATTAGGAAGAGCTGTAGGTGAAACCATGGCAATATCAATGCTAATTGGTAATGCTACTGGAATTTTTGCATTCCCACAATCATTATTTAAAGCAGGACAAACAATGTCAAGCATACTCGCAAATGAATTTATTGAAGCGTCTCCATCCTCATTGCATTTATCAGCACTAATTGGAATAGGATTGATACTTTTGCTGTTTGCTGTATTCATAAATATAATCTCGCATGTACTAGTAACTAAAATGATGAAGACGAAAGAAGGGTTGATCAATACTTGATAATAGACGAAAACCTAGTCAGACGAAATGTTAAAAAAAGACTGCTCATTAATAAATTAGTACATATCATTGTATTTTGCTGTGTTATTTCTGCAATAATTCCATTGGGAAGTATATTGTTAGAAGTATTTAAAAATGGGGCATCTGCGCTATCTACAGAATTCATAATTTCAGTTCCTGGATCAATTGGATCTGGTAAAGGTGGAATAGGCCCAGCTATTCAAGGTACACTATTAACAGTTGGGTTCTCTAGTTTATTAGGAATACCTATTGGATTGTTATCAGGAATTTTTCTCTCCGAATTTGGTAATAATAATCTAGCTAAAACACTAAGATTTTTTAACGATGTTTTTATGGAAATCCCTTCTATAATATTAGGGATATTTTCTTTCTTAGCCATAGTTTTATTATTTGGGAACTTCACAATACTGGCTGGCTCATTTGCTCTATCATTGATCATGTTTCCAATAATTGCTAGAACTACAGAAGAATCATTAAAAATGGTACCGCTTGCTTATAGAGAAGCTGGTTTAGCACTGGGATTAAAAAAGTGGATAATTATAACACAAGTTATAGTGATAGCTGCAAAAAAAGGAATTATAAATGGAATTTTGTTATCTGTTGCTAGAATAAGCGGTGAAACAGCACCGTTGATAATGACCATACTTGGAAGTAATCAATTTTTTAATGGGATATCTTCGCCTGTAGACTCTCTTACTCTTAGAATTTGGCGTCTTTCACTGTTGCCTTATGATAATGCTCAGATGCATGGTTGGGGTGCTGCTTTAGTTTTGATAATAATTATATTGATAATTAGCTTAGTAATCAAATATATATTCGAAAATAATATTATCAAAACACTGAAAAACCTATCAGTGAATTAAATGGAGTTTGATAAACATGAAACGATAAATGAAGAAGAATACAAATTAATAGCTAGAAATATAACAGTTTCTTATAAAAATGTAAAATCAGTTAGAAATGTAACAATGAAATTTAAAGAAAAGACAGTAACAGCTATTATTGGGCCTTCTGGATGTGGAAAAACAAGCTTTCTTAGATGTTTGAACAGAATGCATGATATGACAGATAATGTAAAAGTTGATGGTGAAGTAATTATGAATGGTATAAATCTATATACAAATAGTATTGATCCGATTTACCACCGTAGAAAAATAGGAATGGTTTTTCAAAAACCTAACCCATTCCCTACTATGTCAATATATGATAATGTTGTAGCTGGTCTTAGATTAAATGGTATTAAAGATAAGAAAACTCTTAATGATGTAGTAGAAAATTCATTAAGATTAGCTTATTTATGGGATGAAGTTAAATACGATTTAAAAAAACCAGCAATTGAATTATCTGGTGGTCAACAACAGCGTGTTTGTATAGCACGTGCATTAGCAGTACAACCAGAAATACTTCTAATGGATGAACCATCATCTGCACTAGATCCAATTTCTACACAAAAAATAGAAGAAACAATAACAGAATTAAAGAAAAAACTTACCATAATTATAATAACACATAATATGCAACAAGCGATAAGAATATCTGATTATTCAGCATTCATGTATCTTGGAAAATTAGTAGAATTCGAAAAAACTAAGATATTATTTACTGATCCAAAGAATGAATTAACTACAAAATATGTAAAAGGATATTTTGGATAAAATGACACGATTGATAGATCCATCATTAAAATTACTTTCTTTATCAATGTCACATATGGGTGATATGTCTATTAATTGTATTTCATTGGCTATTGATTCATATCTTGAAAATAAAAATTCCATGAAGCAAGTACGTGATCTATCTTATAATATAAAAGAAAAATATTTTGAAGTGGAGGATTTAACGTTTGATATATTGTTGAAATACCAACCTGTAGCAGATGATTTTAGGTTGATTCGTTCTTCAACAGAAATTTCTTATGCATTTTCTAGATTTGGTAGATATGCGTATGATATAGCTCTAGTTCGTGAACTTTTTGGGGATATATCTGAATGCAAAAATATAAAACTACATAAAATTTCTGAAAAAGTAAAATGTATGATAAAAGACGCCATATTATCATTTTCTAAACTTGATATCAGAAAAGCAGTAATAATACAAGAAGATGAAGAATTTATTGATAGAATATACAAAGAGAGACTACCACTACTCATAAACTCAAATAATACTAAATGTGCATTAGTAGAGGCATTAATATTGAGATATCTAGAACGGATTGGTGATCATGCGGTTTTTATGAGTGACGCTGTAAACTATATAGTTACTGGAAAACATAGGCCAAACAAGTATAAATTTCATAATCAATAAAATATTGATAACCTTATATAAAAAAGACATGATGTTTACGTATTGCTGTATTCTATTTTTTGCTAGATAGAAAAATATTACTATGGTCAAAAATATCTAAACTTATGTTAGTAAATTCAAAACGTCTTTTTAATATGTCAAAAAAAATAATTCCACATGGAGTTAATAGTCCAGTAAGATATTTTGAACCGCACCCAATTTTTTTCAAAAAATCCAATGGTAGCTCAGTTTGGGATGAAGATGGAAATAAATATATTGATTTTTGTAACGGTTATGGTACATTATTATTAGGACATAGACGCAAAGAAATAATCTCGTCAGTAACAAACCAACTAAGAAAAGGAACACTATTTTGTGCTCCAACTGATATTGAAATAAAGTTGACCAAATTAATAATAAATAATTTTCCTTCAATAGATAAGGTACGATTAGTGAATACAGGTACCGAGGCAACAATGTCAGCAATAAGACTAGTACGTGGATACACAACCAAGAAAAAAATAATTAAATTTGAAGGTTGTTACCATGGTTCATATGACTCAGTTCTTATAAAATCAGGTTCAAGTCATGCAAATAAATCTCAGTCTTATTATGGATCAAATGAATTCACAAATAGTACTATTGTAGTACAGTATAACGATATATGCAAATTAGAAGAAGTAATAGAAAAAAATAGTAATGATATAGCTGGTGTAATAATAGAACCAATACTTGCAAATATGGGTGTTATATTGCCAAAAAAAAATTTTCTTTCAGAAATTAGAAATATTACAAGAGATTATGATATACCATTAATATTTGATGAGATTGTAACTGGATTTAGAATATCTCCAGGTGGTGCTCAGCAAATTTTTGGTATTGTACCTGATATTACATTATTAGGAAAAATACTAGGTCATGGATTTCCGATAGGTGCAATATGTGGGAAAAATGAAATAATGGATCAACTTGCTCCATTAGGAAAAGTTTATCAAGCAAGTACATTTGCAGGTAATCCAGTTTCTACAATCGCAGCAATTAATTCTATAAAAACTATAAACAAACTCAAAGATAAAGTCTATCCCAGATTAGAAAAGTTATGTAGATCACTAGTACATTCAATAAATGATATTGCCAATGATATGAAAATACCACATGAAATTAATTCTATTAGCTCCATGTATCAAATTTTTTTTACTAATGAAGCTGTAACAAATTACGTAACTTCCAAAAAGTCAGATACAAAGAAATTTCATAAGTTATTTACGCTACTTTTAAAAAATGGTATTTTTATATCGCCATCACAATTTGAAACAGTTTTCTTATCGTATGCACATACAAAAAATAATATTAGTAAGACTATTGACTCATATTATGACGCATTAAAACATATAAAAAATTGAAATATATTATAGGAACTAGAGGCAGTAGACTTTCATTAGCACAAACCAATACAGTTATCTCACAATTAAAAAAAATTAATAATGCTTGTGATTATGAAGTTAAAATAATAAAAACAAGAGGCGATGTTGACCATAAACCAATTTTTATGTTAGATCAAAAAGGAGTTTTTGAAAAAGAAATAGATAAAGCTGTGCTAAATAATGAAGTAGATTTTGCCATACATAGTTTAAAGGATATACCAACAAGTTTAACATCAGAATTAGTTATAAGCTCTATACCAAAAAGAGAATCAATAAATGATGTATTCATATCTCATGATTGTTGTAAGTTAAATAATGTTAAAAAAAATGCAATTATTGGTACTAGCAGTCTTAGACGTGCCATACAAATAAAACGATTAAGATCTGATATTATTGTAAAACCACTTAGAGGAAATATAGAATTACGAATTGAAAAATTAAATCAAAAAAGTTATGATGGAATAGTAATTGCTGAAGCTGGATTAATACGTACCAGTTCTAAAACGCGATTTTTAAAACTTTCATTATCTTACTTTCCACCATCACCTGGCCAAGGTGCACTAGGTATAGTATGTAGAAAAGACAACAAAAATGTAATTTATAACTTAAAAAAAATTGAATATTCTGACTCAAGATTAGAAATTGAAGCTGAAAGAGCACTTTCAGTTTTAATTGAATCTGGTTGTAAATTTCCTGTAGGATCTTATGCAAAAGTAAATAAACAAAATTTAAAACTTGTTGCTGTAGCATATTCCATAGATGGAACACAGATAATAAAAGCAGAAAAAACAATGAAAAAAAATAACATAGCAGATGTTAGTAAATTTGTGTATGAAGATCTTTGTAGACAAGGTATTAAAAAATTTGTATATGATTGGAGAGAAAAACTAGAAAAGTGGAATACATGAATGGAACAGTATACTTGGTTGGTGCTGGTCCTGGAGATCCTAAATTAATTACACTAAGAGGATTTGAACTTATTAAAATTGCTGATATAGTTTTATACGATAGGCTAGTTAGTAAAGAAATTATTTCAATGATCCCTAGAAAAATAAAGAAAATATATGTTGGAAGAAAAGCTGGTGATTGTGACGTACAAAACTCTACAAATAAACTAATGCTGAAATATGCTAAAACAAAAAAGAATATAATTAGATTGAAGGGTGGTGATCCAATGATTTTTGGACGTGGTGGTGAAGAAGCTGAATATTTAAAAGAACATATGATACGATTTGAAATTGTTCCAGGGATCACTTCTGGAATAGGTTCGGCAATTTATTCTGGCATTCCGTTGACACATAGAAAAATTTCATCATCCATTGCATTTGTAACTGGAAATGAAAACCCATCAAAAAAATGTAAACATGTAAAATGGAAAAAACTAGTTAATTCTGTTGATACTATAGTAATATTAATGGGAACATCTAAAATAAATATGATATGCAGAAAGCTTACCCACTATGGAATGAATAGGGATACTCCAGTTGCAGTAATTCAAAATGGAACAATGAAAAACCATAAAACAACCATTAGTACAGTATCAAGCATACAAAAACTGAAGTGGCATAAAAAAGTCATATCACCATCAATAATAATAATAGGAGATGTAGTAAATTTTACTAAAACACTATCATGGAGAAATAATATTATTGATTAACAGCAAAACAATTGCAATAACACGTCATAAAGATGATTCAAGAGAATTCATTAAATTAGTGGTAGGAGAATCAGCTATTCCACTATGTTTACCTACAATAAAATTGATAAAAAAGCAGAATATTGTAAAATTATTTCTTAATGATATTGATATGTTTGAGCCTGATTTTTCAATTTTTATGAGTGCAAAAGCAGTAAAATTATTGTTTGATGATGCAAAAATAAATTTAAAATATGAAAAACTCCAGCTTGCTGTTTCCAATACCATTGTGGTTGCAATAGGTCCAAAAACAAAGACCGCCCTAAAAAATGAAGGTATTTCAGTATCTTATTTACCTAAAAGATATTCTTCTGTAGGGCTAGGAGAGATTCTCACAAAACTTGATGCAGTTGGAAAAAAAGTTATTATACCACGTAGTAGTGCCGCAACTCCATTTTTATCAGATCTACTTGAAAAAATAGGATTAAAAGTTAAAGAAAATTATATTTATGACACTTGTACTTGCCATAATACTTCTGTGTGGGATAAATTTTTTAAACTATTTTTAAACAGTAATGTAGATGGAATAATTTTTACTAGTTCATTATCAGTGAAATCATTTTTTGAAATAATGTTGAAATATTGTGATAAAAAAACTATATTTTCAAATTTACAAAACATTAAAATTGTTTCTATAGGTCCATTCACATCATACGAATTAGCAAAGTTTAATGTAAAAAATACAGTTTCTAGTATTTATACAGTTTTAGATGCGTTTAAAACCATAAAAAAAATGTTCTAATTATATTTTATTAGCTTGACCTACTTCTATTTACACGTAGTAATATATGTAAAATCTATTTATATGCAAAATTATTACTAGTTGTATGACAAAAAACGATATTAATATGGATTATTCACAATATGATTTTAGAGACTCTACTGAGACGTATGTTCATCTTAGCAAAAAGGGCCTGTCTAAGGAAACAGTTTTAGATATTAGTAAACTTAAGAATGAACCACAGTGGATGCTGGATTTCAGATTACGTTCATATGAGATATTTATGAAAAAACCAACGCCAGAGTGGGGTGGTGATCTAAGATCTATTGATTTTCAAAATATATATTATTATGCCAAAGCATCTGATAAAACAGAAAATAATTGGGAAGATGTACCACAAGAAGTAAAAAATACTTTTGATAAATTAGGAATACCAGAAGCTGAAAAAAAGTTTTTGGCTGGTGTTGGAGCACAATATGAATCTGAAGTTGTATATCATAGTCTTAGAGAGGATTTGGCAAAACAAGGTGTTATATTCTTAGATACTGATACTGCATTAAAAAAGCAACCTGAAATATTTAAAAAATACTTTGGAAAAATAATTCCTCCAGAAGATAATAAATTTGCTGCATTGAATAGTGCTGTGTGGAGTGGTGGCTCTTTTATATACATTCCACCAGGTGTAAAGGTCGATATGCCGCTTCAAGCATATTTTAGAATAAATGCAAAGAACATTGGTCAGTTTGAAAGAACTTTAATTATTGTAGATGAAGGTGCTGAATGTCATTACATAGAAGGTTGTACCGCACCAGTGTACTCATCTGATTCATTACATTCAGCAGTTGTAGAATTAGTAGCCCATAAAGATGCTAAGTTACGTTATACAACAATTCAGAATTGGAGTAATGATGTATATAACTTGGTGACAAAACGTGCATATGCTTATAGTGGTGCTACAGTAGAATGGATTGATGGTAATATAGGTAGCAAACTTACAATGAAGTATCCTGGAGTTTATTTAATGGGAGAAAGAGCTCATGGTGAAACACTTTCTATTGCATTTGCTGGTAATAATCAACATCAAGATACTGGCGCAAAAATGGTTCATCTAGCCCCTAACACCACATCTAAAATAACATCAAAGTCAGTTAGTAAAGGAACTGGCAGATCTACATATAGAGGTCTATTGAATGTTGCAAAAGGTGCAACTAATGTTAAAGCATCAATAAGATGTGATGCATTATTGTTAGATGATACATCTAAAACAGACACATATCCATATATGGAAATAAACCAGGAGGATGCCACAGTTACACATGAGGCTACAGTAGGAAAAATAGGAGATGAACAAATATTTTATCTTATGAGTAGAGGATTTACAGAAGAAGAAGCATTGACGTTGATAGTAAATGGATTCATGGAACCTTTCACAAAAGAACTACCTATGGAATATGCAGTAGAATTGAATAGACTTATCAAATTAGAAATGGATGGTTCTGTAGGTTAGTTTCGTGCTATCATTTATGAATTATGCTACAGTGCACATTATCTGAACTAAATATAGACTATATAAATAAATTATCAGAGTCTAGGAATGAACCGTCATGGTTAAAAGATTATAGAGCTAGTTCAATTGTTATCTATGATAAACTTCCTCACGAAACATCTTCATTGTATAGTAAGTATACAAATGCAAAAATGATGAATTCTAATCAAATATATTTATCTATAAATCATGTGGTATTTATTCCACAATTTATTAAAGATAGAATGAATGAACTTAAAAATGAACTAAATATAATCCAGTTAGGCTCAAATATTCATCAAATTAATATTCCTGAAAATTTAAAATCAGATGGATTAATAATTTCTTCAATCAGTGATGCACTTAAAAATAATTTCGATCTTGTGCAAAGATCATTTAAAACTATGGATTCAAAACTTGATAAATATACTGCATTAAATAATGCGGCATTTGATTCTGGAATATTTATTTATATTCCCAAGCATTTGGTACTTAAGAACCCAATATATATAATCGGCTGTTTGTCAAATAATATATCTACAATATCTCGTAATATTATATTTGTAGATGAAGATAGTAAGGCAAATGTAATTCAAGAAATCTATGCTACTAGATCGCACATTCAAAATGCTTATATTGAACTGCTTGATGCTTTTGTTTCGTCTGATAGTACACTAGATTTGACATCATTACAGATAATGGATCAAAATTCTATTAATTTTTCTACGAGACGTACTAATGTAGATCATGATGGAAAAGTAAACTGGTATTTGGGTTTATTTGGTTCAATGTTATCTAGATATAAAATAGATCATTATCTTACTGGTATTGGTGCCTCTGTAACTGACTCTGAAGTAATTTTTGGAAATAAGGATCAGTCATTTGATATATCTACTAGTGCACACCACGAAAAACCACATACAAATGCAAAAATTATTGAAAAATCTATTTTGAAAGATACATCAAAATCATTATTTAAAGGTATGATCAGAATTAAAGAAAATGCAAATAAATCACAGTCTTTCCTATCAGGTCATTCTATATTATTAGACAAAGGAGCAAAATCTGATTCTATCCCAGGATTAGAAATATTTACTAATGATGTCAAAGCTACCCACTCTGCATCAGTTGCACAAATTGATAGCGATCAGATATATTATCTGCAGTCACGGTGTTTAAGTAAAACTGAAGCAGAGAGAATAATAATAGAAGGTTTCCTAGAACCACTTTCAAGGACTATGTCATATCAAGTTAGAGCATGGATATCATATCTTATAGAATCAAAATGGAAAAATCGTGAATTAATTATAAATACTGATGAACAATTAAAAAAATTAATAGAAATCGAGGAAACAAGATATAATGAAAAAACTGAAATTGATCAACATTATAAATATAGATAGATGACTAGTTGGATAAAAATGTGTACATTAAAAGATCTTAACAATAAAAAACTACTAAGCTTTAATTGTAACGGTAAAAAAATTCTGCTTGCTAATTTGAATGGTAATATATATGCCACTGATTTAATATGTACACATGCACATGCAGATCTTTCAAATGGCATTCTTAATGCTGATGGAGTAATGTGTCCATTACATCTTTCCGTTTTTGACCTGAGTACAGGTAAACCAAGAAATCCACCGGCTGAAAAACAATTAGTAACATACAATATTAAAATAGATGGGAATGTAGTCTATGTAGACATAAAAAATTGAAAGTAGAAACATTGTCTGTTAATGATATAAGAGGAGATTTTCCAATTTTAGGACGTAAGATACATGGAAATAAAACATTGGTATACCTTGATAATGCATCTACTACTCAAAAACCAATTCAAGTAATAAATGCAATTACTAATTTTTATAGAAATTATAATTCTAATATACATAGATCTGTTTATAGTATAGCTGAGGAAGCTACAGCAATGTATGAAGACACACGAAATAAGATTGCAAAATTTTTGAATGTATATGATAAAAAAGAGTTAGTCTTTGTTAGAGGTACTACTGAGGCCATAAATCTAGTTGCGTATTCTTGGGGAAGGAATAATATTAAAGAAAATGATATCATTGTTACTACTGAGTACGAACATCACAGTAATATAGTTCCATGGCAAATATTAATAAAAGAAAAAAATGCTAAACTAAAATATATAGAAATAGATGAAAATGGAGAATTGATATTAGATCAGTTAGAGTCATATTTAGAAACAAATAACGTGAAATTAGTTGTTTTTAGCCAGATGTCTAATGTATTGGGTACTATAACAAATACGCAAAAAATAATATCTAAATGCAAGAAATATAGTGTGAGAACTCTAGTAGATGGTGCCCAATCAGTTCCTCATATGAAAGTAAATATTGGAAGTATGGGTTGTGATTTCTTTGCATTTTCTGCACATAAAATGTTGGGACCTACTGGTGTAGGTGTTTTATGGATAAAAAAAAATATTATGGAAAATATGGTACCATTTCATGGTGGTGGAGATATGATACGAGAAGTACAAAAATACAAAACAACTTGGAATGACTTGCCATATAAATTTGAAGCTGGAACTCCAAACATTGCAGGTGTAGTGGGGTTTTCTGCATCAATAGATTATATCTTAAATATTGGTATAGATACAATACAAGAACGTGAAAAAGACTTAACAGAATACACATTAGATAAACTGAAAACAATCAAAGAGATCACTATATATGGAACAAAAAATACTTCAAAATCTGGTGGTATAATATCTTTTAATTTTGCTGATATTCATCCACATGATTTAGCAACTATCGTGGATGAAGATGGCATAGCAATTAGATCTGGACATCACTGTGCTCAGGTTTTGATGGAAAAACTTAAAGTATCTGCAACATCTCGTATAAGTTTTTATATTTATAATACTAGAAGTGAAATAGACACTTTGATTAATTCTCTTAAAAGGGCTGCTAAGCTGTTTAAATTATGAGTAGTACCGATATCTATCATGAGATGATAATAGATTATTCTCGTAACCCACTTAATTTTGGTGTATTAAAAAAACCTGATATTTTCATGCATGACAGCAATCCACTATGTGGAGATAGTATTAGTCTGTATATGAACGTAAATAAAAATACTATTTCAGAAATAAAATTTGATGGTAAAGGTTGTGCAATTTGTATTGCATGTACCTCTGTTTTAACTGAATTAATAAAAAATAAAAATATAGATGATGTTAAAAAAATAAATAAAAATAATATTTTATTAGATCTTGGTCTTCAGAAGTTAAATGCAGTTAGAATAAAGTGTGCGCTATTATCTCTCAAAATTTTGAAATATAGTATATACTCATATCTTGTAAATAAAGGAAATATTGATAATATTGATAAACTAAAAGATGATGCTGCCAATCTTTATTAAAAAATATATCGCTGAGAATAATAGATAGCTAACAACTAGTTATATAGAAAGTCTGCCTTATTTAAGATAAATGAATTTTTGTTATTTATATTAATTATGTTTTGCTAAATTGGTATGTTGCTTGTTGTACCTAGTTGCTGCTTCCTCTAATGACTCTATCATTGGTAACTTCTTACCAGTTAAATATAGAATAAGAGATCCGCCGGCAGTACTTATGTGGTTGATCTTACTTGCAAGACCATATTTCTTTAGTGCATAATTAAGATGACCTCCACTTACTATTGTAGTTGCCATAGATTTTGTTATTCCACTTAAAAGTGATCTTGTACCTTTGCTAAATTTTTCATTTTCAAATAAACCAGCTGGACCACTCATGAATACTGTACCTGCGCTTGAGATTATTTTGTTATAATATTCTACTGTCTTCTGACCTAGATCGTGTATATGATCTCCTCTACTCAGATCTCTGACATCTATATCAATTCTATACCCATCTTTATTAATTGCCACGTCAACTGGTGTAGAAAAAATGTCTGGGTACGTGCCTATTAGGGAGTGAGCCTTAGATACTACTTCTTCTTCATGTTTTATCCCCAAAGGAAATTTTATTATTCCTTGCGCTCTCATAAATACATTTCCTATAATACCAGATAATAAAATATGATCTGCTCGTCCATTATTGATCAGTAGTTTTATTGCTTCTAATCTGTCTGTTACTTTAGAACCACCTAGTACAACTACATGTGGGGCCTTAGCTACTGTTATTATTCTATTAAGATTTCTAATTTCACGTTCTACTATTTTTCCTGCACATGCGGGTAGTATATGTGAAAAACCAACAATTGATGGATGTGATCTATGTGCACTAGGAAAAGAATCTAAAACACATATATCAAATAAATTAACTAATCTCTGTACCATTACAGTTTTTTCAGCATCTGACGGTGCAAATTCATAATTCTCTTCTGCACATAACCTGAGATTATCCAACAATATTATTTCTCCATTTTTCATATTTTTTATTTTTGTTTTAGCTAAACTACCTATCACATCTTCAACATATTGCACTTCTTTACCCAACAACTTCTCAAGGACTTTTGCATGTTTCTCCATACTGGTATAATCTTTATTTCCAACTCTTCCTTGATGCGATGCAACAACTATTTTTGCATTATCCAATAAGTTTATAGTTTCTGTGGTCTCTTCTATTCTTTTTATACCAGAAATTTCCATTGTAATCGGGTCAATCGGACAATTCATATCAACCCGAAGAAATGTTGTTTTATCCTCAAAATTAAAATCATCGATGGTCAGTATCATCATAACCTACTTTTGATCACTACTAAAGTCTTTTTTGGATATAAATTAACTGAAATAGTGTTTTTAAATTTTAAAATTTATATAGTATAGATGATCTTACTTGTAAAAACAAAACAATTTTTTATATTATTATTCTCATTTGTTATCCTATCTATTCTAGTTTATACTGAAAATACTAGTATTGTAGATATTGGGATATTACTGTTTATTCAAAACATGTCTGGATTTCCAATACTTGATGTTATCATGTGGATCTTTACAGAAATAGGTGGAATTCTAGTAACAGTGATTTTTTGTATGTTACTATTAATATATAAAAATGCTAGGCGAATAGGCTTAATCTTATTATTTACAATCATAATAGGCACAATTCTATGTGAATATATGGCATATATTATTAATAGAGATAAGCCAAATCTAAAATTTATAGGAATAACACTTCCATTAAATATTGAAAATGATACTGCTATACTTGGTGATAGTAGCTCATTTCCAGCTGGACATATTGTCAGATCTACGATAATATCGTGTATAATAGCAAATGTAATGCGAAAATCAAAATACCAACATCTTGTTTGGTTGTTTCCAATAACTACATCTATAGGCAGACTTTACATGTTGCAATACTATCTAACAGATATAATAGGTGGTGTTGTAATTGGAATTATAGTAACAACTGTAATAATAAAGAATCTTATGGATCAGAATACCTGACTTCTATTTTCTTATTAATATTTTTGTGATAAATATCTTATTGTAACCACAATAAATACCACTACTTTTTTCTGTCATTTGTATGATTAATATTTGTTTATCATTGCTTCATACCTTATGTTGAATGACAATGAAAGAATTGTAATAGATATGGCCTTTTTACCTAAATTACAAAATCCAAAGCTTGTTTGTGGTTTACCAGGAAGTGGTTATGTAGGAAAATTTGCTGTAGATTACATGATTGATAAGCTAAGAGCCTCTAAATTTGCTGATATATACTCGTCATCTTTTCCACCACAAATATCAATACAGCCTGACGGTACAGTGGATTTGATAAAGAATTCACTATATTATTGTAAGAATGATCTTAATGAACTTGTTTTTCTTACAGGTGATGCACAACCTGTTTCTGCACAAGGAGAATATATGCTGGCAGATAAAATCATTCAAATGTGTAAAAAATTAAATGTGCACTATATTTACACACTTGCAGCTTATATAACTGGTAAGTTTGTAAAACAGCCAAAAGTATTTGGAACTAGTACTACACTAAAAACAATGAAGATATTTTCTGATTACGGAATTTCTAAGATGAATAAAGGTAGTATTACTGGAATGAATGGTGTTATTATAGGAACTGCAAAAAAAAATCTTTTAACAGGTATTTGTCTACTGGCAGAAACCTCAGGATATGTAGTTGATGCAAAAGCATCAAAAGTATTACTAGAAGTTTTGTGCAATATACTTAATGTTAAATTAGATATGACAGAACTTAAAAAAAAGGCAGACGATACAGAAAATATAATACATACCATAGAATCACAGATATCACAAACAACATTAGATCAGCGACATATTGCAACGCAATCAAACGAAAAAAATTTAGGTTATATAAGTTGAAAACCAACGTTAATCTTTAACGATGCATGGTGTAAAAATAATACCCAACAAAAATTAGGTGTATACACAACCATCAATTAAAAATCATGTTTACTATCACTTACACAAATTAACTCGTCACATCAAGTTTACCATATTTCCCTTTTGTTAAAGCTACTTCGCCCTTGAATGTATTAGTATATCCATTGGTGATCTTAACCTTGGAACCATCAGAAACCTTAGCTATATCGTCACCCCATAACGTGAGTTTTATCTCTCCTCCGGCTTCGTCAATCAAATAGGCATCACAAACATCTATAGTTCCGCCCATCTTCTTGTTGACACTTCTTGGTTCACCTTTCCTTTCTATTACACCTTCTATGTCTATACCATTTCTCATATTTTTTGCTTCTTCAGCTGTTGTCATATCACACTCTGCATAGAGTAACATTATACTTTTTTAAAAATGTTGGTATTTCAAAATAATATATTAATGATTTGTGGTGTTAAAGTTATATATAGGTGTTATATTTTCCATCAATTTGCAGGAGTATCGAAGATTGGTAAACGAGAGGGACTCAAGATTAGATAAGATATCCTTTCTCTTAGGAGTTCATGGGTTCAAATCCCATCTTCTGCACATTAAAAACTATAACTTATACCTAGCATGATCAGCTGATTCATTGTTCCCCGTAAATATTCTTAGAGAAGTATTTTGCATAGTACGTAACTATCATATCTGCACCGGCTCTTTTTATAGAATAAATTACTTCTGTTACTATTTCATTTTCTTTAATCCATCCTTGTTTTGAAGCCCCTTTTATTAAAGCATATTCTCCAGAAACACTATAAGCCGCTAATGGTATATTAAAAGTTTTTCTTGTTTCTGCAATTAGATCCAGGTATGACAGGGCTGGTTTTATCATTACTATATCAGCACCTTCTTTAATATCGTTTTCCACTTCCCTAATAGATTCTCTAGGATTTGTAAATGGAACTTGGTATGATTTTCTATTGCTGAATTTAGGAGCACAATGAGCAATATCTCTAAATGGAGAATAAAATGATGAACTATGCTTTGCAGAATGAGACATAATAACTACGTCAGAAAACCCAGCATCATCTAATCCTTCCCTAATTGCAAATACTTGCCCATCCATCATTGCAGATGGTGCTACCATATCTGTACCAGACTGAGCTTGGCTTATTGCAATTTTAGTAAGAGCTTTTATACTTGAATCATTATCAACTTCATTATTTTTAATTAATCCACAATGTCCTGATACAGTATATTGACACAAACAAACATCAGATATAACCACTATTTTATTTTTATGATATTTTTTTATTTCTGATATTGCTCTTTGTACTATTCCTTTCTGTTCAAATGCTGTAGTTCCTTTGCTATCTTTTAATTCAGGAATTCCAAATAACATTATCGCTGGAATACCGAGTTCTATAATAGTATTTACTTCATCCACCACTTCACACAGCGGAAGGCGTTCTATGTCTGGCATTGACATTATATGTGTTTTTTTTTTTAATCCATCCTGTACAAATATTGGACAAACTAAATCACTTGGAGATACAGTTATTTCTTGCATCATTTTTCTGACCCCTTCATTTTTTCGTAATCTGCGTAGCCTTTTAGATGGAAATACTGACACAACAAAAATTAATTTTTTGATAATATAATCGTAATAATTACATATGTGCATTTTTTTTATCGTAATCAAAGATCTTTTTAATATTTTCTAGCATTTCAAAATCACCATTCTCGGTAGCTTTTCTAAGATTATCCATAGGTGTAGATAAAATACATTCTACTACTGATCTAGTTAATTCATCCATTATTTTAATACGATCATTATTTTTTTCTTGTAATATTTTAAGAGCTTTTTGTAATTCTTGTAATCTTAGTCTATTTATATTCCTGAATATTTCTTTTATAATTGGTTTTGCTTCCAAACGATTCATATGTGACTTAAGTATCGGTAATTCAGAGTCGATCATTTTATTAACTTCTAAAATCTTTTGATTTTTATTTTTTATGTTTTTATAAACCATTTCTGATATTTGATCTAAATTAATTAATTTTATATTTGGGATTGTTGACACATTTTCATCTACTGCACGTGGATTTGATAAATCTAAGATCATAATACTGTCAGTTCTTCTCTTCATAGTTTTATTTATATCACTATACCTTATTATACGGGATGATGTTGACGTCACTATAAATATCACATCATATTTATCAAACATGAAATCATCTTTTTTAAATATTAATGGTTCTCCTCCAATATTTTTTGAAAATATGTTTGCTCTATTAATGATTTTACTGGCTACAAAAAAATCATATTTTCTACTTTTTAACGCCTTTGCAATAATTGTAGACGCCATCCCTGTACCGATTAATAGTATTTTCTTAGATCTTAGTTCACTAATATTTTCTTCTACCATTTTAGTTGCCACGCTTCCAATTGAAATACCGCCGTTTTTATTAATTCCAGTATTTTTTCTAATTTTTATACCACATTTAAGTGCTTTATCAAATAATGCAATTAGATAATTACCAATACAGCTAGTTTTTTTTGCAGTATTTATCGCCTCTTTTATTTGATGGAGTATCTGTTCTTCTCCTATCACCATAGAATCTATGCCTGAAGTTAATTTTAAAACATGTTTATACACTTCATTATTTCTACTAACTTCAAATTTATCATACAATGATCTATCAGCAAGATCTACAAGCTCTGACCATGTTTTTTTAATATTTACAGCGTCATGATTTTTTGTGATTCCAAATATCTCTACTCTATTACATGTCTGCAATATAATACATTCATACAAATCAGCAAATTTCTTAAATTGATGATATGCATTATCTATATTCTTAAATGTAAATTTTTCTAATATGTATATAGGTGAATTTTGAAAAGTAATTCGTACGTTTATTACATTCATCGTGATCCATCAAGGATTGACATTGCCAATTTTTTTGCTTTTATAAATTTCTTCTCTTTTATGGATTTAATTACGTTGATATCACTTAAGATATTATACAAAATTTTTTCTCTCTCCGTGTGAGAAACTATCACTTCTTTAGATCTATCACGTAAAAATTTCTGTAGTTTTATTTTATATAGATCTTCTTTGGTTATGACATTCCTGAAAATTTTTTCAGTCAATATTTTTATTTTTTTTGACATTATAGGGCTTTTCTTATATGTGGAAACTGATATTTGGATCATATTTTCTATATTAATTGTAGCGAGATTTGAAAAATCACTTATTGTAGGATCATCAACTGTATATGAATAACAGTTAACTTCTTTTGCTTTTTCTATAACTTTTTTATTAATTTTTTTATTGTTTGTTGCAGCGATAACTAGAAATGGTTTATAATTTGATATTATATTAGCATCAACTAGTCTAGTTTTTTTAAATATTATTTTTTTGTTTTTGATGTAAAACAATATTTGTTTATTGATTCTATAATCAATTAACAATATTTTGCATTTATGTGCAAGTAATGTATTAATTTTTTTGAATCCTTCTTTTCCACCACCAACTACCATTACTAATTTATTATCCAAGTTTAAATCTATAATCATTACCGTTCTACCATTATATCACATTTATAGATTAGATAAATGAATTGAAAAATTAGTGACTTTGTGATTATGTGGATTTGGAATAAGTGTTATCCCAAGCTATTTATTAAATAAATAAGATCACTTTTTACACACAGTTTTGGTGCATGACTACTAATATAGTCAAATATATACGACTCGTCCAAATTTAATATTAATTGTTGTAAATCACATATATTATTTGTTTCAAATGTTAGTATGAATTTATCATGGTTTACCAGGGTGTAGCTACAATTTATAATAATCTGTGGATATTTTTTAATTATTAGCAAGTATTGTTCATTTATTTTTTGTTTTTTTTTGTTTGATAATGAATACCACTTCCTTTTTTTAATAAATGGATATACAGAAACATATTTTTTTAATTCATCTGATTCTACAAAACATGGAAACTGACTATTTGAGTATATCGATGTAATTGATGTAGATATATAGACGTAGACTGGCACTATATATTTTCCAAAAACTGTTAAATATAATTTAGAAATTAATTTTTGTGAACTATCTACAGAATCAGTAATTGACCATAATAAAAATTCAGTATCGTTACTTAAACCAAGAGTAGAATACATACAAAATTTTATACGCGAATTTGATAACGAATTCATAGCTTCTTTTGCTGACTCGTTTTTAGCTAAATCCGACATCCACCTCCATTTTGGATCTATTCTAAAAAAAGAAAAGTTAAAAATTTTCTTATTCATGATTAATTTTAACTTAAATTATTTACATTATGATTGACTTTGTGTTGTCCATTCATAACCTTTTTTTTCTAACTCACTTGCAAGTGACTTGTCTCCGCTTTTAAGTATTTTTCCACGTGCAAATACATGTACTTGATCTAATTTTTTAAGAAAATTTAATATTCTTGCGTAATGGGTAATAATTATTATGGTAGATTCTTTTTTAGATGCATTGCTAATAGATTCTGCTACAGATTTAACTGCATCTATGTCTAGCCCGGAGTCAGGTTCATCTAAAATCGCAATTTTTGGTTTTAAGACTGCCATCTGTAGTACTTCAGATCTTTTCTTCTCTCCTCCAGAAAAACCATCATTCAAATATCTCGATAAAAATTCGTCTGGTAGTCCCACTGTAGATAAATTCTCTTTCAAATATCTTTGAAATTCTCTAACTGTTATGAAGACCTCTCTATCTTTATTTTGTAATGATTTACTTAATGCATTATATGAGGTACGTAGAAAATGTGAAAAACCAACCCCAGATACTTCAGTGGGGTACTGAAAACCCAAAAATAAACCTTTTTTTGCTCTTTCATCAGTAGTTAATCCCAAGATACTCTTGCCATCTAATAATATATCTCCTCCAGTAACCTTGTATTTTGGATGTGCTAGTAAAGTATACGCTAGGGTACTCTTGCCAGAACCATTAGGACCCATTATTGCATGGACCTCTCCGTTACCGGTCCTCAGATTAACTCCTTTCAATATCTCTTTGTTGTTTCTTTCCACGTGTAAATCCATAACCTCCAAAATCACCATATCTACGTCTATCTTTCCCATAATATATAATAAAGTAATTTTATCTTACATACAATATAACTCTAAAAACTAGACGCGATTGGTTTTATAGTTATCGACATCTTATAACTTGTCAAGATCTCCTTGCATCTATTCCTAATAGTCACTTCTGTGATCCCCGCAATATCAGATACGTCTCTCTGTAATATATTTTGTCCTAACAATATCGATGATATATATAAATAAGCTGCAGCAACCCCATTTGGAGCTTTTCCTTCTATGATCTTATGGTTTTTTGTTTTTTCTGCTATTTCTAGAGCTAATCTTTCTACACGTGTATCTGTTTGTGTAATATTAGCAATCTTTGAAATATATCTGTCCATAGTTACTATAGTAGCTGTACCAAGCTCCATTGCAATTATCCTGTAATATCTAGAAGCAAGTTTTATTTTTGATTTCATCTTTTTGTTTGAATTTGTTTTTTTACATATTTCTTCAAGTGATCTAACAACATTACACTGTTTACATGCCATATATACAACAGCTATTGAAATACTTGTGACAGACTTACCTTTCATATCTAACTTTGAATCTAAACTTCTATAGATCATAGATGCAGTTTCTAAAATATTCTTAGATAGTACCATATCCTGACAAATTTTACTAATTTTTGATAGTACGTTTGATAGTCTACGTTCTCTAGGATTTAATATTCTGACACGTTGCTGCCATTTTCTTAAATTATTCATTTGGTTTATTACATGAGGATCTATCTGTTTACCATTGAAATCTTTACCACTAATAGAAATATCAGTAGATATGCCCAGATCATGTTGAGAATAAGTAGTTTGACCAGTAGCTCTTGTATTTTTTATTTTTTCATCAGGACTAGTATTTTTTGATTCTGGACCATGATATATAATTTGATCCATAACAACTATACCACAAACAGAACAAAACACCTCTCCACTTTGCAAATCATTTATGAGTACTGATCTACATTCTGGACAATTTTTCTGTGAATCTATTATCCCCATTTCTATCTTTTTTTATATTTACCATCTTTTACATCAGCAAATATATTTTTTCCAATACTGTTTTTATCTATACCTGTTAATGGAATTGCTGATGCATATGGATTAGAAATAGGTCCTATTATTTCATTTATTTTACCGATTTTTAAATTATTATTATTATATACATATTGGCCTTCCTCTATAATACACTCCAACTTTATGATCAATCTCCTGCTCCTTGCCAAGTGTACAAATTTTCCAACCATGTATTGCAATTATATTATTCTCACATCATCATTATCATATGCTTCTGTCAATTATACTTTAGCTAAAAGCTATTTGCTCTTATTTTGTTTGATTCTTTTTGTCACTAATTTTTCAGAAATCTTTTTAATTATTATTGTTTTAGATATTGTTTTTGGTGTTACTATATATCCAGAGTTCATATATGATCTTTTTGGAAATCTTGCATTTTCATTTGAACTGATAATTTTAAATCCTGCTGTATTAGCTGCATCCACTAACTCCTCAAATGATGGATCAAAAATACACTCTGACCTACATATTTTTCTACCTTCATTTTTTGTTAATATTTTATTAAAATAATCGCGCCATAATACTATATTATCGTAACTCTTCATCTATTTATATTTTTGAACAGCGTTAACTACTCCATCCTGTCCTGGTTTTGAAATAACTTTACATTTTCCATTTTCAACTTCTAAAATTGCACCTTTTGTAATAACACCCCTTCTTTGATAATCATTATTAGCTTTATTCTCCAATATTTTGATTATTTTTAATTTTTTTACTGTAGAATCTAAAAGTGTAACATTTGCAAAATCTATATTTTTTAATGCAGTTTTTTTATTATTCCCGCGTGTCCTTCTTACAATGGTAATCTGTTTACCAAATAATGCTTCATTAGGATATCCATCTATTTCGTATTTCCTCCTATTTCGTAATGGGTGTTTTCTACCGCCAGTTAATTTACGTTTATACATATTTTCTATGGACTTTTTCATAGTGTTATTCTGATTCACTATTTATACAACGCTTATTTATTTTCTTTCATTATATTTTTAAAGAGTTTTTGTTTTAAATATTCTGAATCACTACCTATGCCAAAATATTTTTGAAATTTTTCAGTTATTGTATACATTTTCAGTCTTCCTATAGGTTGACTTTTTACATAATCTAATTGCTTTAATTCCTTAAGATGAGTATATGCACCAGTACCACGTATTTCAACAATTTGTTTAGAAGAAATTGGCTGCATATATGCTACATACGACAAAGTTTTTAGTGCAGCTTTTTGAATAAACGGTTTTGATGCATAACGTCTAACAATAATGTTGAATTCTGGCTTTATTTGAAGTACATATGAATTATCAGGGAGTATAACTATCTCAATTGCATTAAATGCTAATTTGGTTTTTTTAATAATATTATTAAGCAAACACACTGTTTTTGTCCTAGATTCCGTACCTGACGCTTTAACCATTTCTTCTATACTCAATGGTCTCCCAGAAGCGTATAATGCAACTTCTAATCTTGCTGTAGCTATTTTTTCACTTGTTTTTATCATCTATATATTTTATTACTATATTGTCATCAAGTTGTTCTAATTCTATTTTATTTTCTTTTGCAAGAAATAAAAGTGACAAAAAACATCTTAACGCATCAATTGGTTTTAATTCAGATGTTATACTTTTAAACAAAACACGCTGGGTAAATTTAATTTTACTCAAAATAAATGATTCATATTTTTTTAACATCTTTTCTAAGGAAATGATGTAATTGAAATTTGGAACAGGTTCTATATTATTCAATGCAGTATTATTTTTGTTAGTATCAGAGATAGATCCAATAAGATTTTCAAGTACAATTAACATCTCGTCTAATGTAACTGGGTATGTTGATTCATGTCTATATGGCATGTCAATGACTTGAATATTATTTATGTTTTTTTTGTGTATTGATTTTTTTTTTATTGTAGATTTGTGTAATAAAAACATACTTTCAACTTTCATTCTATGTATAAGAGACGATGATAGAACAGCAATTCCGGCAATCTTTAGATCTTTATTATATGTTCTACCTAAAATTCTAACCATAGTTTCCAATATTTTTATTATATTTATTTCCCATACATCTTTTTTTGAGATTGATGTTGGATCAAGTAGTAAATCAATTGAATCTATAGTTGATTTTAGTTTTTGTTCATCCTGCATAAATTATATACAAAATAAAAATATTATATATTTGTATTATTGTTACCAACTCTTATATTATTAAAATAAAAATTACTGTCAAATGAAAGCTGCACGAATAATCTCTCCTAAGTTACCACTAGAAATAAGAGATGTGTTAATTCCTATATTAAAAGATTTTGAAGTTAAAGTTAAAGTTATGTCTGCTGGAATTTGTCATAGTGACTTACATCTATTAGAAGGTGGTTATGATGCAGGAGATGGGAACTTTTTAAATGTAACTGATAGAGGAGTAAAATATCCGATAACACCTGGACATGAAATATCAGGAACAATAACAGATATTGGAAGTTCTGTAGAAGGTTTTACAGTCGGTGACGATGTTTTAGTATACCCATGGATTGGATGTGGGATTTGTTATATGTGCAGAACATGTAATGACAATCTCTGTAGTTCACCGCGTTTTCTAGGTGTATTTCAGGATGGTGGTTATGCGGAGTTCATTCGTATTCCACACTATAAATTCCTGATAAAACTCTCTAATATTGACTTGGATGCAGCTTCATCACTTGCATGTTCAGGTTTGACATCTTTTACTGCAATTAAAAAAGCAAATATTTCACCATCTCAATATTTAGTTATAATTGGTGTGGGTGGATTAGGATTAATGGCTGTACAACTAGCTAAATCATTAACACATTCCACCATAATTTGTGTAGGTAGAGACGATAAAAAATTAGATAGTGCAAAAAAATTTGGTGCTAGTTATACAATAAATTCAAAAAAATCTGATGTCATGTCTGAGATATTTTCAATTACAGACAATAAAGGAGTTGGTTGTGTTATAGATTTTATAAATTCTCAATATACTGCAAATATAGGGATTAATGTACTGACAAAATGTGGAAAACTTTTACTCGTTGGACTGATCGGGGGATCTATAAATTTATCTCTTCCTATAATCCCATTAAAAGTGATCACCATAGAAGGTGTATATACTGGAAGCTATAATTCGCTGGTAGAGTTACTAGAACTTGCTAAACGTAATATGATAACACCATTGATATCAAAACAATACCCATTAGAAAAAATTAATGTAGCTTTCGATGATCTCAAGAACCATAAGATAGTTGGACGATCTATTATAAAACCACATTAAGAAAATATAGTAGCATATTGATATGTGTATATAACAGGATTACTTATTTACATATGTACATTTTTTTTAATCCCACGCGCAGGATTTGAGCCTGCGACAATCCGGTATCTGTATGCCTGATAGGCTGCTACGTATTAGCCAAAAGCTAACTACTACAGCCGGAAGCTCTACCAGGCTGAGCTAGCGTGGGATAACATAATGTGTATTGTATGGCAATTAAATAACTATCGAACAAACATACAAAAATTATATGTGTATACATTGAAGTATATAATAATATGCTAATAATAGATTGTACGTTTAACAAATATAAAAAAGTTAAATATTGATATCAAGTCTGTTTCGCATGAGTAAACCAGCAGAATTAGGTTCATTAAAAATTGGTTCGTATGTTTTATTGCCAGTGTTAGATGAACAATCTGGAGAACCATGTAAAATAATAGAATATGATACAAGTAAACCAGGTAAACATGGAGCAGCTAAAGCAAGAATAGTTGGTATAGGAATATTTGATAACCAAAAGAGACCTCATGTAGGTCCTGTAAGCATGCAAGTTTATGTGCCATTAATCAACAAAAGAATTGGTCAAGTTATTTCTATAACTGGTGACATTATACAAATTATGGATTCTGAAACATTTGAAACTATTGACATACAAATTATAAATGATGAAATAAAAACTAAAATAGAAAATGGACAAAATATTGAATATTGGATAGTTATGAACAGAACTAAGATAATGAGAATTAAGTCATGATATATGAATGCTAATGATCTGTAGGAAAAGCCATCTGATATTTGATGAGGATTATGAGTTTTGAAGCATTCATATAGCTTATAACGAGCATCTTAATCTCGTAATATGAAACTTGCAGCACTATTTTCAGGAGGAAAGGATAGTATATATTCGATCTATAAAGCAAAAAAAAATGGTCATCAAATAAAATGCTTAATAACACTGTGCCCAAAATCAAGTGAAAGCTTGTTATTACATCATCCTAATATACGCATAACTAAGCTACAGTCTATTTCCATGAACATATTACATACTTACAACATTTTAAAATCAGACGATATTAATTTTGAAATAGAGTCATTGAGAAGAGTAATTTCCAAAGCTAAAAAAGATTTGGAAATTGATGGTGTGGTACATGGTAGCATATCAAGCAATTTTCAAATTGATAAGTTTAGTAAAATCTGTGCTGATCTAAATATTTCATTGTACACACCTCTTAATAATATTAATCAAAAAAATTACTTGTATGATATACTTTTGTCTAAATTTAGATTTATTATTATTAGTGTATCATCAGATGGTCTTGATGGAAGATGGCTAGGAAAAGAAATCACACTAGATGATCTTGATATGTTAAATAAACTATCAAACAAGTATAAATTTAATATTAATTTTGATGGCGGAGAAGCAGAAACATTGGTTCTTGACTGTCCACTTTTTTCATATCCCATTAAAATCAATAATGCTAAAAAAAAATGGGATGGTTATAGAGGTATATTTGATATAGAGGAAGCAAAATTAGATTATGGTGCTAGATAAACTAAAAACTAACCTTAGACGTGCCATAAAAAAAATTATAAACTCATATTCAATAGATGGTGAAGTAATTAAAGAACTAGCAAAAGATATACAACGAGCTTTATTACAAGCTGATGTTAATGTAAAACTAGTATTTGAAATAACCAGAAAACTAGAAGAAAGATCAGCTAATGAGACTCCACCACCTGGTTTGTCACGAAAAGATCATGTCGTGAAGATTTTATCTGACGTATTAACAGATCTTCTTGGAAATGAAACAAAATTTTTGTTCATACATAATAAAATCAACAAAGTACTAATACTTGGAATAGAAGGAAGTGGTAAAACTACAGTTACAGCTAAACTCTCAAAATTTTTGACTAAAGAAGGTTATGTAGTTGGTGCGATAGCCGCAGATACTCATAGGCCTGGTGCATTAGCTCAACTTAGAACTATGTGTAAAAAAATAAATGTTGATGTATATGGTGAAGAAAATAACAGAGATTCTTCTTCAATAGTTAAAAATGGATTAATGCACTTTAAGAATTCTAGTATAGATGTTATTTTAATAGATACAGCAGGTAGACACAAAGAAGAGCGACATTTATTTAATGAAATGATTAAAATAAATAAAATATCTGATCCTGATCTTTCATTACTTGTAATAGATGGTACAATAGGACAACAATGTTTTTCACAAGCAAGTGCATTTCATAAAATAGTCCCTGTAGGGGGCATAGTAATCACCAAATTAGATAGTACTGCCAAAGGTGGTGGTGCAATAGCTGCATCTGCAGCTACCGGTGCAAAAATAATGTATATTGGAACAGGAGAAAGAATAGACGACATAGAAAAGTTCTCATCTGCCAGATTTGTTGGTAGATTATTAGGATTAGGAGATATACAAGCTATACTGGATCTAGCAAAAAGACTGGAGAGTGAAGCAGATGATGTTCGTATGAAACGTATTTCTAGTGGAAAGATGAATATGGATGATTTTTATTATCAACTTAATGAAGTAAATAAAATGGGCTCTATAAGAAATTTTTTAGATAATATGCCTGGATTTTCAGGTACTATAAAAGATGATCAATTAAATCAAATGGAGTCAAGAATAGAAAAATGGAGATATATAATACAAAGTATGACAAAAGCTGAAAAAATGAATCCAGAATCGCTTAACGCATCAAGAATAAAACGAATAGCACATGGATCAGGTTGGCCTGAACATGAAGTAAAAGAACTATTAAAAAATTATAAAAATTCGAAACATATAATGAAAGCATCAAAGGGAAGACAGATGAAAGATATGCTTAGACGAATAGGACTTTGATATATGGAACAATCATGTATTACAAAATACAAATAATTTAACTAGATGTGGGATGATTTTAAGTAAGTATAGGCTATGTTATTTTTGCATATATAGATTATTTGAAAATAAAATAAATCAATTATCACACAATCTAAGAAAAAAAATCAACACTGTTAATAAAACATCAACTCAGTGTTGTATATGTAAAAATATTTTCCAAAATATAAAATATTATACCAATAAAATATTAGAAATTTCTGGTGATTATGAATTTTCAACATTCTTGATTGGTCTAAAATTGAAATCAACTATGATTGAAAATGATGATGATATTAAATCTAAATTTAGGCTTAGTGGATCTTGTAGTATAAAATCTTGTTTAAATAAAGAAATTAGTAAAAGATTTTCAAGAATAACAAAAAAAACAATAAATACACTTTTACCTGATATACTTATTATAATTAATTTAAAAAATAATTTTTATACAATACGATCAAGAACAGTATATGTATATGGAAAATATATAAAAAAAGATTGTAATATAAAACAGAAACAAGATCCATGCAAAAATTGTTATGGAAAAGGTTGTATTTTATGTGACTACATGGGATTTACAGAATTTAATAGTGTTGAAGGAAAAATAATAAAGATTTTACATGAGAAATTTAGCGCAACAAAAATAAAAATAAATTGCATTGGAAGCGAAGATAAATCTAGTCTAGTATTAGGAAAAGGCAGACCATTTTTTGCTAAAATTATAAACCCTAAAAAACGAAAAATTAAACTTGAAAAATTTGAAATAGATAAATTAAAAATATATGATCTTAGAAATGTTGAGTATATTCCAAAAAACATTAATTTTAAATCTAAAATAAAATTTAATATTTTAACTGAAAACACTATTGTAAATAGCAATTTACAATTATTAGATACTATTAAATCAGTTTTGGTTTATAGTTTAGATAGCAAAATAAATATTAAACGTATATATAACTTAAAATACAGAATAGTTTCTTCAAATGTATTTTATATTTTAATGACAATAGAACGTGGGTTCCCAATAAAAAAATTTGTTGATAGTGAATTAGTAATACCTAATATTAATAACTTGATTAATAATAAATGTAAATGTACAAAAATAGATTATCATGGTATATACGTACTATGATTATTATTTATAATTATTTTAATTTACACAGAGATATTAGCTACATGTTAGGTTATATTTTTACATTTCTATTATTTAATTTGACTAATGGATCCATTAATTAAGATTATTGAATCATATGAAAAAGGTATCTTACCAAAAAATACACTCCTAAAAATTAGAAAGCGGTTTTCTATTGTTACATCAGGGATTCGTAGGATTGAACTTTCAACTGGTATACGTTATCCAATATTCTATATTGATCCAGCCCTGGTACTTTCTAATAATACAAATATATATGATAATTATGCAATTTTATTTGCTAGGACTATTCCATTTATCCATAATGATGAATTCAGCATAATCATTCAGATATCTGCACCTCTAGTTGCATATGGATTAAAAAGTACTGTACATGCTATATTGGCACATGAATTTCTGCATTATTTAGATTTTATGAATAAAGTATCTAAAATGAAAATGGTATCTGATGAAATTACAGGAAATTTTTTTGAGAGTATTTATTCTGACGAATCACATCTTTTTGAACCACGTATTGTTTTTAGTGATAAAATACTTGTTAGACATATTGAAAGAAAATTCAAACCATCCTTCACTGATCCTAAACTTGAAGATAAAACAATCAAATACTGGCTAAAAAAAAATCTACAAAAAATAATTGTTAACCTAGATGAAAATACTATAAAACTATCAGTTGAATTACTTTCAAAAACTAAAGTACAACCAGCCTTCTTAAATAAAATAAATGAACTAGAAAAAAAATCAAAAAAATATCGTCATAATTTTTAATGAAATTCAGTTAAACCGCATTTTCCACATGTATTCCTATTTTTATGTTTTGACATAAACACGCCTTTTCCACAGCGTGAACATGTTTTTAGTATTATTGTCGCTTTATTACCATCTAACCTATAATATTTAAAAATACTTGGACTGCTACCTTTACTGCTTGTCATTTTTACTTGACTTTATTTGTTTATCTATACGAGCAAGAACAGTTGTACTTATATGAATCCTAGGCATCTTCTCATCATCATAAACATAAAAAATACCTGTAACTGTATTTTTACCAACACAGCTCTTTAGCTTTATTGGGATTACTACTTTATTCTCTAGTTTTAATTTACTACGTATCATAGTCATATAATCTGATTTTTTAAACTTGCCATTAATATTAACAAACTCACAAACAACTTCCCTCCTAGATAATAGCATATTATCTCTATCTCTTATAATATTAATATTAGACATATTACTACAGTTACTACAATTCATATAAATCTTATAAATCAAAAGACTATCAATGATCTATGGAACGATTTATTCTTTATTTTGAAAATAATTACTATTCTCCACAAAATATCGTTTGTATTATAACAAAGTCTCGTAAACTATGCTCAAAAATAAATGTAGTTATTAGGGATGTTAGAATTTCGAGCAAGCATATTGAATTTGATATTTCTGCAAGTAAAGATATTCTAAATGAATTTGTTATAAAATTAAAACCAATTGGTAATTGTAGTAATATTAGTAATATAACAGAAAAAAAAATTGAAAAAATAAATGCAATTGAAAGAGGAATATATTATTTTAATAAAGAGTATTTTTGGGAATGTCATGAAATACTTGAAAATGTATGGAAACAATGTCACAATGAGGAAAAAAATATAATACAAGGAATTATACTTACTGCCGCAGCATTTGTACATCACCAGAAGAATGAAAATGATATATGCATATCAATTCTTGGTCGTGCATTAAAAAAATTTGTAAATTTTAATAAGTATTACTATAGAATAGATATACAGATACTTAAAAAAAATATTATTAAAATAACTAGTACTGGTAATGTTGTACTATTTATGATTTAGTATATTTAATACAGTTGTTAACACATCATATCCTTTTAATAGTTTAAGTTTTCCTTTCTTTGATTCCATTTCAGTAAATCTATTAGTGTTATCTTTCTTTACTAGATCTGATGATATTAAAAGAGGTACCGGATCATCCGTATGTACTCTACTTATACATGGGGTAGAATGATCAGCAGACACAACAATTGTTACTTTGCTAGTATCTATATTGTTCATTAAAGACTTGAAAAATCTATCATCTATCTCTTCAATACTCTTAGTTTTGCCACTAAAATCCCCATCATGTCCAAATTCATCAGGACCTTTTAAATGAACGTATACTGCATTTTGAGTTTCTAATGCCTTTATAACAGCTTTTGATTTTTTTTCGTAATCATAAGACTTTGTATTATACATTTTCATTTTTAAAATCTTTGAAATTCCTAGTTCAACTGGCATGTCTACTACACAAGAAAACTTTAGCGAATATAGTTTGTTTATTGTGGTTACACTAGGATATTTATTTCCTGCATCACGTAAAAGAATGCAATTCAAAAGTTTTTTATTTTCTTTTTTCCTAATTCTATTTATTTTACTTTTTTTCATTATTGATTTAGATTGCGTTGTAAATTCATTGATCAAGTTTGCGGTGAGTGTTGAACTTGGTTTATTATTCAATGGAAAACATTCCCTAATCTTTAAAAGGCCGTTAGTTTTGTTAGCGACCCCTATACCATTTATTCTATTATACGACGGATCTGTATTTGTTACATCTCCAGATAATGATTTATCTTTACATTTTATGTTTATACTTACTCTATGTCCCACAGTAGGTACAACAGTTAACGTTGTATTTGGTTTTGAAAATTTTATTTTCTGTTCTAGGCATTTAGCAATCTCAGTCGTATCTTTCTTCTCAATTGTCCTGCCTGCTCTCCTATCAATTATGTTGTTATTATTATCTAACGTTGCAAAATTACCTCTTAGTGCAACATCGCCGTCATTGAACTTGATCCCTGCTCCTAAAGCTTCCACTACTCCTCTTCCAACATATTGTGAACCGCTGAAATTATAACCTAACATATTAAATACAGCTATATCTGATTCTGGTGCAATGCCTTTTTCTATTGGTATCACTTCTCCCATTATTCCATTTTTTGTTAACGAGTCTAGATTTTTAGTTACAGCATTTTCTAGTGGTGTCCTGTTAACATTATTACCTATTGAATCACTAACTCCATCTATTAAAATATAAACTAATTTTATACTTTTAGACATGTTTTACTAATATTACTAATAATTTTATACATAAATACTTGAATTAGCTAAAATTATATTTTAGTTAATATGTTAATACCAAAAAATTAATTTGTTATTTAATTTACAAACATTGATCCCAAAATTTATCAAGTTATATTATAAATGTAGTATGTAACAAAACTTAAAATATGAAAAATATTAAGAACAAATAATACATATTGAAACAACAAACAAAAATTTTTGCAGTTATAGGTGATCCAATAAACCATACACTATCTCCAGTAATTCATAATTCTGTATTTAAACAATTAAAAATGAATTGTAGTTATATTGCATATAGAATTAAAAACGATGAACTTAAATCAGGAATTGAGTCACTGAAATCAATTAAAATATCTGGATTTAATGTAACAAGTCCACATAAGGTGTCAATAACTGAGTACATAGATGAATTGGATAACAGCTCTAGAATTGCAGGTTCTATAAATACTGTATTAAATAAAAATGGATACTTAAAAGGATATAATACAGATATTGGTGGATTTATTGACTCTATAAAAAAACGAGATCTTACTATTAAAAATTCTACTGTTCTTATTCTAGGTGCAGGTGGTTCAGCAAGATCTATACTTGTAGCACTTGCAAAAGAAAATATTAAAAATGTTGTTATTGCTGACAGAACAGGACATAATATAAAAAAAATTAAATATCTTTCTAATGAACTTGGAATTAATATAAAAGGAATTTTGTTACATGAAATAAATTATTATGATGAATATGAGTATGATTTTATTATCAATTCTACACCAATGGGATTGAAAAATGAGCCTAGCATTATACCTGATAAAATAATAAAACCAACTACAGTTGTCTACGATTTAGTGTATAAACCAATGCTAACTAATTTAATAAAACAAGCTAAAAAAAACAATGCTATTATTATTTATGGATATGAAATGCTGCTTAACCAAGCTATACGCTCATTTAAAATATGGCATAATAAAATAGCACCATATGATACTATGAAAAAGGCGGTACTACAAGGATTTTAATGGCAGTTAAAATAGTAATTAATGGCGCAATTTCAATAGTTAATGCGATAGCAATAGGAAAAGGCGCTGCATTAGGAATATCTCTGAAAACTAATATAGTGATTGATATAATAAAAAGAATAGGTGTGATAGTAGACGTTAATAATAACCTTAATAATAACCTGATAATTAGTGTAGTAAAAAAAATATCACCTAAAATTTTAAAAAATTTTGGGTTAAAAATATCTATAGAATCTGAGGTCCCTGTTGGATATGGCTTGAAAAGTTCAAGTATAATATCTACAGGTGTTGCATTGGCATGTGCAAGATTATTTAAAACAGGACTTTCTGATTCAAAGATATTGCTTGCAGGAGTAAATGCATCACTTGAAAATGGAATAAGTATTACAGGCGCATATGATGATGCATGTGGTTGTTATTATGGAGGATTCATAGTAACGGATAACCATAAAAAAAAGATTATAAAATCAGAAAAGTGTATGCAACCACTCCATGCAGTACTATTTATACCCAACTCTAATAAACGTACAAATGTAAAAAAGCTTAAAATCTTAGATTTTGTGTTTGATCGTGCATGGAATTATGCTAGAAACTCGATGTATTGGAATGCAATGGTTATGAATGGATTTGCAACAGCGCTTATCTTCAACTTGGATCCTAGTTTAATTATAAACTTAATGGAAAAAGGTGCAATAGCTGCCTCCATTACTGGTAACGGCACAGCAGTTGCAGCTGTCGTAAAAAATAGAAACATAATAAAAGTTAAAAAAGTATTTTCTTCTTATGACGATGGCAAAATATTAATTTCTAAAATTAATAATAATAAAGTAAAAGTCTATGGATTGTAGTATCAAAAAGTCAGTACTAAATGGAAAGATTATTTGTCCTTCAAATAAAACTTATACTCATCGTGCATTTTTTTTAGCGACACTAGCACAAGGAAAAAGTATGATTAAAAATGCCTTAAAATCAAGAGATACAAATGCTACATTAAATGCATGTAAATGTTTTGGTGCCATAGTAAAAGAAAATGAATTTAATATAACTATACAAAGCTCTACTAATACATCAAACACATCAATCATTAATGCAGAAAACTCTGGTACTACAATAAGAATTGCTGCTGTAATTGCATCACTGTTTAATAAAACTACGGTACTTACTGGTGATGAGAGTCTAAAAAAACGACCAATGGAACCAATTTTAGATGCGTTAGAAGTATTAGGTGCAAGATGCTCATCAAATAATGGTCTCCTACCATTAAAAATCACTGGTAGTATAGTTGGAGGAGATGTTACCATAGCTGGAAATATTTCAAGTCAATTTATTTCTGCATTGATGATAACAGCACCTTGTACAAAAAAAGGAATTTTACTAAACATTGAAAATACTCTAATCTCAAAATATTATGTGGATGCAACGATAGCAATCATGAAGAAATTTGGAGTTGATGTAGATACTATTTTACCATATAAAAAATATTATATACCTCATAAAAAGTATGTTTCTACAACAGTTTCAATCCCATCTGATTTTTCTAATTTGGCATTATTGCTTTCAGCATCAGTTCTAGTAGGCAATAACCTTACAATTGAAATAATGATAAACGACATGCCACAAAATGATATAATAATGATCGAAATACTAAAAATTTTAGGAGTTGTTGTAACAATTAATAAAAATATAATATCAATTAAATCTCCACCGAAACTTAACGGAGGGAAATTTGATCTTGTGAATAATCCTGATCTGTTACCTCCATTAGCAGTACTGGCATTAAAAACATCAGAACCAATAGAAATTTTTAATGTAAAACATGCAAGATATAAAGAAACAGATAGAATATCAGTAATTTCTAGAGAATTTAAGAAGTTAGGTATAGCAATAAAAGAGAATGATGACGGGCTAGTGCTAGACAAGGCCAGATCATTGAAACGTATTAATTTTAATTCAGAAAATGATCATAGACTATTTATGATGTTCTGTATAGCTGGTATGTATATAGGTGATTGTACAGTTTCAGATCCTTGTTCAGTAGATGTCTCATATCCTAATTTTATTTATGATGTAAATAAAGCCGGTGGAAAAATAGTAACTATGTAAAAATATTATAAGAACAAATGTAATCTATTAGACATTGTCTGGAAATTCATTAGGTTGTAGGTTAATATTAACCAGTTTTGGAGAAAGTCATGGAAAATGTATTGGTACAGTACTTGATGGTTGTCCAGCTGGATTAGAATTGGATGAAAAAGATATACAATATATGCTTAACCTGAGAAAACCTGGACAATTTAGTATATATACACAAAGAAAAGAAGATGATCTTGTATCCATCATATCTGGAGTTTTTAGGGGATATACAACAGGTGCACCAATAACAATGATTATCTGGAATAAAGATCATAAACCATCTGACTACAATGAATTTCAAACAAAAATAAGACCTGGCCATTCAGACTATCCAGCTTTAATAAAATATAAAAAATTCAATGATCCTCGTGGAAGTGGAAGGTTTTCAGGAAGATTAACAGCTACATATGTGATGGGGGGAGCAATAGCAAGAAAATTACTTAAAAAGACACTTAATATAGAAACACACTCTTATACATTACAAATAGGTAAAATTAAAATTAAAAATAAAATAACTCAAAAGATGCTAAAATCAATATATTCTAATGAGGTACGTTGTCCTGATAAAAGTGTAGTACTTGATATGAAAAATATCATTAATACTGCCAAAAGATCTGGAGATTCAGTAGGTGGAGTAGTAGAATCGATAACAAATAATCTACCAGTTGGACTAGGCGAACCAATTTTTAGTTCATTAGAATCTGATATTAGTAAAGCAATATATTCAATACCTTCTGTTAAAGGAATAGAATTTGGCTTAGGTTTTGCTGCATCTAGTATATATGGTTCAAAAAACAATGATGAATTTACCATTAAAAAAAATAAAATTGTGACAAAAACTAATAACTCCGGAGGCATCCTAGGAGGATTGTCAATAGGCATGCCAATAGTACTACGTATATCTTTTAAACCGCCATCATCCATACCTAGGAAACAAAATACTATTAATATCAAAAATAGAAAAGTTACTACATTAAATATTAAAGGAAGACATGATCCTTGTGTTGTTCCACGCGCTGCTCCTGTAGTTGATTCTTTAGTATCACTTACATTAGCAGATCATGCATTACAAGGTGGTTTTATAAAACCAGTACTTTGATGTCATGCCTGAAATTAATCAACTACGTAGTGAGATGGATTACGTAACATTTGAAATTATTAAACTATTTAAAACTAGAATTGATATAGCAAAAAAAATAGGAAATCTTAAAAATACTCTTGGTATCAAAATAACTGACGAAGAGAGAGAAGATAATCTACGATCAAAAGTTATTTTATTGTGTAAAAACATTGATTTAGATCATTCTGTTGCCACCAAGCTACTTAATTTTTTGTTGTGTGAATCAATAAAAACACAAATAAGTAATAAACAACCAGAATCAATTTTTCTAAAAGCTAAAAATCTTGAATTACATGGCAAAAAAATAATACATATGGAAGTAGGTGAACCACATTTTCCACCACCATTTAACGTTAAAAATGCATTATGTGAGATATATGATAAAGGTATCACAAAATATGATCAAGCAGAAGGAATGTTAGAACTTCGTCTTGCAATAGCAAAAAAAATTTTTGAACAATATGACAACAATATCACAAAAGAAAACATTATCATATGTCCTGGAGCACGATTTGCAGTTTACTTGGTAATTGCCACTATTCTAAAACCTGGAGATGAAATAATAATAATCGATCCATCATGGTCAGCATATAAAGACTGTGCATTAAATTTTGGAATTAAAACAAGAATTATTAGAACAGATATGAAAAATAATTGGGAGCCAGACATTTTGCAAATAAATGATGCAGTAAACACAAATACAAAAATGATCGTACTGAATTATCCTAATAACCCTACAGGAAAAATATTACATGAACAACTTCAGGATGAAATAATAAATCTTTCAATTAAAAATGATCTATATATATTAAGTGATGAAACTTACTCGTATTATACATACACAGCATGGAAAAGTGTGTTATCATACAATTATAAAAAAAGTATAGTGATAAAATCATTTTCAAAATCTCATGCTATGACTGGATTTAGGATAGGTTATAGTATAGCCGATCACAAAGTAATATCCATGATGGTAAAATTACAATCTCTTTGCTTAACAAATGTATCATCACCAATTCAATATGCTGCATTAAAAGCACTAGATGCAGATATTACAAGCAATATCAATACTATTAAATCTCAACTAAACATAGTAATAAAAAAAGCTGAAAGCATTGGGTTAAAATTCATAAAACCTAGTGGTGCCATGTATATATTTATTCAAGTTGATAAGAATTCTAACTTTGATTCTATGAGACTATCTGATGTATTACTTAATAACGGCTTAGCAGTTTTACCAGGAGAAAAATTTGGGAATTATAAAAATTTTATTAGAGTATCTGTATGTCAGAATAAACAACAACTAATTGAAGGTATGGACATATTGAATGATGTTTTAAAAGAAAAACTATGAAAAAGAAAATCACAATAATCGGAGCAGGAGGCAAGATGGGTCAATGGTTTGTAAAGTATTTCACAATACATGGATTTGAGGTAATAGTTCATGATCCAAAAAACCAAATAAAAGATAAATCTATAATCAAATCAGGGTCGCTTATAGGTTCTGTTTTAAACACGGATTACGTAATGTTATGTACACCAACAAGAAAAACACCTGAAATAATACGTATAGTATCTAAAGAAATGAAAAAAGGAGCATATTTGATAGATATATCATCACAAAAATCAAAAACTGTACAAGCTCTTTTAAAGATGCCATCAAAGATCAATCCGTTATGCATACATCCTATGTTTGGTCCAGGAATAAAAAATCTTGATGGACATAATATAATATCTATACCAATAAAAGATGCAAAAAAAGAATTAATTGTAACAAAATTACTTTTTCCTATTGCAAATTTTGTTACGGTTGACGTTGTAGAGCATGACAGAAAAATAGCAACTATTTTAGGACTAACACACCTTATCAATCTAATATTTGCAAATATATTATCAAAAGATGAAAAAATGTTACTTACTTATAAAATGTCAGGTATAACATTCAAAATGCAAAAGATGCTATCAGAAGGTATAATGAATGAATCACCAGAGTTAATTGAGACAATTATATCTAATCCTGAAATCAAAAAAGTCTCTGAAGAATTTTGGAAAGATATGGGACAAATTATAACATATGTTCAAGAAGGAAAAACTGACGAGTTACTAGATTATATACAATCTTGTAAAAAAAGACTGGTTAGTATTGACTTGAATGATTCCTATATGAAATTATTATCACTGATAAATTCTATTAAAAAATAAATTGAGGCAGATCCATGTAGTTACATCATTCATAAAATATGTTGATAAATTCTTAATCCTGAAAAGAAGTAGCAAAGTAACTAATATGAGAGGTCTGTGGTCTGCAGTAAGCGGTAAAATAGAAATAGATGAAATTCCTTATGAACGAGCTATTATTGAAATATTTGAAGAGACTGGACTAACAAAAAACAAAATATGTATTTTAAAAACTGGTGACAAGAATAGTGTTAAATCTAATAAATACAATGATCTTGAATGGATTGTATATCCATTTTTATTTGAAACATCAGACTCTCACATAAAATTAAACTGGGAGAATTCTAGTTACTGCTGGATTTTTCCATACGAGTTACAAAAATTTAATACTGTTCCTAAACTAGATAAAATTTTTTTTGGTGTATTATAATTCTTCCTGTCTTGAATATTTTCTCTGTTGTGGTAACATGATATACACACATGCCCCTCCACACATTGTGCATGGAACATTGTTGTAATTTTTATTATCTCTATTATGTATACGTGTAGCATTCTCAGGATCTATAGACAATGATAATTGTTTCTTCCAATCTAAGCTACGTCTAGCTTTTGTCATTTCAATATCCCATTTTATAGATTTTTTTCTAAGTTTAACCAAATCTCCCACATGCCCAGCAATCCTATATGCAATTAAACCATTTTTTACATCATCTGCATTAGGAAGTGCTAAATGTTCTGATGGTGTTATATAGCACAATAGATCTACCCCTTCACTAGCAGATACAGCCGCTCCTATTGCACTTGCAATATGATCATAACCTGATGCAATATCTGTTACTAATGGTCCCAAAACATAATATGGCACATTACCTATCAATGATTTTGCTAGTATTACATTTGTTTTAACTTCATTTAATGGAACATGTCCAGGACCTTCTATCATAATCTGTATGTCACGTTGATGTGAAAGTTTAGTTAAACGTGACACATTTATCATTTCTTGTATTTGTAATTCATCATGAGAATCTAAAATAGATCCAGGTCTTAGTGCATCACCTAAACTTAAAGTAATATCATATTTGCGTGATAATTCAAGAATATAATCATAATGCGTAACATATGGATTTTCTTTATCATATCTTAACATCCATGCTGCAGTTATCGTACCACCCTTACTTACTATACCACCATGACGTTTTATTTTCAATATTCGTTTTGCTATATCTTTTGTTATTCCAGCATGAATTGTTGTGTAATCTACACCATCCTTAATATTATTTTCAAATGCATTTATGAAATCATCTTCATTAATAAGAAGTGGATCTTTATATTTTTTAACTCCGTAGCTATATGCTTCATAAATAGGAACAGTACCAAATACTATAGGCGATACATCTAGTAAAGTACGCCTTATTGCAGCTATATCTCCACCGTCACTTAAATCCATTATAGTATCAGCATGATATCTAACAGCAACCTTAGCTTTTTCAATCTCATTTTTTATATTAATTTTTAGTGTTGATGTTCCTATGTTAACATTAATTTTTGTTTTCAAGCCTTTTCCTATTCCAATATTGTGTATTTTTTGAATTCTTATGTTATTACTTGGTATTATAATAGAACCCTTTGCAATCTTGGACATTAACCAGTTTATAGTTACATTTTCATCCTTGGCAACTTGTTTCATCTCATCAGTAGCCACATTTTTTTTAGCTGCACTTATTTGTGTACTCATCTACAAAATTTACAATAATGTTAAATTTAAACAATAGGATTTACAAATACATATCGTGAATTTACTTTCAATTACAGGATCTGATCCATCATCAGGTGCAGGGATTCAAAGTGACATAAAAACTTTTTCATCATTGCATGTATATGCATTAACTGTGTTAACATCAATTACAAGTCAAAATACTACAAGTTTTTCTAAGATACAACCTATATCATCTTACATGGTTGAAAGCCAACTTGATTCCATATTTTCTGATTTTATGATTGATGCAATTAAAATAGGTGTGGTATACAACTCTAGTATTATTAAAACAATTAACTCAAAATTAAAAAAAATAAATATACCAATTATTGTAGATCCAATAATACAGTCAACTACAGGCGGCGTATTACTTAAGGAAAAATCATTCTCTAGCTACAAAAAATTAATCATACCACTTTCTACAGTGATTACGCCTAACTTATTTGAAGCTGAAAAGCTATCAGGTATAAAAATTAAAACAGTCAATGATTTGTACAATTGTGCGTTATATATTAAAAAATTAGGTGCAAAAAATGTAATAATTACTGGGTTCAAATTAAAAAATAAAATAGTTGATTATGTTCTTAGTAATTCTACAAATTATATTATATATGGAAAAAATATTGTATATGTTATACATGGAACTGGTTGTATCTATTCTTCAGCACTTGCGGTATATTTGGCAATGGGGAAAAACATATACAGTTCAGCTGTTGCAGCAAAGAAATTTGTGTGTAATTCAATAACACACTCACAAAAAATTGGTATTGGTATGAATATTGCAACATATAATAAACCAAGACATATTGAAAAATTAGAAAAAGCAATTTTAAAATTAAGAACAATTAAAAACATATATTTGCTAATACCTGAATGTCAAACTAATTTTGTATATGCTAAACTGAATCCAAAATCAATACAATGTATTATAGGTATTACAGGAAGAATAGTGAGATCAGGAAATAATATACTCATTGCTGGAGGAATTGAATATGGTGGTTCTATACATGTAGCAACTGCAGTATTAGAAGTAACAAAAAAATTCTCAAAATTAAGATCTGCAATTAATATAAAATACGACAAAAAGATAATTCAGACATGTAAAAAAAAAAATTATGTAGTATTGAGTTATGACAGAACGCATGAACCAACTATATTAAAGGCTAGTGAAAATGCATCAATATCATGGGGCATAAAAAATTCTATAAATGATGTTGATATAGCTCCTGATATAATATTTCACACTGGCGATATTGGAAAAGAACCAATGATTCTAATTTTTGGTAATGATCCAGATGATGTTGTAAAAAAACTTGGGAATATATATTTGACATAAATATAAAATAGTATATTAATACTACATGTTAGCTGTAATATTAGCCGGAGGGTTTGGTACTAGACTGATGCCGTATACTTCATCTCTTCCAAAGCCAATGTTACCAATAAAAAATAAACCATTATTAGAATACTTAATAGACTGGCTCAAAAAATATGGGGTAGATTCAATAGTTTTATGTATTTCATATCTTAAAGAATTGATTAGAAAATATTTTAAAGATGGGAGAAAATTTAACATAAATATAAAATATGCTATATCTGATAGACCTATGCTAACTGCTGGACAACTTAAAACAGCTGAAAAATTTATAGATGGTAGATTCATATGTCTGTATGGTGACACAATTTATAATTTTAATCTACAAAGCATGTTTAATCAACATAAAAAAAAACATTCTTTTATAACAATTGGAACTTATAAACATAAAATAAGCCTAGAATATGGAATAATAAATACAACTAATACTGGGAGAGTTATTTCATGGAAGGAAAAGCCAAAAATTAATGCTAACATAAATATTGGATGCTATATTTTTGAACATAGCATATTGAACTTAATACCAAATAATGAAAAATTTGGAATGAATCAAGTTATAAAAAAAGCACTAATAAAAAAAAACCAGTAGACAGTTTTATAACACATGCTAAATTTTTTGATATTGGTAATGTAAAAGCTTATAGGGAAACATGTAAAAATTTTAGATGACTGTTTTAAAAAATAAACTAACAATACGAAAATTAAAGAAATCAGATTTATTTAATGGATTTCTAGAATTACTAAATTCTTTTAAAAAAATAAATCTTGATAAAACTACCATTAAAAAAATATTTGAAATAATAACGTCAAACCCACATCATATTATATTTGTAGCTATGTTTGATAAAAAGTTAGTTGGTACTTCCACATTAATATTAGAACAAAAATTTATTCATTGTGGACAGTTAGTAGGACATATAGAAGATGTGGTAGTAAGTAAACAACATAGAAATAAAAAAATTGGCAGTACACTGATAACTACATTGATTACATACGCTAAATTGAATAACTGCTATAAAACTGTCTTAAATTGTGATAACAGTACAAAGTTATTTTATGAACGGCTTGGATTTAAATATGATTTTAATTGTATGAGGTATGACCACATCTAGCAACATCATCTTTTGTGTTTTTTCTTATTTAATACCAGTCCAGTTAATATCACTGAAATTGATACTATGATAAAAATAATTGGATTTAGTATAATTGGAATTACTAAATATGTTTTTGCTATATAGTTGATCATATTATATGTAATCAACATGCCAACTAATAACACTGACCCTGATAATATTATTGTCACTGAAATGAATTTAGAACTAGATCTTTTTGCCATTATGAAAGAAATTCCAGTAAGTACTGATGCTGGTGCTGCACCTATTGAAATAAATTGTAGAATTTTAGCTGTAGACGCAATGTACATTGAAGACTCGATCATAAAATTATAAATCGTAATATTCTCACCAACAAACATAATAAATAAACCTAAACCAGCAACAGCGATATATTTTTCTACTTCCATATTATATTCAACTAATGCACACATAAATAATTATTAACAATTATATAATTCCAACCAATTCAGCTAATTCTTTTCTACATGTGGATCCTAGTACTTTTGCAACTTGTTCTGGAAATGTATTATTTAAAAAAATTCCATAACCACGTTCTAGTCCAGATAAATATTTTGTTACTGGATATACTTCAATATGCCAATGAATTTGTTTGCTGTTCTTTTTTTCTGGTGATAAGTGAAATACTAAATTATATGGTGGATCATTCATACACTTTGACAATCCACCTAACGTTGAACGTAATATGAGAGACAAATCGCCTATCTCCTTTTGAGTTATTTTTGCAAAGCTTGTTGTATGTTTCTTAGGGCTTATCCAAAATTCAAATGGATAAATTGGTGACCAGGGACAAAATGCAATAAATGAATCAGTTTGTAAAATTTGTCTAGCTCCATTCACCTCCTCATTAATTATATGACACATAGGGCATACACCTTTTTCATTGAGTATTTCATGAGATAAATTAGCTTCACTTTCTATTACTGGTGGGATAAGAGAAAATGTAATCATATTTAAATGAGAATGAAATAAACTGTCTCCTGCCTCTTTCCCATGATTGATATATATGGAAACATATATGACACCTTTTTGTGTATATAACCACTTTAACCTATCTTGAAGCACGGTAATAATATTTGACCACTGTTCAACAGAAATTGTAGAAAATGTTTCTTCATGTTCTGAAGTCGCAACTACTATGTAATGGTATCCATATGCCGGTTCTATATAAAACGGTCTATCGCTATAAGATTTATCAGTTCTAGTTGACACTACAGGATTGCTACTTTCAAAAATTCTTATAGTCCAATTTTTAACATAATTATTATCGCTGTCTTGGAGTCTTTGTAGCATCCCACTTTTAGCAACTAATGATAATAATGAAAGATTTGTCATATACTCATTACCAGGGCACAGTGGACACTTTACATATTTTGATTCACAGTCAGGTAGAATTATAGCCAACTTTTCTTGGATATAGTCCTTTCTTATATGTAGCATAGCAAAATAATTATCTTTACTGGTTAAAACTTTTTCATGCATGTTTTATCATAAAAATAAATAACCAAGTCAAATAATTAATCTATTGTATATTTTTAAAAATTGATTTATATGAGTTTATTTTAAATTGCCCAACCAATGGCTGATTAATTGAAATGTATGTGAAAGGACTCCCTAGATATACACAAAATAAACGTGAAATTTTCCCATATTCACCCATTGAAAATGCAATTAAATTCACATTGGATTTTTTGTACAATGATAAAATACGTATGTTATCTGCTATTGAATTTGCCATAGTCACAATTTTAACATTTTTAGAAATTTGTTTCATTTGTTCTAGTCTACCATCTAAAAAAATAAATCCTGGAGTTTTATCAAAATCATGCCATGATATTAGTATATTATTTTTCATTTTTTTTATAAACTGCAAAAGATTTTTATTTTTTTTAATAATATTGTATTCTAGGTCTAATAAAAATGGCTTATTATCCATAATCATGCTGAGTAGTGATACACGTTTTTTATTATTTCCATAAAATTTTCCTCCTTCAGAATTATCTCTTAATGTGCATATGCAACGCTTGATTTTTTTTTTGATTAATTTGAGAACAAGTGGAATTTGATCACAGTCTATAAAGTCAAATCTAATTTCTGCATATTGTGCTTTTCTTAACACATAATTTAACATTGTGTTTATTGTTTGAGGATCTTCTTCAGTTATTGTAATACAGGTTTTATAAAATATGTTAATATTATTTCTCAAGTATGTACTCATCGATCTCCATTCCAAAATGTCTTCCTGTGACTGATTTTACATATGCTAGAACTTCATCACCATTTTTCAGTTCAGTGACAGATGTTGTACCATCACGCGGCTTTACAAAATGAATTGTTTCTGCATCCTGTACTATCACACTGCCTATTTCATTGTTTATAGATGCTTTTATCATTATTAACGGTCTTTTCTCAATTTTTGCTCTTCCAACTGTAGTGCTTCGCACATTTCCATTATGATCAGTTATTAAAACCTTATGCCCTGTTTCTATTTCTGATAAATACTTGGTTGTTTCATTAGGAGTAAGTGTATAACAATGAACTGCACCCGCATTAACTCTAAAAGGCCTAGGTGTAGTAAACATAGATCCAATAGATTCATTGTGAATTAAAAATAGGAAATTGGATTTATTGCCTATTAACATTCCTTCACCATTATGCAATATTGATACAGTATCTACACAAACTCTCTCCCCATCCCCAATTTCTTTTATTTCCACTATTTTTACAATTTTTAATTCTAGTTTTCTTAAATTTAAATTAACTAATATTTTTTTAACATCATCTATTGATGATGCCTCAAAAATTACTCCATCTACTCCTATTTCCAATATTGAAAACATTTTAAGTACTTCCATACTTTTTGCAATCACGAAAATTTTTGTATTGGTTTTGTGCAATTTTGCGATTATGTTTTCAAGTGGAATTATTTTCCAGTCAGTGACCTCTATAATTACAAAATCTAATCCTGATTTTACTAAATATGTGATTCTGTCTATATCTGAATTAGATAACACCTTGATCTTTCTACCTATTTTTTTTCCAGTTATTTTTGTAATATTTTTGTCTAATAATACATAATTAGCATTTTTTGATGGAAATACAGTCACAAACTCCATTTGCTCTGTTAGTTTTTTAGGATCAATGTATAACATATCTATTCCTTCATTTTTTAATAATAATAAAAACCTCCTTAGTTTACTATTTGCTATTTGTGGTGATATTATTAATTTTTTATTTGACAATTTTAATTGCATCACTTGCATCTATTTTTTCGAATATTATTGATGATATTGCTTGTATAATCCTCTCTGGATTTTTATGAGAAAATATATTTCTTCCATAAGTTATGCCTTTTGCACCTGCTTTCATTGCATCTTCTGTCATAGTCAAAATATCCATATCAGTATTCATTTTTGGTCCGCCTGCTATTACTACAGGAACAGGGGTACTCTTTACTATTTTTGAGAATGAATCTATATTTCCAGTATATAATGTTTTTACAATATCAGCTCCGCATTCAGCTCCTACTCTCGCAACATGAGCTACTATACTTGGGTCATGTGGATCTTTTATATTTTCTCCCCTTGGATACATCATTGCCAAAAGTGGCATATTCCACTTGTGACACTGCTCTGAGACAATACCTAACTGTTCCAACATCTCAGGCTCGTCTTTTCCTCCAATGTTTATATGTATTGATATTCCATCTGCACCCAATCTCAGTGCCTCTTTTACAGTACCTAGTAATATTTTTCTATCTGGATATACAGAAAGTGATGTACTTCCAGAATAATGTACTAAAACACCAACATTTATTGGTGTAGGTAATGTCTTTAGAATACCTTTGCTAATAACTATGCTAGTGATACCGCAATTCTGACATTTGTATATTGTTGAATGTGGATCTTCTAGTCCTTCTATAGGACCACTTGAAATACCATGATCCATTGGTATGCAAAACATTCTATCTTTTCTAAATATACGATTTAATCTAATCTGATAACCACTTACCATTTATTCAACTTATGAGATTGTACTTAATAAGTTGTGTTTTGATACAAAGAGATTATTAAGAATTAAATATAAATAAGAATAACTGAAAAATTAATTGAAACAAATTATTAAGATGCTTGATACTAGTGAAATAAGTGATATACTTGAAAGTTTACTTGTAGGTAAAAAACCAACTTTTCATGATTGTATTAAATTAATAGAATCAGATGATATTCATCTTATTGGTATGGTGGCAGGGTATATTACACAAAAAAGATTTGGTAAAAGAGCATCATTTATAAATAATATTATACTGAATTATACTAACGTATGCATAACTGATTGTAAGTTTTGTGCGTTTTATAGATCTCCATCAAGTGTAGGATCTTATACACTTACTCTAGACGAAATAGAATCTAGAATAAAAATATCGTGGGACATGTTTAAAATAAAACAAATACTAATACAAGGTGGTCATAATCCTGATCTTGGAATAGAATACTATGAAGATATTTTTAAAATGACAAAAAAAAAATTTCCTAAAATAGGTATCCATGGACTTTCTGCATCTGAAATAGATTTAATTTCTCACATTGAAAAATCATCAACTAAAGAAGTTTTATCTAGACTAAAGGACGCTGGTTTACATTCTATTCCAGGTGCAGGAGCAGAAATACTTATTGATGATATAAAAAATGTAATTAGTCCTAAAAAAATATCTAGTGATGATTGGATGAGAATTATGTATGAAGCACATTCATTAGGAATTCCATCTTCTGCAACTATGATGTATGGTCATATAGAATCATCATCAGACATAATAAAACATCTTTTCAAACTTGCAGAACTGCAAAAAAAAACTCATGGTTTTATGGCATTCATTCCATGGTGTTTTGAACCTAATAACACACTGCTTCAAAAAAATAATATAGTAAGGAATAGTTCTGGTGGAGTATCACTACTAAAAATGATAGCTATTTCAAGAATTATCTTTGATGGATCAATTAACCATATACAATCTTCGTGGTTAACTAATGGTATAAACATAGCACAACTAGCTATTCTCTACGGTGCAGATGATTTCGGTGGTACGCTGATAGGAGAAGAAGTTGTATCATGTACTGGAGCACGTTCTACAGAATTAACAGATAAAAAAATAATTAGTTCAATACATCAGATAGGGTATGATGTATTTGAAAGAGATAATTTTTATAATCCAATCAACTGACATTAATAGTCTGCCCATCTTGAATCAACAAACTTTTTTGTGTTACTGTCCACGCACACTTTCTCAGGTATAGGCCTTATATATCCCTCATCTTTCATTTTTTGTGTTGCATCAATTCCAAGTTTTGAACCTAAATTAACAAGCGTAGATGCAGGATCTAAGGTATCTGTTGGTGTATTATTTATTATTGTGATATCTCTAGCAGGATCTACTCTTGTAGTTACAGCCCAAATAACTTCGTCAATATTATGTATATTTATATCGTCATCAACAACGATTATGATTTTAGTTAATGCAAGTTGGCCCATACCCCATAACCCCATCATCACTTTCTTTGCTTGGCCTGGATATATTTTTTTAATTGATGTTATTACCATGCCCTGAAACCATCCAGATGCAGGCATAGAAAAATCATTTATTTCTGGTTGATAGAATTTTATTAATGGTAAAAATGATCTCTCGATCACTTTTCCTATATATGCATCTTCTAAAATAGGTCTCCCAACAACCGTAGTTAAATAAATAGGCTTTTCACGTCTAATAATTCCAGTTAATGTAAAAACTGGAAATGGTTCCTTTGGTGTATAATACCCTGTATGATCCCCAAATGGGCCTTCTCCCCTTAAGTCACATGGATCCACGTATCCCTCCAAGACAATCTCAGAATTAGCAGGCACGTCAAGATCTATGGTTTTACACTTTACTATTTTGATTCCTTTTTTTCTTACTATTCCTGAAAAAACATATTTGTCTAATCCTTCTGGTACTGGAGCAATAGACGAAAAAACAGTAGCTGGATCTGCACCTATTATGATAGCAACTTCTATCATTTTACAGCATTCCTTTAGCATATAACTATGCTGTGCACCACGTTTATGTATCTGCCAATGTATGATTGCATGAGTGCCATCAATAACTTGTATCCTATACACACCTAAATTTCTAATATTTGTTTCTGGATGCCTTGTAGCAACCAAACCAAATGTAATAAATTTACCTGCATCTTTATACCATGTTTTTAAAATTGGTAATTTATTTAGAGACGGTGAATCAACAAAAACTTCAGTAACGGGCCCATTTTTTTCTAATTTAGGAAATATCTTACCCATCCTTGAAATTTCAGGTAGTTTTTTTATCTTATTTAAAAAACCAGACTGAATATCTATTTTTGTCATCTCCACAATTCTGTTTCCTATACTAGTGAAATCATCAGTCTCTAACCCAATTTGCAATCTTTTTAATGAACCAAAAGCATTTCCTAGCACTGGTATATCATAGCCTTTTATATTTTCAAAAAGTATTGCAGGACCACATGCATACATATTCCTCCTTAAAATTTCAGCAATTTCTAAATCTGTATCAACCAATAATTTAATACGTTTTAATTCATTAGTATTTTCTAATTTATCTATATACTGATGTATATCATCGATAGGCATGTTATGTGTTAATATACTTACTTTAAATATTTTCAGAAGACTTTAATCTGACAATAAATACTATTTCGAAAGTGTTAAAAAAAAGTAAAAAGTGTGTTGTTTGTAATGGTGTTGGAAAAATAGAGATACTTACAACACAGTGTCCATTTTGTAATGGAACAGGTGATTACACAAAGTCTGCGGAAAGCTATCTCAAGTCACATATTTGTCAATGTATTTTTTTAGATAGGAAAATATGTCCTTTATGTAAAAAAAAATGTCATCATGATACCCCTAATAGACCAAAAGTCTTGATCAATCCATTTTAGCTTAATGCATGTTAGGTGGAATCTCGTTTTTCTTTCCATGTCCACCAGAACCAAATCTGCAGTAAAAACACAAATCTGACTGCATATAAGTTAAATGCTCAATACGTATAGCGCCTATTTTTAATGCAATTTTTGTAAGAATTTTATATTTAAATGGCATAGACGGAATTACTTCATTTATATATACATTATAATGTTCTGGACAAAACCTTAAAGTAATCCTTATCTTTTCTTTGCTGTTTTTATTAATATTTTTTGCAAAATTTACTTGTTCTCTAATATGCTCATGTTTAGGACATGGGCAATTTTTTCCTTGTGGGTGTTTATATGCAGGAATGTTTTTCCAATCAAACCCTGGATATTCTTTCTCAAAATCGTCCAATGTATAATAGCTGTATTCCTAGTATTTATAAAATTTGGTTTTATAAAATTGTAAACAGGATACCACATATCAACAACTATCATGCATGGTGTAACTCAAACACATATAAATACACCAATCTTGGATAAAAAAATAATGGTTAGTAATAAATCAAAGTCATATACTAAAAAAGATCTTGAAGCAAGAATTATTGAATTAGAACAAAAATTAGCATATATATCATCAAAAGTTAGATCAAAACCAGTAGAAATTAAACCTACATTGAGAAAACCACACGGTACACTACCTAAAGGATCAAAACCAGTAGAAATTAAACCTACATTGAGAAAACCACACGGTACACTACCTAAAGGATCAAAACCAGTAGAAATTAAACCTACATTGAGAAAACCACACGGTACACTACCTAAAGGATCAAAACCAGTAGAAATTAAACCTACATTGAGAAAACCACACGGTACACTACCTAAAGGATCAAAACCAGTAGAAATTAAACCTACATTGAGAAAACCACACGGTACACTACCTAAAGGATCAAAACCAGTAGAAATTAAACCTACATTGAGAAAACCACACGGTACACTACCTAAAGGATCAAAACCAGTAGAAATTAAACCTACATTGAGAAAACCACACGGTACACTACCTAAAGGATCAAAACCAGTAGAAATTAAACCTACATTGAGAAAACCACACGGTACACTACCTAAAGGATCAAAACCAGTAGAAATTAAACCTACATTGAGAAAACCACAACCTAGGGAATCAGCATTACAAAGTATACCTGTAGGTAACTGGAACACTCAAAAAGCAAGTACACCAGGCTATACTTCTGCATCAAATAGATACTATGCAAGTAAAATATTACTTAGCAGTGAAGCTAAAACCACTAATTGGAATGAACAAAAAATAAAAATTCCCGGTTATACAGTTCCATCAAATAAATATTTCGCAACAAAACAGAGATTGGCATATCATCCAACAAATAAACGATTTGGAGACTAAATACAAATAAATTGTATGCCACTCATAAAAACTCAATTTTTTTATTAAATTAAATAATATTTATTAGTAAAAACAACCCAGTACTGTTTTTGCATGTCCACGCGGTTTCACGTTATTGAATATTTTAAAAATAATACCTTGTTCATTTACCAGAAATGTAGTGCGGGTTATTCCTTCGTACACTTTTCCCATAAACTTCTTTTTTCCAAACACTTTAAATTTTCTTGCAACAGTAGCATTTGTGTCAGAAAGTAATTTATATGGTATATTTATTTTTTCGCAGAACTTTTTATGTTTATCTACATCATCAGTACTTATCCCTATTACATCGATCTTCTTCTTTTTAAATTCACTGTAATTCTTTGTAAACTCGTCTGCTTCAGTTGTACAACCTGGGGTAAAATCTCTAGGATAAAAATAAATCACCAATCTAGTACCAATAAAATTACTAGAGATTACAGTATTTTTGTTTGAATCAAAAAGTTCGAAATAAGGCATTTTTTGTCCTTCATTCAACATATGTGTACCAGTAATTTTTTTAATTATATATATTAAATGACTATTTTTAGCCTATTGTAAATGTACTATTCGAATATTTTATATGACAATAAAGTGGACAACATATATGGCTAATGTCAGTGCTTATCTTGCAGAAGCAATCTCAACATTTGCACTGGTATTTTTTGGTCCATTATCGATAATACTATCTGTAGTGGTATTTGGAGACGATTTATCTCTTGAATCTATATTGATAATATCCCTTGCACATGGAGCTGCAATTGGGTTGATGGTTTATACTTTTGGTCATATATCTGGTGCACATATCAATCCAGCAGTTACAATTTCTATGTTGGTAGTAAAGAAAATTAGGTTTAATGATGGAATCTGGTACATCATCTTTCAAATAATAGGAGCTGTTATTGCTTCATTTTCATTGAAATTAATTTTTCCAAAGCTAGGTGCACAAGTAAATTATGGTGTACAAGGAGGACCTACAGATCTAATAAACAACAGTATAATATCTGGTCTATCACTTGAAATAATTTTCACATTCTTTTTAGTTATAGTTATATTTATGACAGCAGTTCATAAAAAAGCCTCAAATGGAATGCATGGTATTTCTATAGGTGGCATGATATTTTTATTACATTTGATTGGAGTACCATTGACAGGGGCATCAATGAATCCTGCAAGAACTCTTGGTCCAGCTATAGCATCAGGTTTCTGGGAATTTCATTGGATTTATTGGGTAGGTCCTATTGCAGGTGGTATTATAGCAGGTTTAGTCATGAAATACATCTTCATTAAAAATAGCAGTGATGATAATTAAACAAAGTTAGTTGATTATAAACATTTTAAAAATATATAGATCTTAATTACTTGGGTTTGTTGCATAGTATGGACAGTGTAAATGCTTGCGGAGCATTAGGTCGAGGGTTCAAATCCCTTCAAGCCCGCCAAAAAATTATAATAACAAGACTGTTAATATTGTCAAGTACATTAATAATATACTTTATAAAAGATCAAACTACAAATGTGTTAACTATTTCAGCCTAATCCTCTTGTCCAATCTACGTAATTCATTGATATTTGTTATCTCTATATTTTCACTTCTAACAAAAAACAATGAAAATCTTGATTTTGCACCATGCCCTAGTTTCATTATTATTTTATTTTTATGATATATGTATACTGTTACTCCATTCTCCTTTAATGTTTTTGCAAAATTTCTAGCTTGAATAAGTTTGTTGAATGTAATTCCAGTATTAGGAACATTTGACGAAAAATCTACTATGTTTATTTTTTTTTCTTTATCAAAGAAGCTTATTTCTAATATTTTCTTACTATGATCACTTATTGTTATACTACCATATTTTAATAATTTTAATAAATTTACTGTTACCTTACTCAATCATATTCTAACTTGATGATATAGTTAACTTACCATTTATTTTTATCTTACCTGTTGGAATTCCGTTTTCTACTCCATTTATTTTTTCTCCTTCAAACGTTATATCATTAAAATCATATGTTATTGAAGCATGTTTTGCGGTAAGCCTCTCAAATATTTCAGCTAATAAACTTGCCCACTCCTTTTCTTCAGTCCCCATATAAAAATTTATAATATATGATATATTAAAACTATTATATTATTTTATAATATGCTTATAAATTATAAGTTTAGAAATACTATGTTTTTTATTTAAATTATTTGTAAAGATATTATTTTGATTCTAGCAATGTTAATTATTGTAGTACAATTCACATAAATGTCTAAATAACATTACTTATTAAATACATATTTTATTTGTTGCCAACGTTCTGTAACAACATCAATAATATACTAGTTAACAGTTATTTTACAAGTTTTATGAGCTCTTTAGACATACTTATAAATTATTTTTGCAACATCGGCTGTACCCATATCATCTATTAATTTATCAATTTTTGGACCATGGTCTACAGATAAAATAACCTGATATAACGCAATAAAGAATTTTTTTGGTTGAATATTATTTTTTTTTATAATTGTATATATTATATTTTTTAATTCACCATGATCTTTATAGATTATTTCATCAGCAAATTCTTTAAGTGATTTTTTTAATTTATCACTAAATTTAAAATTTGTTTGTTTGCATCCAAAATCGTCTGCATAATTTTTTGTTAAGTTTATGATATTTTTAATATATAGATTCGATTTTTTAATCATCTTATAATCAATTAATTTATTAACTATTGCATCGCTCTCACTTTTGAAAATTTTGTTTAGTTCAACTAATAGCCTGTAATTTAAGTGTGGTGAAGGTTCTGTTGGTGTATTAAGCAAATTCACATATTCATATAACCCTTTATACTTTATTTTTTTTGATTCATTCGAGAGTATCACTTTTTCAAAAAAAATATCTTCTAACCAATTATATTCATCCATTAAATTAGGTATATTTTCTAACCCAATCTCTCTAGATCCAATAATTCTTTTATAAAGTAAAAGTAAAATTGATTTTGTTGTACCATATTTTAACCATTTTTGTGATGTTATTATGTTTCCAACTGATTTGGAAATTTTTTTACCTTTTTTATCTAAAAACATTTCATATTTTGCATGATGTGGATGTTTATATTTTAAAATTTCATCAGATACCCAATCATTAACTTTTACAGATTCCATTATGTCTTTTCCATATGCCTCAAAACGAATATCAAATGCACGCCATCTTGCAGCAAATTCTACTTTCCATGATAATTTTCCGAGATCATGAACTATGCTTGATTCACCTTCATATCCGCAACCATTTATTATTTTTGTTCCGATCTTCATATCTTTACAATTGTACTTTACTTTTTTTTCGTTATCTATGTATTCATATGCCATTGTAGTGTAAATTTTGTTACAATTTTTACAAACTGGAAAATATGGCAGATATTTATTATATTTAGCCTGGCCTAAAAATTCATTTATTTTTATGCCAATTTTTTTATGATTTAATAATATAGTATGTATCTCGTCTATAAAAAAACCTTTTTTGTATGAATCTTTGGCTCTTTTAAAATTATATTTTATTCCAAGTTCATCTAAACCATTTAACAATAAACTACTCATATGCATTCCGTATGAATCATGGCAATCAAATGGATCTTGTATAGTAGATACCATTTTACCAAGTTCATTTTCAAGTGAACTAGGAAAACCATACGGTATTTTTCTTAACCCGTCCAAATCATCAGAATATGTAATTAACTCAGATTTGTACCCTAAATTTTCTAGACCAAGCTTAACACCATATGCCCTTACCGCATCACCCAAACTACCTATATGTGGGATTCCAGATGCACCTAAACCACTCTCTACGTTTAATATGTTTGTGTTTCGTCCTATTTTATTTTCTCTCTCAATTAGCTCAAATGCTAATTTATCAATCCAAGTACCTTTACCTATAACATTATTTTTATTCATTGATGTTTCTATGTAAGTTTTTTTTCCATATAAAATCCATTTAAATGATAACCGAGCTTCTTATAATATTCTCTAGAACCAACAGAACTTATGACCAATATTTTTTTTACATCAAATTCTTCCTGTGATATTTTCTCTGCATTTTTTAGAAGATTTTTTCCAAGTCCTGAATGTTGTATATGTGTTGTTGTTTTTTTACCTACGTCTACTAATTTTCCATAAACATGTAGCTCACGCACTATACAGCAATTTTTCATTTCATTTTTATATGATTTGTTACTTGTATGCCGAAGACGTAAGAAACCAAAAATTCTATCATTATAGTCATCATAAGACAAAAATATTTCATGACCATCAGATGAAAAGTAATCTTCACGATTTAATTTGATTTTTTCTAATATTGAATTGTTATTTGTTAGTCCTATTTCCCTGCAACGAATGCATTTACAAAAAATATTTTGTCTTTTTAAAACTTTATTTATAATCTGGCGTAAATTACCAGGCTTCAAACCTGCAACTATTTCATCTTGTGATATTTCACGTTGTATTCTCATTATCCTGATCCAACGTGGTACATGTTTTTTGATCTCAATTATTAATTTTATCATATCTGTATTTGAATATGGTTTATATTTCCCTCCAACATAATGTTCATATAATTTTGTATTTTTTAAAATTAGTGTAGGATAAATCTTTAGCATATCTGGTTTAAATCTTGGATCAGTAAAAAGTTTAATAAAATCAATAGCATCTTGCTTTGGAGTAGTTCCAGGTAGTCCAGGCATCATGTGCGCAACTATTTTAAATCCGGAGTCTTTTGCCTTATGAAATGAGTCTACCACATCCAAAAAATTATGACCTCTATTTGTAATTTTATATGTGTTATTTTGTAAATTTTGTACACCTAGCTCTATTCTTGTTATGCCGTACTTCAACATTAGATCTATATGACTATTTTTACAATAATCAGGCTTTGTTTCTATAGTAAATCCAACATTTCTGATACTAGCTTTTTCATTATTTATTTTTGAGTTTTCTAAATTAGTAGAAGTATAACCATTTAGTGCATCATAGCATAACTTGATAAAATTTTCTTGATATGGTTTGGGCATAAAAAGGAATGTTCCTCCTATTATCACCAATTCTATTTTTGATATATCGTGACCACACTGAGAAAGATTTTCTAATTTTTCATAAATTTGTTTTTTTGGATCGTAGTTATTTTTAATTGCACTACTTGTTATTGGTTCTTTTCCAGTATAGCTATTAGGTGAATTAAATTCTACTCCGCCAGGACAATATGTGCATCTACCATGTGGACAGCCATATGGCTTTGGCATAACAGCAACAACTGCAACACCTGATGCAGTTTTTATAGGTTTTTTAACTAATATTTTCCTTAATTTAATAAAATCTTCATTTTTAACTACAGATAGAATTTCGTATTTTCTAGGTATTTTGAAAATTGAATATTTTTTACAAATTTTGTTAATTATTGTCTGAATGTTTTTGTTGTTATTTGTAGTATATAATAGAGCCTTAGAGATTTCTAAACAAACTCTTGAAAATGTTGGATTTGAATAGTTCATTTAGAAATGCATTATAAGCACCACAATTAATTCTTTTTGTATTCTATTTTATAAAGTAAATAAATAACAAGCTTGTAAAATCTAATTTTATTAACTACTTTAAGTCTTGGTAGGTATTTTTACCTCTTTTCTGTAATCTAGTTTTAGCCACAGTGGGGCTATTATAGTAGTTACTGCTACCATTATCACTATTGTGGAATACACACCAGATGTAAGTATTCCTGATGCCACTCCTACTCCTGCAACAATCAATCCTACCTCGCCTCTAGATATCATCCCTATTCCTACACGAATACCCTGTGATTTGTTTTTTAAAAAGTAACACGATGGTATACCGCACCCAAAAAGTTTTGTAATTATTGCTATTGATATAATTAATCCACTTAACATTAGAATCTCTAAATTCACTTCATGAAAGTTAACTTGAGCTCCAATAATGGCAAAGAAAAGTGGTGCAAATATCAAGCCTATTTTACCAGCAAATTTTTCTACAGTTTTAAATACTTTTGTTGTTGAAAGTGCCATGCCTACAGTAAATGCCCCTATTATTGGTGATAGGCCTATTGATCCTGCTAATGCAGCAGCACCGAAAAATACTGCTGTTGAGATACCTTCTATACTACCTTTTGCTTTCCACAATCTGGGTGTTACGATCTTTGGAATGATCACTATTGCTGAAACCAACATTACTACAAAAAAACCTAGTACTTTTAATATTATTAATATTACATCAATAATCTTAATTTGATCTATTCCATCTGTTGTTAATGATGTTACTACTGATAAAATCGCAATAGCAAGTATATCATCAACAACAGCAGCACCTATAATCAAACGAGCTTCAGGTGATTTGATTTTTCCAAATTCATTTAAAACTTGAATAGATATTGCAATGCTAGTTGCAGTCAATGCAGTTGCAATTAACATAGACTGTAATGCATCAAATCCAAATATCTGAAAAACAAAAAATCCTGAAAAAAATGGTATTATTACCCCCAATGTACCTACTACAAAAGAAGCTTTTCCACCTTTAATGAATTCTTTTGGAGTCATTTCTAAGCCTGCCATAAACAAAATAACTATTGCGCCTATTTCTCCTAATATTCTAATTTCTTCATCTATCTGCAATAATGATTTACCATCAAATACTAAAAATACTCCTAGTGCAAAAGGTCCTATTATCATACCAGCTAAAAGTTCACCCAGCACTATAGGCAGTCTAACTCTTAAAAATAACTCTGCCATGATTTTAGAAGCAAAAAGTAGAATTCCTATACCTATTATAGTTTGAATAAAGTGTGATTCTGTCAAATGTGTTACACTATCACCAAATATACTGAATAGATATAAATTAAAAGTAAATAGTATGTAAAGTTATTCAATTTTTTCATAATTTATGAATACGCCCTTTTTACTAATTATGTTTCCTATTTTTTGACTCTTCATTTTATGCTTTTTAAAAATTAACATTGCTTTTTTAGTTTCAGTTTTAGGCAACATTACGCATAATCCTATTCCCATATTGAACGTTTTATACATTTCGTTAGTTTTTATACTTCCTTCTTCTTTGATTAATTTCATAATATGTGGAATTTTTGGCATTTGATCTAAATTGAATCCAATTTTTTTTAGGCGTAATAATTTTGTAAATGCGCCACCTGTTATGTGTGCAAGTCCATTTATGTTACATTTATTTAATATCTCTAAAACAGGTTTAACATAAATTTCTGTTGGGGTTAGAAGCTCATCTCCCAAAATACCTATGTTTTTTATTTTATCATATATTGAATATTTTGATAGTAAAATCTTTCTTACAAGTGAATATCCATTAGAATGTAAACCAGTACTTTTTATACCGATTATATCATCATCTATATTTATAGATCTGACCATTATATTTTTATTAACTATTCCGATTACAGTACCAGCTAGATCAAACATGAAATCATTCCCTAATATTAAATCAGGCATTATTGCAGTTTCTCCACCTATTATCGGTGTACTAGATCTTACTGCACCATCTCTTATGCCACTCATAATTTTTGTAAGTATTTTTTTGTCATTTTTATTTGCTGCAATATAGTCCACAAAAGAAATTGGTGTCGCACCTACACATATAATATCATTCACATTCATTGCAACACAATCTATCCCTATAGTATCATATTTTTTCATCATACATGCAACAAGTACTTTTGTTCCTACACCATCAGTATGCATAGCTAATGTGCCTTCATTTGTTTTTATAATTCCTGCATAGTGATTAAACCCTTTTATCACTTTTATTTCATTTTTTAATTTATATGTTGACTCTATAATTTTACCAATTGACCTATGGCTCTGTCTAATTTTTTTGATATCTATGCCAATATTTTTATAAGCTCCCATAAAATTAGATTTCGCACCACTCTTAAAAAAATTATTAGTTAGATATTGTAAAAATTATAATATTCTATGAACCAAGATTAGCACTTATATTATTCATACCAATTTCTATTTTCGTAAAAATAATTCTAACATGGTTATGCCCTTGTCAGTTATTGAATAAATTGAATTAATACCAACATTTTGTTTTACAACAAAATTATAGCTTGCACAAAAATGTAAATAATTCAAAAAAGACTTTTTCATTCGTATTTTTGATTTTGAATATAATTCTGAAAATGTCATAGATTTTTTTCTTAGCTGGTATAGTAATTTTATTAATGATAATGTGTTATAATCCCTTGTTCGTGCCTTTATTGCATCTAAAACTCGTACATCACGTTTTATTATAAAATCACTAAACTGTTCTGCGATTTCAATAGGTATGTACGTCAATCGTGTGTTCAATATATTTATGTACTGTATATTACTTTATTAACCTTATTGAATTGCTTGTAGCATACTACACTTTATTAAATTTGTTATATAACATAGTTTAAACAATAACGTGATGATTCTATTTCGTGGATCTTATTATCTGCACTGCATTTGCATTGATTGGAATTATTATGTTATGTTTTGGAGGTAATTGGTTAGTTAACGGCAGTATCATCTTATCATCTAAAATAAAACTTAGTAAATTAATTGTTGGCATGACAGTTGTTGCTTATGGTACATCTGTACCAGAGCTGGCATCTAGTATTGCAGCTATAGATATTCATAATGAACTAATTTTAGGTAACATCATTGGTAGCAATACCAGCAATATAGGAATGGTAATAGGAATAATTGCACTAATATCACCCATCGTAATAAACAAGCCAAAGATAAAGAAACAGCTACTTATAATGTTCCTAACATCAGTCTTATTACTCATTTTGTTATTAGATAAAAATATATCTAATTTTGATGGAATAATTCTTTTGGCCTCTATGGTTATGTTTAGCTTTTTTACATATATTAATATAAAAAAAGAGTATTATCAAATATCTGATAAAAACATAATTAATGTTACAGGTTCTTATTATAAATCAATTATATTTATACTGTTTGGTGTACTGCTATTATATGCTGGTTCATTATTAACAGTAGACAGTATAGTAATATCCTCAAAACTATTAGGAATTTCAGAAAAAACAATTGGTATTTCAGTATTGGCTATTGGAACATCATTGCCGGAGCTAATAACCTCCATATTAGCGATCAGAAAAGGACATCATGATATAGGCATAGGAAATGTAATAGGAAGCAATATTTACAACATCTTATTAATTTTTGGTGTTGTTTCAGTAGTGTCTGAAATATATACAACATCAAACATATACTATGATTACATTGTAATGTTTTCATTTAGTTGTGCAATATTATACATAACCATTAAAACATCAATAATAACTAGAAAAATTGGTTTTTTGTTCATGTTTATCTATATTTTGTATCTAGTTTCATCAATAATCTCGTTTAACCCACTAGAATACACATGATCACAACAATTAGCATATAAATACATACAAAATTCATCGAATATTTATGTCAACAATCACATCTTTTTCTTATTTTTGTATTTGAATTTATTTATTTTTATAAGTTTAAAATAAGAGCCAAATCTTTTAGTATTTTCTATTTTATCAAGATTATCGACATAATCGTCTGAATCGTCATTAAATACCTTTAGAATCTTATATAGTGTATTTCTCTGTGCTGGAATTCTTTTTATTTCTCTAATGTTATTTCTTATAGTGGATGGCTTCATAATCTGACCGTACATAGAACCAGCCGCAGTTGAAATACTTTCATTAATCAGTGTACCTCCTAGATCATTTGCACCCCATACTAGTAAAATCTGTGATAACTGAATGCCTTCTTTAACCCATGATGCTTGTATGTTGCTTATACTATTACTTAACATTATTCTAGAAATTGCACATGTTAGTAACACATCTTTTGCATCAGCACCATTTTTTATTCCATTAATTTTATTTCTATACATTGGTGCTTCTGTATGTATAAAATTCAATGGGACGAATTCTGTAAACCCTCCACTCTCTTTTTGGATTTGTCTTAGTGTATCTATATGCTTTACTCTATCTATAGGTTTTTCAACATGGCCAAACATCATTGTTGAAGTGGAATTAATCCCTAAACTATGTGCAGTTTTAATTACTTTTATCCAATCTTTTACAGTTATTCTTCCAGGTGATATTTTGTCACGTATTTCTTGATTTAGAATTTCTGCAGCAGTTCCAGGTAACGTATCTACACCAGACTCTTTTAATCTTTTAAGATATTCATAAACAGATATATTAGATCTTATTGATCCATACAAAACTTCTTCTGGAGAAAAGCCATGTATATGAATATCAGGAATTTCTTTTTTTATTGCTTTACAAATATTTTCGTATGTATTGTGATTCATATTTGGAGGTAAACCAGCTTGTATACATACTTCAGTAGCTCCGAAATATTTTGCTTCTTTTACACGGTTTATTATTTCTTTTATAGGTAAAAAATAACCTTCGTCTTCCCTGAAGTCTCTACTAAACGCACAAAACCCACATTGTTTAATACACACATTTGTGAAATTAATATTTCTATTAATTACATATGTTACTTTTTTACCCACATGATTTTTACGTATTTTATCAGCAACCATTCCTACTAAATAAAAATCAACTCCATCGACGTCATACAATTTTATTGCTTCATTTATTGTAATCTCTTTGTTTGATAAGGCTTTGTCTAATATTGATGAAACTATAGGATCTGCACTCTTAAAAAAACTTTCTATATTCATTCCCAATACTCTCGTTTTACTAACCATTTATCATTTTTAATCTCTGACATTTTACTCTTGATCTTAGTATTTACATATGGCATAAATTCTGGATAAACCGGAAATCTCGCTTCTAGTTCAAAGCCAGCTTCATGGGTTTTTTGTTTGACATTGTTAATAGCAGGCCATGGCATTTCTGGGTTTACATAATCTACCGTTAATGGAGATAACCCCCCCCAGTCATTTATTCCTACTGCTAGAAAATTTTGATATGATCCTAAAGATAAATTAGGAGGAATTTGAATATTCATTTCAGGCATTATTATCCTGACAAGCGCTACGATAATTTTGAAATATATTTCATTAGGTGCATCAACATTACTCATTTTTGTATTTAATTTTGGTTGAAAGTTTTGTAAAATCATCTCTTGAATATTACTGAACTTTTGTTGTATTTTTTTTATTGCATATATTGAATCTATTATCTCTTGTAATGTTTCACCTATTCCAATTAACAATCCTGTAGTAATAGGCATTTTTAATTTTCCTGCGTTTTCTAATGTTTTTAATCTTATTGTTGATCTTTTGCTTGGTGCCAAGTGATGTGGCATACCATTTTCTGACAATCGATCACTTACATTTTCTAGCATTAATCCAATACTTGCATTTGTTTTTTTAAGTTCTTTCATAACTGAAGTAGTTAAATTACCAGCATTTGTATGTGGGAATAACCCTTCCCTGAATACCATCTCTGACATATGTATTAAATACTCTGCAGTATTTTCAAAACCATTTTTTCTTAGCCAGTTTTTTGCCTCTATATACTTCTGTTCAGGATTTTCACCCGTTATAAATAATGCTTCTACACATCTATGTTTTTTTGCTAGTCTTGCTAACTGAACGATATCATTTTTGTTCATCATAGATACTTTTGAATTGAATGGTTCTGTTTTGTATGTACAATACGAACAGCTGTCTCTACACAGATTGATCAAATTAAAAAAAACTTTTTTTGAAAAGGTTATTTTATTTTTTTTATATTTATTTCTTAAATATGTTGAAGCTTTAAACAGTTCATTTTGATCATATGTGGAAAAATTAATAATATCATTAATTTCATCATATGAGATGTCTCTTCCATCTAAGACTTTGTTTAAAGGTTCAATATTCAAGACTGGTTTTATCAATATTTTAGTGTGGGCTATTTAAAGTATTTAACTTATATTAAGTCATTTTCACCAATTACATTATTTTTTGTTGAATATGTTCTATTTTTCCATGATAACAATGATCTGTTAGTATTAATTATAACGTAAAAAAAACTTGCTATTATTAGGAGTCCGCCTATCGGTACTAGTAAACAATAAGGCAATAATTCAGTTTGGTATTTTTTTATTTCTATATATATTGCATAATAGATAATCACTATAGATGTAATTGAAGATATCGATAATATTATAGATGAATTTGAAATGAAAATTAATGAATATATCACAAATAAAAATGGCACTATAGTTAAAAATAATAATGCAAAAAATATACCTATCACATAATATCTATTTTGTATGTGTACTGAAATTACTAATCTTTTAAGTGCATTCCATAACGTATCCATATCTCGTGCCCAAACAGCATGTAGTAAATGTTCTCCTCTCACCATTCGTAATCTATATCCATTATCTTTAACTATTCTCCCAAGTGCGCCATCCTCCACAATTTCATGTTTTACATTTTGATGTGTTCCTATTGATTTATACACATCTCTCTTGATTACAAAAAAACTGCCAAAAAAATATCCAATTTTTTTTGTAGTGTTATTAACATTTACAGCAGAAAACTTTGTATGGAGAAAAACAGATAATATAGGAAGTGTTATTCTTGTCCAATTGTCTATACAAATTATTTTTGGGATAACAGTCAATGCATCCAATTTTAATGACAATAAATGTGAGACAGATAGTGATATTATTGTTTCATTATGTTTTGTATCTGCATCAGTAAAAAGCAATATATCACCAGAAGATTTCTTGTATCCTTCTACACATGCCCAATTCTTTCCAATCCAATTCGATGGTTTTTTTCTAGCCTGCACATAAAGTATTTTTGGTTCATTTTTTGAATATTTTTTAATTATTTTAGCTGTACTATCATCTGACGAATCATCCACTACCAATATCTCATAATTTTTATAATCTTGTTTAAGTAAAGATTTGATACATTCACCAATAAATTTTTCTTCGTTTCTAGCTGGTAAAATTATTGATACTTTATGACTCTTTTGTAGTTTATTATTTTCAAATATATCTAAATATGGTGTATTTCTGAAAGAAACAAATATAGTTCTAATTAGAGAACTCCATGCTATTGAAATAATAACTGTTATTACAGTAAAAAAATAATTAATAGCGTCGATATATTCAACCATTTTCTATCTCATTTCTTGTGTTATACAGTGCTTGTTCAGTTCCTTTTTTTATATGACTATTTATAAATACCATAAATAACTTTATCCATCCACCTACATTTATTTTCCAAATAATTTCTATTCTTGTTTTGTTTGCTGTACTGTATAGATTTAAAGTTTTAGTTCCTTTTATAATTCCATCAATAAACGTAAAATAAATTCTATTGTTTGGATATAGATTAACTTTTTGTATGCATTTTAAATCTCTAAATGCAATTGTTATTTCTCTAGTAACTATATTTTTACCATCTGTTGAAATATTACGTATTTTCTTCGTTCCTTTCCAGAATTTAGTTTCATTATCTATATCTGATACAACATTCCATACCTTACTAATAGGTGCATTGATATTTGTTATTACTTTGATCAATACGTATACTACATACAACGTATAATATATTTAATAATATGCATACATTACTCATTACATTTAATTGCTAGTAAAATAATATAGTCATCTAATTGTATATCGTAGGTTCTTTTCTTTCGGTCATATGTGTAAAATATTAATTTTTTCATGCATGCAACATAATTACTTTGCACCTGCATAAGCTAACTTCATAAAGAAAAAGGTAGTACTACTGTAGACTACTCTAAATGTATTTTACCAATTAGATTTATTGATATAACTATTTTAAATTTTTATTCTATATAGTTTTTTATTTTTTACATTTAGAACACGTATATACGATTTTTTCAGATGCAAAAACCAACATATATTTTTTAGGGTTTTTTAATCTAATAACTAATCAAGAAATTGATCAGAAGGTTATTCCATATTTGGAAAAGTATTCGTGATCTTATTAATGTCAACATTATGTTCTATTGAAGTAATCATTGCTACATTTTACATATCTATAGTTGGTTTAGTTTGAAACATAATACAAAATTTTTGTAATTATACTATAAAAAACATCATTAGTAATATAGATAATATTAAATAAAAAAGTAGTTTATTTTAGAAAAATAATGTTAAGTAAACAATTTAAATTTAATATACACTTATCTAAAAATAGACTTTTTACTTAATCTATATGAGTATTTTAATTGTTTTTTGTAAAATAATATAATTACATTTTATAGAGTTATATGATAATATAAAAAAACTAAAAGCTTTTAATCATGTATTATATTACTGTATCATGATAATATTATTTATATTATGTAAAATGCACATAAAATTTAGTAATACTATAAACAACATTAATTTTTAAAATATAGCAAGATCTAAATTATAGTAATCTAAACTTGAATTATAATATTACTCAGATCTTGGGGTAGTTATGTTGCTTATTGCAAAAAAAAAACAGATAATTATTATCTTCAATGTAATGTAATTATAGAATAATTTAATAATACAATAAACAAAAATCATCAAAGATTTTTTTTTTTGACTTGTGTAATTAATTATTAAAATAAAATTATGACGTTTAAGACTAATCTACGTGATATAGTTTTTGTGCAACAATTATTGATTGTTAATATATCTATTTCAAATGGAAATTTATGTGAAGTATAACATTCAAATTTTTTCAATTATCATAATCAATTAATAATTGATTATTATATTGATAAAAAAGTATAACATGAACTAATCACTAATAATTGTTTATAAATAACCTAATACTTAAAAATATAAAATAGTGTAGTCATATTGTTAATTAATGAAAAATGTTAATATTATACAAAATTCTGTATTGGTTTTTCTATAAAAACCACGTTTTATGTAAAAAATAATATAGCGTTCTACATTTTGAAATATATTAGTTTATTCTCATAAACCTTAATAAAATTTAGTGAGATTTTATCAGATAATTGTAGTTATTATTATTCCATTACTTATAGGAATAAATGTATGTTCTGCCTGTGCTACTTTTTGATTATTAGATTCTAATAAAATAGGATATTCATGAATTAATTTTCTTTTTATTGATATATTTAATAGTCTTCTAGCATCATGTTCTTCCCAATCTATTGTAATCCAGCGTAATGCAAATGGCAACATATTGAATTTTTTCCAAATATATTCCACAAATATATCAATTTCTTTGTCTTTTGTTTTTTTCCTAGATACTAATGAAAAAATATTCTTGATATTGCCTTCTTTAACAAATCCTAATCCATTTCTAGTAGTTACAAATGGTTCACATGCATACATATGATTACCTGATAATGAAAATGATTCAGCAGTCCAAATATTTGGAATAGATTTTCCTGCGTGAATAGCATATCTATCAAGTGAATGACCGCTCAGGTTTATAATTGGTTTGTATCCAAGCTGCTTGATTGTATTTTCTATTACTTTCCCTACATGGCTAATCTTAGTTCCAATCTTTATTACTGACATTGCATTTTTCAATGCAATTTCAGCTGTTTTTACAAGATTTTCATCCATGTAATCATAGCATATAGTTACAGCTGTATCTGCAATATTTCCATTTATATGTACACCAAGATCTATTTTAACTAAGTCAGATTCTGATATTATTTTCTGATCACGTGGTTCTGCAGTATAATGTGCTGCTATTTCATTTATGCTAACGTTCACTGGAAATGCACACTTACCACCTTGGTTTTTAATATCATTTTCTACTTTTTCACAAATATCTAAAGTCGTTAAACCAACCAAATTTTTATTTTTGATATTTTCTCTTACGTTAGATGCAATTTTACCAGCTTTTATACAATCATTAATATCCATAATTTCTGTATTTTTAATTATTATTTAAAATATTTATGTCAAGATTAAATTGGGGATACATTTTTACGTGTTTAAGGGATCGTGGTCTAGTTTGGTATGATTCGAGCTTTGGGTGCTTGAGGTCGTAGGTTCAAATCCTGCCGGTCCCATTTATGTATAAAAATACAATTACATGATAAAGACTCATAGATATAGTAATGGTTATGTATGTAATTAAGTGATCTACATCTTGTATTTTGCAATTAGTAATACCATCATAAAAAAATCTGATTAATTAAAATATAATTCTTATTTTATACCAATAATTGCAAATAACTAAAACTAGAATGATATGATCATCATAAAATTAATACTGTAATAGTTATCTATATTTGAAAAGTTTTATAGCGTTCTATAATTTCATTATTTGCTTTTAAAAATATAATAAATTTTCTTAGTTGTTTGATGGTTTTGTTATTCAAGTGATGTTCAATGCCTTCTGCATCATGATTTGCAGTATCATGACTTATACCTAAAATTTCAAAGAATTCTAGTACTATTCCATGACTCTGTCCAATTGTTTCAGCTACCTGGCTTCCTTTTTGTGTGAGATTCATCCCATGGTATTTCTCATATTTTAAATAGTTATCTTCGTCTAATTTTTTAAGCATTTTTGTAACACTAGGTGCGCTTACATTCATATACCTTGAAATATCAAGCGTAGTAGCATAGCCCTTAAGCTTTACTAGTTCGTATATCACTTCCAAATAATCCTCCACTCTGGTACTGGATCTCTCTCTATCAAATTTGTGTGCAGCTTTAATGTATTCCAAACGTTTATCATTATTCATGAATATTTTTAATAGAACTTATATAATACTATATATCATAATTATAGAAAATTATATTTTAAATATTAATCTAATTTAGTGTATTGTTAATTTTTAGTTGTGTAAGATGGAGTTAAACGTAAAAATACTTTTTAATTTCTACTATATGTGAAAAATTGTCTAATAAAACACATATTTTATTACCAATATTTATTGCTGCTGTTGCTATAGGTATTTTTGGAATGATTACAATTCCAAAAGATAGTGATCGTGTATATACTGAATTTTCTGAAGGAAAAATTAAAATTGATGATATAATTCTGGATATAAAGATAGTAAATAACCAAATATATAATCATAAACAACTACAAAATAATTTACATCCTAATAATGGGTTATTTTTCATATTGGATGATTTTACTGTACACCGGATACTAGTACATGGCATCAATTTTCCAATAGATGTTATATGGTTTGATAATATGGGGAATATCACACATCTAGAAAAAAATGTAAAACCATGTAAATCTATATTACAAACAATAACGTGTAAGATTCTTGACATTAAAAAAGATTCAAAATATATATTAGAAGTTGCTGCTGGTTTTATTGATAAATTTACCATAACAGTGAATTCTAAACTTAAAATAATTTCAATTTAGTTATATGTACATACAACCTGCCTAAATAGTGATCTTGTCTTTTTATCAATAATAGACTATTATACAACAATTCTTAATAAATAATATTTATTGTAGTAATTATTTTCACACTATAGTATGATTTTTCTAAACATATTTTACTAGCTTGCTTATCTTGTTTCATCTATTTGATAAATAACTTCTGACGCTGTAGGTACATAATTTGACAAATAATTTATTATATCAGATAATTTTTTATTATCAGGCATATTTCCATAAATAGAACCTCCAAGTATAAGAAACAATCTTAGCTTAGACCTCAGAACATCATGCAATTCCTGATTTACGGTAGTTGTAAACGGTCTTAGTAATCCTCTGAAAATCTCTACTTTTGCTCTTTCTTGGCCTAGAATTTTTTTGCCAACTGGTAGATCAGGTCCAATCATGATAATAGTGCCAGTCTTATTATTGAAACATCTGGGATCACTTTTACCATTTGGCACAAAATACTCTAACGCACTATTAGTAAGTATTGCAGGTACCATTATGAATCTACTTATTAATTTGTCCCATTCAGATTTTGATAACGACATAATTCCATCACAATTAATAACTACATTGCCAGTTATGTGAATAAAAGCATGTAACCTACCGAACTTACTAGCTGCGGTCTTTATCCAATTTCTTATTTCTATGTGATTACTTAAATCAGCTTGATGAACATGATAATGTTTTCTTAAATTTTTCCACAAACCCATATCAGATTCTTTTGAAATCAAACAAATTACTTTTCCTCCATTATTTTCTATGTGTTCAGCTATATAATCAGCTTTTTGATAGCTTTCTGGATCTACAGCATCTACAGTCAATATAAACACATTTGAATTAAAATTGGGTTGTTGAATATATTGTATGTTAGTTGTAATATGTGGTTTTACTGGATAAAATACCCTGTCTCCAGGAATAATTCTCCCATTTAGTATTTTTGATATTTCACTGTCACATATATTTAGCACCACTTCAGCAACTTGTGATTGGGAAAGAAATTGTCCATCAACAATCATATTAGACGTATTGATTTGTATTTTTTCTGCTATTATTTTTATTTTTTGATATAGATGAAATACCACATCAATTAATCCACCTCTGGGCAGATTAGAACTGATTTTTATATTGTCACATAGCTCTACAATCTTATTTTTAGCTGTCTTATCATCCTCTCCTAAAAACATTAATAACTTACTATTTATATTTTCAACATCTATTGGATTTAATCCATTAAAACCACTAATACGTAAAAACTCAGATGCCGCCTTAGGATATACTGTTTTATAGATTCTGTCAGAATGTACTGGCCCAGGATTTGTTGCTATTGAAATAATACCTTTATTAGTCATTTCCCATGCCATGCACTCCACTAGTCTATTTTTTGCACCTTGAGCTGATGTGTATGGACTTCTAAACCTATATGGACGCTGTTCTAGCGGTCTTTCTTCTGTAAAAAATGTTGATATTGTTATTATTTTGGAACCAGATTTCATAGTTTTTATTGCATTAGATGATATCAAAAAAGTACCAGTTAAATGAATATCTATAGTACTTCTAAAATCATTTAACGACATATTAGAAAAACATGTAACAGGGCCAGAAACTCCAGCATTATTTATTACTATGTCTATATTTATATTGGATTTTTTTAAATTATTAAATAGTTTAGTAATTTCAAATTCATTACTTATATCAGTTGAAAAAACCTTCACAAATGCATTACTACTAACTTCTATGAATATGTTTTTTAGAATTTCAGCAGTACTTTCAAGTGGTTCTTTTCTCCTACCTAAAATAATTAAACTTGCACCATTTTCTGCAAATTTCTTAGCTACAGTTCTACCTATCCCAGTACCTCCCCCTGTTATGAGGACAATTTTTCCTAGAAACTTTAACATTTTCTGTGCTCCTATTATATTACATATTCTGTATTATTACTCTTAAACTTTATTTTGGGGATTTGTACCTAATATTATATAGATGAGTTAGATATGATTACACTACAAACTATTCAAGAAAAATTAAGTGTTGAATTAGAGAAAATAGACATAATATCATATATTCAACAAACTGGAACATGTAAAATTGAGAATGTAGATTATTACAGTAAGTGTTTTTCATAAACTGCTTCTGTTGTTACAAATAAATGACGTTTGAAGTTAATAGATATTAATAATGATTTTATACAAATAATTCAAAAATGTTGGCCTTATTATATAGGATCCAGGTCCAATGCCGTGGGAGCTGAAGATAAGTTTCAGCTTCACTTTATAGTAAAAAAAGTGCTGGTAATTTATTTAAATATTGGTAAAAACAAAACTTGGTACAACAGATCATTTTGGTTCAAAAATTGATCTCTACGATTTGAGGGAACTGAACTAGCAAATGTTCTAAATAATGACATTGAACTTAACATTATAATTCTTAAACAACCAATAAATGACGCAAGTATGTTTATACATTCAATTTATAATATAATCAGAATGTATGAAAAGTGAAAGAATATGTACAAGCCTTCTGTTAGCAGTGACTTGTTCAAGATATATGATACTACATCTGTACACATAAAATTATCAAGTTTTCCACCAATTTAATACTAAATATGAGACAAGGTTCCTTCTGCCAGGTATTGCCAGTATAAATTGTTTACTTACAGTTGTAGCTAATCTTCCAGTTAATATTATTCCTGATGCAGTAATTATATCTCTTTTATTATATACGTGAACCAAGTATGGTGCATGATCTATCCCTGGTCCTTCTTTATATACTGCAAAATCACATCCAAATTTGATTCCAGTATTTACAATATAGCCTTTGTCTCGAAAATTTTTATAAATTATAAACTTCTTATCAAAATTATAATACTCATCTCTACAAATATCTAGTATCTTATCATTAGTTAGTTTTTTCCTTGATTTAAATATCTTGATTTTACATTTTAGTAATAAATAGTATCCTTCTATCAAATCTAAAATTAATGGTGCAGTTATTTTATTATTTTTTGGTTTTGATATACCTATAGGCTTTCCATAATATCCATAAGCAAAAAGTTTTTGTGCATTACTAATATTCCAAATTATAATTCTATTCTCTATAAGATAACTCTTAATTTGCATTTTAGATTGATTTACTGTATTGTTGGGTTATTTGGTACACATATTACACACTAATTTAATGCTAGTAATATAAATAAATCTGAAACATGCTCACACTTATCTGACATTCTTAACATACAATCTACTACATCTTTAAAAATTAAAAGTTCTTTTGAATTTGGTACATTGTTGATTATTTTTGTTGCAAGTAAACGATATTTTATATGCAGATCTTTTTCTATTGTTTGTATTTCATATGATAATCCTATTGCACTATTAGAATCTGTATTTAGGTTACGAACCATCTCATTTAATTTATAAACTTCATCTACTAAGAGCTCCATTAATTTTGATAGTTCTTTATCACACTTAGAATTCTTTAATGTAGATGTTTTTATTATTGATATTTTAAATGATATATCAGTAACGCATTCACCTATTCCATCCATTGTATATGCGGCATTGAGAAGACTTTCCCTATTTATGATAAGACCACCCACATCAGATATTTCCCTGGTTATCTTTTTTCTTAGGTTTTCTATTTCATCCTCTATACTTAATATTTGTTCAATCGTATTTTTAATTATTTGTTTGTCATTTTTTATAATTAGACCAGGTAACGACGCGAGTTCTCTAGTTGCATTTAAAATTCTATTTATTTCATCTTGTAGGATCGCTATTGCTTTTCTTTTAGCTTGAACCTCAAGTTCCCCACTATACATCTACCATAATTGAATACATACATTAATTAAATCCTTGTTTATGATTATTTTTTCTGGTTTTTATATAATGAAATGATCTCATTTACAGTTGATGCTGATTCAGGAGTCTTATCAGTTCTAATCTTACCTGTGAATTTTGGAAATCGTAGTGCAAGTCCACTACTTTTAATTTTAGATTTAGCGGTTTTATGTAAAGGACTTAACGTTATTTCTGAAGCTACAACTTCAATTACAAGATCTGGATCAAACCAAACATTAGCTTCTATGCTACTATCAACTCTAAAATTTTTTTTTAGTGATATTTTGTTTGATAGTAACTGATAAAACTGATCTAGGTTATTATCTGTGAAACCACTACCAACCTTACAAATAGTAGGAAACATATCATTTTCATTATCATATGTTGATAACAATAATGTACCATATCTACCAGTTCTTCTTCCTTTACCAAAAAATGCTCCAACTATAACAAGATCTAAACTATCTCCCAATTTATTTTTATATTCACGTTTTAATTTAATCCAGCTACTACCTCTTGTACCAGCTCGATATTTTGAATCAATAATTTTTAACATCAGTCCTTCACACCCATCATTTATGCTATCCTCCAAAAAATCATTTAACTCCAATTTATTTTCTATCATTTTCATCGGTATGATTTTCATAAATTCATTTTCTATTATTGTTTCTTCAAGTATCTTTCTACGTTTATAATATCTGTAATCAGTACAATCTTTACCATCCATATATAATATATCAAAAAAATTTATAGTTATAGGGTACTTAGATATAGCTGCATCTATATTATATTTTCTACGTCTGTGCATAAGTTCTTGAAAAGGTAAAAATTTTCCTGTATTTTCATTAATTGCTACTATTTCAGCTTCAAGTATAACTTCATTAGAGTTTATATTCTTTGGTGCTCTTTCCCTTATCTCTGGATAATATTTAGTAATATTTTCCAAACTTCTAGAAAAAAGGACAACCGTATTATTTTTTAAATGAATTTGTACTCTTTCTCCATCTAGTTTGTATTCCGCAGAGATTTTTTTTGTCTTTTCTAGTAGTATAATCTCATCTTTTATACGATCTGCCAACATAGGTCGTATTGGATTAAAAATTGAAATTCTAAATCTATTAATTCCATTAATACCGTTTTTTGAAATTATTTGAGCTACTTTACCCAAATCACTAGATATGTTATAAGCATTTTCTAATATAATTCTATTTTTTTTTGAATCTGTATAGGCAATTGATAGCGCATCTAAGATTGTATTATCTGCAATACCTAATCTTAATGTTCCAAGTAATATTTTGAGAAGGAATTTTGCTTCTAGTGGATTTGAATCATTTAAAAGACTAGATATGTACCTCATTTTCATATACTTTGACCCAACACCAACTAAATTAGCAATCTTATAGAATGTATTAAACACTCGATCTATAGTTATTATGTCTTTAGTAAATGTAGTTTGTGCTTTTTTAGTTAATACATTAACAGCAACATCACCTAAATCTCCAGTTTTTTGGTATATTTTTTCTATGTATTTAGTGGAAATACCTGATGACTTTGAAACAGCACCTATGGCTAGTCTTTCTGCAACACCCAGTTCTATACCCATAAAATTTGGTCCTAATTTTCCTTGAATCAAATAAATCACTTTTGATATTGTATCACTAGATGTTATCTTAAATAACTTAACAAGAATTTCTGTTAATTCTAATCGTTTTGAAGTATTCTCCATGTCACCAAGTGCTGTTACTAAATCAAAATATTTCAAAATAATAAATCAAAGTTATTTAGACAAAATATATTAACCACTAATCGTTTTCATCTTGTTTTGTAAGATCTTTATTCTGGCATTATAACTTTCACTATATTCTAATTCTGAAGGCGCTAACGTTGCTGGATGGATAAACCCTTGGGTTCTTATATGTACAGCTTTTTTCATTGTTACAGTTCTTACATAATCCCAGTCTGGTGTTGAAAAACCATCAACAGGGCCTATCATTTTTCCATTATGCATACTAAATATCAATGCCTCTATTATTGGAATACAAAAGTTGATTGATGCAGATGAATTTAATTTTACAGGCATTAGTGGCATATTATGACTACCTCTAGTATTCCCTGCAACATAATGGCTTTCATTAAATACGCTTCCAGTCTCTTCTGTAGCTGGAAATTGTTTCTGAGTTCTAACTATGCATATTGGATCATCCTTTCCTACGTACTTTCCTGCAATGTTATGTAATCTATCTGTAGATGAAGAAACTATTGGATCTCCACTCTTTGTGAAAACAGATGATATTACATATTTATTTGGATACATTAGCGCAGCTTCTATTGTTGGTTTATCTTCCCATAATGAAAGTTCTGCAATTTTTGCATTTTCTACATCCATTATATTGATTATAACTCCTTTAGAAAGTGACTCATTAATTATTAAACCAGTATTACTCCTACTTTCTATGAAAAGCCTGTAAAAAGGATAATTAAAAGCACCTGGTTCTGTTTTATCAGCAGCAAATACAACAAACGATTCACTAAACCTCTCTTCAAACTCCATTTCAGCTACACCAGGACCTAGCCCTCTCACATTTCCAGAAAATGAATCTTTCAATAAATCTTGGCCAGCTCCATACAGACCTTCCTTATTAGCAATTTCAGTGCCTTTCTCAAATGCATTCCAAGCTAACTTGTGAATATCAATATCATTGATACCATGTCTATGTGTCATAATTATGTGTACATCGTCACCACAATATCCTATATAATGATCTATAGGTATATCACTTTCACATATAAACTTCTTAATAGTGTTTACAATATTAATACTAGGTTTTGTATGTCCGCCTATGCTTCCAATATCAGCCTTAATTGCCGTTACTGTAATTTTCATATTTTTTTTTACATATACTTATTTATAGTTGTATATACAATGAATTTTATTAGTAAGATATTATATTATTATATAAAAATTCGGAAAAGTAAATAAATCACTTCTTATAACGTTTGGTGTTGGCTAATAAACCTCATTTAAATTTGATTGTAACAGGTCATATAGATAATGGAAAATCTACCACGATGGGTCATTTGTTAATGGATCTTGGGATAGTTGATGAACGAACTATAAACGCACATGCAAAAGCATCAGAAGAAACTGGAAAAGGTGACACATTCAAATATGCTTGGGTTATGGATAACATAAAAGATGAACGGGAAAGAGGAATTACAATAGATCTAGCATTTCAAAAATTTGAAACTCCTAAAACGTTTTTTACTCTTATTGATGCTCCTGGACATCGTGATTTTATAAAAAATATGATTACAGGTGCATCTGAAGCTGATTGTGCTTTACTGGTTCTTTCATCTAAAGAAAGTGAGACAGACACTGCTATTGCACCAGGTGGACAGGCTAGAGAACATGCATTTTTATTAAAAACTCTTGGAGTAAGTCAATTAATAGTAGCAATAAATAAGATGGATGATAATAATTATTCTGAGAATTCATTTAAAACTGCTAAAGAAAAAGGCGAGAAATTAATAAAATCAGTAGGATATAGACTTGAGAGTGTTCCATTTGTACCCATATCTGGATGGAAAGGAGATAATCTTGTAAAAAAATCAGATAATATGAAGTGGTGGGCTGGTAAAACATTATTTGAATTATTTGATGATTTTAAAGTACCTGAAAAACCTGTAGGTAAACCTTTGCGTATACCAGTTCAGGATGTTTATTCTATTACTGGTGTAGGTACTGTGCCTGTTGGACGTGTTGAAACTGGAAAAATGAAACCAGGTGACAAAATAATAATAATGCCGTCAGGTGCAACAGGTGAAATAAAATCAATTGAAACACATCATACACAAATGGATTCTGCGGAAGCTGGTGATAACATAGGTTTTAACTTACGTGGTGTAGATAAAAAAGATATAAAACGTGGAGATGTTATCGGGACTCTTGACTCTCCACCAAAAGTTGCTAAAGAATTTCGATCTCAAATTATTGTCATTCATCATCCTACGGCAGTTGCACCAGGTTATACACCTGTACTTCATGCACATACAGCACAAGTTGCAGCTACACTTGTTGCGTTTGAATCAAAAATTAATCCTGTCACAGGTGCAACTGAAGAAAACAATCCAAAATTTCTTAAAGTTGGTGATTCTGCAATAGTACGTATTAGACCAGTACGGCCTATACCGTTAGAGACTTTTAAAGAGTTTCCAGAATTAGGTAGATTTGCATTAAGAGATATGGGTTCTACAATAGCAGCTGGAGTAATTAAAGAAATAATTGAGTGATGCTACTTATTTTTATTGAGTTTATATGACACAATCAGCACGTATTAAATTAACTAGTACTAATCTATCCAGATTAGATGGTGTTTGTACTGAAATATTAGGAATTGGAAAGAAATCAGATATTAAAGTAAAAGGTCCTACACCACTACCAGTTAAGAGATTGCATATCGCAACAAGAAAATCACCTTGTGGTAGTGGTACTGAAACATATGAAAAATGGGAAATGAGGATGCATAGGAGGCTTATAGATATTAATGCTGATGATAAAGCAATAAGACAACTTATGAGATTAAAAATACCAGACGACGTTTATATAGAACTATCTCTGAAGTAGTACTCAATAAATATATATCAGAAAATATTATCACACACATGGAGGATAATTCAAAAAAATTTGATGTGTTATACAGTTGTTTGAGGTGTGGTACAGAAGTCACTAACTATGAATTAAACAGATTACCAGAAATAAAATGCATTTGTGGATTTAGGGTATTTATAAAAACTAGATCCAGTATTGTTAAAACAATAAACGCTGTCTAGTAATTACTTGTAACGGTTAACCTTTTTCTATCTTTGTATTGTTCCAGCATGTTTTACATAGCTGTCCATCGATATCCCATGTTTTTTTAGGATTATATCTTATAAGCCCAAGTTTTGTATTACAAACACAACAAAAATTTTTTTTCCTATTAAATTCTTCTTCTTTTTTAGTAAAACAATTTTCACATAGTATTCCTTTCATATTCCATTGCCACCGTGGTTCCCACATATCTGATATTGGTTTATTATTTCTGCATATTACACATTTTTGAATAAGATTTTTTTCATATTGCTCTTTCATCTTATCTATGTGGCAATCACCACACAAATACCCATGAATATTCCATTCTTTCTTAGCCTTATATTTATGGTTAATTTGTTTATTACATATACAACACATATTCTTATTACGTTTAAAAAATATTATCAATATTACATGTTTATTGTTTTTTAATAATAAATAAACTAATCTAGTTTGCTGCGTAATTTTTGATTATGTGTGATATATGTAGATAACTTGAATATGGTTTTAAACTTATACAGATTTGTTATTAAGATTAATAACAACAATGAATTAACTTAATAACTATATATAAGTGAACTAAGTTTACTTCTACATTATTAACATAAAATTAAAACTTAGTGTTACCTGGTAGCTTATTAGGCTTGTATACATCACCATATTGTTTACTCAGATTATTTAATTCATTGGTTATATTTGAAATACCGTACATCTTTACTGTATCCATGATCGAAATTCTAAGACCTAAACCTAATCGTGCAGATTTTTCAATTTCATATATGTTGCTAACATTATTTGATATAAGCCATATCATATTATTGAATATGTTTGCAATAATCTGAATAGGATCAAATTTTTTTGCTAGACTTTCTGTAAGTTGTATCCTAGTATATTTTTCTTTATTGTATTTATAAAATCCTTCATTAGTTTTACGACCTAACTTATTTTGTTCATATAATTTTTTAATTTTTTTATTTATGTTGATTAATTTTTTATCTCTTGATTGTATCTCCATAGTAGCTTTATGAATAACATCAATACCTGTAAAATCTGCTAATTCAAATATACCCATTGGAAAACCAAGTTTAAATTTAACTGCAGAATCAATTTCCATTATACTGTTACTTTGTCTTTCCATAATATTGCAAGATTCATGTACTAGTGGAATAAATAACCTATTTACAATAAAACCAGGAACATCTTTGTGGCATATTACTGGTTCTTTCTTAAGTGACAACACAAACCTAGTTATTTTATCCACAACGTCATTTCCAGTCTTTTGGCCTGGTATTATTTCAACTAACTTCATTAATTGGGGTGGATTAAAAAAATGAATTCCAATAACTTTTTCAGATCTATTTGTTACATTTGCAATTTCAGTAATAGGTAATGAGCTTGTATTTGAAGCAAATATAGTCCTATGATCTACTAGCTTTTCTAATTCTTCATATACTTTTTTTTTTAAATCCATAATCTCTGGAACAGCTTCTATTATTAAATCACATTTTTTTACTGCATCATTTAAATTAACAATAGGATGTATCCTCGAATAAATATTATCTCTATCTTGTTCTGTTAGTTTACCTTTTTTAGTTAATTGGTTGAGACTCCACTTTATATTGTTCATAGCTTTATCTAAAATTTTTTTTTCAACGTCTCTTAGTACAACATTATAACCAGACATAGCTATAGTTTGTGCAATACCGTGACCCATTACACCTGATCCTAGGACAGTGATTTTTTCTATTTCCATGTCTAAACCACACTATACTTTTTAATATGTTTTAAAATATTAAATTGTAATTAAAAAGTTGAATAATTTATTATATTAATTCAAAACCTCAGCAAATTCAGTAGACGCATTAATTAAATGCTTTATATCAGAATCTGAATGTGCATATGAAAATGCACCAAGTTTTCCAGGCATAAAAAATATATTATCATGCGAAATAAGTTTGAAGTGATAATCATAGAGTACTTTTTTATCACATTTTGCGACATCAGTTGCATTTTTTATATTTTGTATATTATTTTTTATAAAATGTATCATGAATAATGAACCTTTTCCAGTCACAATAGCTTTACCCTCAAATATTTTATTTAACATACGTCTTGTTTTTTCACCAAGTTGATTAATTTTTTCATATATGACTTTTTTGCTTTTTAATAATGTTAGTGTGGCATGTCCAGAAATCATAGTTAAAGGATTTGTAGAAAATGTGCCACCTCCAATATATGCACGTAATGGTTTTTTATTAATTTCAGTATTTGAATTGTTCATTATTTCATTTGTGCCACATATTATTCCGATAGGCAGGCCTCCACCTACTATTTTTCCTAATATTACTATATCTGGTCTAAGTTTCATACTATGATACATACAACCAAACTTAAATCTAAATCCTGTTACAATTTCGTCTAAAATGAATATAGAGTTATTAGAATGTATGAATTCCTGGATACCAAGTAGGTATTCTTTAGTAGCAGGTATACACCCACCACCACCTAAAACAGGCTCAATAATGATACCAGCAAGATCGTCTTTAATTGAAGTTAAAATTTTAATTGATTTTTCTATGTTATTAAATGGTAATGATACTGTATATTTTTCATTTACCAATCCATTACATTCGGATTTACTAAATGGCCAATTTATACTTCTTAATAAATCTGATGTGTATCCATGCCACCCCCCATCTATTTTTGCAATAATTTTCTTGTTTGTAGTAGATCTAGCTAATCTGACTGCATACATAGCAGCTTCTGTACCAGTAGTCACATATCTTATTTTTTCTGCGATAGGTACTGATTTTCTAATTAATTCTGATAGTTTAATTGTGATTTCATTTACTGTTCCATACATCCAGCCTCTTGCTAGCTGTTTCCTAATCTGTTGCTTTACATACGTATTTACATGACCAAAAATAAGACTCCAGTGCCCCATCCAATAATCGGTATATTTATTATGATCAACATCCACAATGAATTTTCCTTTTGAATATTTTGTAATAAATGGATAAGGCTTGAAAAATCGTATATTATGACTAACTCCATTAACATGAAATACTTTTGATTTAATAAATAATTTATATGATCCCTTTGTTTTATTAACATATTCAGAACTGTAGTTAACCAACCTACAAGTATATCAATAATCTAGTATATATAAACAGGACCAGCACAACTTATAAGTATTAATTTTATTATTATACTTATACGTAACTAAGCGGCGCTGGTAACGAATTATGGTAATATGCCAATATGTGAATTACGAGCCTCCAGTTGCGCATACAATATGAGGGTTTGATCAATAGATCTAATCTGATATGTGAAGAATATTGCATTCCAATAATTTCTGAATTTCATTAAAATAATTAATCGAATCCGGTTGATCCTGCCGGACCTGACTGCTATTGGATTGATATTAAGCCATGTGAGTCATTGTAGCAATACAAGGCACACGGCTCAGTAACACGTAGTTAATCTAACCTATGGACGGGGATAACCTCGGGAAACTGAGAATAATACCCGATAGGTCATTACACTTGGAATAGTTTATGATTCAAATGATTTTCGCCATAGGATGGGACTGCGGCCTATCAGCTAGTTGGTGTGGTAATGGCTTACCAAGGCTATAACAGGTACGGGCTCTGAGAGGAGAAGCCCGGAGATGGGTACTGAGACACGGACCCAGGCCCTATGGGGCGCAGCAGGCGAGAAAACTTTGCAATGTGCGAAAGCACGACAAGGTTAATCCGAGTGATTTCTGCTAAAGGAATCTTTTGTTAGTTTTAAAATCATTAACGAATAAGAGGTGGGCAAGTTCTGGTGTCAGCCGCCGCGGTAAAACCAGCACCTCAAGTGGTCAGGATGATTATTGGGCCTAAAGCATCCGTAGCCAGCTATATAAGTTTTCGGTTAAATCTATATGCTTAACATATAGGCTGCTGGAAGTACTGTATAGCTAGGGAGTGGGAGAGGTAGACGGTACTTGATAGGAAGGGGTAAAATCCTTTGATCTATTGATGACCACCAGTGGCGAAGGCGGTCTACCAGAACACGTTCGACGGTGAGGGATGAAAGCTGGGGGAGCAAACCGGATTAGATACCCGGGTAGTCCCAGCTGTAAACAATGCAAACTCAGTGATGCGTTGGCTTATAGCTAATGCAGTGCTGCAGGGAAGCCGTTAAGTTTGCCGCCTGGGAAGTACGTACGCAAGTATGAAACTTAAAGGAATTGGCGGGGGAGCACCACAAGGGGTGAAGCCTGCGGTTCAATTGGAGTCAACGCCAGAAATCTTACCCGGAGAGACAGCAGAATGAAGGTCAAGTTGAAGACTTTACCAGACAAGCTGAGAGGTGGTGCATGGCCGTCGTCAGCTCGTGCCGTGAGATGTCCTGTTAAGTCAGGTAACGAGCGAGATCCCTACTGCTAGTTGCTACTATTATTCTCCTGAATAGTAGAGCGAATTAGTGGGACCGCCACAGTTAATGTGGAGGAAGGAAGGGGCCACGGCAGGTCAGTATGCCCCGAAACTCTGGGGCCACACGCGGGCTGCAATGGTAGTTACAATTGGTTTCGATACTGAAAAGTGAAGGTAATCCATAAACGCTACCACAGTTATGACTGAGGGCTGTAACTCGCCCTCACGAATATGGAATCCCTAGTAATTGCGTGTCATTATCGCGCAGTGAATACGTCCCTGCTCCTTGCACACACCGCCCGTCGTTTCATTGAAGTTTGCTTTTAGTAAGGTAGCGTCTTATTGGCGTTATCGAACTTGAGGTAAGCAACAAGGGAAAAGTCGTAACAAGGTGACCGTAGGGGAACCTGCGGTCGGATCACCTCCTTAAAATAGGAAATTAGAAGGAATGCATATTTTTTGCAAGTTAATGCAATTCATCACGAAAGTGCTGGATGAAGAATGTAGCAGATCATTAATATGAATTTGCGATGATCGTTGTGTATAGTTGTGTAATATATGATCAAAATGTATGATGTAAATACACCAACAGGTGGATTGTTAGGCTTGAGGAGAGATGAAGGACGTGACAAGCTGCGATAAGCTCGGGGTAGGTGCACGTGACTATTGATCCCGAGATCTCCGAATTAGAATCTTATATTTTATATGCACCATTAGTAATAGTGGTGGTCGAACCGTGGGAATTGAAGCATCTTAGTACCACGTGGAAAAGAAATCAATTGAGATTTCCTGAGTAGCGGCGAGCGAAACGGAAGTAGCCCAAACTGAATTTATTATGGTAACATAACAAAGATGTGGTGTTTAGGTATGATTATTATAATCCTAAAACATAGTTGAAGTATTCTGGAATGTATTGGCAAAGAGGGTGATACCCCCGTAAATGAAGTGGGATAGGATTTTTATCATAACCAGAGTAGTTGTCCTTGGTAGTGGGCAGTGAATATAGGTGAAAGTAGCATCTAAGGCTAAATATTTCTCAAGACCGATAGTGTACTAGTACCGTGAGGGAAAACTGAAAAGTACCCCGGAAGGGGATTGAAAAGTGTATGAAACCTGTTGGTTACATCCGTACATAGCATGGAAGATGATTTTTTTAAATTGATAGTTTTAGCAATAAAACCTAGATTTGAAGTTCAAATCATCGGTGTTGTGTATTCCGTCTAGAAACACGGGCCAAGGAGTTTACTATCATGGCAAGCTTAAACCTTAATATGGTGTAGGCGAAGGGAAACCAAATTTTCGCAGCAATATTGTGAGGAAAAGCGTATGAAAGTGCGTTAAGTCATGGGAGTAAGACTAGAAGCCAGTCGATCTATTCCTGAGCAAGATGAAGGTGAGTGAAAGCTCGCTGGAGGTCTGTAGCAGTTCTGACGTGCAAATCGTTTGTGTGACTTGGGAATAGGGGTCAAAAACCAATCTAGACTGGCGATTGCTAGTTCCAACCGAAGCGTCTCGTAGGGCGTACTCTATGGAGATAGCATGTTTTGTAGAGCACTGATAATATGGCATGGAAAAGAAATTTTTCACCATATATTCAAACTCCGAATAGACATGCATTGTAGAAGTAGGGATGCGGGTTCATGTGACGTAAGGTTCATGACCGAGAGGGGATTAACCCAGACTAAAGTTAAGGTCCCAAAATTTTTACTAAGTGTCAAGCAAAAGGGCGTATTTATGCCAAGACATCAGGAAGGTAAGCTTAGAAGTAGCTACCCTTTAAAAAGTGTGTAACAACTTACCTGCCAAGTGTGGATGCCCCGAAAATGGACGGGGCTAAAGTAAAGTACCGATACTTTAGATAATTATTATAATATAATTTGTGGTAGGTTGGCGTGGTGATTGGGTAGAAGCAGGGTGGTGATATCCTGTGGACCGGTCACTATTGCAGATCTTGGTAGTAGTAACAGCATAGTATGGTGAGAATCCATATCACCGTAAGCGCAAGGGTTTCCAGGCAATGCGTTATCAACCTGGAGTTAGTCGATCCTAAGAATAATCTTAACTGACTTGTTCGAAAGGGAAACTAGTTAATATTCTAGTACCATGTAGATAATGTTTGATCTATACAATATGCTTTTGGATAAGGGTTGTATAACAGTCGTTATATCTAACTATTATAGAATTGGGGAGTGTCGTAATGACGAGAACTGATTTGAGGTAGGAATGGCTTTACGTTAGTAGAGTATTCTTGATTCCAAGAGACACTGAAAATTTGTGTAGTTAGTTGTCTATATGTTCGTACCGAGATCCGACACAGGTGCGCTGGATTAGTAATCTAAGGTGCTACGGGTATACCGTAGGTGAGGGAATTCGGCAAATTAGTCTTGTAGCTTAGGTATAAAAGATGCCTGCAATTTTAATGAGGAATTGGGATAGCAGGTTGCAATTACAAGGGGGTTCCGACTGTTTAATAAAAACACAGGTGACTGCTAGTCCGAAAGGATTTGTATAGTCGCTGAATCCTGGCCGGTGCAGGTACCTAAAACTTGGGTTCAACCGAGCTAAGGGCCTGTTAACGCCGGGAGTAACTCTGACTCTCTTAAGGTAGCCAAATGCCTTGTCGGGTAAGTTCCGACGCGCATGAATGGAACAACGAGAGCCCCACTGTCCCCACCTACAACCCGGTGAAGCTACATAAGGTGGACGAACAGTCCACCATCTTCCATCGGGGAGAGAAGACCCCGTGGAGTTTTACTGCAGCTTGTACTTGCAATATAGTAAATATTGCATAGAGTATCTGGTAGCTACGCTTAATAGTCTCCGGAATATTGAGAAGCGACGATGTAACACCAGACTTTATTTACAGTATTACTTATCTAATGTAGATTAGAGACATGTGCAGGTGGGCAGTTCGGCTGGGGCGGCACCCCTTTGAAAAGATATCAAAGGGGCCCAAAGTTCAGTTCAAACGGGACAGAAATCCGTTGAAGAGGGCAAAGCCATAAACTGGATTGACTGGATTTCCAAACGCAAGGAATTCAGGGACGAAAGTCTGGCTTAGCGATCCTTCGTATGTCCGCTATTGGGACTCGGAGGTGACAAAAAAATTACCCCAGGGATAACAGGCTTGTCGCGGGCGAGAGTTCCTATCGGCCCCGCGGTTTGGTACCTCGATGTCGGCTTTTCCTATCCTGGCTCTGCAGCAGGAGCCAAGGGTGAGGCTGCTCGCCTATTAAAAGGGAACATGAGCTGGGTTTAGACCGTCGTGAGACAGGTCGGTCTCTGCTTGATGGAAGTGTGATTGTTTGAGGGGAAGTTGCTCCGAGTACGAGAGGAACAGAGCAACGTGGCCTCTGGTTTACCGGTTGTTCGACAGAGCAGGCCGGGCAGCTAAGCCATTTGGACTAAGTGCTGAAAGCATCTAAGCACGAATTCCATCCCGAAACGAGACAATCTTTTGTAAGATGAAGGTATGCAGTAGAAGACTGCGTTGATAGAAAAGAGGTGTAAACTACAAGTTTTTACGAGTAGTGTGCCTGCTTTCACTAATATACCAAAACATCAAGTTGATCATTATACATAGAAACTATACATTAACAGATTATATTGTAATTCATATTGGATGTTATGTCTTGAATATAATCTTAATTCACTTTTAATTAAAATTACATAATTGTGTATGTTGTATCATGTAATATTGTATTTAGTAATTGTACATTATTGTTGTTTTATTATGAAACTAATAATGAGTATAATACAGCTTAGCCTACTGAATGTAAGTGTGTAGCTCATAACAGAGTTTAGTTGTTTTATGTCACTGTTATTATTTTTCAGTATTTTTCTTGATTTTATAACTAGTGGAGCTGTAGCTAAAGATGTTATACATATATATGGAATAATTGTAAGTATCGAAGATATTATTATAATTCCATATAATAGTATTGGATAAAGAGAAAATATAAATAACAAGTTTTTTTTCCCAAAAATGATTAGTAAATTTTTTCTTCCTTTTTCTTTATCAACATCAAAATCAGGGATTGATGTTACAAACAATACAAATGATGATAAAATACCAAATAGTATACTGACTATTATTGTATCTAACGTAATAATTGAGTTTTGAATGTAATATGTACCAAGTACAATTATTGATCCTTTAATACCTACAATTATTTCAGATATACCAATATTTACAATTTTTGTAGAATAGAAATACACTGAGATAATTGCAAAAACTAAAAATATAGATATAATGATACCATGAAAATAAATAAAATAGATTCCAATAATAGAACCTATTGTTAGAAAGATTATGCAAGCCATGTATACTTGTGAAGGTTTTAGAAGTCTTGATGGTAATACATTTGTACCACCACTAAATTTAGTTTTAATTGTTTTGATATCTATACCATGTTTAAAATCCCAATAATCATTGAACAAGTCTACACTTATGTGTAATGAAGTAACACCGCACAATGTTAATAATAGCGTAAAAAAATTTATATGATTAATACCCACATAGCCGATCGAACATCCTAGTACAATACCTAATGCTGATGACAGTAGAAATCTGATTCGTATGATACGTAACCAAATTTTGATTTTATGAGACATGGTATATTAAAATGTTGTTGTAATTAATTGTAAATAATATACACATGTATTACACATGATAATTGTATTACCTATACTAGTGCTTCATCATTGATACATATAGGTTTCCGTCCACTGAACCCAGAATCCTTTTCGTGCCAAAATTTTATTTCAGATTCGCCGTATTTCCAGCATAGCCAAACTTCTTCATCAAAACGTTTTGATGGAAAATCTAACAAACCATCATCAATACTTTTTATAATTATACCCATATTTTCTAAATTAGCGATCAATGCATATAAATCTGTTAAAGCATTGTTAAGTTTTTGTTTTAATGTTATGTATAACTCCATTTTTGTGCTAGCATTAATATGTTGTTCTATTTCTATTACCTTATTTTTTTGTTTTAAAATACTTCCAAATTTTTTTATTATCATTGGCAGCATTTCATTTGCACTAGATATAGTAAAACATGAAAACATATGTGATATTTTATGATACCTATTAAAAATCTTATTATAGATAATATAGTACAAGGTAGTACTAAAAATACTTATCAAGAGAGATTTTTTGTGTTGTTTTTTTCATACTACTTGCAATTTTTTCTACAACATTTTTTGCTACGATAGATTTTCTTTGTCCTATCCAATAATATGTTTCATCTATAGTGTTTTTTGTTATAAGCACAAATATCTTGCCAGCATACTTTCTACCAGTACGTCCTTTTCTTTGTATAAATCTGATTGAGCTAGGAACATTATCATAAAATATTACATTATCTACTTCAGATATATCAAGTCCTTCTTCACCAACTCTTGTAGCTATTAGAACTTGATATTCATTATCTCTAAATTTTTGAACAGTTTCAATCTGTTTTTTTTGTTTTAGTCCAGTTTTACCAGCTTTTCCAATTAAAAACCCAGATTTTATATTTATTTTAGTTAACGCTTTATGTATTATTTCAACAGAATCACGATAGCTTGTAAACACAATTGTTTTGTTAACTGTTAATCGTAAAATTTCTTGTAATTTTATAATTTTACTATGCTCAATTCCTTTTTTTTGTATTAATTTTGCAATAAAAGTAGCACGTGAAAAATGATAATCTGTTAGCAAATCATTAACACCAAATTTCTTTAGCTTCATTCTATCACAAAATCTTAGGAATGATGAAACTCCGTGTGACTCAAAAATATTTAATGCATAATGAATTCGTATAGTCATAAAAAATAACTTTGCTAAGAATTTATTTTTGCGTAGTATATAATCACGCATCATAAGTAATCTTGATAATGATTTATTTTCTACTGATATAACTATTCCATTTTTATTTAGTTTTTTATATTTGTCATTCAATGAACATTTTATCAAGTTCTGAACTTCTTTCATTTCATGTGGTAATTCAACTTTAATCCATTTTATATCAGTATGTTGTATATATTTTTTAACATCTTGACTTTCTTCAGTTCTATGTGCAATATTTTGTATCTTAAGACGTTTTACTATCTCTTCAGCTTTTTCTTGTTCACTTGGTAGTGTAGCTGTCATTCCAATTATTCTGATATCACTACTGGTAAATTGTTCAGCAATCGTAGAATACGCGTAATTACCTATTGTTCTATGTGCTTCATCAAAAATAATAAGGTCAAACTGTGTTGGTACGATTATTTTTCTAAGTAAATCATTTTTTGTAATTTCAGGTGTTGCACAAATTATACTATTTTTCCAAAGTTTTTTTCTTTTTGTGATTAAATTATCACCAGTGATTAATGCAATATCAAATATAGTTATACTATGTTTAAGAAATTCATAATGTTGGTTTATCAAAACTTTAGTTGGAGCTAAAAATAATGTTGCATTTGATGTTTTTTTAAGGTGATGTGCAATTATCTGAACCGCAATTGCAGTTTTGCCTAAACCTGTTGGTAAAACTATTAAACAATTTTCATATTTTGATTGGTTTACTAAATCTGCTTGATATTCTCTATATTCAAGTGTATTTTTTCGTATAAATTCATGGTCAACATAGTCTATGTTTTGTTTCATTTCTGTGTTAATGTAAATAATGTTTTATATCACTTTTGGATAAAAGTAATTTGTATTATATTATGGAGTTTTGTGTTATCATTATGACTGAAAATTTTGAGAGGCCTAATTGGGATGAATATTTTATGTTACAGGCAGAATTAGCTAAATTACGTTCTAATTGCATCTCTAGACATGTTGGTGCTGTAATTGTAAAAAATAACAGACAGATTGCTATGGGATACAACGGTACACCACCTGGAGTAAAAAATTGTTACGAAGGAGGCTGTGAAAGATGTAAAAGCAGAGAGAAGAATGAAATAAAATCAGGAACCATGCTAGATAGATGTCTTTGTAATCATGCTGAGGCTAATGCAATAATGCATTGTGCAATATTTGGAATAAAAACTGATACTACTAGTTCTGTTTTATATACAACACATAATCCATGTTTAGAATGTACCAAAATGGCAATTACTATTGGAATACGAAATATAGTAACAACAAGAATGTATCATGATAGTGAACATGATTTATTAAATGGTATAGGAGTTAAAATAACTTTAATGCATAAAAATAAAATACGATATTGGCTAGATCAGTTGGGTTACTCAATTGAATGATATAAAAAACCACAGTAAAAATGATTATGTTGAATGCATGACACCATTACTACTTGTATCAGCTATATATGATAATATAAAAAAAATAGCAGTATTAAAATTCTATGAACCTAATTCACAAAAAATTATAATGTGGGGTGATAATACCAATCATAAACCATATTGTTATTCAAAGCTAAAAATTAATAATTTAGAATTTCTTAAAACGAGAAATGATGTCATAAAAATAGAGAACATCAAAATAAATGATATTTTACTTGACAAACAAATTGATATTTCAAAAATAATTGTAGAAGATCCATTAGCTATCGGTGGTACACAATCTGATAAGAGTATTAGAAATATAATAGAAGTATGGGAAGCTGATATAAAATATTATGAAAATTATTTATATGACAATTCTTTGATTATAGGAAATTACTATAAAATTATTAATAATAAAATAATTCCACATAAATTTCAGTTTTCTGCTGAAATTAAACTAGTCTTAAAGAATTTGTTACATGACAATCTTATATACAATGGAATAATAGAAAAAGATAAGTTTCATGACTATCTTTTGAATTGGGCAATACTGTTAGATCAACCAGTACCTGAAATTAAACGTCTGAGCTTTGACATAGAAGTAGAGTCAGAAATTGGAAGAATACCCGATGTTAAACTAGCTGAAAAAAAGATTATAGCTATAGGATTAAAAGGAACAAATGGATTTAACAAAGTGTTAGTATTAGATAGATCACATATAAAAAAAGGCAAGAATAGGCTATCTAATGACGTAGAAGTTGCATTTTATGATAATGAGAAAGATCTTATTTTAAATGCATTTAAAATTATTTCATCATATCCATTTATAATAACATTCAATGGTGATAATTTTGATATTCCATATTTAATAAAAAGAGCTGAAAAATTTGGAATAAAAAATTATTTGATCCCATTTTTTACGTTAAGAGACTCAGCAACACTAAAAGAAGGTGTACATATAGATTTGTATAGAACGTTATCTAATAAATCATTTCAGATTTATGCGTTTGGTAATAAGTACACTGAATTTTCTCTTGATAGTGTATCAAAAGCATTGCTTAATAAATCAAAATTATACCATAATAGTAACATAAATAGTTTAGATCAATTTCAATTGGCACAATATTGTTTTAACGATACAGAGTTAACATATGAGCTGACAAGTTTTAATGATGATTTATTAATGAATTTATTAGTTGTAATTGCTAGAATAGCTAAAATGCCAATAGATGACATATCAAGATTTGGAGTATCTCAATGGATTAGAAGTTTGTTATATTATGAACATAGAAGACTAAATGCATTAATTCCAAGAAGAAATGAACTTATGAAGAAATCTTCTGATGTAACAAATAATGCTATAAGCAAAGATAAAAAATTTCGTGGTGGATTAGTTGTAGAACCAAAAGAAGGAATACATTTTGATGTAGTAGTTATGGATTTTGCTAGTTTGTATCCATCAATTATAAAAATTAAAAATTTGTCTTATGAAACTGTAAGATGTTCACATGAAGAATGTAGATATAATATGATTCTAGATACCAAGCATTGGGTATGTACAAAGAAAAATGGGATGGAATCATTATTAATAGGCTCTTTACGTGATTTACGTATTAATTATTACAAAAACCTCTCAAAAAAACCAAGTATATCTAAAAGTAATAGAAGTTTGTATTTAGTAGTTAGCCAAGCACTTAAGGTGATTCTTAATGCTAGCTATGGTGTTATGGGTGCAGAGATATTTCCACTCTATTTCTTGCCAGCAGCAGAAATTACAACTACAGTAGGTAGATATACTATTTTACAAACTATAAAAAAATGTAAAGAAAATTCAATAAATGTGCTATATGGAGATACTGATTCACTATTTTTGAAAAATCCGACATCTGAACAAATAAAATTTGTAATAGATAATGCTAAAAAAGATCATGGTATTGATTTAGAAATTGAAAAGATATATAGATATGTAGCATTAAGCACTAGAAAAAAAAATTACTTTGGTGTTACTAAAGATGGAAATGTTGATGTTAAAGGATTAACAGGTAAAAAATCACATACTCCAGCTTTCATAAAAATATTATTTCATGAATTACTAGACATATTATCAAAAATTAAAACAATGGGTGATTTTGAAAATGCTAAAATAGAGATCACTAAAAAAATCTTAGAATGTGCAAATAGAGTGTTAACAAAACAAATATCATTAAAAGAGTTGGCATTTAATGTAATGATAAGCAAATCACCTGTAGAATATATTAAGACAATACCTCAACATATACGTGCAGCTAGATTATTACAATCAATTAGAGATATAAAAAAAGGTGATATTATATCATATGTAAAAGTAATAAACAAACCTGGTGTAAAACCTGTTGAAATAGCACGTAACGATGAAATTGATTCAAAAAAGTACATGGAATTTATGGAATCAACATTAGATCAGATAACATCAGCAATGAATTTAGATTTTAATACAATACTTGGAAAACCTAGACAGACTGGACTTGACCAATTTTTTTGGAATAACTAAGTAAAAACATTTTTAATTGATATTACATAATTTTAAAACAAATGATAAATATGGAGAGCCGTGTGATAGTTGATATATGTTATTTATAATAAATTGCAAAAATTATTACAAAATAACAGAAGAAAGTATTTCAAAATTATCAAAAATAATACAAGTTACCTCAAAAAAATATAGAGTTAAAATAGCTATTGCACCACCATTTCATTTACTAACTATTGCAACAAAATACTTCATACCAGTATTTGCACAACATATGGATAATATGGATAATTACAATAGTACCGGATTTATAATCCCAAAATTACTAAAAAAATCTAAAATTTTAGGTTCATTAATAAACCATAGTGAACATCGGATATCTAGTAATAATATATTAGAAATAACGTTAAAATTAAAAAAATTAGACATGGTATCAGTTATTTGTGTTGAAAAAATTAGTGAAGTAAAAAAGTATGTGCAATTTAATCCAACATATATAGCTATAGAACCAAAAAATTTGATCGGTACTGGAAGATCAATAACTAATGAAAATCCAGATGTAATCATTAAGTCACTAAAAATATTAAAAAGATCTAATGTACAAACTAAACTTCTTTGTGGTGCAGGGATCAGTGATGAAAATGATGTGAAAAAAGCCGTGCAGCTTGGTACTCATGGAATATTAGTATCAAGTAGAATAATAAATGCCAAAAACTGGAAAAAAATAATAGATAAATTTACTAATGCAATACTTTAATACATTAATAGTTGATGATCTGAAGGTAAAAGAAAAATGAAAATGATTTATTTTTTTGATGAAGCTAATGGAAAAAATAAAAAATTATTTGGTGGTAAAGGTTCTGGACTATGTGAAATGAGCAGATTAGGGTTACCAGTTCCTCCTGGATTCATAATAACAACAGATGTCTGTAAGAAATATTATCAAAATGGAATGAAGCTACCACTAATATTGTTTAATCAGATTAAAAAAAATATTAAAAAAATAGAACAACAAACAGGTAAAAAATTGAATTCTGATAGAAATCCTTTGTTGGTTTCTGTTAGATCTGGTGCAGCTGTATCGATGCCTGGAATGATGGACACTATTTTGAATTTAGGTTTAAATGATAATACAATAAAAGGCCTAACAAAAAATAGTAAAAATGAAAGATTTGCTTTAGATTCATATAGAAGATTTATCCAACTATTTGGTAAGGTAGTAGCTGGGATAGATGATAAAAAGTTTAGCTATATTTTAGAAAAAATAAAAAAAGAACAGTGTATTAAATCTGATAATGAATTAGATATATTGTCTTTACAAAAAATCATTTTAGAATTCAAGGTTATATATAAAAATATAGTTGGTAAATTATTTCCAAGTGATCCATATGAACAGCTAATGCTAGCAATAAAAGCTGTATTTAATAGTTGGACTGGGGAAAGAGCTATGATCTACAGAAAAAAAAATAGAATAACTGATAATATTGCAGATGGAACAGCAGTTAATGTAGTGGCCATGATATACGGAAATATGGATAACAGAAGCGCTACTGGTGTAATATTTACCAGAAATCCAAATACCGGAGAAAAAAAAATTTTTGGTGATTATTTAGTAAATGCTCAGGGAGAAGATATAGTAGCTGGGATTAGAACTCCGAAACATATTAACAAAATGAAAAATGAATTTTCTAGTGTCTATAACCAATTAATTAAAACATGTAATAACCTTGAAAAATATTATAAAGAACCACAGGATATAGAATTTACTATAGAGCATGATAAATTTTATTTGTTGCAAACTCGTGCAGCTAAGATGAATGCATCAGCTATGGTGAGAACATCTGTAGACATGGCGAAGGAACACATACTAACAAAAAATGAAGCTATACTTAGGTTACATACAGAACAATTAGAGCAATTGTTGCATAAAACAATAGACAAAAAATTTTTAAAAAACTTTGTTAAATTTACAAATGGTATTGCAGCATCACCAGGAGCAGCAAGTGGAAAAATTATTTTTGATGTAAAAAATGCAATAAAGCTAGGTGAAAAAGGTATAAAAGTTATTCTAGTTAGAGAAGAGACAAAACCTGAAGATGTACCTGCATTCTTTGCATCAGTTGGAATATTAACAAGTAGAGGCGGAAAAACATCACATGCAGCTGTTGTAGCTAGAGGAATGGGAAAATCATGCATTGTAGGTTCTGATTTTACAATTGACCATGAAAATAAAACATGCAAGGCAAATGGAAATCTATTACGTGAAAATGACACAATAACTATGGATGGAAATGATGGTGCTGTATATATTGGTAATATCCCAACAATTGAACCTAAAATCACCGATAGTTTCAAAACTATTTTAAGATGGGCACAGAGAATAAAGAGATTAGGGATAAGAGCTAATGCAGACGACAAAAAAGCTGCGGCATTAGCGTTATCTTATGGGGCAGAAGGAATAGGTTTATGTAGAACTGAAAGAATGTTTAATGCACAAGATCGAATTAGATTATTTATAAAAATGATTATGGCAAAAACAGTTAGTGAAAGAAAAACTATTCTAAAAAGACTTGGAATATTACAAAAAAATGATTTTATACAAATTTTAAAAATTATGAAAGGATTGCCTGTAACTATTAGATTACTTGATCCACCTCTACATGAATTCTTACCAAATCCAAATGAATTAATGAATAAAATACATGAAGAAAAAAAATCAAGCAGTGATATAATAAATATTAAAAAAATGCTTGAAACAGCAAAAAATCTAATAGAAATAAATCCTATGATGGGTCATAGAGGTGTACGATTAGGAATAACATATCCAGAAATATATGAAATGCAAATAAAAGCTATTTTTAAAGCTACTGTAATATTAACTAAAATGAATATTGATGTGAGACCTCAGATAATGATTCCACAAGTCAGTACTATAAATGAATTACAAAATATCAAAAAAATTTATGACATAATAAAATTAGAAACAGAACAAAAAAATAACCTAAAATTAAAAACTAGTTTTGGTACTATGTTTGAAGTTGTAAGAGCATGTTTAACATCAGTTGAATTTATAGATACTGCTGAATTTTTTAGTTTTGGAACAAATGATTTAACCCAAGCAGTTTTTAGTTTCAGTAGAGAAGATGTAGAAAGTAAGTTTCTTCCAGAGTATTTAAACAAAAAAATTCTTGTGGAAAATCCATTTCAGTCTATTGATGTAGATGGAGTAGGAAATTTATTACATGTGGGAATTAACAATATTAGGCATAACAAGAGTACTGAGATTGGGATTTGTGGAGAACATGGAGGAGATCCTAAGTCTATTATGTTTTTCCATAGATTAGATATAGATTATGTTAGTGCATCACCACATAGAATACCAATAGCTATAATTGCAGCTGCACAGGCATCACTAGAACAAAAATTAAGCTGTACTGCTAAATTAAATAATAAATAAAAGGTTAGTTATAGTTTTTCATAATTGCTTCCAAAATTAAATACTATAAAATATGCTAGAATGAAGTTAGGTCTAACTCAAAAAAAACTTGCAAACCTAATTGGAGTCAGTACATCAATGATAAATCAGATAGAATCTGGTAGAACCAATCCAAGTTATGAAACAGCCAAGAGAATATTTGATAATTTAGCTACACTAGAAGGAAAATCATCATCTTATAAATCTGGTGATTTTTGTAGTAGTATTATAAAATTAAAACCATCTGACACATTACATGATGCAACAAGAGTAATGCAAAAATTTTTTATAAGCCAAATTCCAGTATTTAACGGAAAAAAAATAGTTGGTATTATAACTGAGGATGGAATAATTAGACATTTATCTGATACTAAAGAAACTGATTTAAAAAAAATTAAGCTGTTTGAGTCATTAGAGCCGATTCCTCCCATTGTAGATTATGAGGTGCCTGCAAATATACTCGTACCATTGATCAGATTTTCTAAATGCATATTAGTTTCAAAAAAAGCAATCATAGTAGGAATAATCACTATCGCAGATACACTGAAGATGATAGACCAATAACATATTAACTTTAATGTGAACATAGTTCTAATAGAACTCCATCTAATGATTTAGGATGTATGAATGTGATTGAGGTATTGTTTGATCCAGTTCTAATTTTACCTAGAAATTGCATTCCACATTTTTCTTTCATATGCTTCATATCATTATGAATATCACTAGTTTCCAATGCAATATGATGTAATCCACCACCATTTTTATCAAGAAATTTTCTGATTGGTGATATATTACTAAGCGGTTCCATAAGTTCAATTTTTCCATTATCCAATTGTAAAATTGCTATAGATACACCTTCTGATATGATTTTTTCAAAATGTACTTCCGAGATATGTAATACATTTTTGTATTTTATTGCAGAAACTCTAACATTTTTTACAACAATTGCAATATGATCTATTTTCATTCTAAAATATTTCTTTTGGTTTGTATTCACCAAATACTTCTCTTAACGTATTACTGATTTCGCCAGTAGTAGCATGATTTTTTACTGCATCAATGATATAAGGCATCAAGTTTTCATTTGATTCAGCAACTTCTTTTAGTTTTGTTAGGCTATACTGAGTTTTTTTGTTATCGCGTTTATTTTTTATTATTTTAACTTTTTTAGCTTGTTTTATACCTATTGAATCATCTACTCGTAAAATATTTTGTTTTTTACTTTTTTCGTCAATATATTTATTTACACCAACAATAACTCTACCTTTTGAATCAATTTCTTTTTTTAGTCTATATGCATTTTTTCTTATTTCTGATTGAAAGAACCCTCTCTCAATTCCTTTGAGTGATCCTCCAATTTTAGATATTCTTTTTAAATAGTCCCAAACTCTATTTTCCATTTCATCGCATAAGTATTCTAAGTAGTGTGAACCAGATATAGGATCTACTGTTTTAGTAATCCCACTTTCATGAGCTATTATCTGTTGTGTACGTAATGCAATTTTGGCAGATTCCTGTGTAGGTAAAGATAATGCCTCATCTCTAGAATTAGTATGTAGAGATTGAGTGCCTCCAAGAATTGATGCTAATGACTGTATTGTAACACGGGCTATATTATTATCTGGTTGTTGTGCTGTTAATGATTCACCGCTAGTTTGAACATGAAACCTTAATTTCATTGATTGGGGATTTTTAGCATGAAATTTTTCTTTTAATATTTTTGCATAGATCTTACGTGCAGTTCTAAACTTAGCTATTTCTTCAAATAGTTCCATCGTACAACAAAAGAAGAAAGAAAGACGTGGTGCAAAATCATCTATTTTTAAACCTAGATCTAAACATGTTTGTATATATTCTATGGCATTAGCAATAGTAAACGCAACTTCTTGTATAGCTGTTGCACCAGCTTCCCTCATATGATAGCCAGAAATTGATATGGGGTACCATTTAGGTATTTTTCTTGAACAATATTGAATCATATCACCAATAAGACGCATAGACGGTTGTGGAGGATATATGTAAGTATTTCTAGCAATATATTCCTTCAATATGTCATTTTGTGTAGTTCCTCTTAATTCTGATTTCATAAAACCTTGTGACTCACCAACTACTATATAGTATGCAAGCAAAGTAGATGCAGTAGAATTTATTGTCATAGATGTGCTAATTTTACCTAACGGGATATTCTTAAATGCAACCATCATATCATCTATACTTGCTATTGAAACTCCTACTTTTCCAATTTCACCCTCTGCAACTATTGTATCAGGATCATGTCCCATTTGAGTAGGAAGGTCAAATGCCATGCTAAGTCCAGTTTGGCCATTTTTTAACATGAATTTAAATCGTTTATTTGTTTTTAATGCATCACCAAATCCAGAGTATTGGCGCATTGTCCATAGTCTATCACGGTACATGTTCTGATGTATGCCTCTAGTGAAAGGATAAAAACCTGGTTTTTCTTTTTTGGATTTATTTATAGTATAAAATGGATCAACTGGTAAATTAGAATCAGTGTAAATAATTGTTTTTGGTTTTTTGTTCATTATCAACACTATAATAAATTAGAGATTTTATCTGCTGCATCAAATACATTGACTTTTTTTGTTTGTACTAATTTTAGATATCTCAAGCTTATATTAGATTTTAACATCATATCAACTTTCTCCTTCATATTATTTAAAATGATATTTTTCAATTCATGTTCTATTTTTTTTATGTCATTACATTTTTTTATTTTTTCTTTTTCTTTTATTGTATTTTTTAATATTTTTACGAATTCAGCTAAGCCTTTTTTTGTTTTTGTAGAAGTCAGTAATATATTTTTTGGTTTTCCTATATATTCTAATACAGATTGATATAGTTGTAATGAACCACTAAGATCGCTTTTATTTATGATATAAACATCTCCAATTTCTGTTAAACCAGCTTTGATTGTTTGTATATTATCTCCTGTATGTGGATTAAAAACTACAATTGTGATGTCTACTATATTTGAGATTTCTACCTCAGTTTGGCCGGCTCCTACGCTTTCTATGATAATCGGATCAAAATCAACATATTCTAATATACGAATAATGTTATATACTGAGTATGATACAGCGCCTATTGAACCACGTGATGCAATACTACGAATATAGATTCCTGCGTTATTTAGCTCATTCATTCTAATTCTATCACCTAGAATAGCTCCTCCACTAATGTGACTTGATGGATCAATTGCTAATACCGCTGGGTTCATCCCGCATTCTTTAAGTTCTAGTGCGATTATATTAATAAGTGAACTTTTTCCTGCACCAGCTGGACCAGTAAATCCAATTATTAAAGAATTTCCAGTGTTTTTGTAAATTTTATTTATTAACCTACGAGTTATATTTTCATCGTTTTCTATTATTGATATTGATTTTGCAATGGCTTTTCTTTTCTTTTTTTTAAGATCGTTAATTAAATCTAATACCCTCACTGTGTAAAACACCATTTTTTATTATAACATAAATCACCTGAGATAGTATTATACTAAGTTAATATAAAGTTGTTAGTCTCACATTTTACTAATATATTTTGAGTTAATTTACATAAATATATATGACTTGTGTGGGTATTGGTTATCTATCTATAAACATAACACATCTTTAAATGACCGAATTAATATTTTATACAAACATAATTATGTGTATTGTCAAAACATATTTCAAAGTTAGCCAGTATTAGAATCTATATTGCATTAATTAAAGTAAAATTATTTTATATGTATGATCTATTTAACCAATTTTTGATAATGCCTGCAGTCTCATTTTTTTCTAGTCTAATTAATAATGTTTCTAATTCAAAAATAAAATTTTGAATAAATTTTGTTTGAGTACATATCGATTTATATTTTATAAGGGTTGCCACATCACAAAAATTTGTTGAATTAAATGTATTTTTTATGTAATTGGTATTAATATTAAAATTTATTCCAATTCCTATGATTATGTATTTTATTTTATCAGATTCTATTGATACATCAGTAAGTATCCCAGCTACTTTTTTCCCATCAACCATCACATCATTTGGCCATTTTAGTTTTGGTTGGAGCTTCATGTATTTTTCAATAGTGATTGAAAGGGCTAGCGATGTAACAAATGGAAAAAATTTAATATTAGAAATACATAGCTTTGGATGTAGGATTATTGATAGACACATATTTCCTTCTGTGGATTGCCACTTTCTATTCATTCTTCCTCTTCCATCAGTTTGATGTCTTGTTATTACTATAGTACCATTCTCAATTTTATTATTAGCTATTTTTAGTGCAAAGCATTGTGTAGAACCTATTTTATCAAAATAATAAATACGTTTTCCTATTCTTTTAGTCTTAAGTTTATACAGTATTTCCTGCAGTAACAATATTAAATAATTATTTTGTATTTTGATTTAAACTTTTATTAAATTTTTTACACTGATAGTCTAATTAAACTCATTAATTTTATGTTATATTTAGTTTCTTTAGTAACTAATTTCTGATGTAGATTTTGGTAGTATTGTCAAGTACACTACTGCTTGAGTTTATAATCTGTGTGTTATATTGTTCTATGTTTTTAGACAATATTAAATATTTGTCAATTGTGTCAGTAATATAATGCTTAAAATGGTACTAGTGGGTAAAATAGATGCTGTAAAACAACATTTTTCAATGCTGTTACCATGTTGTTAAATATAGTTTCAACATATCATTTATAACTAAAAACCCCGCAATTTTAATTGATTATGCTATGACATTTTGTTCATCAAGAATTTAATGTCGATGTAGCTCCAAAAATTTAAGATGGAGTAATTGGCGGAGATATGCCCTAATTCAACTAATAGATTTATCTGATCTTATAAAATGTACATGGAGAGGGAATGGATTAGGTACAAGTCTCTTACTATTGCATCACAATCAGATGCATTGTTATACATGGTAGATGTATCTGGAAGTATTAATTCTTTAGCTGAGATAACTGAAAGTAATTCTAGAGACTCTATCTATGATTTTATTTACATAAGAAGAATTAATGATGTGGTATCACAATATTTTAGAAGTAATTAGATCTAAAATATTAAAATTAGTTAATTTAGGCATAAATCAAATTGATGCATTAGCAAGTTTATATCGTGTAATAGATGTTAACAAAATTCACATAAAAGAATCATTGTACATTGCTAAACTAGATAAAAAATATTTTTTGGATTTTACTATATGTGACGTGAAAAAATTTGCTTCAAGTTTAGGAAAAATATCAAAACTCATTCATGTTATAGCAAATAAGATAAATATCAAAGATGCTAATGAAAATCTGCATAAATTACAAGAGCAATGTAATGAGAATGTTGTAATTCTAACCAGTGCAGATAGATAGCTTAGTCTAAGAAAAGTTGAAAAGATAAAATTAATAAAATATTATTTAGATTTTGAACGATTTAGCATATTAAAATCGATAAAAATTAGTTATAAACAAAAAAATGCACTAAAATTCATTGAAGATTATATAATGAATAAATATATAAAAACAGGAATATAACTTGTAGTCAATATGACTGTTTTTAAACTTTTAAAAATGAATTCTATTTATTTAATAGCTAACTAAAAAAAATTATTTAATAAACATGGTAGAATTTTACATGATCTGATATTAATGAAAGTTGGTACTACAATAAAAGATCTGGCAAAATAGATTCATACTGATTTAACAGAAATGTTGTTGCATGCTAAAGATTTGAGATACAAATTAAAGTTATCTATCACATATCAACGTGACAGTGATGTATCTAGTAAATACTTACAAACACGCAAAAAAAACTAAACATTTATTTAATTTAGTCTGATGATATTTCTTCTTTTTTTATCCAAGTTGTAGTATTATGATAGTCTAGTAATGTGATGTTCATAGTTTCCAAACGTTTTCTAATTTTATCAGCTTTTTCGTATTGTTTTTCTTCTCTTAGTTTTTTTCTTTCTAGTATTAATGTATCAATTAGGTTTTTTTCTTCATTGGTAAATTTAGATATTTTTAATCCAAAAATATTAAAAAATCTTTCAAATTCTGTAATAGCTTTTTTTGCAGTTGATTCAGCTATAGTGTTATACATTATAAAATCATCAATTTGTTTCACTAATTTCATAAAAGATGAAAATGCATGTACAGTATTAAAATTATTAGACATCACATAATCAAATTTAGTTTTATACTTAATTATTATTTTTTCTATATTTTCATTTGAACTATTACAGGTATTTTTAATTGATACTAGTTTATAATAACATAATTCCATTTGTCTCCATTTTGTTATTATTTCTTTTAATGCAATCGTAGAATAGCTTACTGGTTTTAAGTAATGTGTAGAAATACAAAATAGTCTTATTATATTAGATCCGTATGTACTCAGTAATTGACTTAAGACTTTAATATTTCCTGTTGATTTTGACATTTTTTTGCCATTAACTGTTACCAATCCGATATGCATCCAAATTTTTGCAAGTGATTTTGATGTATATGACTCTGATTGAGCAATTTCATTTTCATGATGTGGGAATATTAAATCATTTCCACCACCATGTATTTCAAAATTTTTGCTAAGATATTTTATACACATTGCAGAACATTCTATATGCCAGCCTGGTCTTCCTTTTCCCCATGGACTATTCCAAATAGGATTAGTTCTAAAAAATTTCCATAGTGCAAAATCAATTGGTGAATTTTTTGCACTGTCTATTGGAATACGTAATCCAGAAATTAATTCGTTGATGTTTTTTTTAGATAATTTTCCATACTTATTAAATTTTAATACAGAAAAATATACGCCATTTTTTGTAACGTATGCAATATTTTTATTTAATAAATGTTGTATCAGTTCTATTATGTTTTGTATATGTTCCGTTGCTTTGGGATATATACTTGCACGTTTAACGTTAAGTGTATCAAAGTCTCTATAGTAGTGTTCTATATATTTTGAACTTATTTCTGTAGTTGACAAATTTTCATTTTTTGCTCTTTGTATTATTTTATCGTCAATATCTGTGAAGTTTTGAACAATTCTAACAATAATATTTTTATTTTCTAGATAGCGCCTTAATATATCAAAAACAACTACTGTTCTTGCATGTCCTATATGTGAATTATCATAAGGTGTTATACCACAAAGATATATTTCAACATATGATGAACTTACACATTTTTTTTTACCACTTAATGTATCATATATTTTAATATCCAATGTATTATATTACAAAACCATATGGCATGTTCCGTTTATGATGATTTTTTTTATGCAATTCATAGATTTTTTTTATTGAAGATCTTCCTATTGCAGTTAATTGCATTGTTTCTTCTATAGTGCACTTTTTGTCAAATATACAATATAAAATTAGATCAATTTTTTCATATGGTAAACCAATTTCTTTTTCTGCAAGTTGATTTTTTAAAATATATGGACTGCTTTTTTTATTTATTATTGAATCTGATACTCCTAAAAATTTTGCTAGATTTTTAAGTTGTGTTTTATAAATTGATATTAATGGTAATACATCTGCATTACCGTCACCAAACTTTGTAAAATATCCAAGCATATATTCACTTTTGTCAGTAGAGCCAACAACTAAGTTATTTGTAATGTTTGCATAATAATACAAGATATTTGATCTTATTCTAGATCTTAAATTTCCTAATGCATTTTCATTTGGATCTAGGTATTTTTTATATTCATTGACTATTAATGTTATATCTAATAGTTTATAATTTAAATTAAGTTTGTTTATAGTTTTAAGTGCATCATCGGTCTCATTTTTTGGTGTGATTTCTCTGTCAGGCATCACCAATGCTAGTGTATCTTGTTTATGAGTACATGAACATAGATATGCAATTACGGTAGAATCTATACCGCCACTAAGTCCTAAAACAAAGCCACTTAGATTAGTTTTAAAAACAATATTACTTAAGAAATGTTTTATAGAATAAACTATTTTTTTATAATCAATTTTTATCAGATCATTTAAAATATTTTGTTTCACTGACTATTTACAATACATATTTTCATAAACTTTATGGTTCAAGTTGTTAATGATTATTACCTAATTACTATTTTAAAAGATAAATACAATTTGTGATGTTATACTAATATATTTTATATATATTACAAAAATTTTAATTATTTTAATCATACTTTAATTATAATGATTGTTGATAGAAATTTATAGGTCTGTTCCTGTATTTTTATATTGAGTAAAATAAAAAATTTAGAATTGTCTGAAAAAGGAAAATTGTCGTATGAATGGGCAAGAAGTCATATGCAGATTCTTGATAGAACTATTCAGAGATTGAAAAGATCTAAACCATTAAAAGGTATTACATTAGGATTTTGTTTGCACATTACAAAAGAAACTTCTGTTTTGTTAATGGGTGCAAAAGAATTGGGTGCAAATGTAGTAGCATGTGGTGCTAACCCATTAACTACTCAAGATGATGTTGCAGCATTTTTAGCATCAAGTAAGATTGAGATCTATGCATGGTCTGGACAAACTAATAAAGAATATGATTATTGTATAGAGCAAGTACTAGATCATAAACCGGTAATATTGACTGATGATGGAGCAGATATGAACGTAAAAGCTCACTTTAGTAAAAAGTATAAATCTTTAGAGATAGTTGGAGCTACTGAAGAAACTACTGCAGGTGTAAATAGATTAAGATCCATAGAAAGTAATGGAGTTTTGCGTTATCCAGTGATTGCAGTGAATGATGCATATACAAAACATATGTTTGATAATAAATATGGTACTGGACAAAGTACAGTAGACGGATATCTTAGATCAATAAATCTATTGTTCGCATCAAAACGTGTAGTAGTTGTAGGATATGGTTGGGTTGGAAAAGGTGTAGCTACAAGATGTCGTGGTATGGGTTCTAAAGTAATAGTCACAGAAGTAAATGCAATCAGAGCATTAGAAGCTCACATGGATGGATTTGACGTTATGCAAATCTCAAAGGCTGTAGAGATAGGTGATATGTTTGTGACATGTACTGGTGTAATTAATGTAATTAATAGAAAACATATACTAAATATGAAAAATGGAGCTGTTATTGGGAATGTTGGTCACTTTGATGTAGAAATAGATGCAAAGTTTCTTTTAAAATCAAAAAGTGTTAGAGAGGTACGGCCCAACGTAAGTGAATGTATTTTAAACAATGGTAAGACTATTTATTTGATAGGTTATGGTAGAGTGGCTAATTTAGTTGCAGCTGAGGGACATCCACCTGAAGTAATGGCCCAATCATTTTCAAATCAAATTTTGTCTATTTTACATATTTTAAAAAATTATAAAAACATGGAAAAAAAAATAATTACTGTACCAATAGAAATAGATAATCAAATTGCATTTGATGCACTACAAGCAATGGATATAAAGATTGATAAACTTACAAATGAACAAAAAAATTATTTGAATAGTTGGAATACATAACTTGAGAAGTAGAGCAATAATAACTAGTGCATTACCATATTCAAATGGTGAAATACATCTAGGCCACATTGCGTCTACATATTTACCAGCAGACATTACCACTAGATTTTTAAAGCAAAAAAATGTGGAGGCTTATCATATATGTGCATCAGATGACTTTGGCACACCAATTTTGGTTCAGTCTGAAAAAGAAAATAAAAAACCTGAAGAGTATGTAAAATATTGGAATAATCGTGCATACAATGATTTTACATTATTAAATATAGAGTTTGATTTTTTTTATAAAACCAGCTCAAAAGAAAATATAAAATTTGTTCAATATGTTTTCAAAAAGTTGTATAACGCTGGGCATATATATGATTCTAAAATAGTTCAATTGTATTGCAATAATGATAAAAAATTCCTTCCAGATAGATATGTAATTGGTGAATGTCCATATTGTAAGGCCGATGGACAATATTCTGATCTATGCGAAAAATGTGGTAATATACCAAAAGCAATTAATAAACCAAAATGTTCTATATGTGGATGTATACCTATCAAAAAAGAAACTAAACATTATTTTTTTAAACTAAGTAACTTCTCACATAAACTGTCCTTATGGTTGGAACAAAATAAGAATCTTCAAAAAGATGTTAAAAAATATGTACAAAATTGGATCAAGTATGGATTAATTGATTGGGATATAACGCGAAATATTTCATGGGGTATTCCAGTTCCACTTAAAAATTCAGATCAAGTTTTTTATGGTTGGTTCGATAATCATCTTGCATATATATCATCAGCGATTAAATTCCTAAGTACTAAGGGAATAGACGGTAAAGAATTCTGGAATTCCGCAGATATCTACCATTTTATTGGTAAGGATATAATATATCATCATTATTTATTTTTACCAGCCATACGACTGGGTATTAATGAAGAATATAAGTTACCAGATTATATTCCAACTAGAGGACACCTTAAATTGCATTATAAGAAACTATCTAAAAGCCGCAATTGGTATATAAGTATAAAAGAATTTCTTTCTTACTATCCAGCTGACTATTTACGATTTTATTTAGTGTTTATAAACCAGTATTCTCAAAATGATCTAAATTTTAACTGGTTAGAATTTGCAACAATAATAAATTCAGAGCTTATTGGAAATATAGGGAATTTTATAAATAGGGTGTTAAAGTTAATGAGTGCGAAATGCAATAACAGAGTACCTTACCCTAAACAATTTGATAAATCTGATAATATTATTAAAGAGAAAGTTATTAGTCTAGGAAAAGATTCTGGGGTTTTTATAATGGAAAATAAATTAGACCGTGGTTTAAAATGCATATTAAAAATGTCATCTTTGCTAAATCAATATTTTCAACATAAAGAACCATGGAAAAAAAATTCAGATTTAGATAATTGTATTTTTATATCCATAAATGCTATATGCGTTATTGCTATAACATTATATCCATTTTTACCTGATACTTCAAAAAAAATTTGGTTGCAGCTTGGTATTGATAACTGTATTTCAAAACAGTACCATGATAATATTTTAGAATTTATGATAAAACCTAATCATGTTATTAATAAACCGTATCCACTATTTGTAAAGATTGAACAACAAGACGTGAATCAACGTATAGATAGCATGAAAAATGCTACATAGGATACCCAGGATTTCTACTAGAGGATATTATGATCTATGCAACGGAAAAACACTAAAAGCTAGATCATATGATGTATACCCATTACGCTGTTTTTATAATATACATAAAAAGAAAGAGGTCACAGTAGTTGTTCATGGTTTACACAATAATAAAGTAAATGCATTATCTAAGTTTCTAATAATGAAAAAAAAATTAGATATGTTAAATTATAGATATCCAATTATAGTATATAGTTATGACACAAATGTAAAATGTATTGATACAAATGAATTAAAAATTGGTATTATAATTGCTAAAAAAAATGGAAAAAATCTGTCAAGATGGATTATTGATTTTAAAAAAAATAATAACATAAAAATTAGATTAGTAGGATATTCATTAGGATCATATGTAATTTCAGATACCATCATGAATTTAGATAGATTTAATCATGTTAATCTTAGAGTCTGTATATTTTTTTGGAGCATCAGTTAATAATATTTTGTTCAATAACAAAAAAATAATAAAATTTTTCAAAATGTGATTAATAAAAAGATTATTAATTATTATAATCCAAATGACGAGGTATTAAAATCATCTGAAAATAGTTATTATAACCCATTAGGGTTAAATGGAATAACTGGAATAACAATGAAAAAATATTCACAAAAAAAAGTTTGTTCACAGGATCATAGATTTGTGAGCTATATTGATACATTAGATTCATTTCCATAAGTATACTAATAAATCTTAATTTATTCAAAGAACGTAGTAAACTAAAAAATGGTTATTTGGATTACTATAAATTAAAGTGCATAGTAATATATTATTATTTTTTTAATAGATTAGTTATACATGGCAAAGATCTGGAAAGATGAGGATGTAAGTCTTGATGTAATTAGAAATAAAGTTGTTGGGATAATAGGTTATGGTATTCAAGGTGAAGCTCAATCAAATAATATGAAAGACTCGGGTTTAAATGTAATAATTGGACTAAACAATAATAGCAAGAATTGGGAAAAAGCACAGAAATATGGACATACAGTTATGTCAATAGAAAAAACATGTATAGAATCAGATATAATCCATATCTTAATACCAGACATGGTACAATCTGAAGTCTATAAAAATAAAATTAAAGATAATATTTTAGAGGGAAAAGTACTTTCTTTTTCACATGGTGCTGCAATACACTGGAAATGGATAGTTGCACCTAAAGATGTTGATATTATTATGATTGCACCAAAAGGACCTGGTTCAAAAGTAAGGGAAACATATCTAAATGGATTTGGAACTCCATCAATAATAGCAGTCCATCAAGATTATACAAAAAATGCATGGAACAAAGCACTTGCAATAGCAAAAGCAATAGGAAGTACTAGAGCTGGAGTAATAAAAACAACTTTTCAAGAAGAAACTGAAACAGATTGGTTTGGTGAACAGGCTGCACTTTGTGGAGGTGTATCATCAATGATAATTAATGCATTTGAAGTATTGATAGAAGATGGATATCAACATGAAATAGCCTATTTTGAGGTATTACATGAATTAAAATTAATTGTAGATATGATACAACGCCATGGAATTAGTGGAATGTATAAACGTGTTAGTGAAACTGCAAGATATGGTGGCTTAACAAGGGGAACAATGATCATGAACGAATACAATAAAGAACAAATGAGGAAAGCATTAAAAATGATAAAAGATGGTACGTTCAATTCTGAATGGATCAATGAATATAAGAATAGTGGACATTATGCGTTTAATAAGTATATGAAAACTATTAAAACACACGAAATAGAAAAAGTTGGGGAAAAGATACGTAATATGTTATGGAGAGGTTCTCATAGCTAGATTTTTCTTAATTTATTCACTTCAGATGTAATATGCTTTAATATTGTTTGTAGGTCAGTACCTGGTCCAAATATGTCAGATATTCCAGCTTTTTTAAGTTTAGTCTTATCTTCATCAGGTATTACCCCGCCGCCTACAACGAGAATATTTGTAATTTCTTTTTTTTCTAGGCATTCTACAACTCTTGGAAATAAAGTATTATGTGCACCGTTAAGAAGACTTAATGCTATTACATCAACATCTTCATCTTCTGCGATTTGTGCTATTTTTTCAGGTACAGCAAATAAACCAGAATAAATAACTTCCATACCTGCATCTCTGAATGTTTTGCAAAGTACTAATGCACCACGATCATGTCCATCTAACCCTAACTTAGCTACAAGAATTTTTATTTTTTTTGTTTTTTGTTTCATGTATAAATTAATATGAACAGTTTTAAAAAATTAACGAATCATATCTTTGTAGCTACAACTCTGTATCTTGAATATTTAGAATATAGTTTATTTATATTTAAGCAATTGATTATAATGCTGCATTATTCCAAGTAGAAAAATATTGTGGTATAATTTCTATAACTATGAAACAGCCACTTTTTATCCCATGTAAAATATATTTAGCTATTTTACTGTCTGGATTAACATATTTGGCTATTATTTTTTTTGCTATGATGGTATTACTTTCAATATTATAAACCAATTTTGCTTTACCTCTCCCTCTAACTCCTAGATAAGGAGTTGTACTAGAATCTATACAAAAATAAACTAAGCTATTTTTCATTATGTTTTTAATTTTTAAAGAAACTTTACTAGTTTCTATATGAAATTTATATGAGTTATATAAAAACCATACAGGATGTATACTTAATTCATTTTTTATATTTATAGTTCCAAGGTGTAGATTTAGTTTATTTTTTGTAAGAAAATGGTCTATTTGAAGTTTATTTAGTTTGGATCCAAATTCTGGGTTTCCATGAATAATTTTCATATTGATGAGTATTATAATGTATTTTTATTTTATTCTAATTTAAAAATTATTGCACTACAATTAATTAGCTTAACCTACATACAAATAACCTTAAGATTAAAAGTGAAACTAATAATAAGTATTAATACATGACATAACTAAGATATGGCTCATAGGTCATTAGTATTTAATAAACGTTGTACATCTTGTGGAAAATCTTCTATGGTAACAGATGAGACTAATGGCGAATTATTTTGTGGATCATGTGGTTTTGTAATCTCAGATAAACTAGAAGATTCTGGTGCAGAGTGGAGGACCTTTTCTAATGATGATATTAATAGAGCAAGAGTTGGAGCTGGTACATCGATAACAATGCATGATATGGGGCTTTCAACTATTATTGGAACTGCAAATAGAGATTCAGCTGGAAGACCGTTATCAATAAGAATTAAAAATTCAATAGAGAGATTGAGAACATGGGATAATCGAAGCCAAGCACATTCCTCGGCAGATAGGAATTTAAGACAAGCTTTAAATGAAATGGGTAAATTAAAAGATAAGCTTGCGTTGGTTGATTCTGTGATAGAAAATGCAGCTTATATCTACAGAAAAGCAATGGAAAAAAAATTAGTGAGAGGGAGATCTATATATGGATTAGTAGCAGCATGCATATATGCTGCATGTAGAAACACAGAAACTCCTAGAACATTGGACGATATTGCTAAAGAAATTAATATACGAAGAAAGGATGTTGCCAGATGTTATAGATTGATTTTTAGGGAACTTGAACTAAAGGTTCCAGTGGTAGATCCTGTTAAGGGCATATCAAGAATTGCGAGTATGGTAGAGTTAAGTGAAAAAAGTAAACGAAAAGCTATTAATATTTTAAATGTGGCTAAGGACATTGGAGTTGTTGCTGGAAAAGATCCAATGGGCATAGCTGCAGCTGCATTATATTTGGCGTGCATAGATACTAATGAGGTAAAATCACAGAAGGATATTTCATTGGCATCTGGTGTTACAGAGGTAACTATACGTAATAGATGTGCAGGATTAAGAAAAATACTATAACATATGGTAATACACTTTAGTTTTAAATTAATACTAGTTTAGTTATGCTGGCAACATAATATTAAAATATGCATGAAAAGTTAGTTGCGTATTGGTTGAACTAAGAGATCCTGTTTGTAATACGACGATTAGAAATAAGTCGAGTTTTGTTACTTATGGTAATAACAAGTATTATTTTTGTTGTGCATCATGCAAATGGGCTTTTGAGAAAAATCCTGTACAGTTTATAAGTAATAATTTTTAGGCGTATACATAGTTGAGTACAATAAAAATGTTGTATATTAATTAAAAAAATAATGGTAGATAATAATACATGTGCTAGTAATGAAATATTGTATCTCCTATTTGTTTTTTCCAATCTGTACGTATTCCTGGTCTACCACTTAGTTTTTCTAGATAGTTAAATGCAGATAAACCAGCCTCGGTACCATTTCCGCATGCAACTGCAATTTGTTTGTATGGTATATTAGTAGCATCACCAGCAGCAAAAATAGCAGGATGAGAGGTATTACATCCTCTGCTTATTTCTATTTCACCTTTAGTATTTAATTTTACCAAATGCTTTACATAATCTAGATTTATTTTTGAACCCATTTCTATGAATAAACCATCAATCCAAATTGTTTTTTCAGTTCCAGTTGAATCTTTTATGATTACATTTTTAATGGTATTTTCTCCAAAAATAGATTTTATTGTAGAATTAGAAATTAGTTCAACATTTTCTTTTTTTTCTATTGAAGCTATCATGTCCTTATTACCTCCAAGTCTGCCACCTTTAAAAATTAGGTATGCCTTTGATGCCAATCTAGAAAGTAGGACTCCAGATTCTAACAAATATGCACCAACACCTACTGATGCAGTTATTTTTCCTTGATAAAATGGTGCATCACACTTAGTACAATAATGTATACCTTTATTAGTAAATTTTGTTTCATTTTCCAACCCTAGATTATTTGGTACTTTGCCAGGTGCTAGAATAATGGCTTTTGATGCATATTCTGAGCGGATTGTATTTATTTTAAACTCATTTTCAAAATCAATTTTATTTACTGTATCATATACTAGATCACCATTATATGATAAATATTGGTTTTCAAGTGTTTTTGCTAAAAGTGGCCCACTTGATAATATAGTACCAGGATAATTTTCTAATTTTGGAATTAAATTCAATTGACCTCCTAGATCTTTTGAAATTATTAGACATGACACTTTTTGTCTAGCCACAAACATGCCAGCAGATAATCCTGCTGGACCAGCTCCAATTATTATTATTTCATATTTTTGTATCATTTAGATAACAGATATTAAAGAAATCATGTTCGATATCCCCTTTAAATTATTTAGTTCAATATCAATCGCATTCTTTATTTTTTGCATGTCATCAGATTCAAAAATAATTAGTACGTCATACAACCCATAAACCTTTTTGACATCTTTTGTTATCGTGATTTTTCTTGCCTGTTTTATTATATCATTTTGAAGTTTATAATTTACATTTAATAGTACGTACGCCTCATTCATAGTAACAATTATTAAATTACATTAAAAAGCCTTGTTATAAAAAGTTAGATTTTAATTATTGTTAAACTCCACTAAAAATGTCAGTGACTGTTTGTGCTAATTTTTCTATATTTACTGTTGGGTTAGCTGATACTAATAAAATAATCTTATTTACTGGAAATGGAAAACTTATTAAAACTACTTTATCTCTTCTGGCAGCTAGATAGTTTATAGGGCCAAGGCTTTTATCATACTCTTTTCGTATTGAAATTTTGGAAACAAACTCCATAAATGATTTTAATTTTATTTCATCATCCTCAAGTGGTATAATTCCTTTTCTAAAACCTCCTGATATTAAATCACCATTTTCATCTATTATTCCAGCAAATCGTATATTATTTTCTATTAAAAGTTTGTTACAATTATCGGTATATATTTTGTACATGATATCTTTTTTGTTTATCAAATTAAATCAAAATACATACATAAAAATACTAACTAAAATGATTGTCAATAATATTTCCACATATTTATAAAATTAAAAAAATGATGTCACTCGATCTTCATAATTTTATTGATTAGTTTATTGTGATCTATACCTGGTTCAGTAGTTACATAAAGTAAATGATTTTTTCCTGCTGGCATTGTTATGCGTTTAACTTTCTCATACTCTGCTATCACATATTTACATTTTCCTAGTTTTCTTGATAAAGCTTTTCTTGACTTCCATGATTGAGCTGCGGTGACCAACGAGCTTGTACTTTCATTGGATGTAAGTTTATTATGGATCGATTTTGTATGTGCACTATATATCAATTTACCTTTCAGGTCACATACAGACACAATTCTAACTGATTTATTCAGTTTGATTATTTTATCGGCTATCTGTTGTGTTTCCATTATTAGTTATATTGATGTATAATGATAAATGTCTTTATGTGAAAATATACCATAATAATTTATATGCTTATAGCATGTAGCTAAATAATTGTCTAGATATCAAACACCAAAGATACAAATTAATGTGAGTAGTGCTAGGATTATTCTACTTGGGATTGCGTTGTTGATAGTCACTGCAATGATAATAACTTCATCAGTAAAAATAGTAGATGCTGGGCACAGAGGGGTTTTGTTACATTGGAATGCAGTAGATACAGATAGTCCACCACTTGAAGAAGGACTACATTTTGTTACACCATTTGCAGATGATGTAATAAATATTGAAGTACGTACATTGAAATATGAAAAATCTACAACATCAGCATCTAAGGATTTGCAAACAGTTTCTACCACAGTAACTGTGAACTATCATCCATCACAAGAATCAGTTCATTTTTTGTATAAGGAATTAGGATTAGACTATGAAAATAGAATTATTCAACCAGCAATAGAAGAAACCGTAAAACAAGTAACTGCAAAATATAATGCTGAAGAATTAATAACTAAAAGACCACTAGTAAAATCTGATATAGAAGCGTCGATAAGCGAAAGATTAGCTGGATTTAATATAATAACAGAAGTAATGTCGATTACCGATTTCCAGTTCTCTGCTCTTTTTGCACAAGCAATAGAATCAAAAGTTGAAGCAGAACAAAAAGCATTAAAAGCAGAAAATGATCTAAGACGAATAAAAGTAGAAGCTAAACAAAGGGAGGCACAAGCTGTAGGAATAGCACAAGCAAATATTGCAGAAGCAAGTGGTGAAGCTGAAGCAATAAAAATAATTAATAATGCACTAGCAACAAACCCAAATTATTTAGCTTGGCTGAAAACTCAAGCATGGGACGGAAAATTACCACTTGTAGTTGGTAGCGCTGGAACACCATTTATACAAATACCAAACCAATAACATTTTTTATAGCCAGACCATCACTAAAATATGATAGTATAATAATATATACCGATAATCAAAAATTTCTTCCGTTATTTTTTAAATTTTCTCTTATAGTGTCATACATTAAAAGAAACTGCTCAGGTTCATTTTGTCTATAAAATTTTTCTAGTTTAGTAACTTCTTTTGATGATAATTTTTTACCTTTAATTTTATAATACTCTGAAATTATCTCAAATTGGGTTTTTCTAATGTTATATCCTTTTAAAGTATTGTTAACAGAATTTTTACACAATATATCATAAAGTATATAACGATAGAACGTATATCCAAATACAGCTAATATACCTACTATTATAAGAGTTACCATAATTACTAGTGCCAATACCGTAATTACTGTACTATTGTATTTAACTTGCACTAAAACATTTTAATTAAATATATTACATGAATTTAAATGCATATTATAAAATAACAATGTACATTTTATTTTAATATTTATGTAATAAAATACAATTTGTATTATAACTAGTTAAAAGAGTATATTAATGATAGTAGATAGTTTAACATTTTTAAAATATATGTTACACATAAAATACAGTTATTAGTATTAATTATATATTATTGAATAAAATAATTACATTATGCCAATAGATCCAGTGTGTGGAATAGAATTAGATAAAAAAATAGCTGTCTTGTATGAACATAATGATGGATCGACATATTATTTTTGTTGTGATGGTTGCAAACAAATTTTTATAAAAAAATCAAGAAAATGGATAAAAAAGTTAAATTGGAAACGTTCCACACATTAAACAAAATTTTGAGAATTGTTTAACTGGATAATAACAATTAGGGCATGCATTATCAAAATATCTTAACTTATGAAGATCATAAAATTTCCTAAATACCTCATAATAATGTAATGATTCTTTAGATCTTATATGTATCTTATCAGTTTTATATATTTCAGTTATTTTTTTGGTGAATACATTATCATCCATTTCCACATCAAAAAAATTTGTTAATCCTATTGTACCAGAACCTTCTTGTATTGGTGATTTATTTCTCCAAGCTATAGATGCAGGAATTTTTTTTTCAAATGATTTTCGTAATATCCATTTACCATATTTTCTATTGTTTTTAATACGTATTTTTAGATGCATTGGTATTTTATTTGCTAATGCTATTACATCATCATCTAAAAATGGTAATTCTATTTTTATTCCTAGGGATTTTCCTAATTTAATAACTGGAAAATGCATTATTTTTAATATTCTATTGTATTCATATTGCAATTCATTTCTTTTTTTATTTAAAAAAAAATTGTAACCACAAAATAGTTCATCAGCCCCATCACCAGTTATTATACTGTTATAACCAATTTTTTTAAGTGATTTTAAAACTAGATACATAACTATAGAATTTCTGATCTCAATATCATTAAAATTTTGTAAGATTTTGATAGTATGTTGTATTGAAGATTTGATTTCATTTATATCTACTATTTGTATATTGTGATTCAATCCTAGTCTATTTGCTGCTTGTTGGGTATATTCTAAATCTTTAGCATCAAAATTTTTAGTTATTATAGTGATTGTAGCAGGTTTTCTATTTTTTAAAAGATATGCTAATATTGTACTGTCTAATCCACCAGATAATGAAATAATATTAGATCTACATTTCAAAACAGATCTTCTTAAAATTTCATATGTATAATTAACAAATCTCTGTAACAATTTAATTACATTACTACAATTTTAGTCACAACTTGGCTATTTATGTTTAATGATATCTTTAAATATTTTATAGATTATTTTCTGAATTATGTTACTTCCAGTAGAGATTGAATCTAAAACTCTTATTCCTGCGTTACGTTCTATACTAGCAAAAAAGTTGGCAATAAACTATAAAATTAGGGAAGATGTGATCTCTAAAATGTTAGGTGTTACTCAAGCTGCTGTAAGTAATTACATACGTGGTACGAGAGGTGATCCAAAGCTTATAGAAAAACTACTTGCTGAAAAACAGGTTGCAATATTACTTGATGAACTAAGCGATAATTTGGCGTCTGATATGGCATATACTCCATCTAGTTTAGCAAAATTTATTGGTTTATGTAATTATATTAAATCTAGCCTATTAATTTGTGACATTCATCATAAATTAGAAAATAATATTGATGAAAAAATATGTAAAGAATGCGAGAATATGCTTCTTAAAGGACCAGGAACGTTATATTAATAACCAAGAAATTTAAAATTATTTCTATGTTAAAAAATATTTATGAAATAAAATATTTTATTGGAATATTTTGGTAATCCCCGTTAGGTAAAACTCTCTTTATAGTTATAGGTAAAACTCTCTGTTCGAGTTCTGCAATCGCTATATCTAAAGATGTACGTGCATGTGATGGAATTTTAGTAAATGGTGGAGCTCCAAGAGATAATTGTAATGCCCTCGCTCCTAATATCCTAGCTTTTTCAAATCTAGTTAATATAGTGGGTCCTGCTAATATTTGATCTGAATTTTCGACTTTAATTTCTATTGGAATATGTATAGGATCTTTATCGATTATTTCACGTTTTTCTATCTCCTCAATCTTTTCTCTAAAAATAGTCTTTTGTTTTTCAGTAATTTCATCATCATCGATCATTTTTTTGTACAATTCAATAGATTTAATTGCACCTTTTGCTTTAATTCCTTTATTTATTTTTGACTGTGCCTTTGATTTTGACAAACATTACTATTTTATTTTACTGTTATATATTCCAAACATACAATAACTAAAAATATTGTTTTATGTCACTATGTTTAATGTATGAATCCATATCTAAACTAAAAACAATTTTTGAAATCAATAAAACTATGATATCAGTTGAATTAAAACGTCATTTATCTCCAAATGTTGTAGGTTCTATAAGTAGACTTCTTCCACTATCAGGAACTGTACATATTATGATGAAACATATTGTGTATATCAATGTTCCAATCAATAAGGGTTTAGAAAGACCAAAAAATATGTTTAATATATATGATGTTGCTTACTACCCGCAATATAATATAGTCTGTTTTTTTAGAGATAATATGAAACTGGGTGTACTTATGACTCCAATAGGTAAAATTACATCCAATACCGAAACAATGAAATACATAAACCAAGCAGATGCTTTCAGGTTTTATTATAATATTGGTTTATAGATGTAGTGTCCACTATACCCACCAGCTTTTTTTATGATCCCCTCTTTTAACATTTTTAATATAAAATTATTTGCAGTTGATATTTTAACATTTGTTTGTTTAGCTAGATTCTGTATTGTTATAAATTTTAATTTTTTAATAATATCAATACCAACTTTATGGTCTATGTATGATATAATTTGATGTCTAGGACCATGAGCACTGCTTTGACTTAACTTATCCTTTTTTTGTTTATCCTGTGATTGTGACAAATGTTTTTGTCTTACCAATATGTATTACAGTCTATTTTTTAATATATAAAGTATATTATAAATTACAATAAAACTATTTTCAAATATATATTACAGTTATATATGTCAACTTTATGGGAATAATATCAAAAGGTACTAAATGCAGTATAGTTGATTGTCAAAATGATGGTATACGTTCATTAAGTATTACAAAGCTTACAGGTTCTAGTTTAGATGTTTTATCTAATAAAAAAAATGTAGTGTTATGTAAAACTCACTATAAAAAATGGAAAAAGAATACAAAAAAAACTAGGTTATTGGAAAGATCAAGATATAACAGTTTTCAGTAATCTAAAAATTGATTATACAACAGTTTTGTATATTTATATGCACTAATTGATAAACATAGAATGAGTTATTTTGAGAATTAGTGACAATCAGGAACCAGAATATGAATCTGTACGAATTTCATATGTTGGATTTATTGATCCATATTCAATTGAAGGCATGCTAATTCTTAAAACATTGGATAACAAAGAATTTTGTATTAGAGCATTTTCTGGTGAAATAGCTCAATATATAATTAATTCTATTAATGGTGATCTGGCTATTCCAACAATCTATGAGATAATAGGTGAACTATGTGAACAAAATGAGTCATTCCTAGTAAAAGTAAAAATTTATGAAAATGGATTTTCTTTAAGAGCTAATTTGTATTACACTGGAAAAAAAAATATGATTCTAAGGAATTATCGTGCATCAGATGCTATTGCATTGTCTGTTCTATATAAAGCCCCAATATTAATAAGAAAAAATTTATTAAATGAAAACAAATGCTAAGTTACTATTTTGTGTAAATTGCCTTCATCACGTGCTTTTTTAATTTCCATTGCGATTCTTCTTCCCACTCCAAATATTTTTCCATATTGATATTTTGTATATGGTGTAGTAGTTGCAATAATTGGATTTCCTGGAACTCTTAATGAGACATCGTATACAACTAATTCTAAATCCTTTGTTATTACACTTTGTAATGAAAAAGGGCCTATAATTCCAGGCGCGTATTCCTTCTTAACAGTATCAACAAACTTATCACCAATTGAAATTACATTTTCTAATAATGATTCACGTATACTTGCTGGTATATGTCCCACTTCTATATTAGTTAAATCAATATCAGTAGTTAATTGTTGTTTTGCTGGCAATGCATTATAGTCAAATATATTTGTCTGTAAACGTCTTTCAATTCCAATAAAATCAACATATTTTGAAATTGGACTTGAAAAATAATTAAAATTCATATATGTTCCAATTATCACTTCTTCAATACTAGCTATTTTTAAATCACTTTTTGAAATTAATCCAAGTCTTATTTTTTCAGTTGAGATTTTTTTATATTCCTCATATGAATTTACCATAAAAAATGCTCTTTCTAAACTACGTTTTTTTTCTTGAGTTTTAACTATAGATAATTTATTTATGTTCTTAGGATTTTTAAATATTATAGGACATTTTATTCCAGCTTTTTTCAAAAGATAATATTGATTTTTTTTATGAGATCGTTCTTCAGCTTGTAATAGTGTTCTATTACCAAAAAGTGGTACTTTAAAATTATTTTCAATGTGGTTATAACTTAGATATGCAGTTAATGCTCTATGTGGAACTATTATGACATTTTTTTGTAATAATCTTTTTTGTATTTTAGATGATAGCATATGCCTGAATTTGGCAAGTATTATCATTTCATCAGCTATCCTATTGAATCTTTTATATGTCTCTGTTCTACCTTTTTGACAAATTACAATTGTTTTTAAATTTTCGTCTTTAGCGCCATCCATTATATCTAATGCAGAATGGCTTCCAAGTACACCAACCTTCGGATCAGTATATTTATTTATAATTTTTCTAATTTCAACATTTTTTATCATACAATATTGATATCAATACAAAATATAACTGAAACAATAATTAATTGAATTTAAAATAAATTAAGTTAATATGTATAAAATAATCTGTATATAAATTAAAATAAATCTTTGACTAATATTTAATCTATGAAATTAATTATAGGTATTACTGGAAGTACAGGTGTAATTTATGGTATACGAATGTTGGAAATACTAAAAAAATTAAATATTAAAACATATTTGATTATGACTGATTGGGCTTCTAAATGCATATCATTGGAAACCATATATAAAATAAAATATGTACAATCTCTCTCAACTGAATATTTTTCAAATAAAAACTTAGCTGCGAGTATTTCAAGTGGTACTTATAAAACTGATGGGATGATTATAATACCATGTACAATGAAAACACTATCAAGTATTGCATATGGTCATGATGAAACATTAATTTCACGTTCTGCTAATGTTATTTTAAAGGAATCAAAAAAGTTAGTTTTAGTTACACGCGAAACACCACTTACTGCAATAAATCTAGAAAATATGCTAAAACTTGCTATGTTAGGAATAGTAATTTTACCACCAATGATCGAATTTTATACTAAACCAAAATCAATTACTGATATAATAGATCATGGTATTGGGAAATGCCTTGATCAGTTTAACATAGAACATAACCTATATCCACGTTGGGGCAAAAAAATTTAATTGAAGCTATATATTGAAAAAATAATTAATATACAACAAAATAAAATTTTTGATTTTATTGTGGAACATAAAAATTTTCAACATATTTTACCTGATTATTTTTTGTTTACTCATATATTGTCTATGCGTAATGAAGTATCAGTAATGAAGAATCATATCAAGATATTAGGCAAAGTCTTTGTTGTATTAACTAAGCATGTCATAAAATATCCTGATTCGTATGAAATATTTATTATTGGCGGAAATGGAAAAGGAAGCAGTATTATATTAAAATATATTGAATTTTCAAAACGAACAAAATTAACCCTGACAGTAGATCTAAAATTTAATGGTATTAAAAAATTAGTTCAATTAATCTACAAAAATAAAATAAAAAATGAACTTTTAAACATGTTTATGAAACTCATAATTGAGTTAGAACAAAAATCATGATTTCTTTTCATCTTTAAAATCTTTTAGTTCTTTTTCACCTTCTAGTTTTCCTTTTTCATATTCGCCTTTTGATTTTCCTAGTGTCTTGGCTAGCTCTGGGATCTTCTTAGCTCCAAATATGAAAATAGCTGCAATTAATAGAATAAATATCCATTCTTGTCCCATGATGAAATTATAGTTACTTAGCACTGATACCTTCGTATACATAGAAAATTTAAATGTTTCATATTTTTAGACATTATGTTAATAATCCATATCACTCTGTGATTCTCATACCTATTAAGTATAATATTATCATTGGTATTGAGATAAACCACATGGTTATACCGCTTCCATCTGGAGTTATAATTGCACCAAAAATAACTATTATAATAACTGCATATCTTATGTTTTTGCTCCAAAATCTTCTATCTGTAATTCCAATTTTATTTGTTATATACATAATTAATGGCAGTTCAAATGATATTCCAAATGCTAAGAGGAACTGTAGAATAAATATTACAAAGTCTGTTACATTCAAAAATGTTATTATTCCGGCGTAATGTCCGTATTTGTATAAAAACTCTAATAAATATGGTATAGTAAAAAAATATGCGAAACAACACCCTGAGATAAATAGTACTGTAGCAGGAAGTGATATAGTACATATCATATTAAACTCATGTTTATTTAGTGCTGGTTTTAAGAAATCAATAGACTCTTTAGTTATTATTGGGGTTCCTATTATGACACCAACTAATAACGAAATATAAATCTGGACAAAAAACGCTTGACCAGGTGCAGTTTGTATTAATTGCACATCTTTAGGTATAAGTTTTATTTTTAAATGATCAATAATTTGTATGGCAATATTGTTAAATGGTTCTATTGTCGGATATGCTAGATTAATTCCTTTATATTCAAATATGTTTATATGAAACGTCAAGATAAGCACCATGATTATTACTACTATAACAGACACCCGTAATACTCGTATTCTTAGTTCTGATATATGCTGCCTAATTCCATTCATGTGTGATAGTATTTATTAGTAGTGATTTAATTTATCCACCTGGAATAGGTAGAAGTTTGTTTTCTGGTAACCCAGTAACTAAATCATTATTATCTGTAAAATCAAATTCTATTGTTATGATTACATCAGAATTAAATCTTTTTCTGAGTTCTTTTGCTAAACTAGCTATATCTTTTGGAGTATAGATTTCTTTTGAATTTTTTAAAATTATTCTTGAGCTTTTTTCTAGTATTTTTCCACCAAACTTGTTTTTAAGAAATTCGTTAATTTCAATCAATTCATTATCTGGTACATGATTATGGTAATATGCAATTCCTTTTAATGATTCATAATCATATGGCACTCCATTTCTATATGCAAAAACACCAATAAATTTAGCATCTTTTTCTTGATTCATGACACATTTAATTTCCCACGTTAGTACTCTCTTAGGATCATATGTAGATTTTTCTACATCATCAATAGTTAACTTCCAGTATCGTATTCTACCCATTTTGAACTATATATAAAAACAATATAAATTATTATGCATATTACATATATAGATTGAAATTTATGTATACATAACCATATTATTAGTAATGGGAATCTATATAGCTAGAGTAATAATTGAAAATAAAGAAGAATTAGACGATCCAGAAGCTGATGCAATTTTTAAAAATTTAATTTTAAAAAAAAATACAAATATTATAAAAATGCGTACAGCTAAAATATTAAAATTTATTATGCATGAAAAAAATAAAAAACCAATAAAAACTAAAATAAAAAAACTTTGTAATGAGCTAAGGCTTTATAATCCATTGATTAGTACAATTATTATAGAAGTTTTTGATAGCTAGGTTTTATTAGATTCTATATTTTTTATTGTACTATCAATCAAAAGCTTATTTCTTAAATAACTAACTAATCCAATTTGAGTGATTGCTCCAATAAGCTTACCATCCTCAAATACAAGCAATCTTTTAATATTATTATTAAGCATTTTTTGTATTGCATTTTCAATTTCTGTATATGGTTTAACTGATCTGAATCCATATGACATTATGTCTGTAATTAGAATATTTGATGCCAGCTTATTATTTGCAACTAATTTTTTAACATAATCACTATCTGATAAAATACCAATTGGTTTAAGATTTTTTATTATTACCAGAAAATTTACATTTTTTTCTCTAATCATTTTGGCTCCATCTAGAGCAGATCTATCATGTCCTATAGTCACTATATTCTCTTCCATTATATCTTTGACTATTGTCATATGAATTATAATTATTAGTTCAAATAAAAACTATTATTTTAGGTTTATTTTAATAATATGATATTATAAAACATAATGTGAACATTGGTATTATAGTATTCCCTGGAAGCAATTGTGATAGAGATATTTATCACGTATTTACAAAAACTTTTAAAGTTAATGCTAAATTTTATTGGCACCAAAAAAAATTACCAGCTAATATTGACGCTATTATATTGCCTGGTGGATTTACTTATGGAGATTATTTACGAGCTGGACTCATAGCTTCTCATAGTCCTATTATCAACGATATACGAAAGTTAGCTGAAAAAGAGATTCCAGTATTAGGTATTTGTAATGGCTTTCAAATTTTAGTTGAATCTAAATTACTTCCAGGTGTATTATTGAAAAATCCATATAATTTTATGTGTAATTGGGTTAATCTAATAGTGTACAACAATAAAACACCGTTTACTAATAAATTAAAACCAAAACAAATTATACCAATCCCAATTGCAAATGGTGAAGGTAGGTATTATGCTGATGAAAAAACATTAAATTCACTTAAAAAAAACAAACAAATAGTTTTTAGATATGAAAATAATATCAATAATTCAGCATATAGTATTGCTGGTATCTGCAATAAAACTATGAATATAGTTGGAATAATGCCACACCCTGAACGTGCTGTTGAAAGAGATATTAACCCAATTGACAATAAGCCATCCAAATTAATCTTTGAATCATTATTACAAAAACTTGGTGTTGTAGATTGACTTTAACAAAAATAGAATTTAATTATCTTAAAAATAAAATACGTAGGGATCCTACTTCAACTGAACTACAAATTATTAATGCTGAATGGTCTGAACATTGTTCTTACAAGTCATCAAAAAACCACTTAAAAATTTTACCTGTTAATAAAACACTAACTAGACTTAATGCTAATTATGATGCAGGTATTGTTAACATAGATAATAAATATATTATTACAATACATATAGAAAGTCATAATCATCCTTCATCTATTGAACCTTTTTGTGGTGCTGCAACTGGTGTTGGTGGGATTATTAGGGATATTTTGGCAACTGGTACTAGGCCAATTGCATTGCTAAATGGATTGCGTTTTGGAAGTATTAAGAAAAATAATAACAAATGGATTTTCAAAAATGTAATTAATGGTATTGGACACTATGGAAATTGTGTTGGAGTACCTACAGTAGGTGGTGAAGTAGAATTTGATGAATGTTATGATAACTATGCATTAGTTGATGTAATGTGTATAGGTCTTGGAAAAAAATCTCAACTGATAAAAAATCATGCAAAGAAAAATGATCTTATTGTATTGCTAGGTAATTTTACAGGAAAAGATGGTATTGGAGGTTCGCAATTTGCTTCTATGACGTTACAGCGCGACATGAAAATTAGATCTGTAGTTCAAATACCTGATCCATTTATTAAAAAATTAATTGTTGAGGCTATATTAGAACTTGGTAATAAATATATCAACGCCATGAAAGATTTAGGCGGTGGTGGGTTGTCATGTGCAGTATCTGAATTAGCTGACTCATTATCCATAGGTGTTAAATTGTATATTAATCATGTACATACCAAAGAATCCAATATGACTCCAGGAGATATAATGACATCTGAATCACAAGAAAGAATGTTATTAATAGTGGATAAGACAAATATTGTAAATATTAAAAAAACATGTAAAAAATTTAATATTAATTATTCTGTCATAGGAAAGGTAACATCAGATAATAGACTCCGTGTTTATGATCATGTAAAAATATTAGCTAACTTACCAGTAAATCTCATCGCAAATGCGCCATTATTAAATAGATCCGTATCAAAACCAAATTATTTGAAATATATTCAAGTAGAAAAAAAATACAAACATATAATAGATTTCTCAAAAATTCTTATGCGTATGATTATTAATCCTAATATAGCAAGTAAAGATTGGGTCTATACACAATACGATCAAGAAGTAGGTGCTAAAACTGTTATAAAACCAGGTTATGACGCAGCAGTGTTAAAATTAGATAATTACAGATACATTTCAATTACTATGGATGGTAACCCTAAACATTGTTATATTGATCCAATGGAAGGAGTTATGGGCTGTTTTGATGAGGCATGTAGAAACGTTATTTGTACTGGCGCCACTCCTATAGGAATGATTAATCATCTTCAATTTGGAAATCCTGAAAAACCAGAAATTTTTTGGACATTTTTACAATCAATAAAAGGTTTAGCAAAATATGCAAATTATTTTAAAATACCATGTATTGGAGGAAAAGTTAGTTTTTATAATGAAATTAAAAATAATTCAATAAAACCAACACCGGTGATTGGTGTAATAGGTATATTAAATAAATTTAGTCGAGATGAAAAAATAAAAGATACTGACCAACTGATTATGATAGGAAATACAAATGATGAACTTGGAGGTTCAGAATACTTTTATTATATACATAAATCTTATTCAGGAACATGTCCAAAAGTTGATTTTAAAAAGTCAAAAAATAATATGGATGCTGTATTGTGTTTATTGAATGATAATTTGATAAAATGTGTGCATGATTGCTCTAAAGGTGGTTTAGCTATTGCCTTATCAAAAATTTGTATGATTAATAAAATTGGTTGTAGAGTTAGTTTAAATAATGTACCTCGGGTAAATGTTACATCAGATAAGATCATGTTTTCAGAAAGTCATTCTAGATATCTAGTAGTAGTATCGCAAAATAACCTAAGAAAAACAATGAATTTACTACATACAAAGAATATAATATTTAATTTAATAGGACAATTTAAAGGTACTAACATAATTTTTGAAGAAAACCAAAATCAAATGGCAAAAATAAATGTAATAAATGCATATAATAGTTGGATTAGTATTATTAGAAAGTTGATTGATCATGGTTAATGAGAATTGTGGAATTGTAGGAATTTATAGTAGTAAACCCATCAATGTGGTTCCTATGATAATTGATTCATTACGTGCATTACAACACAGAGGACAAGAAGCATGGGGTATTGCCGTACCAGATAAAAACCCAATGAAAAAATTAGGTTTGGTTTCTGCATCATCTTCTAAATTTAGTACAATTATAAATAATTATTCATCCAATGCTGCAATAGGCCATGTCAGATATTCTACAGCTGGTAAAAATACATTAGAAGATATACAACCTATTAAAGTGCAGGATTTATGTGTTGCACATAATGGTACTATTTATGATTCAAGTGATCTATCTAATATGGCTGGAGGTTGCTCATTTACTAAACAACGTACAAGCGATACTCTACTAGCTTCGCAGAAGCTTGTTTCGTTAATTAAAAAAACTGGCAAACTTGTTGACGCACTTTCTATATTAAAAAATGAAATGATTGGCTCTTATTGTTTTACATTTTTAGATAAAACAGCTGTTTATGCAGCTAGGGATCCTAAGGGATTTCGTCCATTAGTTTTAGGATATAAAAAACATATTGATACTTATATAATAGCATCAGAGTCATGTGCATTGTCTACAATAAATGCTGAGTTGGTGTGTGACATAAAACCTGGTGAATTCATTAAGCTTAGTAAAAATGGATTAGAACGTAGTACATTTTCTACAGAAAAAAATAAAGCACATTGTTCTTTTGAATTTACATATTTTGCGCACCCTGCAAGTAAAATGGAAGGTTCAAATGTATACCAAGTAAGAAAAAAAATTGGAAAGTTTCTAGCTAAAAAATTTCCAATTGGTGATGCTGATCTAGTAATACCAGTGCCAGATTCAGCTAGACCTGCGGCATTGGGCTATGCAAGTGAATTAGGAATTCCATTTGATGAAGGATTATTGAAAAATAGGTATGATAGAAAAGGATTACTTAGAAGTTTTATTGAACCACAACAAAAAGATAGATTAGAAATAAATTATTGGATCATTCCTATATCTGAAATTATTAATGATAAACATGTAGTTGTAATAGATGATAGTTTAGTACGTGGAACTAGTTCTAAAGCTATCATAAAAACATTGAGAAAAGCTGGAGCACGTAAAATTAGTATGTTGATAACTTATCCACCTATTAAGTATCCTTGTTATGCTGGAATAGATTTTCCAACTAAAACTGAACTTGCAACGTACGATGACAAATTAAAAACTGATGATGAAATTATAGAAAAAGTTAGGAACTATATAAATGCAGATTTTTTAGGATATAATGATCCTGTCAATCTTTCAAATGCGATAGGCATGTCATTAGATTCTATGTGTTTTACATGTTTTACTGGAGATTATACACCACTAGGAATAAATTCAGTTTATGATACTAAGTAATGAAGATAATTAGTTGTAGTACTTTTTTATACATGAGTTAATTTTTTATGATACATTATTGACATATATACTGAAAATGAGTTATATTGATTTATACTTTGATAAACACTATGATCGTAGTGTTAGTACTGATGCAACACTATTTGGAGTGCCTTTTGATTCTACACATTCATTTAGGCCTGGTACTAGATTTGCACCTAATGCAATACGTGAGTTATTTAATAATATAGAACTGTTTATGCCTGAATTTGCCATAGATCTAGAAAAAATAAATATTAACGATATTGGTAATATAAAACACACTGTAGTGCCTACTGAAATGCTCAACGTAGTTAGTAAAGTAACATCTGAATTAATTAAAATAAAAAAACAATTGTTTATTTTAGGTGGAGAACATCTCATAACATTAGGTTCTTATACTAGTTTTCCTTCAAGTACTGGTTGCATCATATTTGATGCTCACTATGATTTACGTAATGAATATGCTGATGCAAAGCTTAGTCATGCAACATATTTAAGAAGAATAATAGAAAAAAAAGAATCATCTGAAAATATAATACATGTTGGTGCAAGAGCATTTTCAAAAGAAGAACAAGCATATAAAATAAATAACGATATTAAAACAATTTCTAATAATGACATTCGTGACGGATTAGGTCCAAAACTGGTTGGTGATATGTGTTCTATTTTTGATAGAATATATTTGAGTATAGATATGGATGTACTAGATCCAGCCTATGCACCAGGAGTTGGAAATCCAGAAGCAGTAGGTATAACATCCAGGGAACTGTTTGATATGGTATACACTCTTAATGCCTTTGATATAGTCTGTACAGATATAGTTGAACTATGTCCAACATTTGATAATGGATCTACCACATCTATTGCTGCAAGACTATTGTCATATATACTATCAATGAACACTAAAATTACTGGTTGAATACTTGGTGATATAGATACATTCAAGAAATTGTTTTGTGATTACATAGTACTTGTATTGCAATTAATTGTATGCAACATGTACATATTCATTGAAACTACTGAGATAATTTATTTTGTTGAGTAATATAAGAAGATTATTACATTATCAACTTGGTATGCTAGGAAAAATATTTGCGTCTACTAAATTATCACCACTTTTTTGGACCAGCTCTAGTCTTGCGTTTTCGTTATTTGCTGGATTTGTCTATGGATTTAATATACTATCTGATCCAATGGTAATTGGCAGCATATTAGTTTTAATTTCAGGATTTTTTGATATTGTTGATGGACAAGTAGCATGTTATACCAAAAAAATATCAAGAAAAGGAGAATTCATTGATTCTGTTTTTGATAGGATTGCAGAATTTATAATATACTTGGGATTACTTGTAGGAAGTCATGTTGATCCATATATGTTATTTTTAGTTGCGACATTATCACTTATTGTGAGCTATATAAGATCAAAGGCTGAATTAATAGGAATAAAGCTACAAGGTATAGGTATTGGAGAAAGAGCAGAAAGATTATCCATCATTGTGATTTTAGGAATCCTAAAATTAATTGAAGTTGCAATAATAATTATTATAATATTATCCATAGTAACAATATTGCAAAGATTAATAACTACAATAAAAAGTATGTAGTATTACAGTCTTTCATGTTTTCTTCTGCTCGATTCTGACCTAATCTTTAGTATTCTGAAATGAATTGCACAAGATATACAATACCACTTTAGTATCCTTGGTGATGCTATATATGTGCCCTGTGTTTTAAGTTCTTTTGCTAGTGAATGATCAACTAAATTTAACCTTGATGTTATTTTTTTTGCTTTGTCACGTGGTACTGTTGCACCACAATTAACGCATTGTATTCTATCTGATGAACCTTTGCCACCTTTTCTTCTACCACGGCTTGCTCTTTTTAATGGCATGAATACGATGAGTATCACTTGCTTATATTCTTGATCTTAATATATAGTAATGAATGCAGGCAATTGTTTACACAACATAAAAATACCCACTAAATTCTTTATTTAATATAGTACATAAATAAATATTAATGAAAATTGGGATTGTGTCACATTGTACCATTGATTCCATTATTCACCATAATATAAAAATAGAACAAATAGGTGGTCCAGCTTATTATGGTGGAATAATATCTAAAAATTTAGGATTTGATGTAAAACTATATACTAAATTTGGAAATAAATTTCCGTATGAGAATAAATTATTGCAAAATAATCTGGTATTTGAAAATAGTGCCATATCCAGCATGAATACTACAAAATTTAAAATCATTGTATCTGAATATAGGAATGTAATAACATTAGAAAATCTATGTGAACCGATAACAGATATAGATAAAGATCAAGATGGTATTATAATAAGTCCAGTATTTAATGAAATTGATAAAAATATATTAAATGAAATTAAAAATAAATCTAATTTTATTTTTATTGATCCAAGTGGTTTTTTACGTAAAACCAATCAATACAATGAAATCTTCTTACAAGAAACAAAAATTGATTTTTTAAACATTTCAACCATTAAAGTTACACATGATGAATGTTTTAAATTAACTCATTGTACCGGTAAAACTGCTATGTTGTACTTGCAAAAACTTGGAATTAAAAATATAATTTTAATAAATAATAATGAGATACTGATGCTTGTCAAGAATAAATTATTTTCAATCAATAATTTTACATTTAATTCTTATAAACAGATTGGCTTGATCGATATATTCAATGCAGCATTTTATTGTACATTACTAAAAGAAAATGATTTATTGTGGGCATTATGTTTTGGTGGTGGTGTAATAGAATCTATATATGATAGTAATGAGTTTATTATTAAAAAAATTCCGTCACGAAATATGATTGAAAATAATGCAGCGTATCTATATAATTTATTAAAATTTGAACAAATTTGATATATATAAAGTATGACGATCTATACTAATGCAAAAATATGAAATATTAATTGATGATAATTATATAAATTACCATGAAAAATACTAATTTAATTTCTATAATACTTCCTACTTATAATGAATCAAGAAATATTATAAATATATTGAAATCAATTGAAAAAAATTTACCAGATGATGCTGTAACTGAAGTAGTTATAGTTGACGATAATTCACCAGATGGTACGAGAAAAACTGTAGAAAATTACATATGCACAAATGATCTCCACTATGAAATTAATGTTATCAATAGAATTAAAAAATTAGGCCTTAGTTCAGCAATATTGGAAGGCATAAAATTGTCACATGGTAACATAATTGTTGTTATGGATTGTGATTTTTCTCATCCCCCGCATCATATTCCAAAATTGGTGCATGCTATAAAACAATTAAATTGTGATTTAGTAGTAGCATCAAGATATATCCATGAAAGCAAAATAAAAAATTGGTCATTTAAAAGAAAAATAATGAGTAAGATTGCTACAGAAATGGCTAAAACATTTTTAAGAATACAATTAGCTGACCCATTGTCAGGATTTTTTGCATTTAGACGTAATATAATTAATAATTTAAAGTTTAATGCAATTGGTTATAAAATTTTATTAGAAATTTTAGTAAAAACAAAAAATATTTTGATTATGGAATCTCCGTATACATTTATAGATAGAAAGGTCGGTTCTAGTAAATTAGATTTTTTTACTGTGATTGATTACTTTATAATGATCTGGAAATTATATTTGATTAAAAATAAACAATTACTACCAATTGATTTTTTTTTGAAGATAACTAAATTTTACATAGTTGGTGCCGTAGGTTTATGCTTTAATTATATTATATCGTTATTACTTACTAATGTTATAGGAATTTGGTATTTATATGCAAATATTATTGGTATTATATTTTCTATACATAGTAATTTTCTATTAAATAAAATTTGGATATTTAATACAAGACAATTTTCATACAAGATTGTTTCACAATATGCTAAATTTATTGGGCTTAGTTCAATAACATCAATGATCCAATTATTATTAGTTTATTGTTTTGTTTCTCAGCATATTATGACATATTCATTTGCTTTAATTGTTGCTATAGCATTATCAGGATTTGTTAATTTTGTACTTAATAAAAAATTAACATTCAATGAAAAACTGTTGTGTTGATGATCTTGTATAAATAATTTTAATTTAAGCTTTTATTATACTTGATTTTATACTTGCATAATGATAGTTGGTATTTGTTATTTTGATGATTATCATAAATCATCTATAAAATATCTAAAAACAATACTTGAAGAGCATAATATTGAATATTATGTGAATCAAAAATTATTTACAAAATCTCCTGACTGTATGATAATATTAGGTGGTGATAGAGGTGTACGGCATTATTTTCATCATTCATCAGATTCCAATATACCCATATTAGGAATAACTGAATCTGAAACAAATGGGTTTTTAGCTCAAATAGAATTAAAGGATTTTATATCATATATAGATAGAATAAAAAATAATGATTATAACATAGAAGAAATTCCACGTATTAGTATTAAAATTGATAAAAAAAATATGCGTCCTGTATTAAATGACGTAGCAATTTTCCCATCAAAAAGTGCTATGTTGATGGAACATATTTTAAGAGTTAATGATGACGAGGTTTGGCATGATAGTAGTGATGGTATTATAGTATCTACTCCAATTGGTTCGTCAGCATATTCTATGTCAGCTGGAGGACCAGTAATATTTCAAGAGTCACCGGTATTTGGTATAGTATCAGTAAATTCATTAAATGTAACAAGAAGACCATTAATAGTATCAAATTCAAGCTGTATTATAATAGATGATATCTCTGCTAGACTACATTGTGAAGTAATTCTAGATGGCATTAATAGACATAACGTAAAAAAAATTGTAGAATGTACCAAATTTACTCCTTCAGCACAAATAATTAGAATGAAAAAAAATTCAACCACCATAGACGCACTAGAAAAAAAAGTACATCTCGCAAAGGATCTTTTCAATATGCCACCGAGTTCAAAATTACTTCTTAAAACATTAGAATATGAAGGTACAACTACTCAAAAAGAACTAGTTAATAAAACATTGCTTCCATCAAGAACAGTTAGATTAGCATTGAGGCAACTACTTGAAAAAGGGTATATAAAAAGAAAAATCTCTGTTAGAGATGCACGCCAAAAAATATATGAAATATCATAATGATGTTGTTTTTACAAATGCCTGGATTATTTTTTCTGGAAATCCTGGACGACTATTAAACTCTGGATGGAACTGTACGCCAATAAAGAATTTGTGTGACGGTACTTCTATTATCTCTATTCGTCTTCCATTATCACTTTCACCTGAAAAAACCATTCCATTTTTTTCATAAATATTTAGATAGTTTTTATTAAATTCGTATCTATGTCTATGTCTCTTTTTAATCATATCTGTATTATAAATTTTATATGCATTTGTGTTTTTCTTAAGTTTAATTTTATTTGCACCAAGTCTAAGTGAACCACCTAATTTCAAAACATTATCTTGTTCAGGTAGCAAATTTATTACAGGATTAGTTGTGCTAGGTGATATTTCTGATGAATTAGCATTTTTTAATTTACATACATATAACCCAAATGCTACAACAGCTAACTGAAATCCAAAACATATTCCTAGGTATGGAATATTATTATCATATGCAAATTTTGCACTTTTTATAATTCCATCTGCACCTCGTTTTCCAAAACCACCAGGAACTAAAATACCATCAAAACGCAGTAATTTATTTATGTTAATATTTTCAGAATCAATCCATTTTATTGATATGGATCTTTTAATATTTGCACCAGCATGATTAAGTGCATGATTGACACTTACATAACTATCTGTTAATGCAACATATTTTCCAACTATTGCAATTCGTAGTATTTTATCATATTCATGTAATGAATTAACAATAATATCCCATTTTTTCCAATTTGTTGTTGATTTAGTAGTATTTTTAAAAAATCTTTTAAATATTGAATCTGATATTCCTTGTTTAAATAGTATTTTTGGTATCATAAAAATTGATTTTACATCATGGCATGAAAAAACATCATTTACATTTACATTTGTAAATAATGAAATTTTTTTCTTGGTATTTTCAATTAATTGTTTAGAGCATCTTACCACGATTATATCAGGTTGTATCCCAATTTTACGTAATTCCTGAACACTATGTTGTGTAGGTTTGGTTTTTTGTTCACCCACAACATTTAATGACGGTACTAATGTGACATGAATAAAAATAACATTTTGTGATCCCAATTCTATTTTTATTTGCCTTAGTGCTTCTAAAAATGGTAAACTTTCGATATCTCCTACTGTGCCTCCGCATTCAACAACTACTATCTCTAAATTTTCTTCTTTTGCAATTTTTTTAATGCGATTTTTTATTTCATCTGTTATATGAGGAATTATCTGTACACACGCTCCTAAATATTTACCTCTTCTTTCAGACTCGATCACTGTAGAATATATTTGTGCGGTAGTAATATTATGAGACTTCTGTATATCTTTATTTAAAAATCTTTCATAATTTCCTATATCCATGTCACACTCTCCACCATCTTCAGTTACAAATATTTCTCCATGTGCAATCGGGTTCATTGTACCTGCATCATAATTGAGATATGGATCTATTTTTATACATGATATATTTTGGTTTGATAATTGCAATAACTTCGCTATAGATGCTGAAATTACACCTTTTCCAAGGCCTGACATCACACCACCAGTAATAAAAATAAACTTAGTTTTCACATAGTATGATATATATTCATTTATTTTTAATGTTTTGCACTAATATTGTTATTTAGTTTTTATTTTCAAGTTATGTGTAAACTCTACTATTCGTGATAATATGTTATTTAATGGTGTGTTTTCTATTATTTTAAAAAATGCACTACCTATTATTACCGCGTCAGCTCCACTTGAAATAAACATTTCTACATCATTAGGTGTATAAATTCCAAAACCAGTACCAACAGGTATATTGATTATTGATTTTGTATTTTTAATATATTTTTTTATGTTTCTTTGGATTTTTATTTTTGTACCAGTGGTGCCATAAGTTGTAACTAAATATAAAAAACCGGTACATAGATCACCAATTTTTTTAATTCGCATATTTGTAGTATTTGGTGCAGCCAAAAAAATTGTATCCATGTTATTGGATTTTGTTGCAATAATATATTTATCAGACTCATCTATTGACATATCTGGTAAAATTATTCCATCGACACCAGCATCTTTTACTATAGAAATGAAATCATCATATCCATATTTATAGAGTATATTTGTGTATGTCATTAATATCAATGGTATATTTGTTTCACTTCTGATCTTTTTAATAATACTAAATAATTTATTTATATTAATTTTTTTTTGTAATGCAATTTTTCCAGCATTTTGAATTAATGGGCCATCAGCTAATGGATCTGAAAATGGGTAACCTATCTCTATCATATCTGCACCACCTTTTATTAACGACCTAACTATTGGTAGTGTGAATTTTTCATTTGGATATCCAGTCATCATGTAAGCTATTAACGCCTTTTCTTTTTTTTTAAATAACGATAAAAATTTATTTTTGATTCTTGACATTTTTTAAATAGTTCATAATAATTCCAATATCTTTATCTCCTCTACCAGAAAGTGTTATTACTATAGAGTCTGATTTTCGCCTTGTTTTTGCAATTTTTATTGCATAAGCAATAGCGTGTGCAGATTCCAATGCTGGTATTATTCCTTCAGTTTTTGTTAATAATAAAAATGCATTAATTGTTTCTTTATCAGTAGCAGTTCTATATTTTACCAATTTTTTATTTTTTAAGTATGCATGTTCTGGACCAACTGCCGGGTAATCCAATCCAGCAGATATGCTATGTGTATTATTTATTTGTCCATCATCATTTTGTAATACATATGTCAACATTCCATGTATTATTCCTTTTGTACCCATATTTAATGTGGCTGCATGTTGATTTGTTTTTAATCCATGTCCACCAGCTTCAACTCCTATCAATTCAATATTTTTATTAAGTAGTGGGTAGAATGTTCCTATTGCATTAGATCCTCCACCAACACATGCAATAACTGTATCTGGACTTCGTTTAAATTTTCTTTCCATTTGTTTCTTGATTTCTTTTCCTATTATTGACTGAAAATTACGTACCATTGTAGGATATGGATGAGGACCAACAGATGATCCTATAAGGTAATACGTTGTATTAACATTCTTAATCCAATCACGAATTGCCTCATTAATTGCATCTTTAAGTGTTTGTGTTCCTGACTTAACAGGATGGATCTTAGAGCCTAATAATCTTATTTTAAATACATTAAGATGTTGCCTGATAGTGTCTTTGTATCCCATGTATATTTCAGATTTTAATGTTAAACATGAACATGCCATTGATGTAGCTACTCCATGTTGACCAGCACCAGTCTCAGCTATGACACGATTTTTATTCATTTTTTTTGCAAGTAGTGCTTGTCCCAATGTATTATTAATTTTATGTGCACCACCATGAAGAAGATCCTCTCTTTTTAAATAAATTTTTGCACCATTAATTTTTCTAGTAAGATTTTTTGCATAATATAATGGAGTAGGTCTTCCTGCATACTCAACAAGTAAATGATCTAGTTCATTTTGGAAAGACTTGCTGTTTTTAAATTTAAAATAGTTTTCTTCTAACTCATCAATTATTGGAATCAATGTTTCAGGAATATATTTTCCACCAAATTCACCAAAATGTCCAATTGATTTCATATTGCATTTACAAGATTTTTTACATACATTTCTATGTTTTTACTTTTCATTATGCTTGATCCAATAAGAAATGCATGTACTCCATAACTTGAAAGAAACTTGATGTCTAATGCTGAGCTAATCCCACTCTCAGATATTATTATTCTTGATTTAAGGTGTTTTTTTAATATTTCTTTTGTAATATTAATGTCAATCTTCAATGTATCTAGATTTCTATTATTGATACCTATTATATCTGCATTTGTTTTGAGAGACTTTGTAAATTCATTTTTTGTATGCGTCTCTAAAATAATTTTTAAGCCTTTTTTATGAGAGTACTCGATAAACTCATCAATTTCATTAACGTATCCTTTGTCAAATAAAGATCTTATCAATAATATGTAATCAGCACCAATTTTAGTTGCTGCATCAATCTGAATCTTATCAACAATTATATCTTTCATCAACATTGGAACACTGAATTTTTTTCTAATTGATATAAAAATTTGTGGTGATCCATGAAATAAATACGGTTGTGTAAGTACAGATAAACCTATTGCGCCACCAATTAACATGGATCTTGCAATATTATATGATTCTACATGTTTAATAATTTTTTTTGATGATGGTGATGAAAATTTAATTTCTGATATTATTGATGCATGATCATTGTTTTTAATTAGTTCAATTAAATCAAATTTTGATCTATTATTTTCTTCATATATATCATAGGTACCATCATCAATAGCACGCCATGAATTCTTAATTAATTTGTTTAATATGGTCATTGTATATATTCTAATTTTTTTATATTTCCATAATTTAACAAAAATCTTTTAAATAATTTATAAGGTTTTTCATTTTTTATTGTATCTAATGCAATATTAATTGCATCACTAAAACTATTAGTGATACCTGAAATTATTAAGCCACCTGCTGCATTAATTGCAGTTATTTCAATAAGAGATTTTTTTGCTGTATTATTTAACACTGAAACAAATGCAGATATTGCATCACTCTTTGTAGTTACCTGTATTTCTGATAAATTTATTTTTTTTAAACCTAATCTTTGTGGATTGAGAGTGAATGTATTTATTAATCCATTCTTTAATAAACATATATGATTATTGGAAGTAGTTGATATTTCATCAAGTCCATCTGCTGATCTTACAGCCATTATATTTTTACTGCCACTTTTTTTTAGTATTTCTGGTAACCTGTCAATAAGACTATTATCATGTACCCCAATCAATTGATTTCTTACATGTGCAGGATTGCATATAGGCCCTATAATATTAAATACAGTTGACATGTTAGCAATTTTTCTGGCATTGTGGACCTTCTTCATTATTGGGTGAAATCTCTGTGCAAACATAAATCCTATTTTAGATTCTTTAATAACTTTACTAACTAATTCAGCTGATCCATTTAAATCATAACCAAAATATTCAAATAAATCCGCACTTCCTAACATACCAGAATGTGAACGATTTCCGTGTTTTGCTATTGTTACACCTGTTGCAGCGATAACAAATGCAGCTGCAGTTGATATATTAAATGTATTTTTCTTATCACCACCTGTTCCACATACATCAATCGCATTTTCATTATTAATATTAATATTAATGCAAAATTCCTGCATTTTTTTTAGTATCCATAATAATTCATTATCAGATTCTCCTTTAATTGACAGTAATTTCAAAATTAATGCGGTTTTTTGATCATGTATACTTTCATTTAATATGCTGTTCATGATTGCATCTACCTCATTACATGTAAGATCCATTTTTTTTCTCAGTTTTGTAATTGATTTGTTAATCATTTTTTTATTAACCTTAAAAAGTTCTTTAGTATTTTTTTACCTTGTGTTGTCATAATTGATTCAGGATGAAACTGCATTCCTTTAACAAGAAATTTTTTGTGAGTTATTCCCATTATTTCTTCATCATCATTTGATATAGCTATTACTTTTAATGAATCAGGTATTGTTGATTTAGTTCCTACTAATGAATGATATCTCGTGGCGCTAAATGGATTTATAATATCATCAAATAATGGATCATCATAATATCTAATATAACTTATTTTTCCATGTCTAATATTATCAGTGTTACTTATTTCGCCACCAAAACATTTTATAATTCCTTGATGTCCCAGACATATCCCTAGTATAGGTACATATGAACTCAGTTTTGATATTACGTCCCCACATATTCCAAAATACTTCTTATTGTATACTGTTCCTGGTCCAGGTGAAATTATAATTGCATCATATTTTAGAACTTTTATTTGTTTTATTGTTATTTTATCATTACGTACAACATCTAATGTTACTCCAAACTCTCCGAAAATTTGTGCTAAATTATATACAAATGAATCATAGTTATCTAATATTAAAAATTTCATCTTGTTGCAATTTTTAATGCTTTTATCATAGCTTCTGCTTTATGCTCTAATTCTTTAAGTTCATTTTGGAACACAGAATCTAGTACAATTCCTGCTCCGCTTTGAATAAAACCTTTAGTTTTATTTATGAAAATACTTCGTATTAAAATTGCAAAATCACAGCATCCATTAAAAGAAAAATATCCTATTGCTCCGGCATATGATCCACGTTTTTCAGTTTCTAGTTCATCTATAATTTCCATCGCACGTATCTTTGGTGCTCCAGAAACGGTTCCTGCTGGAAATACAGCTTTAAATGCATCAAACATATCGTACTGTTTATTTAATTTTCCTATTATGTGTGTCACCATATGTTGTACATGACTAAATTGTTTTATTTGCATTAGTTCTTTGACTTGTACAGTTCCATATTTACAAACTTTACCGATATCATTTCGTCCTAAATCCACAAGCATTGTATGCTCTGCAACCTCTTTTTCATTTTTTTGTAATTCTAACATTAGTTTTTTATTTTCTAATTTATTTTTACTTATTTTTCTGGTTCCAGCTATTGGAAATGTTTCTACTTTATCATCTGTTACTCTTAATAACATCTCAGGGCTTGCTCCTATTACAGTTTTTTTATTCATTTTAATATGGTATAGGTATGGTGATGGATTTATTTTTCTTAATATATTATATATTTTAAGTAAATCTCCACTGACATCAAAATTAATTCTTCTGGACAAGACAACTTGAAAAATATCTCCATCATGTATATATTGTTTAGCTTTTTTTATCATGTTAGAAAAATGTTTTGATGTAAAATTAACGCTAAATTTAGATATTTTAAATTGCTTAAAATTATTTTTTGATATTTTTATTTTATTTATTCTATTCTCATCATAGTAAAAATAATATTGCTTGTTATTTTTTTTGTCAGCTATTATTCCATCATCATAAATTCCAAATTCCATCAATAAATCATTTTTAATGTTTTTGTGTATGGACTTTTCCCAGAGTTGTATTGCATCGTAGTTTATTATTCCTACTGCACCTCCAATATATCTATATTTATTGTTATTAGTTTTTGGAAGAAATTTTTTAATAGTTATAAATGGTTCTGTAGTTTTTATTAATATTTTTCTATTATTTCTATATTTTAAAATTATTTTGTTATGATACACCTTTATTACTATTGATGGATCAAAACCTATTGCTGAGACTTCAGATAACTCCTTAGGACCTATAAGTGATTCAAACAAAAATGTGTAATTATAATATCTACACACATAATTATATACTTCCAATAATGTGTAGCTATGGTCTAGTGGTACTAATACTGGATCATGTAACCCAAATATAGTCACCCATATCATACCTACTTACATGGATTATTTAAAAATTGTTTTTATAACATTATAATAGGTTTTTATTTTAGGTATTACCAGCAATTGGATTAGTAATTGCACCATATGATGCAGATCCAACTAATAATGAATATTTTATTAATGCTGGTGATAAACATCTTAACTTTGGTTTACTCCACGCTTTTCTACGTTTTTCTAGCTCAGCTTTGTATACTAATAAATTTAAGCTGTTGTTGTTAACATCTATTTCTATCTTGTCTCCATTTTTTACATATGCTATATTTCCTCCAACAAATGCTTCTGGAGATACATGTCCAACCATAAAACCTCTAGTTGCACCAGAAAATCTTCCATCAGTAACTAATGCTACTTTATTACCTAATCCATGTCCTATCAATGCTGCAGTAACTGATAACATTTCTCTCATACCTGGACCTCCTTTTGGACCTTCATATCTTATTACAACAACATCCCCTTCTGAAATTTCTTTTTTCGATATTGCTTTAAATGCATCTTCTTCATTGTTAAACACTTTTGCACTACCTACAAATCTGGTAACATTAATATCTGATATCTTCAAAACTGCACCTTCTGTTGCTAGTGTTCCATTTAAAATCACTGCAGTTCCAAATTTACATATTGGTGCATCTATTGGTTTTATGATATTGATACTTTCTTTATTATGTATTTTTATTGTTTTTAGATTTTTTTTTAATGTGTTACCTGTTACCGTTAAAACATCTTCATGCAATAATTTTTTGCTTAATAATTTTTTTAATAGGAATTGTACTCCACCGATTTTATCAAGATCAAACATTACATAATCTCCACTCGGTTTCATATTAACAATATATGGAGTTTTTCTTCTAATTCTTTCAAAATCTTTATACGTTAATTTTATTCCAGCTTCATTAGCAATTGCCAATAAATGAAGAATTGCATTAGTTGAACCTCCTACTGCATTCAGCATTACTATAGCATTTTCAAAAGACTCAAAAGTTAAGATATCAAGCGGCCTTATGTTTTTTTCTATAATATTTTTTATTATTTTACCGCTTTCATAACAAATAATCTCTCTTCTTATATCTTCTGCTGGTGGACTTGCACTACCTGGCAAAGATATACCAAGAGTTTCGCCTATTACAGCCATTGTATTTGCAGTGAACATTCCTCCACATGAACCTATACTTGGACATGCATGATTTTCTATATCATGTAATTCATCGATATTGATCTTACCACTATTATATGATCCAACTGCTTCGTATACATCTTGGATAGTAATCGATTTTCCATTGTGCATTCCTGGCATTATTGTACCCCCATAAATAAAGATAGATGGAAGGTTTAACCTTGCCATCGCCATCATGGTACCAGGCAAACTTTTATCACAGCCAGCAATACCAACAAAACTATCATACTGATGTGCTCTAATCATTAACTCTATGGAATCTGCTATTATTTCTCTACTTACTAATGATGCTTTCATGCCTTCATGACCCATTGCAATACCATCACTTATTGCAATAGTACTAAATTCCCTTGCCGTCAATCCTATTTCTTTGATACCTTCTTTTACTTTCAGTGCTAATTTGTTTAGATGTATGTTACATGGAGTTGCTTCATTACCAGTATGACAAACTCCCACAAAATATTTTTTTAGATCATCATCTGTCAGCCCCATAGCTTTATACATAGCCCTATTAGGAGCACGTGAAACACCACATACCACATTTTTACTAGAAATCAAGATACATTATTATATTAATTGCATATAATTTAGAGGTTTTTAAATTTATTATTTAATAATTTGCTGCAAGTCTAGCTCTGATAACTGTTTATTAATTTGTGATTTATTTTCATTACCATACGAGATTAATATTCTATCACCATCATTAATCACATAATTACTAACACCTAAAACATGTTTATGATTTATGTAGAATTTTAATGAATAATCATCATTAGTGCAAAATTCTCTTTGATCAGGAAAAATATAACAGCTGTCAGTGATCATAATCCCTAATGACTCAAATAAATACCCAAGTTCTATACCTGTTGAATGTCTATGTATTGTTACACCATCACGTGCTTCAAAATGTATCCAGCTGTTCTTAATTTGATATGCCGGAAGTGAAAAATCAAATTTGTCCCCAAATATTCTAACTAATAATGATGCATGTACATGTTCATCACCTAATTTTCCTGCACTACTAGGAATATCATCTGTACTTTGTTCTACATTAATAAAATTATAAATAGATATACCAATAACAATAAAAATTATTGATACAAAACCTATAACCATAAGTTTATTTTTTCTTTTTTCATTGTTATATTTTATAGCAAATTTTTTTTTATTATTCTTTGTATCCAATACTAAGCTAATTATATATAATATCTCTTATTTAATCTATCATATAAATATCTGATAATATAAATCCGTATTATGAGTTGTATATTTTGTGAAATAATAGATGGAAAAAGACACAGTCATTTAATTTATGAAGATAGACATCATATAGCATTTTTAGATAAATATCCAGTTGATACTGGACACAGTTTAGTTATACCACGTAAACACCATGAAAAAATAACTGACATGAAAGATTATGATGTTGGTATACTTTTTTCTAAAATTCCTAAAATTGCAAAAGCTATACTAGTCAGTACCAGTACAAATGCATTTAGTATAGGACAGAATAATGGAAAAGCTGCAAAACAAGTTGTACCACATGTACATGTACATATAATACCACGATATGATAAAAAGAATGTAACATGGACAAAACGTAACCTATGTGATGATTACAAATTAGGCATTCTTGCAAAAAAGATACGTAAAATTATTTAAACGCATATAAGTAATAATTATTAATTTACAATAATATTGAATATAGGAACATCATGCTATTCTATACTTTAAGATTGCCCCAATTTTACCGAGATTAGAAAGCATTATTCCGTGTTCTGTTTTATGAGAAATAATTTCGATTTTTGTATTTACTTTTGTTGCAATCAAAACTAAATAATCAACTATGTCATATTCAACTAATACATGATCCATACTTTTACAATTTAAACAAAATGAGTTAAGTAGCTTAGCTTTCATTTGTATTGTGTTTGAGGTTTCTATAATCTTTTCAAAATTATTTTTACATACTTTACATTTTACCTCAATTACATTTTGATTAATATTATCATTCAATAAAATAATATCAATAGCTTTATTTTTTAATAGTTTTATGATATCAGCTAAACCGTATGCGCCATAGCCTGTATTGGAATCTATATTTTTAAATAATTTTTCAACGATTTTTTTTTCTTCTATTAATCTAAAATTAGTTAATATTTTTTCTGATTTTCCAAATGCTTCTCTAATTCCTTCTGCTCCTGCATAAGATGCATCTATGGTATCGATTATTAATTTTTGTAATCTATATTCTAAATAATTATTTTTTATAAAATTTTCTTTTGTTGGTCCTGGACCTGAAATTATCAAACCTTTTATTTTGTATATATCTATAAAATATTCTTTAGTAGTTTCTGCAACACGATTAAAAAAATATGTTAGTTCCATCTCTCTAAGTTTTTGAAACCGTTTTGCAGATTGACCACCTTGTCTATGTTTTCCAGCTACCCCAGATCCAGTTTCTTTTAAAACCTCTAGTCTATCTCCATGTAATAATCCCCAACCAACATCTTTTGCATCAATAGATAGAAATCCAATTAATGTATCATCTTTCAACATATCTTTTAAAATATCTGTATGGAAATGATCATCACATCTATAGAGATATACTTTCAAGATATGCGGAGGATCTATTTCATATATCTTAATTACCTCACTACCAAGTGGACCTCCGTTAGTTGGTGATAATGCACCACAAAAAATCACTAAACCTCTTTCTGGTGTTTTTTTATAAAGCTTTAATCTTTGAAGTACTTTTGATAATGAATTTACAACATGTGTTCTTGTAAGATCTGATTTTATGTTATCAGCAGTTCCTTGCTCTTCACGTAAATTATTAATAACTTCATGCAAATATTTATTCTTTGGAATATAGACACTAATTAATTCTGTACCGTGTCCTTTTTTTTGTGATAATTCATTTAAAATTTTTCTAATTTTATAAATTTTTACAGAATCTATTTTTTGGATAGTGATATTCATATATTAAAATTTATTAAATTGCATATAAATTTACTATATTAAAATTATATTTTTTAACATTATAAAAATATTGATTATATGAATAGTTTATTTTATAATATAATATGCCTTTTATAGTACTATTAAAGGTAATGTCTATTATTAACTAATTTAAATAAAGTGTAGTGTTTCTAATAGTAGAGTGATATGAAAAATTTACATTACTTTATAATTGCTGTACTACCATTGATTTTAGTACAAATTATAGATGTAGAGGCTATACGTCATGCTGACATCAAAAAATTAACAATAGGATTTATACCTGTTGAAAATACAAATGAATTAAAATCGAGTGCAAAAAATTTAGAAGTGTATTTAGAGCAATATTTTAGAAACATAGATATTGAAATAGTAATACCTACTAATTATGAAACAATAATAGAAGGGATGAGATTTGGTCATATAGATGCTGCATTTATGGACTCTGGATCTGGTTGGATAGCACATAAAAAAATAGGAGCCGAAGTAATATTTGCGGAAGTAGTAAACGGTAAAATAAACTATAAATCAACAATTTATTCTCGATCTGATGATATGTCAATTAAAAGTATTTATGACACAATTGGTAAAAGAGTAGCATTTACAAGTTTTACTGGTTCATCTGGATTTATAATACCTGTTGGAAAACTGATCACTGACGGATATATTGAAGTACATGGTAATGATTTAATAGCACTTGAAACTTCATTAATGGATACATTTGAAAGCTATGTATTTGCTGGTGGATACAAGGCCGCACTAAAACTCTTGATTAACGGTAATGTTGACGTAGCATTCGCGTCTGATAATGCACCGCAGAACTTTTTAACTGGTGGAGAAATAAAAAAAATAAAAGTTGTTGAAACTATTGGATCAGTCCCATCACATGTATTTGTAGTGAAACATGATATGCCAAACCTAACAATAAAACTACTTTCAAAAGCACTTGTTAATTTAAATTATGATGAATATAACTACATCTTAAAAAATATTTATGGTGCAGATGCACTTCTTCCAACTAGTACATCTTTGCATATCGGTGAATTTGGTAATTTTATAGATTCACTGACAGGAATAGAAGAAAAATTACTAAATAAATATAAAAAATAAAATACAATAATGAATATTGTCTAAATTAAATAATAACGAATCAATAATAAATATAAAGGATGTTTGGTTGTCATATGATAAAATAAATTATGTATTACAAGGTATTACTCTATCAGTGAAAAATTCTACTAATTATACCATTGTTGGTCATTCAGGATCTGGCAAATCCACACTACTAAAACTCATTAATGGTGTATTAACACCATCTTCTGGATACATAGATGTAATTGGAAAAATTCCTAATATAAATAACAATGAATTTAAGCATATTATTAAAAAAATAGGTTATATACCACAAAGTTTAGGACTAATAAAAAATATTTCTATTTTAGACAATGTATTAATAGGTGCGTTACCTAGAATCAATAAATTCAAATCATTTTTAAAAATATTTCCTACTGCTGAAATAACTAACGCAGAAAATGCATTAAAAATGGTTGGATTAGATGACAAGATAGAACAAAAAACATATACCCTTAGTGGTGGTGAAAAGAGGAGAGTTGCAATTGCCAGAGCTTTAGTACAAAAACCAATTATTTTATTAGCAGATGAAATCGTATCTGAACTAGATCATGTAACAGCTAAAGAAATAATGGAACTAATATTAGATGCACAACACAAAATGAATCTTACAGCTATCATGGTACATCATAATATTAAACTAGCATTAGAGTATGCTGATGTTGTTTCAGTATTAAAAAAAGGTAGAAAAATACTTGAAATTGGTGTAGATGGAAACACAATTACAAAATTTAATATGGATAAAAATGAAAATACTGAAACATAAGAACATTTTAATTATTTGTTTTTTATTAGTAACACTATCTTATTCATCTATTAATTTAGGTATAGATCCACTAAAATTTTTTAATGGAATTCCAAATTTAATTATAATTGCAAATGAAATAACAATCATGGATCATACATTACTAGTAATTGCATTTAAATCCATGTTTGAAACAATTCAAATGGCATTTGTTGGAACTATATTTGGTTCAATATTAGCATTCCCACTTAGTATATTAGCTTCTAGAAATCTTACCAATAGATGGATATATTGTTTAATTCGTAGTATTTTAGCTGTAGTTAGAACATTTCCTTCTATATTATGGGCAATACTATTTGTAATATTAGTGGGATTAGGACCATTTGCTGGTGTATTAGCCATAATACTTTATACAATTGGATTTATTACTAAACTGCAGTATGAATCAATAGAAGCAGTTGATGCAGAATCTATACAGAATATAGCTTCTCTCGGTATCTCTAAACTTCAATTAATACGTTATGTAATAATTCCAGAGTCAGCACCACATCTATTAAGTCAATTGCTTTATACATTTGATTATAATGTAAGACATACCAGCATAATTGGTTTAGTTGGTGCTGGAGGAATTGGTTTCTACATTATTAATTATATAAAATTTTTTGAATATGGTAAAGCTGCAGTTTTTATGTTGGTAGTACTGCTGTCAGTAATTATGATAGACTTGTTAAGTGTTAATATACGTGATCGATATATTACTAAATTTAAAAAACCTGTAAAAATTTAGTTGTTAAATATTTTTAATATAAATTGTCAGGTAGTTATTTTGCTCAAGTTATTATTTTGTAAACCATTTTTTATTTCTCTTGATATCCTTCTTCCCATACTCATAGGTTCATTATATAACAATGTAGAATATGGAGATCCATTCATGTATACATTTGTTCCGGCTACTATTCTTGCAGAAAATTCAAATGCTGTAAAATTAGTATTATAGTCATAGACTCCTTCTATGCAAAACGGCCCTATCATTCCAGGTGGTACTAATTTTTTTGATGCTGCTATGAATCTTTCTCCCATATTATATACTTCAGTTAACAGTGATTCACGTAGAACCATTGGGCTATTTCCTATCACATTAAATGATAATTCATCAGTATCATTCTGTGAAGTTGCAGGAATTCTTGCTAATCCATCTATATTTGATTCATGTCTTCTATCAATACCAAAGAATTCTATATTTTTTTTTAGTGGAGAATAGAAATATTGTAAATAGACTAGTACACCTGACATATATTCCTGTATATATAATTTCTCGTCATTTTTAATAAGTTTTTTTGCTATAAATTTAGTCAATTTTTTATTATAATCAATTTCATCTGATGTTAAAAAATAACCTTTTCCACCTGCAGCTCCTTCTTTCTTCACAATCGATAATTTCTTAATATCACTTGGTTTTGGTATTCTATTTGGAATATTAAGTTTAGCTTTTAGCATTAATTTTTCTTTTTTAATTCTATCAGATTCCCAACGTAAAATACATTTATTTCCAAATATAGGTATATTTATTGACTCTATTTCTGCTGGACTTAATTGTGTAATGAATGTACCATGTGGCACAATTATTGTATTATTTTGTTTTAAAATTAAATTATATTTTTTTTCCAAAATATCAGCGAGATCATCTACCAAAATAAATTTATCTATAAATGAAAATCTTTGGTATAATTTTTTACGATCTTTTTTACATATTAAAATGGTTTTTAGCCCTTCATCATTAGCTCCCTTTAATACTTGTAATGCACAATGTGATCCAAATGTTGCTACACTAATCATCGATGTTAATATTCTTGCATATACAATTTAAAACATATTATTCAACTAAATTTATTGTATTCAAGTATTAATATCATTTATTATGAGTAAATTATTTAGTGTATTAAATATTATAATTACTTCTATGATAACCAATGAGCTTGGTATACTTCGTCGTGATTATTATTCTAGTGAAATTAATACGATCAAAAATAAAACTGTTACAGTGATGGGGTGGATTTCAGGTATAAGAGATCATAAAAATATAAAATTTATAACATTAAAAGATAACGATGGGGAAATCCAGATTGTTGCTAAACTTGGCATATGCTCAGATCAATTGCTGCATACAATCTCTAAGCTGAAAGAACATGCATGTATATGTGTTATTGGTAAAATACAATCATCTAAAAAATCACCAAACGGTGTTGAAATAATTCCGATGGAATTAAAAGTATTTTCAAATGTGGAACATATTCCACCATTTAGTACTAATGCAAAAAATGTTAGTAATATAGATACTAGATTAAATATACGTGCAATTGACTTAAGAAGAGATGTTCTAAGAAATCTATTTCTTATTAGAAACGAAGTAATAAAATCTATTCGTAATTATTTTAACACACAGAATTTTATTGAAGTAAGTACACCAAAGATAATTGCAACTTCTACTGAAGGGGGTTCTTCACTATTTCCAATATTTTATTACAATAAAGAAGCATTCTTGGCACAAAGTCCACAATTATATAAAGAACAACTTATAATGAGTTTTGAAAAAGTATTTGAAATATCACCAATTTTTAGAGCTGAAGCATTTCGTACAAATAGACATCTTTCTGAAGCGATTTCTATTGACTTCGAAGAGGCATTTGTTGATTATATTGATATCATGAACAGAGTAGAAAAAATCATAAAGAATTGTGTAATATATACTAAAGAATTTATAAAATTGAAAGATATTAATGTGCAAATACCTGATATGCCTGACAGCATTCCTAGGTATACATATACCAAAATAATAGAAAAAATAAAAAATAACGGATATAAAATGAAGTGGGGCGACGATATTAATTCAAAGCTTCTTAAAAATATAGGACTAGGAGGCTTTTATTTTGTGATGGATTGGCCTGTTGCACCAAAACCATTTTATGTAAAAAACAAAGTAAAAAATATAACGATCTCTGAATCATTTGATTTGATGTATAATGATCTAGAAATTTCATCAGGCAGTACAAGAATTTCACAAAAAATAGATCTAGAGAATAAAATGAAAAATAAAGGAATGAATATTAGTTTATTTGAACATCATCTAAAAATCTTTGACTATGGTGTACCACCACATGCTGGTTGTGGAATAGGGCTGGAGAGACTTATGATGGTACTTACAAATACAAATAATATTCGTGATACTACATTTTATCCACGTGATGTTGATAGATTAATACCATAGATAATAATGACTATAAAAAATGAAATAGAACAAATAGCAAGATTGATGAAGATAGAAATAACTGATTATGATGAATATGTTAATGATATTGAACAAATTTTAGCATACTTCAAGATTATTGACAACATAAATGTTGACTTGATAAACATGAAATTTATTGAGATGTCGTTGGAGAATTTACGTGATGATAAATACATACAATACAATGAAAAACTAATAGATCATCTAAAACATTATGACAGTAATTTTATCCGTTCACCAAAATTGAAATAATTTGAATATAGAATTTGATGCCATACAATGTATTAATAGTATACGTAATGGTGATACATCAGTAGTAGAAGTCATATCTGATATACTAGAACAAATTAAAAAATTTGATAATAAACTACATGCATATATTTCTATAAATGAAAATGCAATTGAGCAGGCTAAATCTATAGATAAAAAAATAAAGTTACATGAAAAAGTTGGTATGTGTATGGGATTACCAATTTCAATAAAGGATAACATCTGCATTAAAAATATAAAAACTACATGCGGATCAAAACTATTAAATGATTTTGTAGCACCATATGATGCAACAGTTATATCAAAACTGAAAACCGAAGATGCTATATTTATAGGTAAAACAAATATGGATGAATTTGCAATGGGTTTTACAACAGAATTTAGTGCATATGGACCTAGTAAAAATCCATGGAATACTGATTATGTTCCAGGTGGCTCATCAGGAGGAAGTGCTGTATCAGTTAGTGCATTTGAATGTTTTGGTTCACTTGGTTCAGATACAGGTGGTTCCATAAGAAATCCTGCAAGCTTTTGTTCTGTAGTAGGTCTAAAACCAACATATGGTCTTGTAAGTCGTTTTGGTTTAATTTCATATTCTAACAGTATGGAGCAAATTGGTCCAATTACAAGAACTGTAGAAGATGCAGCATTTTTATTGAATATAATATCCGGATTTGATTCAAATGACAATACAACATATAATAATAAAAATGTAAACTATCTTAATAATATTGATAGTGATCTAAAAAACAAAAAAATTGGTATAATTTCTGAAATGATTAGAAATGTTACAGACAAGAAAGTATTATCAGCAACATATAAAGCAATTACAAAATTTGAAGAGTTTGGTGTAAAATGTGAAATGATCTCACTTGATACAATACCATACTCAGTTGCAGCATATTATATCATTGCCACAACTGAAGCTGGTAGCAATTTATCTAGGTTTGATAATATAAAATATGGAGGAATTGAGTTTGATATAAAAGATTATGGTTTTAGTACATACATATCTAAAATTAGAAAAAATTTTGGACCTGAAGTTATAAGAAGAATGATAATAGGTGGATTTATTCCGTCAGTAGGGTATACCGGAAAATATTTTTTTAAAGCACTTAAAATAAAAAGTAAATTGACATTAGAAATGGATAACATATTAAAAAAATTTGATGCATTATTATCTCCTACAGTTCCTATTTCACCATTTAAATTTGATGAAAAAATAGATGATCCATTGTCTATGTTTTTAATTGATTTGAATACAGTAGCAGCAAATCTTACTGGTAAACCAGCAATTTCAGTACCATTTGATATAGTTGATGGACTTCCAATAGGAATACAATTAATTACACAATCCATGAATGAAAAATTACTTTTACAATTTGCATATATACTTGAAAAAAATAACTCAATGCATTATAAACCAATAATAAAATGATAAAAATAGGATTAGAAATTCATTGTCAATTAACGAGTTTGAAAAGTAAACTATTTTGTTCATGTAAAAATGATTATAGAGAATTTAAGCCTAATGCAAATATATGCCCAATCTGTATTGGTCTTCCAGGTACACTACCAAAACTAAACAAAAGTGCAATAAAAAAATCAATAATTGTAGCATTAGCATTAAATTGTACTATACCCAAAAAAATTGCGTTTTATAGAAAAAACTATTTTTATCCAGATTTACCAAAAAATTTTCAGATAACACAAATAAACATGGAAGATGATACGTGTATTGGAAATAATGGAAAAATAAAAATTAATAATAAAGATATTAGAATAGAACGAATTCAATTAGAAGAGGATCCAGGTAAGATATCATATAAAAGAATAACTGATAAATCCCAATTAACATTGATAGATTATAATCGTTCTGGAGTATCGCTTATAGAAATAGTTACAAAACCTGATTTTAGAAACAACAGAGATATAAAAGAATTTTTAAATAAGTTATTTGATTTATTGGTACATTTAGATATTTTAGATCCAGATCTAAGCGGTTCTATAAGAATGGATGTAAATATATCAATAGATAATAATAAAAAAACAGAACTTAAAAATATTAATTCAATTCATAGTTTAGAAAAAGCAGTTAAATTTGAAGTTACTAGACAACAAAGTTTTATTAATAGGCATATTCAGATTAAACAAGAAACAAGACATTGGGATAATAAAAGAAAAATTACAATATCAGCAAGGACAAAAGAAGAAGAAAAAGATTATCGATATTTTATTGAATGCGATATTCCAGTAATAATCATAGATAATGACATAATATACAAATTAAAAAAAAATATGCCTGAAAATATCATAATAAAAAAATTAAAATATTTAAAATATGGTATATCTGATCAAGTAATAGACACGATTTTATCTGATAGATATTACACTGAATTATTTGAACAGTCTTGCAATGAAAAAAATGCCAAATATCTAGCTAATATTATTACAACTTATCTAATAAGATATTTAAATACAAAAGAAAAACGTTTAAAATCTAAATTAACGCCACAACATTTAACTAAATTGACAAATAGCATTGATAAAAATAAACTCATTCTTAATTCAGTCAAGTCATTGTTATTACGTATTATAAAAACTGGTGAATCATTGGATGATATTTTATCTAAATCTTCACTAAATAATAGTTTTGATAACGATAAATTATTACATATAATAAATACCACTATAGACTCTGAAAAAAAATTAATAGAACAAATCAAAAAAAATCCAAATATTATAAATTATATAATTGGTAAGGTAATGAAAAAAACAAATGGAAATGTTGAACCAAATAAGATACTTGAAATATTGAAAAATAAATTAATGTAAATATTGTAATTTATGCAATAATCTATCATTTATTTATTTTCATTAATTTTTTTATTTCATTAGTAACTAATGGTAAAAATATACCAACATCAGATACAATTCCTAATGCTTGCCAAGTACCTCTATCAGCTACCTTAGTAACAGTAGATTGGTTTATGTCAATTATTATTATCTTAACATTAGCTGGCAACATATTTCCAGTAGCAATAGAGTGTAACATAGTTGATGCCATTATTACTAATTTTGCGTTTTTTAAATGGTTTTTGTATTTTTTCTGTGCAGTTACAACATCTAATATTACATCTGGTAACGGTCCATCATCTCTTATAGATCCAGCCAAAACAAATGGTATATTCTTTTTTACGCATTCAAACATTACTCCTTTTTTTAATTTTTTTAATTTTACCAAGTTTTTAATTGAACCAGCCTTAAAAACTGAATTTATTGCGTACATATGATTTCTATTTCCATGTAATGCTAACGTTCCATTATGTATATTCATTCCAAGTGATGTTCCAAGAAGTGAATGCTCTATATCATGTACAGCTAATGCATTACCAGCTAATATTACATCAATACATCCTAATTTAATTAAGCTAGAAATAGATTCTCCAGCACCAGTATGTATTATTGCAGGTCCACCAACAAGAACAATTTTTCCATTTGATTTTTTAATCTTAAAAATATCCTCAGCTACTTTTTTTGCCATATAATTTGTTGGTCTTTCACTAGAATTATTGCTTCCCATAAATTGAAATGTATTTTTTTTTCGTGGTCTTACTATTGGAATAATATTTATTCCATTGTTCCCAATAACAATGTTATCATACTTTTTTATATCACGAATAGGAACACAAAATGCTTTATTATGTTTAATAATTATGCATTTATCCATCATCATATTATTTACATTTAACCATTTACCTTGGTGAAAAACTTTTGTTGTGTTATTCGTAGTACTATAAAAATTATCTGGCATTAGCATATCTTTAGGTGCAGGTTCTAACTTAACTTCATTTTGTATTATGTCCATAGCACCAAGTTTATGTGTTAAATCCAGTATCTTGTCAAGCTGATTTTGATTTTTACCAGTTACTAATAGTTTTACATAGCTCTTATCACATTTTTTTCTACCAATTGTTATTTCAATAATTTTGAATTCTCCATCTAAATCCATTATCCCTGAAAAGATCTTTGTTAAGATTAGTGAATCTATTAAATGTCCAGATAATACTATTTCATGTGAAAACTTATTCATGTGACTATTTAGTAATTTATGTTAATTTATCTGTAGATCATAATAACTAGACCGGAAGTTGAACCTTACCAGTGAATTCAGGAATATTATCGTTATTAAATATTTTTATCAAATAATCTTTCTGTTCTCTGGTTACGCCTTGTATAAGTGTCTTTGAAATTCCATTTTTATCACATATTGTAATAATACATCCACCAGTAGATAAAACATATCCAGACGATTCATTTACAACAGAATAAAAATTTTTTTCACCTACCGGTTCCCATGTATTTAACTTATTACGAAGTGCTAATGCTGGCATAGCTTTACCATTTGTTATCTTATTAAGATATTCTCTAGATTCTTTAACTCTTTTTTGTCCAATTTTTAATGCAGTAAAATATTGCATATTTATACAACTACAATAATTTATTAAAATATATAAAACTATTATATCACATCAACTAAGTATTTGTAATGATCATATTTTATTTTAAATTTATAATTTATCTAATAACTTCATAATATATTTTCCATTTTCATTTCTTTTTTTTAAGATTTCAGTTAATTTATTTTGATCTATACTATTTTTTTTTAACATTTCAAAATATTTTTCATCTAAATCATTATTATTTTGAAATATTTTTATTATTTCAAATAATATTCCAATAACTATATTTTGTGTATTTATCAATTCATCTTTACTATCATGTTTCATAATTTTTGTTCACTAATTAATTTAGTAAATAACATCTTTAATTGTTTATTTTTAATTATAGATTTGGATGTATTATAAAATTGTTTTACATTTTTTATATTGGTTGAATAAATTTTTGCTTGAAACGCCATTTCAAATTTATCAATTTCATGAAGAAGTATAGCTTCATTTGTTTTATTAGTTTGATATTCTAACCATAAGCTTAAATATTCATTTTTAGTATTACCAGGTAATTTTTTAATAATTTTTTTCATTGTGATGTTTTCTAGTTTTTTTTTGTTAGTTATATCACCAAGAATATGGTCGCCTATTATTGATTCTGATAAATCATGCAACAACGACATTTTTAATATTTTTGTTGTGTTTAGATTTTGAAAATCAGATAGTACCATGGCCATGACTGACATTGAATAGCAATGATCTGCAACAGACTCTGATCTTAACAAACCTAATTTAATACCCCACCCTCGTCTTTGTACTGTTTTTAAATTTATTACAATTTTAAAAAATTCTATAATTGTATCTAAAATTTTCTTACATCTCCTTTCAATAGACAGTTGTTACCATATATATTTTATCTATATGCTTTAATAATTTAATATTGTCTTTAAATTCTGAATTACAGTACAGGTAACTAGGTTTCATTACCAAATATAACCAAAACTGAGTAATTAAATAATTCGTATAATATATAGCATAATTAGATTATCTGTATATCTATGAAAATATATACCAAAACTGGTGATGATGGAAGTACTAGAATTAAAGATGGACAACATGTTTTAAAATCCAGTAAACGCATTAAATCATATGGAATCATAGATGAAGCTAATTCTACACTAGGTATAGTTTTATCAAATAAAATAGATGATGATATACGAAATCTATTAATAAAAATACAGAATGAACTTTTTGTTTTAGGTACAGATCTATCTGATCCCAATAAAAAAACAGCTAATAACATAAATAATAGAATGATAAGACAGCTTGAACTAGAAATAGATAAATATGAAAAACAACTTCCAAAACTTGTTAATTTTATATTACCTGGTGGTGACACTGTGTCATCGTTTATACATTTAACTCGGACCATAATAAGACGATCTGAAACAAGTGTAATTGAATTGTCTCAGGAGGAATATGTTAACTGCTATGCAAAAAAATACCTTAATCGTTTATCTGATCTGCTTTTTGTTCTAGCAAGAGTAATAAACAAAAGAAATAACATTGATGATATTATCTGGAGATCAGCTAAACTTTAATTTCATGTAAACTAGAAATTTTTGTATGCCACGGTAGCTCAGCCTGGGAGAGCACTCGGCTGAAGACCGAGCTGTCACGTGTTCAAGTCACGTCCGTGGCAAAAAATTGTAATATTATTAATAATTAACTAGTGATACTATAGTAATGTTTTAATACATTATGTCCTTTTTTTTCGATCATAAATGATAAAAAAATCAAAAAACAAAAAATTAAAAAAGAAAAAAACTAAGAAGGGTAGTAATAACGACGTAAGTGATAATGTGAATACATTTAACGATTCTGGGCTAGTAGTTATAGATGATAATCTGAAAATTGATAAAGAAGCAGAACGTGAAGAAAGAAAAGCCTACCTTGAAGAGTCTAGATCACAAGACTCATCAGATTAATTTCTTTCTATTTTTTGTATTATTTTCAATATTAAATTAAATATGTTTTACACAAAGTACATATTTATAAGAAGCGGTGTTGACAAGGTTATCAGTATCAATGGTAGTTATATAATATATTAGTTAACTAATTATTAATTACCGTATAGTACGACTGAAAATAAGCTTATAAATAAAAAATAATGGTTCAATTAGATGCATGCCAATAATTGTATAAATATTAACTTTGTAACGTTGTACAATAATCCAATTTACTTTATTTGGCAACTAAATTTGTGGTTAATAGATATTAATAAATAGTAAAAATTAATATAAGATAGAATACACGAATATAGAATTAATTAGAACTGTCCTTAGTATTGAAGAAGAAAAGATTTAATGAGAGTAAAAAAAGCTACTATTAAAATGAATGTAAAACGTGTTGGTAATGTGATATTGGCTGTAAAAGATTTAAATAGATCTATTGAATTCTACAATAAGATCATAGGGCTTCCAATAAAACAAAATAGGGATACATGGGTGGATTTAGGTTCTCATGGTACTTTGCTAAGTTTACATCCAACAGTACTTGTGTCTAGTACTGAGATGTCTATTGATAATGGCATTACAATTGGGTTCATAGTTGGTGATATTAAATCAGCACTAGAAGAACTGAAGGGTAATAATGTAAAGATATATAGAGATATTATTCAAAAGGAAGCCGGTAAATATGCACTTGTTTTAGATCCAGATAATTATATAATATCACTGTTTGAGCCTAACTTTGTTGATAAAGAACAACAGACTACAGGTTACATGGGGTTTACACCACAATAATATCTGTATTACTATACCAAATGTATACATCAATTATTGATCCTTATGATTTATATTCTAATATGAACCTACTATATCAGTTGGCATATAATCCACAATTTAATTATTCTAATAATAATTTTGTTACTATGATAGAAAAATTATCATTGCAATTACTAGATCCATCAGATCTAATATACTCCCATGATTTAATGTGGTTAATGAATAATGTAAATAAATCTGTCCATAATAGTAATGATGTATCAAGAAGTGAATTAAATGCAAAATCTAGCGAATTTCATAACTCTTACAAAAAACTTATGCTGTATCAATTTATGCAATCTCGGAATGTAATGTCTAATCATCCAGTATTTTCTAGTTTTTGTTCAACCATCAATCTAAAAATAAAAATTGATGAGCTACAAAAAGAAAACATAGAATTAAAAAAACAATTAAATAATAAAAATACTAAAATTGAGTGATATATAACGCTAAAGTAGTTTTATAATATTATTATTTATTAGACACGTGGTTTATTTGTTAGTGTACAGTACATTTATAAACTAAGTAAATATTACCAGTTTTTTTTGAATAATAATTCCAGTTATTTTTAAAGTTTACTAATTCAAATTTTTCTTTTGTTTTTGATTGTAATATAGTATAAACGTCTTCACCAATGAATATTTGGTTAGGTTCTGCTAAATTTTGTATTTTTGATGCGATATTCATGGACGGACCTAATAAATCTACATGTGATTTTTTTTTATTTGTACCATATCTAACAATTATGTTTTGCCCAAAATCAATTCCTATTTTTACCATCAAGTCAGGATAGTCATATTGATTAAGTATTTGGTTTATACCATCATTAATTACATTTATCATGAAATTAGCACACTTTATAGTATCATCTACTACTGATAACTTATTTTTAGTTATAAAATAACCAATAACTGCATCACCAATAAATTTTAATACATATCCATTATATTGCATTATAATTAATGCCATTTCTTGTGTAAATGAGCTTATTATTATTGCTAGTTTATCTTTTGGTAATTCTAATGTCATTTTAGTAGATCCAACTAAATCAATATATAAAATTACCATATCTACACGAGAAAATGCATTATTACGAAGAAATTTCTCTGATCTTTCAAATATTTTAGTATCATATCTATATCTTTTTTTTAATGCAGCCCAAATTCTTTTTTGTGTTCCAGTTATTGATATATCTAAATATGTTTTTTTAGTAAACATTTTTTTTGTCATAACGTTATTTATTTCTATTTTCTTGTTTAACCATATAAATTAAATATATTAGGTGTGGGTATATGTAATATATAATATTTATTTTATGTATAAAGTATTAGAAATTAATTTATGAAAGTATGTATAATCATAGTGAGGTAAGTTTAATGCAATTAGGAATAAAAAATGATGATAAATTTATATCATGTATTAATAGCCGTTATAATAACATTCAAAGATTATTTCTTAAAAAAATAATTGAATTAACTAAAGCATCATTTAAAAAAGTAATGCTATCTGATAATACCATTAATAACCTAAAAACATTTGATCCACAATTAACATATAAATTTTTTTTAAAATTTAAAAATGAACTAGATGAATTTATTGTTGATGATGTATTTATGACAAATGATAATGATGTTAGAAGAATTTTTTTAAAAATACAAATAACTGAAAATAATTATGTATTATTAGGAAATTTTTCTCTACAATATCATGTATTATTATACTATAAACCATGTAATGACGTATCTAAATATCAAAATTCATTGAATATACTAACTACTAAATCAGATTTAGCTAAAAATGAATTTTCAAAAAAAGGAAATGAAATTACTTTAAATAAACTTAATAAACTTGGTTATAATAGTTTAACAAATGAAAAACTTTTTGAAATATTTTTTAATAATCCAAAATTATCAAATGAGATTTATAATGATGTAGTAAATAAACAAAATACCAATAATATATTAATTAATAAAGAAAAAGAACTATTAAAGAACTTAGATAAATTATTAATAGAAGTATATACTACTACATCAACATTAATAAACAACTTAAATCTCATTGCCGGAGAAGAAGGTTGTTCATGTGAATTTTATTTAAATCATGTAACAAATAAAATAATTAATCTAAAGAAAATGCCACTTAAAATTAAAAATAAACTAGTAAGAAAACTTGATAAATTTATTGAAATTATGATGAGTAATATATAATATGTTATCAAGAGATATACGTGAACCTACTTTTGATGATATTATATATGCTAGGTCTTCACAAGGTACACAAATTAGGAAGACACCGTTAGTTTATTCTTCTACATTTAGTAATATGATTGGTTCTAGAATTTATTTAAAATTAGAATTTCAACAGAAAACTGGTTCATTCAAGATACGTGGTGCATATTTTAAAATAAAATCACTGACAAGACAAGAAAAAAAATACGGTGTTATTGCAGCATCTGCTGGAAATCATGCTCAAGGTGTTGCTTTTGCATCATCGATGGAAAAAATTCCATGTACAATTATTATGCCAAAAAATGCTTCACCAGCAAAAGTTGTAGCAACAAGAAAATATGGTGCTAATGTGATTTTATATGGAAAAAACTATGACGAAACTTTTTTAATGGCAAAAAAAATGTCGTTAAAAACTAATGCAAAGATTATTCATGCATTTGATGATCCATATGTCATTGCTGCACAAGGAGTCATTGGATTAGAAATTTTAGATGATTTATCTAATGTTGATGAGATATATGTTCCTATTGGTGGTGGAGGCTTAGCATCTGGAATATTACTTGCAGTAAAAACTAAAAATCCTCACGTTAAAATCATTGGTGTACAGTCGAAGTCATATCCAGCTATGAAATATTCATTAGAACATGGAAAACTTGAGTCAGTTATTGGTAAGCGAACTATTGCTGACGGAATTTCAGTAAGAAGGCCTGGAAAAATAACATACGGTATTATCAAAAAACTGATAGATGATATAGTTCTAGTTGATGATTCACAGATAATTAAGGCCATGTTTTTATTAATGGAAAGGACAAAAATGGTTGTTGAACCTGCTGGTGCAGCTAGTTTAGCATATCTGTTAGATAAAAAACCTAAATCTAGAAATATTGTTGCAGTTTTATGTGGTGGTAATATAGACATGTATTTATTAGGTCAAATAGTTGCAAAAGGTCTTTCAGATATGGGAAGACTAATAAAAATATTTGTACTATTACAAGATAAACCTGGTACACTAAAAATATTAGTAGAAGAGATTGCAGCATTGAATGTTAATATTGTAGAGGTTCAACATGATAGGTTAAGTACGCATATAAATGTGGGATATGCAGGTGTAGTACTAAGCTTAGAAACTGAAAATAATTATCATGCAAAAAAATTGTTAAGTCATCTAAAAAAGAAGCGTATTGAATTTAAATTAATATAATTAATCATGCATTTTTAAAAAATTAGTAATACCATTTTTTTCAATTTTTTTTGACTCTTGTAATACATCATCATATTGTTTCTTTTTGTATTCAGATAATCTACTTTTTAAATTAGGAAATTCATTAGCAAGTATTTTTATAGCGTATAGTGCAGCGTTACCAGCTTTATTTATTCCAACAGTAGCAATTGCACTACCTCGAGGCATTTCAGATATTGATAAGAGTGAATCTAAACCATTAAATGCTGATGTATTTACATTAAATTTCTTGTTTTGAATATCGTTGTAAACTAATATCGGGATACCTATCACTGGAATCAATGTAAATGACGAAATCATCCCAGGTAGATGTGCAGCACCACCAGCTCCAGCAATTATTATTTTAAAATTTTTTATTTCAGCATGTTTTGTGTATTGTTTTAATCTATTTGGTGTTCTATGAGCTGAAATTATCTGATCGTCATGATATATATTAAATTCATCTAAAATCTTTGCTGCATCATTCATAATTCTACTATCACTAACTGAACCCATTATTATGCCAACAATAGGTCTTTTATTTATTGTCAATAGGTTTAATAATTATATTAAGTATTATAACTCTATATTTATACAAACAAACATTATTATTGAAATATGTTGTCAAGTGTACTAGTAAAATGCATAATTTAAGAGAATTGTATAGTAAGAAGAGTATTGGGATAATAGGTGGTGGTCAATTGGGTATGATGCTTATAGAATCTACAAAAAAATTATCAAAATACATTTCTAAAATTACTGTTCTAGATCCGAATAAAAATTGCCCTGCTTTTAAAGTTGGTGCAAAACAGATCATTGCAGATTATAAAAATGAACAAGCTATACAAAAATTAGCTATGGAGTCAGACATTATTACATATGAAATAGAATCAGGAAATACTGTTGCATTAAATAAACTTAGAAATAAAATAAAAATAAATCCATCTCCAGACACACTGAAAATTATTCAAGATAAATTCACTCAAAAAGTATTTTTGAATCAAAATAATTTACCAGTATCAGAATTTGCAAAAGTTGACTCTGTTATAAATTTAAAAAAAAAATAAGTGATATAGGCCTACCAGTAATAATTAAAAAACGTACTGATGCATACGATGGACGTGGTAATATATTAATAAAATTGTCTAGTGAGATAAGTAATGCACATAAATTTTTTAACAGTGATGATTTTTTTATAGAAAAATTTGTAGATTTTAAAATGGAGATTTCAGTAATTGTTGCCAGAGGAGTTGATAATTCTATTATGATGTACCCTATAACAGAAAATATCCATGAAGAAAATATTTTGATAATGTCAATTGTACCAGCACGGATATCAATATATGTTACACAAAAAATAAAAGAAATTGCTAAAAATGTACTAAATAACTTAACTGGTGCTGGTGTATTTTGCATTGAGATGTTTTTAACAAAAAATGATGATGTATTAATAAATGAAATAGCTCCAAGAGTTCATAATTCTGGTCACCACACTTTACAATCATGTGTAACATCACAATTTGAACAACATATGAGAGCTATATTGGGATTAAAATTAGGCAGTACAAAATTATTGCATAATACCATTATGTATAATATACTTGGTCCAAAAAACTTTTATGGAGAATTTAAATCACCAGAATTTGGTAATATGGATCATGACTTGTTTATAAAGATGTATAATAAGACAGAATCAAAACCACTACGTAAATTAGGGCATATCAATATAGTTGATACTATGAATACAAATAATATTAATTATCTTTTACGAAAAGCTGATTTTATAAAACATTTAAAGTTAGTCAAACCATACAAATAGTTACATAGTATAATTTAGTATATTTTTATTTATTACAAAAATTATGTTTATTAAATATGACATAATTAAATAATACATGAAACAACGTATTGCTATTTTAATTACATGTATTTCTATTTTCATGTTAGTGATTTATGGTATTGATGTATTAGTTAATTATACACTAAATGCAAGTTTTTTGCCATTTGATCATATGATCAGAGGGATTGTATTTGGAATTCCATCGATAATACTGCCTTTATTCTCATTTTTAATTACAAAAAATATTGTTACTAGAAATCTGGGAATTTTATTTTTAATTAATGGTTCTTTGATAATATTAGGTGGTATTGTAGTCATATTTCCCAATAACACAGAAAAAATTGTTGAATTTAGGACATATATAGAATCTATATTTTTGATCGGTATAGGTGCATTAATCATAGTGCTGGGAATAAATAAAATAAAGAAATAGATCATGAAAAATTATAAAAACCATTGAATGGGTATGTCTATAGTATAAAGTAGATTAAATTTGCTGGATATAGAATCAATTATTAATTTATTAATTTCTATAATTTCACAACAACTCTATGTAGGTACATTTATTACAGCAATTTTAGAAGTTATATTTCCACCAATTCCAACATTAGTTATATTTCCAATTATTGGACATATAGCATCTCTAAATGAACTTGTTTTCACAGATATTATAATATTAGGAATAATAAGTGGTAGTGGCTCAACAGTTGGATCAATGTTATTATACATATTTGCATTAAAATTTGGAAGAACAATGACACTAAAATATATGAGATATGCTAAAATTTCAAACAAAAAGCTTGAATTAATTGAAAATTGGTTTGAGAAAAAAGGTGTGATAATAGTACTAGTGTGTAGGTTTATACCTATACTAAGAGAAGCGGTATCAATTTCAGCTGGAATACTTAAGATGAACAAGATGTTGTTTTTTATATATACATTTATAGGCTCATGTATGTGGAGTGGTATATTAATAATGTTTGGATACTATTTTGATGATGATATACAAGATTTTATAAAAAGTTATTTTTAGTATTACATATTAAGTATCTTATTCAATGAAAACAATTATTTTAGCTGGAGGAAGAGGTAAAAGACTGAAATCTATAACAAACTATGTTCCAAAATCACTTATTCCACTAAATAACATACCAATAATTGAATTACAAATAAAATATTTAAAAAAATTTGGAATAAAAGAATATATTATTTGCACTGGATACCTATCCAAACAAATTGAAAATTATATCAATGAAAAGAATAATTTTGGTGTAGAAATTACATTTTCTATAGAAAAAAAGCCATTAGGAACTGGCGGTGCAATCAGAAAGGCTGTAATGAATTGTAATGAAAAAACATATTTAGTTATTAATGGTGACATAATAACCAATATTGACGTCTCACTTTTAACTATACAAGTTAATAGTATAGCTGCAATACCATTAAAGACCAGGTATGGTATAATTGAAATAATTGGAAGCCAAATTATTGGTTTTAATGAAAAAAAGGAGATTAAAGATAAATGGATGAACGCAGGTATTTATTATATATCTAAAGAATTAATCAAAAATTTACCAAAAAATGGTGATATTGAAAGAACAGTCTTTCCTAAATATTCAAAAAAAAAACAAATTACTGCAATAAAATATCAGAATGTATTCTGGTATTCTATAGATACTTATAAAGATATAGAAGAATGTAGTAATGAAATAAAAAGTAATATACTTGATATTTCATAATTTACAAAATTTAATATTTATTAACTCGTTGTAATTAGTTAAAATGAAGATATCATACAGTTTAGGGTCCATATTATCAATAAAACAAATATTAGGTTGTACTAAAATTCTTTCTAAAAATAAGCCATATGCTATTTGGATACCAGAAACATGGGGTATGGAAAATTTTTCATTATTAAGTACAGTATCAAGTATTATAGACAATACAAAAATAGGATCATCCATAATTAATGTGTATTCTAGAAGTCCAGCAACCATAGCTATGGGTGCTATCACTGTAGATACAATTTCAAATGGTAGATTTATTTTAGGATTAGGTGTAAGTAGCAAACAAATTATAGAAAATCTTCATGGATATGAGTTCACAAATCAATTGTTACGTATAAAAGAATATGTTGAAATAATAAGATTAATCGTACGTGGTGAAAAAATAAAATACAATGGGAAAATATTTAAATTAAAAAATTTTACATTGTTAGTAAAACCAATTAGAAAAGAAATCCCAATATACTTAGCAGCAGTTAATGATAAAATGATAAAAATTGCACATGAGATTGCTGATGGAATAATATTATATATAAGACCTATAGACAATCTGCGTAGTACTATAAAAAGCATCAAAAGTAAAAAAGCATTAGACATCACATGTCAAATAATAACATGCATGTCTAACGATATTGATGATGCTATATTATGTGCAAAAAAAACACTAGCATTTTATATATCTGTTGGTGATATATACCGTAAATTTTTGGTGCAACATGGATTTAAAAATGAGATTGATGAAATATTTAATGAATTTTTAAAATCAGGTCTCAGATTAAATTATAAATCAGTAACTAAACAAATGTTAGATAAAATTACTATTTATGGAACACCAGAAGATTGTATAAAAATGTTAAGAAAATTTCAGAGAGTTGGAATAAATAATCCAATCATTCAATTCAATCCAACAGAAAATAATATTTATAGATCATTTAACCTACTTGTGGATACATTTTCTAGTATATGATTATACAATGAATAAAGTAGCTATAATAGACTATGGATGTATAAAATTCTCACAAGATGATATTCCAGTTGAAACTATTTTGTGTCATGCTGCAAAAAAAGTAATTATTAAAACAAATATGAGTACGAAACATATAGATGGAATATTAGTGTCATCTACTTCCAATACAAAGTATTTATCAGCAATTATATCAGATTTACTTAAAATTAAACCTAAGATTTCATGCACTATTGAGAATCTATGCAGTTCTGGTACAAATGCAATAGTTTCAGCATTTGCATATATTTCAGCTGGCTTAGCAAATGCAATACTTGTTGTTGGTGCAGATAGATATGATACACAAGGAAAAGTTTTTGAATATGATAAATCACGTGGAATATATACGCATCCTATTTTTTGGGCATCATTATTTACTAAATCATATAAACGAAAATATAAAATCACTCAAGATGATCTGGCATTAATTTCTATGAAAAACCACTTGTATGCACAAGACAATCCATATGCATATTCCAAAAAGGCATATACAATAAATGAAATAATTAACTCAAAGAAACTAACTGATGATTTAAGAGTTTTGGATTGCTCTAGAATTTGTACTGGTGGATCTGCGATACTTTTAGTATCTGAAAATTTTGCAAAAAAATTTTCTAAAAACCCAGTATGGATTAAAGGTATAGGTCAAAAAACTATTTCATCAGAATTTACAAAAAATAATAATCTTACAAGTATTGAATCAACTAAAATTGCTGCTAAAAATGCGTTTACCATGTGTAAGATGAAGCCTAAAGATATTGATGTAGCTGAAATTCATGATGCATTTACAATATGTGAGGTTATGGCTATTGAAGATTTAGGATTTACCAAGAAAGGTAATGGTGTTAGTTTTTCTAATGAGCTATTTAATACTAATAATAAAAAAATTAATCCTCGTGGCGGTCTTATTGGTTCAGGTCATTCTATTGGCGCAACAGGAATATCACAAACAATAGAAATAACACAACAACTACAAAATCTTGCTAAAAAAAGACAAATTAAAAATGCGAGATTAGGATTAGTTCATAACATGTCAGCTGCTGCAACATCATCTACTGTATTAGTATTGAATATATGATATTACATTATAATAATAAACCAATATGCAAATGTATAAACTGTAAAAAAATATTTTTAACTTATAGTAAATCCTGTATCTATTGTTTTGATAAAGCAAATTATTTAGTAAGTAGATATGGTAAAATAGTAGAATTTTCTAAAAGAGATAATATTATTTTTTGTATTGGTGAATTTGAAAATAAAATTAGAATTATAGGTACAGTAAAAACCAATTTAAAAAAACCTGAGATTGGGATGGTAATCAAGCTAAAAACTTGTCAACAGACTAACAATAAATATGATTACGTATTTAATTTAATATAGAAATATATTTTGAACAGCTATGTTTTTTCATGTTTATTCTTGATATGTATAGCAAGTACTATCGGATCATTTCCAAATTCTTTTCCACAATATATACATATAAAATCATCTTTTTTCATATGATATTTTAATATTTTATATGATATTAGGTTTATCACAATTATTACATAATTACCAAATACACTATACTAAGAAATAATCAATTACAATAATAATGAAAAAATTAAAAAATGATAATAATGTACGAGTATCAAGGATACGTAGACAAAGGGGATATGTGTGGGAAGATAGACTTGTGAAAAGGTTTAATTCATTAATAGAATGGAAATCATTCAGATTAGGGTCACCCAGCATTTCACTTCCAGATGTAATTGCAATAAACAATACAAAAAAAATGTTATATGTAATAGAAGCAAAATCAGGTACTGGAACAACGTTACATGTACCCATAGATCAAATAAATAAATGTTTTGATTGGATTCATAATTTTGAGTTATACAAAAATCATGCGGTTATTTTAGCATTCAAGTTTTCATCAAAAAAAAGAATAAAAGCTGGTAAATATCATGGAAGAAAACTAAAAGAATACTATAAAATTTGCAGTGAAGATAATATTAGAAATTGTACATGCACATATGATGGGCAAACCTATTCATTAATTAACAATATAAAATCTAAACTAGGATTTTCTGAATTTAAGATGCCGTTCTAAATAAATATTTATTTAATATTAATGTGACGAGATTGCATGGATTTTGAAGAATTTATAGATGACAGATTACTCATTAGTCATGATATTTTTGGAAAAAAAGAAATGAAAATAAAAGTACTTGAGATTTCTGACGAATTACCTCCATTGCAATGGAAATTTGGAAATAGAGTAAAAATAAATAAAATTTTGATTACAATAAAACATCTAGATACACAAGAACTAGAAGAAGGTGAATTTGATATAGAATTAATTGAAAATGAATTAATAACAAAAAGACATTATACATCTACAAATAGATGGGTACCATCTACTGACATAAAAAATGGTTATGTTGTAAACTCACGACATACTACATTGATAAGCGATGCAGCTGCACTTGATTATATAACATTTTAAAATATTATACTGTAATAAAACCTATAAACATTAGTATTTAACGTACGATATGATTACAAAAAATATTACTGTGAATGGAAAAAATTTTAGAGTTATTATAACGGAACAAATAATTCAACACGTGAATAATTTAAAATCATTATATAATGTATCTTATGAAGATTCTGAAAGCTTTGATCAGGTAAGCTCTGAAATTTCAAACACTATTAATAGAATAGCAGAAACAGTAGAACCACATGCATCTGATAGTGATTTAGATGGAGTTATTCAAAAAATAATACTAATTACAGACACAAAAACAACTGAACTAAATAAATTAAAAACCAGAGGCAGAATAAAAAAAAGAAAATCAAATATAAAATATAATTAACCATAATAAATATATAACATGCAAAAAATTTATATGAAAAGAGGTTGTGAATGCGGTATTTGTTCTCATATTACTGAGGATGAATGTATTGGTAGTGAATGTATTTGTTGTAATAATTTTCATGTAAGATCAGGTGCACAAAAATAATGTTATGTAAATAGTAACTATAAAAATTTGAAATGTATTTGACACATAAAAAAATTTGTTGTCTACATGACCACAAATATTATATTTATTTAATTTTAACTTTTAATATTAATTCATAATAATAGTATAAATAAAATATATGTAACTTACTATTAAATATTAAAATACAAGAAATTATTATATATAAGAATAATAATTGATTTAAGGTATTGTGTTATATTATATATGTTGCTTGGTAAGACATATCTTAGGTGTATAGATCCACGGTGTTATTTAAAGTATAATATATGCACAACAGATGTTACTTGTAAAAAAAAACATTACTTAGATGTACAATATGACAATACACCATCAAATAAATTAAAGGATTTGTTTTATGAAAGATACAATTCACACCGTAATATATTTGATGAAAGCGGAGTATGGAGATTCAGAGAGTTACTAAATTTTTGTCAAATAAATACTAATGATATACATGAATGCTCTAAACATTTAGTTTCACTTGATGGGATTGAAGGAAAACAATCAAAACCATATCACATGTCAAAAGTAGCTAGTTTTGTAGGCTTAAAAAATATTAATCTTTTTTTACAACCAGAGGGATATAACCCAAGTGGATCATTTAAAGATAATGGGATGTCAGCTGCAATAACCCATGCAAAACTAATTAATGCAAAAAAAATAATATGTGCATCAACAGGAAACACATCAGCATCTGCTGGTATGTATACCGCTAATGAAAACATGAGTTGTTATGTATATATTCCAGATAAATATATCGCACCAGGTAAATTAAGTCAAGCATACCAGTTTGGTGCACATATAATTAAAATCAATGGAAACTTTGATGATGCATTTTCTAAATCATTTATAGATGCAAAAAAATTTAATTTGTATACAGTTAATTCTATTAATCCATTTAGAATAGAAGGGCAAAAAACAATTATGTATAGAGTATTAGAATATTTTGATTGGAATACACCTGATTGGATAGTATATCCTGGTGGTGCATTAGGAAATATATCAAGTTGTGGAAAAAGTTTAATGGAATTATATAAGTGGGGTTGGATAAAAAAGATCCCAAGAATAGCTGTAATAAATGCCAATGGAGCAAAAACATTATATGATCTGTATAATGGAAAGTTTGATGATGTAAAACTTAGATGGAACAATGGAAAACCAAATATAGAACTAATAAAAAAATACTACTTATATTTAAAACAAAAAAAAATAAAACCTAATACACATGCAACTGCAATCCAAATTGGAAAGCCAGGAAATATTTTAAAAGGTATAAGAGCATTGGAGTTCACAAATGGAATTGTTACAAAAGTATCAGATAAAGAAATGCTTGATGGGATGGCAGTAGTAGGTGTGAATGGATTTGATTGTGAATTAGCATCAGGTGCAGTACCGGCAGGCATAAAAAAATTGGTACAGAAAGAAACTATAAAAAAGGATGATGTGGTTATAGGTATTTTAACAGGTAGACAAAAAGATTTTATGATGATGGTAAGATATCACAACAATCCAAGAAATAGATTTGCAATACCACCGATACATAGTATACGAGATGGAATATAGGTGATCAATTAGTCTCCAAATGCTTTATAAATAATATAAACCAATTAATACTTAAAATTTAAAATGATAATAGAAGGATCGTACTACAAAATTATTGAGGATGCCAATGGAAATCGCGTGGCTTGAGATAGTTTTATTATCAATATCAATAGGATTATCCGCATTTTTCAGTGGGTTAGAGGTAGCATTGGTAGGTATAAGAAAATCAAAAGTTTTAAGATTAGTAAAAAACAAAGTAAATGGTTCAGATGCGTTATATAAATTAAAATCTAATCCAAGTAGAATGATGTCAAGTGTAAATTTAGGTAACAATTTAGCTAATGTAGTGTCAACTACACTTGCAACAGACATCTCAATAAAAATATTTGGAGATGAAGGAATAGGATTGACTATAGGAATAATGACATTTTTATTATTAGTTTTTGGGGAGATTACCCCAAAAACATATTGTAATGCAAATGCAACTAAAATAGCACTTTCATTTGGACGGATTTTGCTATTTTTTAGTTATGTATTATATCCAATTATAAGATTTTTTGAGGTTATTACTAGAACAATGGTAAAACTTACTGGAAGCAATTACATACCTCCACCATTAACTGAAGAAGAAATAAAAGGAGTAATAGATCAAGGTTTAGAAGATAAAGTTATCGAAAAACAAGAAAGTAGGTTGATATATGGAGCATTAAATTTTGATGAAACTACAATACGTACAGTTATGACATCAAGAACAAAGATGTTTACATTAAATGCGAAAATGATGCTATTTGAGGCATTACCACTGATTACAAAAATGGGTTATTCAAGGATACCAGTATATGATGATAATAATAAAGATGAAATAGTAGGAATAATGAATGTACGCGATGTTTTAAAATATTTAGAGTCAGGAAAAAAAATGGTTACACTAATTAAAATATCCAGAGAACCGATATTTGCATCAAGAGAAAAAAAAGTTGGTAGATTATTAAATGAAATGCAAGAAAAACAAATACACATGGCAATAGTGTTGGATGAATTTGGAGGGGTTGAAGGTTGTGTTACATTGGAAGACTTGGTAGAAGAATTGGTTGGAGAAATACGTGATGAGAAAGACATAAATCAAATAATCTTTCAATATGTTGACAAAAATACAATAATTACTAGTGGGGATATAGAAATTGATAAAATAAATGAAATCTTTAATACAAATATTCCTGAAGGTGATGATTATTCATCATTAAATGGTTTATTGCATGAAAAACTAGGTGATATACCAAAAAAAGGTGATAAAATAAATGTAGAATCATTATCAATAAATATAGAAAATGTCTCAAAAAATAAAGCAGAAAAAATTAGAATTCAACGTATTATATAAATTAGTTATAATTAGAAAAATATTCTTCTAACAACTTCTTTTTTTCATTTATATGAAATAAACTTTCTGTGTGTTTTATTGCATCACTATAATTTTTTTTAAATAGCATTGCTTGCATCAAAATATGATTTTCTGGAATTACAATCCCTGTCTGATCATCAGAATAACACATTTTTATAGTATCATTTGTTATTTCAATAAAATTAGAATAGATATGAATCATGTTGGTATCTTTAAAACTAAATTTTGTGGATTCTGCAAAATCTCTTATTTCTTTTGTACCATGTGCATTATCAAGTACTACTATACCATATTCATCCTTAAAAAGTGATATTATCTCTTTTTTGTTTGGTGGTATATGTTTAAACCTAATATCTAAAAAATGCAAGTGCATTTGTCTTGTAGGTACTTTAATTGCTCTTACAAAGATAGGAATCTCTTTTCCGATATAGCTGCTTACATCATTGGCATGATGTGGATTATATGTTAATTCTATGGAATCATCAACAATTGTTTTTGAATCATCAAGATCTGCCCATCTTCTGATTATTGTAATATCAAATCTAAGTAATTTATCGTAGTACTTATTTCTTAGTGGGTTTAAAATTCTGCCTATTCCTGTTACATTACAACTTCCTTGTACTACATGTTTTTTACCTATAGCATTTTGATAATTTACTTTTGAATTAAACAGTAAATCAGAAACAGCATTATTTCCAAAAATTGTTTCACCACCTTGATAAATTACCATGATATTTTTTTTATCATATAGGTTTTTTTTGTTATAATATCCATGACCACTAGGTGATGCATCAATCACTAGATCACATTTATCTAATGCAGTTTCAATGGTACCGCTGATCTTATAATTTTTAAATATACTCTGTAATTTTTTTGGAACATATATGTCTAATCCATGTGCTAAAGCATGTTGTATGGTATTATGATCTGGAGTATATTTACCTATTCCAACTATTTTTATCTCTGGGTCGTCCTGTATAAATTTTGTAATCCGTTTTCCTATAGAACCATAACCATTTACAAAAACATCCATGTTTTAAATATAATGCAGGTTTTATTTAGTGTAATTACAATTTAAATATAATAATAACACTAAAAAATTCTTATATAAGTATTAATTAAATAATATATGACAGCTGGTATAGATGATATATCAATTTATATACCACATTTATTTTTAACCGCATCTGATTTTGCATCTGCACGTGGATTTGATGTAGCCAAACTTGAGCAAGGATTAGGAATATCTAAAATGGCAATTGTTGATACAAACCAAGATCCAGCTTGTTTAGCTGCAAATGCCTGTCTAAAAATAATGCAAAAAAATGATTTGATGCCAAAAGATATAGGAAGGTTATACGTAGCCACTGAATCATCGTTAGATGAGTCAAAGGCATTAAATTCATATGTAATTGGAATGTTAGAACAGGTTTATGGTAGTGGTTCATTTGAACACTGTGGCGGAATAGAATGTAAATTTGCATGTGTAAGTGGATCTTATGCACTATATGATAATTCTAATTGGATTAGAGCAGGTGAAGCAGAAAATAAGTATGCATTAGTAGTTGTTACTGATATAGCTAAATATGATCTATATTCTAGTGGTGAAGCTACACAAGGTGCTGGTGCCATAGCTATATTGCTTAATGACAATCCAAGATTATTAGAATTTGATCCAAGAATAAATTCTACATCAATTAGAAATGAATATGATTTTTACAGGCCATTTGGAAAAGAAACACCAATAGTTAATGGACGATATTCTAATTTATTATATTTAATACAAGTAAAAAATGCATTAATAACCTACAAAAAAAAAGCATTTACAAGTGGATTAATTAAAATAAAACATGATGAAACTATTCTTGATTATATAGATTATTTGAACATGCACTTACCATATAGCAATATGGGTAAAAAAGCGTTAGCATATTTATTACGACATGAATGGAGAGATTTATCGAGATGGGATAATATAATTAAGAAAATTGGGATGGTTGAACCGTCTCCTAATGACCCGCGTGGAACAATTGAATCAGTTCTAGCTGATTCTGAATTCATGAAAAATGATCATAGATTTACAAAATTATTTACTAAAACAGATGAATTTCAAGATGTCTATGAATCAAAACTTGCAAGTTCATTAATTGCATCTAAAATAATAGGCAATTTGTATACCGCATCATTATATTTAGGTTTTAGAAGTAACCTTGAATTTGAATTTCAAAAAGGAATTGACTTGGCTGAAAAACGTATAGGGTTTGGATCATATGGAAGTGGCTGTAGTGCAATGATATTTAGTGGTGTGATTAAATCTAATTACAAAGAAGTCGTCAAAGATATGAATTTAGAAATAGAAATAGGGGAAAGGAAAAAAATTAATCTTGAAGAATATGAGGAGCTTCATGAGAATAAACGTAGTTTTAATGAAAATATATTGAATAGTAAGAAAGAGTTTATACTTGTTGGGTTAGGAAATACACAAAGTAGTAGTGGTAAACGTACATACAGATTTAATTAATATATTGTCCTGATTAATAAGAGTGTAACAAATGAATATTATAAAAATTAATTTATGATAATTAAATAGAGGTAAAACTATATTTATTACGCATAAATAGTGACAGAGTGTTATTAACCTAAATTAGTTTAGTGACAGTAACTAAATATTTAGAAGTGCTATCACAATTCAAATAATCTCTTTAGTGTAATAGACTTTATTATGTAGTTAGAAAGTTGATCTATTTCTAATTTATTATGCGGTATAATAGCAATAATTGGAATGTTGATTAATTCTCTTAAACTACATTTTAGTTCATTAGAATCATAACCATCAATAGTTAAATTATTAATTATCAAACCACGTATATTGATGCCATATGTCCTACATAACATACATGTCATGATAGTATGATTTATGGTCCCAATTTTAGTATCTGTGACAACTATAGTATCTAAATTCATATCTTTAATAGTATTAATTAAAAAATAATTTTTTAATATCGGTGTCATTATTCCACCTATTCCTTCAACCAACATAACATCATGTAATATACGTAATTTATCAAAACATTCTAAAACTATATTTGTATCTATTACCGTATTAAATTTTTTTATGAAGGAATATGGAGATGCTTCCATAGGAAAGAAAAATGGATTTATTAGTTTTTCTTTATCATGTATTTTTGCAGCATTAGCAATAATCTGAACATCGTGTGATTTATAACCTTGTTTTTGAGACGATCCGCTTGCAAAAGGTTTCATTATACCAACATTAATACTTAATTTTTTAAGTGCAGCTACAATACCAGCTACAACATATGTTTTACCAACATTTGTATCAGTACCAGTAATAAAATATGATCTCACAACTAAATGTAATTATTTTATAGTAGATAACTTTTCATACTATAAATAACATAAAAATAAACCAATGAAAAAAAGCTATATTTGGCATCCTAATACACAAATGAAAGAATGGGATGAATTTCATACTATAAAAAAAGGAAAGGGTGTGTGGCTAGTAGATTCATACGGTAATAAGTTACTTGATGGTGTTGCTAGTATGTGGTGTAATGTATGGGGACATTCCAAAAAGGAATTAGTAGATGTGATTATAAAACAAACTAGGCAATTACAGCATTCATCTCTTTTCAACTTAACAAATGAGCCATCTGAAAAGCTTGCTAAAAAACTAATACAGATTTCACCATATATGAATAAAGTATTTTATTCTGATAATGGATCTACCGCAATGGAAATAGCATGTAAGATGGCATTACAATATTGGCAAAATATAGGAATTAATAAAAATAAATTTGTTACATTTGAAAACGGTTATCATGGTGACACTTTTGGTACAATGTCAATTGGTTATATACATGTATTTTTTTCAAAATTCAAAAGACAACTGTTTCCAGTTATAAAAATTAAGGTACCAACAAAATCAAAAATATTATCAAAAACTACATTTGATGAACAACTAGAAAGATGCCTTAATAAATTAGAAAAAATATTTTCAAATAATAATAAAATTGCTGCATTTGTAATGGAGAGTGGTGCACAAATTGCAGGTGGTGTTATAATATACCCTGATAAATTACAACAACGAATAAGTAAATTATGTAAGAAATATGATGTGTTACTAATATTAGATGAAATTGCTACAGGATTTGGTAGACTAGGATCATTTATAGAATATAAAAAACAACATAGCATACCTGATATTGTGGCATATGGAAAAATGTTAACAGGTGGATATATGACATTATCAGCAACACTTACAACAGAAAAAATCTATAATGCGTTTATTGGTAATTTTTATGATATGAAACATTTATTTCATGGACATACATACACTGGCAATCCTATTGCATCTGCGGTAGCATTGGAAAATCTTAATCTATATAAAAAAAATGGATTGATTAAAAAAATTAAAATAACATCAGATATTTTTAAAAAAAGATGTGAAGAAATAATAAATTTAAACATTGTAGGTGATGTAAGAACAAAAGGATTATTAATGGGTATAGACCTAAGGACCAGTAATAATAATAAGAATTCCGTTAATAAAGTTGTTTTTAGTGAAGGTATAAAAAATAGAATATATTTACGTACATTAGGAAGTACTGTAATACTTGTTCCGCCGCTTGCGATTGCTGAACATGAAATAAATTTTTTAATAAATATGACTATAAAAACCATTAAAAAAATTTCAAATATTATTTAAATTTTTCTATACATCATCAATTAATTACATAATTAGAAAATTTTATTTGGTAATAAAATAAGTTACATGTATGGTTTGTATCGCTAATGGGTTTATAATAAATTGTCAAGACAAGATTATGGCTGGTGGTAGAATAGATAGTAGAGACGCATATAAGATCATGAATGCACCACCAGACACATTACATATTTTATCTGATTCAGCAAATAAAATAACACGAAAATTTCATGGAAAAAAGGTAGATATAGAACAACTGTCAAATATCAAAAAAAATAATTGCAGCGAAGATTGTTCATTTTGTAGCCAATCTGCTTTTTTTGACACTAACGTGAGTAAACATAATTTGTTATCTACAAAAAAAATACTACAACAAATAAAAAATGCTGTTGATAACGGTGCAAAATCATATTGTTTAGTAGCTGCATGGAGACAACCTCCTCATAATGACTTTACTATGATTTGCAATACAATTCTAAAAATAAAAGAATATTTTAGGATTGAAATAGAATGTAGTTTAGGTTTTTTGACACTAGAACAAGCAAAAAAGCTTAAGAGCGTGGGTGTAAAAAGATATAATCATAACTTAGAAACAGCTAGATCTAAATTTTCTGACATATGCACGACACATACATATGATGACAGAATAAATACGTTATTAATAGCAAAAAAAGCTGGATTAGAGTTATGTACAGGAGGTATATTAGGTATTGGGGAAACAAGAGAACAGAGACTTGAATTAGTTATAGATATTGCAAAAATACAACCTGAAGAAGTAACTATTAATTTACTTGTAGCTATACCTGGAACACCATTAGAGTTTCAAAAACCACTCTCTATAGGTGAAATATTAAGGACGTTTGCAGTGATCAGGTTTCTTTTACCTAGATCAATAATTAAAATTTCTGGTGGTAGAGAAATAAATCTAAATGATGATGGAGAGAAGCTTTTATTAGGTGGAGCTAATGGAATAATTAGTTCAGGGTATCTAACAATCAATGGCAACAGCATCAAAGACGATCTAAAAATGATAAAGAAATTAGGTCTTGAAGTATAATTTAGCGTTCATAGATTCAATACTTAGGAAATTAAAACAAGAAAAATTCTATAGAGAGATGGTATACAGCAGGAGTTCTGGATCTTGTATTTATATAAATAAGAGAAAATTAATAAATTTATGTTCTAATGATTACTTAGGAATTAATATTAAAAACAAAATCATTAATAAAACACAAACTAGTTCACGGTTAATAAACAGTGAATCTATATTTAAAATATTAGAAAAGAAACTAGCAAAATATAAAATGCAAGAGAATGCACTGGTATACGCAAATGGTTATATGGCAAATTTAGGATCTGTCTCAACGTTAATAAAAAAAAATGACATAGTCTTTAGTGACGAGCTAAATCATGCTAGTATAGTTGATGCATGTAAACTAACAAATGCAAAAATTTTAGTGTATAAACATAATGATATTGATGATCTAGTTTCAAAAATAAAAGATCAAAATAATCGCAAGTTCATAATAACAGAGGGTATTTTTAGTATGGATGGGGATTTTGCTAATTTAAAACAAATCACTGAAATTGCTGAAAAAAACAACATAATTACAATTTTAGATGATGCGCACGGAGACTTTGTTGTAGGAAATGATGGAATGGGTACAGCAAGTTATTTTAATGTTGAAAAAAAAATTGATTTATACATCAGCAGTTTAAGTAAAGGACTAGGATCATTTGGTGGATATATCGCATCACAAAAAAATTTTGTAGACCTATGTATTAACAAATCAAGACAGTTTATATACACAACTGCACTACCATCGTCATTAGTTCAGTTAGCATTATATAAACTTAAATCTGATAGAAAAAAAAGAAGAGAGAAACTATATAAAAATATTAAATATTTGATTAGTGGTTTAAAAAGATCTGGATATGAGATTAAATCATTTACACATATAATACCAATAGTAATAGGAAAAGAAAAACACGCAATAGAATTTGGAGAATATTTATTAAAAAATGGAATTTATGCAATGCCTATAAGGTATCCTACCGTTGCTAAAAATAGATCACGTATTAGAATATCAGTTACAGCTTACTTATCTATAAAACAATTAGAAAATATAATAAATATTTTTGAAATTGGAAGAAAAAAATTTAAATTATGTTAATAATTCATGTCAAGACCTACAAACATTGGAGATCCTAGAAAATATGCTACAGTAATAATTAGGCCTAAGATTACTCCTATTGCAATATACCTTTTGTTCATACAATACTAATAATATTACAACAATAAAAATAATAAAGTTATATTATTGTGAAATACAATATATTAAAATTGTAACTGTATATACTGTTACTGTAGTTACAGTTATACTGGTTACAAATTTCTTAAATTTGTTTTATTGAATACCAGTCGGTAAATAAATTGATAATTGATAAATGGAGTAAAACATATGAAAATATTGGTATAAAAAGAAAACTAATTGATAAAATGAAACCAGGTATACCATTAAGGAATAAAATAGAAGTAGCACAAAAAAAATTACAATTACAGATCTCAAAATTAGAAATTATTTATGAAAAATTACAACTAAAAAATAATTATATTTTTAAAAAAATAGTACATGCACAGAAAGATAACAATATAAAATATGCAAAAGCTTATGCAATTGAGCTCTTAGAAGTAAGAAAGATGGTCAGTATAATGGGCAGTACAAAATTAGCTATGGAACAGATTCAGCTTAGATTGAATACTGTGTCTGAGTTAGGTGATATAATTGTAACATTGAGTCCTTGTATGTCAATAATAAAAGATTTAGGAACTACATTAAATGGAATAATACCAGAAACAAATTCTTCCATGCAAGATTTATCAAAAATTTTAGGCGACATATTATCTAGTTCATCAGTACCACAACAATATGATATAGTACCACAAGAACAAAATAATGCAGATACTTTAGCAATATTAGAAGAAGCTCAGTCGATAATAGAGAAAAAAACTAAAACAAATATTCCAGAACCTCCGAATTCATTAACAATTGATAATGCACTAACTAAAGAAGGATCTACTACATAGGTATAACATATTAATCAAGTCTACAAATTCCACTCAGTTTCCTTTTTATTCTGTATATTGTGGTATAACTGTAACCATATTTTTTATAATTGTTAATCATTATATCCCAGTTCTTTAATCTCCATTTTGCTTGCTCTAATGTGATCGAATGAGTTTCTTTACTAACTATACTTTTTCTTCCAACTTTCAGTACTCCTGAATGATTTGCAATCCATCTATTTCTTGCGAATTTTAGACCAGCTAAAATATCATTAATAGGCATTTCTAGAAAATAATTTTTCAGTAATTGAAATTGCTTTTTATTTGGTTTGTACATAATAAATAGTTTTATTTCATAACTTTCCATAATTAATAAATATCTACAATAAATTATTAAAAATACTTATTAACAGAAAAATTGTTTATCAGTCCTTAACAATTTATAAAACTAGTAAATGTATTCTTACATAAACTATTGTAAAATACAAACCCAAAAATGATACAACCAAATACAGAAAGTGGGATTATAACAAAAAATCTTCCTAAGTTCATATTAATGTACTCAACATTGTTATTATTAAAAGTTAAATTTTATTATATTAATATAATACTAAATAACGTCTATTATGAACTTACCTTTGGTTTTAGGATTTTGTAACAATTTAATCATTTTTTTTGGGATTGATCTAGAAGCATTGTCACATTGTATTGCTAATGTCCGTGGACAAATATAATTACTTTTACGTACAACTATATCACTAACATGTGTAAGTGATAAAGAATTATGCCCTTTTCCTATAATTTTAAACGATAAATTATTTACAACTATAGTAATCTTAACAATAGATTTTGGATCTTGGATTTTTTTTTTTAAACTGTCTGGTAAATTGTTGCAACTATAGTTTGAATTTATGCCTATTATGCAATTACCTCTTGTGGTCAGATTTCTATCAGCTGTTATTTCTAGAGTTGTTCTATGAGTAGAACGTACGTTTTTATGTCCAAAGAAGTCAATCTCAAATCTCATATACGTATTACATGACTAAACTTAAATTAAACATTAAAATCAATCATATTGATTTGCTACCTGCACAACAAGGATATGATAGAGCTATTACAGTCTTTTCTCCAGATGGTAGATTATACCAAGTGGAATATGCTATAGAAACTGTACGAAGAGGTACAATAGCTGTGGGAATAAAAAGCAAAGATGGGATAGTAATAGCTGTTGAAGAAAAACCACGTAAACTTCAAATTGCTCACACGTCACAAAAAATATTTCAGATTGATGATCATATAGGTGTTGCAGCAGCAGGATATATACCAGATGCAAGAAATCAGGTTGATAATGCACGATTTTTTTCACAGAGTAATAAATTAATTTATGACGAGTCTGTAAGTATAGAAGCTGTTGCAAAGCATTTAGCTGATCAATGTCAACAATTTACTCAATATGCTGGAGTAAGACCTTTTGGTGTTGCATTAATTATAGGAGGAGTGGTGAATAATATTTGTTCACTTTATCTGACAGATCCAAGTGGGACATATATACCATATAATGCAATTGCTATTGGAGCTGGATCTGAAAAAGTTATTGAATTTTTTGAAAAAAAATATACTTCTGAAATAAAATTAGAGGACGCATCAATCTTAGCAATATCAGCAATTTATTTAGCAAGTGAAGATAAGGAAAAAGCTAAATATATTAAGATGTCTAAGATTAGTATTAATACAAGGACTTTTGAAGATATTTCTGATGAGCAAATTGAAAAATTTGCAAAATTGGCTAGGGATAGTCGTAAACAGAGTCAAGTATAATTTTTTATTACTAGTGATGAGAATATCGATTGTGATTCCAAGTTCATCATTAGTAGATGAAACTACACTTATCAATAAAACTAGAAAAATTTCACAAATAGCAAGATCATGTGCAATTTTTCAAGTAGATACAATTTATATATATCATGAAAATATTAAGTTCAATAATGATTATAAGTTAATGATCACTGTCCTTAGATATTTAGACACTCCACAGTTTCTTAGGAAACGACTTTTTCCAAAATTGGAATCGTTGAAATATGTTGGTATTCTAAATCCATTAAAAATTCCTAGCCATTATAATATTACTGATCATACAAAAATTAAAACTGGTAATATTATGGAAGGTCTAGTAATAAATAAAAAAAGACAAAAATTTATTTATTTTGGTAATAACCTAAGTTTACCATATTTTGGCAAAAAAGAAAGTGGTAAAAGAATAACTATTAAGTTTAGTAGTGGTTACCCAAATTTTAGCATAAAAGAGATTACACATTATGAGGTAAATGAGTATTGGGGTTACAATATTAAAATTAAAAATAACCTTTTCAGTTTATTATCAACCTGGTATGGAAATATAATTTTAACATCAAGAAAAGGCACAACCATAACAAAAATACAATTACAAAAATATAATGAATCAAAAGGGCATACGCTAGTTGTTTTTGGTACAATAAATAAAGGGCTATATGATATCCTTGGAAACAAAATCTACTCAATAAAAAAATCAAAGATTTTAAATTTTTTTCCAAAACAAGCTACTGAAACCATAAGACTAGAAGAAGCAATTCTAGGAATATTATCAATTTTAAATATTTTTTAATATATATATTAAAAAAAATTTAGTTAAATATAGAAACTATGTTAATTAATTATAAAGTATTATAGATTTTTATAATAAATATATAATATAGTTAGAACATTCGTTTATTCATGGGTCACAGAAAACATAGTCAACCACGACGAGGAAGTCTTGCATATTTACCAAGATGTAGAGCAAAGAACATGGAAGCAAGGATAAGATCATGGCAAACTACATATTTAGATGACACACCAAAAATTCTTGGATACTGTGGTTTTAAAGTTGGTTGTATACGTATTGTAAGTATTGATGACAGAGAAAAGACACCAAATTCTAATAAGCAACTTGTTGATTCAGGTACTGTTATAGTGACACCACCAATATTTGTTATAGGTTGTAGAGGATATGCAAAAAAAAATGTAAATAATACCAATATATTGTTTAATGTTTTTGCAACAGAATTACCTAAAGAAATTATAAAATTTATTCATATAAAAACTGGTAATAATTTAAATATTGTTGAAAAAGTTCTACATAAAATTAAAAAGTTATTTGTGATAATTGCAGTGATTCCTAGTAGCATAGGACTGTCACAAAAAAAACCATATATTTTTGAAGTTGGTATCAATGGAAATAATATAAAAAAACAATTTGAATATGTAAAAAATATTTTTGGAAAACAATTAAAGATAGAACAAGTTTTTAATACTGGATCATATGTAGATGTGGGTGCAATAACAAAAGGAAAGGGTTGGGAAGGACCAGTTACTAGATGGGGAGTTAAAAGAAAACAACATAAATCAAGGAAGAGTGTACGTGAGGTAGGTTCATTAGGTCCAATATCACCTCAAAGTGTGATGTACACAGTTCCAAGAGCTGGACAACGTGGATTTCATCAGAGAATTGAATATAACAAACGTATTATGATTATAAGTAATACAAATAATAATAAGTATAAAATAAATCCAAATGGAGGTTTCAAACATTTTGGACTTATTAAAGGAGATTACATAGTATTGAGGGGATCGATCCCAGGTTCATATAGACGTTTAATTAAATTGAGATCACAGATAAGGAAAGCATCATTTAAGGTAAAAAAACCTATAATAAGTAGTGTTGTAGTTTGAAGGCTTACGTATTATCAACTAAAGGTATACAAAAAGAAGAGATTGAACTCCCACTAGTTTTCTCTACGTATATAAAAAATGATTTAATTCATAAAGCATTTGTAAATCTAAATTCACATAAATTTCAAAAACAAGGAAGGCATCGTACAGCTGGTATGGATGTTTCTGCAAGTACACTTAATCCTCCTACAGGTCATGGTCAGTCTAGAATTGCTAGAATGCGTGGAGGTGGCGGCGGAAGGCAAGGACAAGCTGGAGGCGTTGCGTCAATACGTGGTGGTAGACAAGCACACCCACCAATTAGTACAAAAATAATATATAAGAAATTAAATAAAAAAGAAAATAGACTTGCATTATGTTCTGCAATAGCTGCTACCACATCAAAGTTTCTTGTAGCATTACGAGGACATAAAATAGACAAGGTCAAATTTTTTCCAATTATAGTGTCTAATGAAATTGAAGCAGTAACTAAAGCATACGAAATTAATAAAATACTAATTAATTTAAATTTAATTGACGATGTATTAAGATTAAGATTAAGGAAATCACGTACAGGAAAATCAGCTAGTAGAGGCAGAAGAACAAAAACTGGAAGAAGTGTATTATTTGTAACAAAAAATTCCAAGGATCTATCAATGGCATGTGGTTCAATTCCAGGTATTGACGTTAGATCACTAAACGAGTTAAGTGTTTTAGATTTAGCACCTGGTTCACATTTAGCAAGGTTGACAGTATATAGTAAAAATGCAATAAATGAATTAAAAAAAATTAAATCATCACATTTAAAGATAATGGAGACTATATCATGAATGCTGAAGATGCTATAAAAATAGTAATACGACCACACATTACAGAAAAAACACATACTATAATAGAAAGTGAAAAAAAAATATGCTTCATCGTAAAAAAGACTGCTACAAAAAAGGAGATATATAATGCTATTAATACGTTATATCATGAAAAATGTATAAAAATAAATACAAATAGAACAATATATGGTAAAAAAGCATTTATAAAATTTGAGACAACTGAAAAAGCTAGGGATCTTGCAACAAAAATAGGTATGCTATAAATGTTAGGAGATGCACTATAGGTAGATGATAAACGAGTTTAAGTATTGTGGCATTACATTAAAAGATCTTCAAAGTATTCCATTAGAGAAGTTGTTCACAATGTTTCCGTCTAGGCAGCGACGATCTCTTACAAGAGGAATAACTGATGGTAAAAGAAAACTTATTGAAGAAATTAAGCTATCCAAGTCAGGAAAACTGAAGACATCTATTAAAACACATATACGTGATCTGATAATTTTACCATATATGACTGGTATAACAATTGGTGTTTTTTCTGGGAAAGAATTTCACCAAGTACAGATAGTACCTGAAATGATTGGGCATTATCTTGGGGAATACTCCATTACAAACAAGAGAGTACGACATGGCGCACCAGGTGTTGGAGCATCTAGATCTAGTTTGTATGTACCATTAAAGTGATCTAAATGAGTAAATTTAAGTATTCATTTAATGACTATGATTCAAAAAAACATGTACGAGCTTCTATTAGAGAAAAAGGTATTTCACATAAACATGCACGTGAAATTGTTGTGTTTATTGATGGTATGAAGGTAGAAAAGGCCAGAGAATACTTAGAAACAGTTATTATAAAAAAACATGCAATTCCTTTCCGTAGGTATAATAAACATGTTGGTCATAGGGCTGATTCACATATTATGGCTGGAAGATATCCTCAAAAAGCTGCGACAGAGATTATAAAATTATTAGATAGTTTAGAATCTAATGCAGGGTACAAGGGAATGGATTTGGAAAGATTAAAAATAGTAAGCGTAACAGTACACAAAGGTGTATGTATTAAAAGATTTATTCCACGTGCAATGGGTAGAGCTACACCAAAGAACAATATTTTGACACACGTAGAAGTGGTAGCAGGGATAAAGTGATTTGTCGGCTATTAAAAATGTTATAAAAGACAACTATAATTTGATGTTATTAAAAGACTATCTTAAAAATAAAATTAAAGATGCAGGTTTTTCTAGTGTTGATATTTCTAAAACTCCAACTGGTACTAGAGTTACGTTATATGTAACTAAACCAGGAATCGTAATTGGTAAAAAAGGATCTGGAATAAAAGAATTAACAGAAAAACTTGAACATAATTTTGATTTAAAAGTTCCTCAAATCTCAGTAATTGAAGTTGAAAAACCTGAGTTATCGCCTATTGTAATGTGTAATAGATTAGCATCTCACATAGAACGTGGTACTGCATTTAGACGTGCAACTATGTGGATAATGCAACAAATAATGGAAAGGGGAGCTATAGGAGCACAAATAACAATTTCTGGAAAACTTCGAGGTGATAGATCGTCTTTTGAAAAACATACAACAGGAATTTTACCTAGATCAGGAAACCACGCAGACAGTATCGTTAGAGGAGACATTACACATGTACAAACTCCTATGGGTCTAATTGGAATACAAATTAAAATTGCTATAAAAGAAAATATAAGATCTGATATAAAATTTAAAGATGCTGGTATAAAAAATGAAATTCAAATAACAAATAATTATAAAGAAAAAGAAAAACACATTAAAAGCTCAAGTAGGATTGATAACGTAGAGGTAAAATCAGGTAATGTCAATACTAAAAATGAAAACAATTAGAGAATTTAATGGAGCTGATTTAAATGATAGATTACAACAATCACGTATAGAATTGGTTAAACTACAGGTAGAATTAACTAAGGGCACACTCAAAAAAAATAGTGGAAAAATAAAACCACTTAAAAAAGAGATTGCAAGATTAATTACTAGAATGAATTATTTGAAACACAAATGATATCTGAAAATTATATTGTATTACATGAAATAATTGGATTAAAAGCACTGATAGTTGGGTCTACTAATAGGTATGTTGTTGGATCAGAAGGGATCATAATAGATGAGAGCATGCATATGATTACATTAAGAACTAAAAATGGAATAAAATCAATATCAAAATTACATAACAAATGGAAGTTTTTTTTAAATAATATTAAATCAGTTATGGTAGATGGTAGTGTTATTAATAAAAGATCTGTAGATCGGTTGACTATAAAATGCTAAAAGATATAGGATTGAATGTGCCAGCACCACAGAAGATTTGTGATGATATTAACTGTCCATTCCATGGAAGATTAGCAATTAGAGGTAAGTTATTTAATGGTAGAGTTGTAAATACAAAACCAAGAAGTACAGTTGTATTACAAAAAGATGCTCCTGTAAGATTTAATAAATTTAAGAGGTACGGGAGAGGCAAGAATTCAATACATGCACACGTACCATTGTGCATAATTGTAAAAAACAGAGATTTTGTCATAACTGCTGAATGTAGACCTATATCAAAATCTGTGTCGTTTGTTGTAGTAGGTGTTATATAACAAATGGTGAAGAGTCGTGCTGTATCTGCAAAAGGAGTTCAGGAATTTAGACCGTATGTAACTCGTTCACTGCCTGTTGGTTCACAAGTAACATGTGCTGATAATACAGGTGCAAAAATTTTAGAGATTATTATGGTTAAAAGATCTAAAACTAGGGTATCTAGAATGCCAGCTGGTGCAGTTGGTGATTTTGTTAGTGTGGTAGTAAAAAAAGGCCCAGCTGAGTTGAGGAAACAGGTACATGGTGCAGTGATAATAAGACAGAAATATCCTGTACGGAGAGTAAATGGTACACGAATATTTTTTGAAGACAATGCGGCTATATTAATCACGCAAGATGGTGAAATAAAGGGAACAGATATTAAAGGACCTGTAGCTGCAGAAGCAGCTGAAAAATGGCCAAGATTAGCTAACCTGGCATCTATTATTATTTAATATGAAACAAAATATAACCAATAATTATAAAAAAACAGCTAAAAATTGTATGATGTGTAGTACATTATCAAAGGAGCTTAGACATAAATATAAAAGAAGAAGTATAAGAATACGAGTTGGGGATATTATTAAAATAATGAGAGGAGAGTATAAAGGCGTGGATGGTAAAGTATCAAAAGTATTGTTAAAAAAATATAGTATTTTCATAGAGGGAGTAAAGAGAGAGAAGAGCAAAGGAGAGAAGATTGATGTGCATATACATCCATCTGATGTCATGGTAACAAATGTCAATATGCATGATAAATATAGGAAGCATAAATTAGAAAATGAACAAAAAAATAAAGCAGATTATAAAAATAAACAACAGATAAAAAATTGACACGTATATCAGGCAGTAAAAAACTAAAACGACAAATGGCACCAATGTTTTGGGGTATTAAGAGAAAGCTTAATAGATTTGTAGTAACTGTTGACCCTGGACCACATCCTAAAAACTATTCTATACCATTGGCTGTATTTCTTAGAGATAAACTACAAGTAGTATTTACATTACGAGAAGCAAAATCAATAATATATAACAGAATGGTGACAGTCGATGGCACTATACGTAGATCAATTCATCATGGAATAGGACTAATGGATGTTATTCAATTACAGAATGTACTTGATATATATCGTTTGGTACCACAAAATGGAAAAGTATTAACACCAATAAAAGTAATTGAAAACGAGAAATCAAAAAAAATAATTAAAGTAACAAGTAAAACTACAGTAAAAGGAGGAAAAACTCAGGTAGGATTTCACGATGGAAGGACCATGCTGGTTGAGCAAAATATAAGTGTAGGAGACTCATGTCTGATAAGTATACCTGAACAAAAAATATTGAAGATTATCAAATTAGAGAATGAATGTCAAGCATTAATAATAAAAGGTATGAATTCTGGTAAAATAGGAACTATAAAAGATATTAAAAAAGGCACATTTCTTTTACCAAGACGTGTATTAATAATTATAGATAAACAACAAATAGAGATTCCATTAAATATTATTATGGTAGTAGGAAAAAAAAATCCAATGTTAAATCTAAGGTAAAGTTATGTCAGAAAGTAATATAATGAAAAATATTTCTCTTAATAAGGTGGTGCTTAATATAGGAATAGGTAAATCAGGAAATGTTTTGGAATCAGCTAAGAAAGCATTGGATCAAATTACAAAAAAAAAATCATGCATGAGAAATGCTAAATCTACTCAACGTGAGTGGGGAACAAGAAAAGGTGAACCGATAGCAACATCAATAACTGTTAGGGGAGACGATGCAAAACAATTACTAAAACGAATACTAATTGCTAAAAAAAACCAAATCAAAAATAGATCATTTGATGAATTTGGAAATGTATCATTCGGCATTTTGGAGCATATAGATATTCCAGAAGTTAAATATGATCCAAATATAGGTATTTTTGGAATGAATGTTTCTATATCATTAGCTAGAGCTGGATTCAATATTAAATTAAAATACAAAAGAAAAATAGGTATGTCACACAGAATTACAACATCAGAAGCAAAAAAATTTATGATAAGAGAGTTTGGAGTAGAATTGTATTGACAAAAAATAGAACATATGAATTTACTGGTAGGAAAAAACATAATTTTGGAAGAGGATCACGATGGTGTAAACGATGTGGAGACTATACAGCCGTTATTCAAAAATATAATTTATATATTTGTAGAAGATGTTTTAGGGAAGTAGCCTTATCATTAGGATTTAAAAAAAATATGTGATTTACGATGCCGTCAACAAATGTTCTAGCAAATTTATTTGTAACATTATATAATTCAGAGATTAGAAGGAAAAGTAATTGTATTGTATTACCAACTTCAAAGTTAGCTATAGAAGTTTTAAAAACACTTCAAAAATATGAATATGTAGGAGAATTCGAGCATATAGATGATAAAAGAGGTGGTAAATTTAGGATCCATCTGTTAGCTAAAATTACCAAATGTGGTGCTATCTCACCTAGGTTTAAAGTAAGAAAAAATGAATATTTTCAGTGGGAACAAATGTATTTGCCAGCATACTACAAAGGAATTTTATTAGTCACTACTAGCTGTGGTGTAATGTCACATCGTGATGCATTAAATAAAGGTATAGGAGGATTTTTGATAGGTTATGTCTATTAAACAAAAAAATTTTGTAGATGAGATTTTTATAAATAACAATATAAGTATTGTTAAAAATAATAGTAACTTGCATGTTACTGGCCCGTTGGGAAGCGTATCTAGGAATTTTAGGAATATACCTATCACATTACATTTAAACAAAACAAAGTTACACATTAAAACACATGGTGGTAAAAAAACTGATTATGCTATTTTGCATACAGTAAAGTCACTTATTAAAAATCTTTTTGAAGGAGTGTTATCAGGATATACAATAAAAATGAAAGTAGTTTATTCTCATTTTCCTATTTCAGTAAAAATAAAAAATAATACAATACATATAGAAAATTTTTTAGGAGAACGTTATCCTCGTATAACAAGAATACATGGGAAAACAAACGTTAAGGTAGTTGGTGATGAATTGATATTGACTGGGATATTGTTAACAGATATAACACAAACAGCAGCTGAAATACAGTTAAAAACTAAAATAAAAAATAAAGATCCACGTGTGTTTTTAGATGGTATATATATATACTCAAAGAAAAAAGGAATATAAAAAATAGATTTAATATTATACAATTTTTGATAAATATCAACATCTTAATAAATGGAATGATTTTTTTTAATTATAGCACTTATTGCCGCCCTAGCTCAGCATGGTAGAGCGTCGGACTGTTAATCCGTTGGTCGCCAGTTCAAGTCTGGTGGGCGGCGCAATTATTCTAAATTTAAATTAAAATCTAATTTAAATAAGCATGATTTAATATCCACATTTTATTCTAAGAAGCTAAACCCATATAACTATAAGCTAATTTTATGAGTGATTTGTAAATTATTGAATTTGCTATTTTTACCGGGGGTTTGATATGTATTCGTAAATTCGATATACAAACATTAAATGATGATGATCTATAGAATAAACATATTACAATAGTTTTCATTACGAGTAAAAGCTAAACCCATATTGATGTTAAATTATTTAACAATCTTATGAATATATATATCTCTGTATGCAATTTGTTCATTAATAATAAAATTAATCAATAATCCAAAGATTGCTAGTGCAATACCTAGATATAAGCAGTTTCTTGCTTTGTTTGGATCATCATGTCGTAAAATAAAATATGATATTATACCACCAATCAATCCAAAAAATATTGGTAATAAGTACCACCAATTGCTTCTTTTATTATAATGCAATTCAATTACATAATATTTTAACAAGATAAATAACTAACGTTTTCCTTTTTTAACGTTTTTTTTCCTAAGCTGTACAATTTCTATTTCAACTGTTTCTAATGGGTCTTCAACTTGTATTCTTTTTATTGAAAATAGTTTTGGCTTATCAAAATCATCTGTACAATCAGGACATGAATATACTAATGTCCTATATTCATTAGGAGCTTTTGGATTGGATAACCGTGGATAATAAACTAGTCTTGCGCCACAATCTACACAATATCTGTTAGTTCTTTTTATTCTAACCAACCTTAAACACTAACCATAGATTTTATATAAATTTAATTAGATTTTCTAAATTCGAATTTAGAAATAGTATTTTTAGAACTAGAATTTTCAAATATATTAGTTAAAGCTAAGTTAAGTAATTCCATTAAAATAAATTTTGTATAATTACTATCTATATGACTTAAGTCAATATTATTATACAACTTATGTTTTAATATAATTTTTAACAAATTTTTTAATTTCTCAGTTAATATATTAATTATATCATAGTAATTAGTAATAATATTAGCAGGAACACTAAAATCTAATAAGCAAGTAGTTGAACGATAAAATTTTATTACTGTACCACGACTTTCTTTGATTTTTGCTATTTCAATAAACTTAGAATCTTTAAGAATATCTATATGATGACGTATAGTTGGTAATGATTTTTTAAATCCGAAATTAGTTAGTTTACTAAAAATTTGGTCAGTAGATAACTCGTCATGATAAAGTATTTGTATAATTTTTGTTCTTATTGGATCTTTAATTGCATTAGCCTGACAAGTAGTGATGCTAAAAGTCTTATTGATTTTTACATTTTTTTTTATTATATGAATCATGGTTAATAATAGTATTTTTATATTAAAAATGTTATTATAGTTTTCATAATTTTACTAATAATATATTATTAATAATAATATAATTATAATTTTACTAATAATATATTATTAATAATAATATAATTATAATTTTACTAATAATATATTATTAATAATAATATAATTATAATTTTACTAATAATATATTATTAATAATATAAAATTAAGCTAAAAAATACTATTTGTGATTTTTTCATATGTAGAAATATATCTATTACTTATCTTTTTGATTAATAATGTTGGTAATTTTGGTATTACTAATGAAGTAGAATTATGTTTAGATAAATCAAATTGTTTTTTATAACCTTTGTAGATAAGCCAATCACGTAATATTTGTTTATCATAAGAATCCTGTAATTTTCCTATCTCATATGTATCTTTATTCCATAGTCTATACTCATCTAGACCAATAGAATCACCAAGTATGATGTGATTATTAAGTAAACCAAATTCAAGTTTTAGATCTGCAAGAATAAATCCTACAGAATCAACTATCTTTGCCATTTGACTGTAAATATCAATTGATGTTTTTGATAACCAATTAAATTGACTGTTAGTTACTATGTGTTTTTTTATTGCATCATATTTATTTATAGGTATATCATACCTAGCTTTTAATGCAGGATCAAAAATTGGTTTTTTAAATTTAGTTGCCAATTTTGTAATATCATGTAAAATTTTTATTTTATTATTTTTTGATCTATCAACTATGCTGCCATAAAAATATCCACGTACAATGCATTCCATTGGTAGCATTGTCAGTTTTTTAACAATCATTTCTTTTTTTGACTTTAATTTTATAAAATGGTTTGATATTGTAATATTTTTAAACCAAAATTCTGATAATTTACATAAAATCTCACCTTTCTTAGGAATAACATCATTAAATAAGACATCAAAAGCCGAGATCCTATCACTAAATCTAAATAGTAATCTATTATCACCTAGATCATATATATCTTTTACTTTACCTGATGTTAAGAAAGTCAATGTGTTATATGCTGGTTTTATTTAATATTATTTTTATGAGCCCATCATCCCTGGTATTTTAGTTGGTGTTCTATAGGTTTTTGTTACTGAAATACCTTCATTAATAGTTATTACTATGAATATAGCATCAAGATACGGTGGCGGCGCCACTAAAATTTTCTGTTTAGGTAGAACTATTCCTAGTTTTTCAATATAATTATTTCCAAAATTAATTCTTATATCAGTTAATTGGTATTTACCAGTATTTTGAATAGATATTCTTGACATAGTAAATAGATCTTGTAGATCTTTTAATGGATCAACATGGATAGAATAATCATTAATTGAGATAAATTCAACATACACAAATACAACAATCGCAAGACTTGCCAAGAAAATCCCACACATTAATAATTTGTAAACAGCCAATTGATTAATTATAGAACAGTAATTTATAAACAATGTTTACTTGCTATAAAAGTTAGTTAAGTTGCAATGATAGGACGTTTAGAGATAAGCCTGGTAAAATTAAGTTTTATAAATGGTTTATCATGTACCTGATTTTTTATCATATTTATGAAGTTTATGATTGAAATTTTTTTGATGGAATTTGATTTTCGATCTCTAACAAAAAGATTTTGTGAATTAATTTCATTTTCTCCTATTATTAAAATATAATGAATCCATTCAGTTTCTGCTAGCATAACTTTTTTTTTAGTGTTATGATTTCTATCATCAATATCAACACGTATTTTATTTTTAGTTAGTAACTCTGATAATTCATCACAAAAATCAAGATATTGTGGTTTTAATGGAATTAATCTTACTTGTGTGGGAGAAAGCCATAATGGAAGGTGCGGCTTCAAGTTTTTTTTTATATTTTTTGCAGCATTTTCAAGTAATGCATACATAACACGTTCTATTGCTCCACTAGGTGAATTATGTAAAATTATTGGGTAACTTATAGTATTATCTTCATTAATAAAACTAATATCAAATCTTTTTCCATTTTCAATATCTATCTGATCAGTAGATAGGGCTGATGCATTATTCAAATTATCAATATAGTTAAATTCCCATTTAAAAACAAAATAAAAAAATTTTTTTTCCCATATTTCAATCAATATTGGTTTATTCATTTTTTTTACAAAATAATAAACTAGTTCTTTATTTTTTTCAAAAAAGTCTTTAGTTAATCTTATTATTAATTCAAAATCTGAGTCAATTATCCCTAAATTGTTGAGTACGTTTTTGGATAAAATGAATCTTAGTTTTGATTCATCAATAGCTTGTTTCATATCTCTACAAAATGCATGACAATCTGGCATAGTAAATGCACGTAGTCTTCGTAATCCAACTAGCTCACCTGATTGCTCTCTTCTAAAACTATATCGTGTTAATTCATATATTTTAAGTGGTAGTGTTTTATACGATAAACTAAAATCATTTACCATTAAAAATTGACCAAAGCATGCAGCAAATCGTAATATAAGTTGTCTATTATCAGAGTTAATGTTGTATTGTCTTGCTGGAAATCTATTAAAATAATTTGCTAGACTTGGATTGTGTACATCATACATTATTGGTGTCTCAACTTCTATTCCACCATAGTCAATTACTTGTTCAGTTACATATTTTTCTATAAGTGATTTAATAATTTTTCCATTAGGATAAAATCTCATATTACCCGAATCTGATGCTGGCTCATAATCTGCAATTGCAAGTTTTTTCATTAATTTAATATGTGATGGTAAAATACTAGATTGGTGTTTTTTAGAAGTTTCATATTTTAAAAATAGTTCAAGCTGCTTAAATTTTTTAAAATTAAAATTGTTTATATCTTGCATTTTTTTATCAGGTGTGATGACATACCATTTTGAGGTTAACTTTGGTTCAGTTTTTAATGCAGTGGATATATCGATTTGATTGTTATTAGTTTTATTATTCTTAATAATTTTAAAACGTTCAGCTAGTGGATGTTTTTTAATTTCTATTTTATATGTTTTAGTCCAACCAAATGGTGCTCTATGTACATCAAAACCAACCAGATATGATTCAACTTTTTTTATTATATCAAATGCAATTGTTGGTGATGAAAGTGTAGAACTTAAGTGCAAATAAGGATATAAAAGTATTTTACTACATTCTAGTATTTTTATTGATTTTCTTAGTTCTAATGCTGCATTTTTTGCATCTAGATAATTGTCGTTTTTTTCAACAGTTATAAATACTACTATAATCTCATCAAAATAACTAGTTTTTGGATGTATGTCTTCGGCCATTGATATTTCTTTTTTGATCGGTGTATATTCAATCTGATTACAGTGCAATTGTAAAATACGCATTAATCAGTTGTTATTTAAAATAATATTTAATACTATATTTTTTGGTAAAAACAACGACAAATAAATATCAATGATAAGATGATGATTTATGGATCATCATAATTTTAAAGGAAAAGACATAACACATATAAAACTTCATCCGAATATGAACATTCAAGAATTAGTTGAGATTTATTCTGGTACAGGATTTAATGCGAGACAACTTGGTAATGCAGCTAAACTATACGCAAAAATGATAAACGATGGTGCAACAATTTGTTTGACAATATCTGGAGCAATGACACCTGTTGGATTTGGTGGTATTTTTAAATCTCTTATTGAAAGAGGTTTTGTAGATTGGATTATTACTACTGGTTCCAATATATATCATGAAGATCATTTTGCATGGGGGTTACCAATAAAACAAGGCCATCATGAAGTAGATGACATGAAATTATATGAAAAAAACATAGTAAGAATACATGATATCTTTGTAAAATTTTATGAGACATTAGAAGCACAAGATCAAATAATTCAAAAAATTTTTCAAGATAGTTTAAGTAAACCTTTTACTACAGCAGAATTTTCTAATATGTTAGGAAAAGTAACCAAGACTAGATCTAAATACCCAGAAAAGAGTTTTGTAACAGCTGCATATGACTATGATGTGCCAGTATACATATCAACTCTCAAAGACTCATCATTAGCATTGAATTTAGCTATGCAACGACTACAAAATAAAACATATAATTTAGACTTTGTAAGAGAAATTATTGAGCAAGGTGCAATATTGTATAATTCTACAAAATCTGGAATTATAGAGATTGGTGGTGGTGTTCCAAAGAATACTGCACAACAAACTGGTCCATTATTAGATCAAATTTTACGAAAAGATGTTGGTGGACAAGACTACATTATTCAAATAACTGATGCACGACCAGATACAGGTGGTTTATCTGGTGCAACTTTACAAGAAGGTAAAAGTTGGGGGAAAGTACGAGATGCACACAAGGATATGATAACAGTATATGCAGACGCAACAATAGCATTTCCAATCATTGCATTATATGTAATAAGTAATCAAAAAAATAGAACTCACAAAAGACTATACAGGAAATTAAATTCATACTATAATAAACTACGAGATGATTTCTTTAAATCCATCAATAACTGATTTAATTCAATATAAAACTAGCTAGAATGATACTTTCTCTGTGTTTATATATACAATACATACGAGTTAATTAATTTATGATATTAATTGAGTACTATAACATCATACCAGATACTATAGATGCTATATTTATGCATTAAAATTAATATACTCATTCACAGCCTATCATGCAACATAATAATTCATAGTCACAAAAATCCATGTAACCAAAAGATGTAGATATTAAGTATATGTCATTAGTATTTAGCAAATAATCAAATGTTCGGTTAGCCTTTTTATTCCTTATCAATGAATTCATTTGCAAGTGGTGGTATAGAATTAAGTCCTTTTCTTTTTCTAATGTCTGATACTATTTTAGTTTGATATGATTTTGGAATTTTGGTCCAGCTTTTAAAATGTGTATTCCAAATGGCTTTTCCAGCAGTTTTACCTCTAAGTACTTGTGCAAGATCAAATGTTTCAGAAGCTGGTATTTCGCCTTGTATTATACTTATTATACCTTTTTGTTGCATATCGATAATTTTTCCACGTTTTCCTGATATCACGGTTGCAACATTTCCTATCAAGTTTTGTGGTACCCTCACCTCTATTCCTAATATAGGTTCTAAAATAACTGGATCTGCCATAAGAAATGCACCTAAACATGCACGACGAGATGCAGGTCCTAACTGTGATAACCCTCTATGAGCAGTATCTTCATGAGGTATAAAGTGTGTAAAAATAAATTTACAGTTCCTTACCTGTTCTTTTGCAAGTGGACCTTCTTTCATAACGTCATCAAATCCAGTTAAAATAGAGTCTACAGATTCTTGAATATATTGAACTCCTTTTGTACCATTTATCATTATATTACCTCTCGTATCTAATTTCATTACATTTTTAGCCGCATCTGAATCCCAACCTTTCTCTCTTAATATTTTTGCTATTTCTCTCTTATCTTTTAGCTCATTAATCTGTCCACTACGTATCATATCTGCAATATCATTATCGAGTGGTTCTACAACCATGAAAATTTTGTTATGCCTATTTGGGGATTTAGCCATAACAGGCACTGTGATTTTTTGTACCGTTTCTCTATAGTTGATAAGTGGTTCTGTTGTAGTTATATTAACACCTGCATCTTTTATAAGCGTGGTAGCAATTTCAAGGTGCAGTACACCCATGCCTGAGATTATTGTTTCCCCGCTCTCTTCATCAATTTTTACTACTAAATTTGGGTCTTCTATAGTTAATTTACGTAATGTTTCAACTAACTTTGGTAGATCTTTAGGGTGTTTTGCCTCTATAGCCATCCTAACAACTGGTTCTGAAACATAATTTATGCTTTCAAATACGTTTACATCTTTTATTGTAGCAATAGTCTGCCCAGCTCTTGCTTCATCAAGTCCTAATAATGCAGGTATATTTCCTGCTCCTAGTTCATTTACAATTTCTCTTTGGTTACCCATAAAAAAATTAACTGATTGAATACGACATTGACGCTTTGAATCAATTATATACATTTGTTGTCCATCTCTAACTTTACCAGAAAATAATCTACCAATAGAAACTGGACCTACAGCTGGATCAATTGTCATATTCACAATCATCATTATTGCTGGTCCATTATCATCACAATTTAAAATAGCTTTACCAATATCACTAGTAAGATCTCCTTTCCAAATTTTTGGAATTCTATATCTTTGTGCAACGTGTGGTGGTGGATGATGTTTAACAACCATTCCTAATACTGCATCTGCAAGTGGTGCACGTTTAGCAAGAGCATTTATGTCTCCGCCGTCATTATATGCATCATATATATCTTTAAATGATATTCCTTTTTCTTTCATAACATCAATATTAAATCCCCATCTGTCTTTTGCAGAACCAAATGATACACTGCCATCATAAATTGACACTTTCCATTTATCTTTATATTCTTTTTCAGCATATGTATCTATTAATCCATTAAATGTAGATATTATATTAGCTAACCAATCTTGCATTTTTTCTGGTGTAAGTTTTAGTTCTTTTATCAATCTATCTATTTTATTAATATACAAAACTGGTTTTACCCGTTCTTCCAGGGCTTGTCTAGTTACAGTTTCAGTTTGTGTCATTATTCCTTCTACAGAATCTGATACAACCACTGCACCATCTATTGCTCTAAGACTCCTAGTTACTCTTCCAGTAAAATCAATATGACCAGGAGTATCTATCATATTAATTACGTATTCACTTGTATTTTTTTCATACAATAGTGTAACATTAGCTTGTACAATAGTCATCTGTCTATCCTGCTCTAATTTCATAGAATCTAATGCAAGTACTTTACCAGCTGACATCGGAGATATTATTCCACTAGATGCCAACAAATTATCACTCATTGTAGTTTTACCATGATCTACATGAGCAATTACTCCAAAATTTCTTATTTTATTTTTATCTTTAATAATTTTAAGTATGTGTTCTGTTGCTTTAAATTTCATAATTGCGATAAATCATTTTTATTCATATATTAAATCTTGTGGAATAAGACATAAAATACAAAAATTTAATGATATAAATAATTTATAGACGTTATGAATTAATTATAGTGAAAAATCAATGAAAATTACTATTGGTCATACACCAGATTCTGATGATGCATTTATGTTCTATGGTCTATTCACAGGAAAAGTACAAACAAATAATTTTGTATTTGAACATACTATTGAGGACATAGAAAATTTAAACAACATGGCAATTAGATCCGAGCTTGACGTTACTGCAATATCAGTTAATGCTTATTCACATATAACTAACTATACAATATTAAGAAGTGGTGGGAGTTTTGGAATTGGATATGGTCCAATATTAATATCTAAAAAGAAAATCCCGTATAATAAATTAAATAAAATTAGAATTGGTATACCAGGTAAACTTACATCAGCATTTTTGTTACTGCAACTAATGATAGGTAAATTTGAATTTAAAGAAATTTATTTTGATGAAATACCGACAGCTATAAGGAATGAAAAAATTGATGTAGGACTTGTGATCCATGAAACACAACTATCCTATGAGCAAGATAAACTTATAAAAATAGTTGATATTGGAAAATGGTGGAGTGAATCAACTAATTTGCCTGTACCACTAGGCGTAAATGTTATGAAAAGTGAATTTGGAAGCAATGTAATAATTAAATTAAATGAGTGCATAAGAAATTCAATTAGATATGGATTAGATCATATGGATGAAGCTGTGGACTATGCTATGAAATACAGCAGAGGAAAACACAGAGATCTTGTAACTAGATTTATTGGAATGTATGTGAATAACATAACAGTAGATATGGGAGAAATTGGAGAAAAATCTATTAAACATTTGTTTTATCTTGCAAAAAAAAATAATTTAATACATAATAATTTCCAATTAAAAATATCCTAACATAAAATAAAATTAGATAGCTTTAGTTAGTCTAATTAATATGTGTTAAAATAGTACTCTGTGGATAAAAGACTTTTTGTTTTAGGTACTATGACGATAGTAATAGGTTTGTCAGTTTCAATATATATTAATGCTATAACACAGCAAGATTCAGATGACAATATGCATAAAGATAATAGAGTATTATTATTAAAACAACAAAAAGATAATGATGATAAGATCATCCTTGCAGGAATTTTATCAGGAATTGGGTTTTTATTAATGCTGATTAGTTTTGGAATAAAAAAATCATGCAATAATTAAAATAAATTGATTTCAATGTACGACAAGATTAATCATATTTTTTTGTAATATTAAAAAATGTGTCACGGCATGCAGGGATTCTGTTTATTTCTTTGGCTAATTCAACAAGCTCATAAATTGACGAATTAGTTGGTTTACCAGCAGCTTTGTAGATTTCTTCCGAATATGCAGTTCCGACAAGATCATTTCCTCCATTAGATAATGCAATTTGAGCAAGTTTTTTTCCATAAGCAACCCAATATACTGATATGTTATTCAAAATTCGTGCAAGCATTAAACGTGAAACCGCAATAATTTTTAAATCGTATAATGATGAACATTCAGTATCTATTTGTTTGTGTTTTTCTAGTTCAGTATTACTTAAGCTAAATTTAAGAGGTATAAATGTAATAAAACCACCAGTTTTTTTTTGTAATTCCCTTACCTTTATTAAATGATCTATTATATGTATTGGTTTTTCAACATGGCCATAGAGCATAGTAATATTACTTTTTATTCCTATATTGTGAGCTTGTTCTATCGTGTCAAGCCATTCTTGTCCAGTACATTTTCCTCTTACAATCTGTTTTCGTATATCAGGATGAAACAGTTCTGCGCCTCCACCTGGTAATGAATCTAATCCAGCATTTTTTAATCTTAATAATATTTCTTTAATTGAATTTTTAGTTAACTTAGAAAAATAAAAAATTTCTGCAGCTGTAAATGCTTTAATTTTTAATTTTGGATTGTATTTTTTGATAAGTAACATCATGTTCTCATAATAATCTAATGATAGATCAGGATGAAAACCACCTACTATATGAATTTCGTTAACACCAAGCTTTTTTGTAGTTTGTATACGTTGCTTAATTTGATCGTTTGTTAATGTATAAGCGTCACTTGCATTACTTTTTCTATAAAATGCACACATTTGACAACTTGCAACACAAATATTTGTATAGTTCATATAATATGAACTAGTGAATGTTACTAAATCACCAACAAGTTTTTTTCTAGTTGCATCTGCAATTGCACCTAATATATGTATATTATCATACTTCATCAACTCCATTCCATCGTTGAAAGTAAGCTCATCATCTGAAAAGACATGATCTAGCGCCTTAGTATTACCAGCTAACTGCTTTAATATCGGATGCATTATTAATGTTTAAAAACAATTTTAATTCATATAAAGCTAATCAGTTGTTAATTTTAGTCAAATATAATATTATTAGTAATTAGTAATAATTTAAAATTCAACAAAAATATTAATATGGTAATACATTAACATATAAAATTGGCTATAAATTCTAAATAATACAATATAATTATGGTTTACTTTTTGATAAATTTAAAATCTTTAGTATGGTATTTTTACCAATATTTGCTACATCATACATTTCATCAATCATCAATGCTTTTTTAAAATATTCTAGTGCTAGTTTAAGTTCTCCTTGTTCTGCCAGAGAAAGACCCTTATATGCTAGTGTCATAGGTTGTCTAGTATTTAATTCCAGTGCTTTATTATAACATGTAATTGCTTCATTATATTTTTTCATTGTATGTAATACCGAACCTTTATTTGTTAATGCAATTATGTTATATGGATCCACTTTTAATGCACAATCATATAAATATAATGAATAATTCAATAAGCCTAAATTTTGAGTTGTTACACCTTTGTCAACCAATACATCAATGCTATCTGGACTAATTTTTAAGATCATATCATAATATTTTAGTGCTAGATCATACTCACAATCTTCACAGTATTCATGTGCAGTATTCAGTGCATCTAGCTCATTATTCACTATATATACACCTCAGCTTGGCTATATATAACATATATTAATGTTTTTCATATAATAATTCAATTGTAATTACCAATACTTGTTTAAATATAATATAACAATAGCTAAATAAGTTAATTTATTAATAATGAACTTAACTTTATATTTGAAAGTCATATCACCAAATTATTATAATGATTGATTTTTTTAATTTAGATTATTTACATAATAAAATTATTAAATTATTACCTAACCATTGGTATAATAAAAAATGTTTTATTGATATATTAGATTATACAATACAATTATTTAGTGTGCATAGACTTGATAACAATTACTATGGATACCACAACATCAATCATGGATTAGAAGTAACTTATATTACAATGCTTTTTAGTTTGCATAAATCTAGTGGTATCGACAATATAGACTTAAAATATTTATATGTTGCAGCATTGCTCCATGATTTTGATCCAATAAAAAGCATCGATAAACCACACGAAAATAATGTAATAAAATTTCTTTCATTGGATAAAAATTTAAAAAATCTATTAATTAGATCCAAATTAGATTTCAATATAATAAAAATATTGATTTTACGAACTACATATCCTTGCTCAGGAAAAATAAAATATGATACAAAAAATAAAATAAATAAATTTTTTACATTATCTAATATCAATAAAAACAAAAAAATTCACATAGTCGAATTAGGTAAATATCTCTCTATGATCGACAGAATTAGTGGTTATGTATTAGGTGATTTTAATACATCAATGGAAAAAGCAAAAAAAAATGCTCATGCATTAGCATGGCATCCATCAGATATAGTCAAAAACACAATAATATATTTTGAAAATATATTAAACAATGAATCTAGTACATGTAATTACATATTTAAATTATTACCTATATATATGAAAAAAAATTTTATAAGTAATGTACTTTCATTTGTAAAACTTAGGCGACTAGAAATTCAAATTAAAACAAATTATGTATGTAAAAATATAGAATTTATTTCAAAAATTGAAAAAATGAAAACACGACAAAATAATAATTTTATTAAAATATTATTTTCAATATATTTAGAACTTCCTAAACCATTACAATTTGAAAAAACTAACTTTTCAAAATCTATAAAAGATCCAAATATACTCATTAACACATTACGACTACAAAATACAAACGGAAGAATAATAGGATTTGCAAGAGGTGGACCACTTGAAAATTATAAATTTAGACAAGAAATAAATGATGAAAATAATGGTTTAAATAATACTATATTTTTAGAACCACTTTCACTAAAAATGGGATATTGGGGACTACACGGCGGTAATAAAATGAGAGAATTATTTATCATGCAAGCAAAAAAAAAAAAGTTTATTTATTTAACTAGTTTTGCATTACGCCAAGTAATTAAAAAAAGAATACACAACAATAAAAAAATTAAGTTTGTGACAATGTTTAATCCTGAAAGATGGGATTATTATAGAATAATGCTATAACAATTTTTTATTATAGTCTAACTAAAACATACTAAACAATCCAAACTTACTATACTGTTTTTATTAATTACTAATCTGTATTTTGTTAATAAATATAAACATAAAGCATAATATTAAATTTTAGGTTTAGATAAATTTTATAGTGAAAAAAATTTTTAAAAGTAGATCATTTTATATCGGGTATTTTTCAGCTATATTATCAGCTATTTTTTTTGGTTCTATGTCAGTTATTGCAAAACCAATTAGTATTGAAAATCCATTATTACTTGCAGCTACAATCTCATTAATAACTGCAGCAATTATAACACCATTAAAAAAAAACATTAATTTAAAACTAACAAAAAAAAACTTTGTTTTAATTTTAATCATTGCGTGCCTTGGTACAATTTTAGCACCTATCATTTATTTTTTAGGATTACGATATTCTACTGCATCTGATACAGTAATACTTACAAATTCGGAAGTAATTTTTACGATATTATTAGCAATAATATTTTTTAAAGAGAGATTGAAATTAATTGATTTTACATCACTGATATTAATCACCATTGGAATAGTAATCATAACAACTAATTTTAATATTTTTAATATGTTTATAGATATTAAAAATACAGGAAACTTGCTTATTATAATTTCAATGTTATTATGGTCGTTAGATAGTAATATCAGTAAATATCTTACAAAATATGTTGATATTATTAGCATTGTTCAATTAAAAGCAACTATAGGTTGTGTTATTATTTTTATTATAATATTAGCAACTAATACAACACTAAAGTTTAACATAATTAATACACCAAACTTAATAATTTTAAGTATTATTAGTTTTTCATTACCTATACTATTTTTTTATAGTGCAATAAAAAATATTGGAATAATAAAAACCACATTAATTTTATCAACAACACCAATATTTGGATTACTATATTCAACAATTTTTCTGAAAGAAAAAATCCAAGATTATCAGCTAATTGCTGTATGTATCATGTTAATTGGTATATTTATATTAAATAAAAAAAAGTAACATAACTAATTAATCATGTATCAACATTCATGCATTAGAAATATTAGTTATAATTTTTATATATAACAACATAACTAGAATCAAAACTATTACATATGTTTATTTTTTATGTGGTCTCGTACATTCACTATGACAATCACAATCACATAAATATGTTTTATGATCATTTTGACAATCCACACATTCATAGTGTTTGTGTTTTTCACAGTTAGCACATTTCATATATGAAATAACAGTTATGTTATAGTTTGAAAAGTTTTCTTTTCTCTATAAATATAATAAACTAATAACTTAGACACATACTATTTATAATTGAAATTTTCTTATATGATCTATATTTTGATTGTTTAATTTTATTGTATAAGCCATACTTTCTGGTTCATTGGACTTCGATAAAAGTTCAACAAACTTTGTTTTATCAATACCACGTCTATATTCACCACCAGATTCTTTTATGCACAACGGAAATTTTTGTAATTTAATACTGGATCCCAATATATACCTGATAAATTTTTTGTAATAATCTGTTTCACACCAACTGATATTTTTTTCTAAACATAGCGATATCCACGTATCTACTGTATTTTGATAAATAGCTTTATTACGTAATTCCTCTAGTGACATTGCACTATGATGCTCAAAAATCAGCTCGCTTCATTTTTGAACCGCATCTAGGACATTCAGAACCTCTAAATTTATTATTACAACTCAAACAAACGTAACGGATACTCTTATTTTTATAAAAACCAAAGAAATTACTACCTATATTACCAACTCCACGTATTCTATTCATATAACGTTTACGCAAAATCAATGGAAATATAATAAAGATTACTAATGCAGCACCTAAACCATACGGAAAAGGTAAAATCATTTGAAGGCCTATACTAATCGCTAGTGATGCAAACAAGAAAATTAGATATATCCTATAGTTGAACACTAGATGTATAATACTTGAAAACTTTATAAAGTTTTAGTACTGGCTATTGATGATTAGTACTAGTTATTTTAAATTTATACTAGTATCACTGTATACCCAATCACTCTGTTTTAATGTACGATATTTCTGATTTTGTTTTGTAATTTAATTTAGTTGTTTTGTATATGTAAAAAAAACATTGACATATAACATACTAAACTAGTTTTATGATGCATATTAATTATTTAATTATGTAACCTAATAGCAATAATCACTATAATTTCAAAATAATTGTGGTACTAAATAAAAAGTTGAGATAACGCCAGGTAAGGGATTTGAACCCTTGTATGCAAATGCATAACTGTTATCTCGGAATTTCGAGACAGTCACCGTACCACTTGGTTAACCTGACAATATGTATAACAATAAATCAAATAATAGTTTTACAATAGAAAAGACAAAAAGCAATAAACAAGTATACTATAGTATGGGAGTAGAATTAAGACCAATCATTATAAAGGAAAAAACAAATTTGAATGCGTTTTCGTCCAGGATAGTTGCAGTTGATGCATACAATACGTTATATCAATTCTTAACTATAATAAGAGGAGCCAATGGACTTCAGTTAGTTGATTCTTATGGAAATGTAACAAGTCATATCAGTGGACTATTTTACAGAAATATAAATTTTTTATCATTGGGAATAAAACCTGTATATGTTTTTGATGGAAAACCACCGTCACTAAAATCATATGAAATAAAAAAACGGAAAAAACTAAAGAAAAATGCAATATATAACTACAAAAAAGCAGTGCATAGCAACGATATTGAAAGTATAAAGAAGTTTGCACAACAAACTGTATCAATAAATGATATTATTATAAAAGATTCTAAATACATCTTAAGTCTTTTTGGAATACCATATATACAGGCACCATCAGAAGGGGAAGCAACTGCAGCACACTTAACGTCTATTAATAAAGCATTTGCCGTAGCAAGCCAAGATTTTGATTCAATATTATTCGGTGCCAAAAGATTAGTAAGAAATTTTACACTTGGTGGAAAAAGAAAAATACCTAATAAAAATCGTTATATTGAAATAGAACCTGAATTAATTGATAACAATAAATTTTTGTCGCAATATGATTTAAGTCAAAATCAAATTGTTGATATCGGAATACTTATTGGTACAGATTTTAATCCAGATGGTTTCCCAAAAATTGGACCTAAAACTGCATTAAGACTGATTCAACAGTATTCTAAATTAGAAAATATTCCTCAAATTAAAGATGAGTTAGACAAAATAGATTACAATAAAATCCGTAAAATATTTTTAAAACCAAAAGTAGCTACTATAGATGAAATTAAATTTGGAGAAATAGATTATGATGAAATTACAAAGTACATGGTAAATAGAAGAAACTTTTCATCAGATAGAATAAGATCATCATTAGGTAAGCTAAAAATATCAATTAAAAAAAGTAATCAAACATTAGAAAAGTGGTTTGGGTAATAATAACCATTATTCAGTTACTGGATTGATGTACTAATTTGAGATCCATGCTTAATCATCAACAAAATTATTTATTTTATAATCACTAGATCCATCATCAGTTTCAGAATAAGTCTTAATATGATATACAGCAGCTTCAATTTGTTTTATTGGCTCTTTATTAGGTACTTCTGGAAGTCTTGATTCTGTTTCTGATTCACCCACTGTTGTACCAAGATAAGAAATTGCAGACTCTTGAACTTGTTTTTTTATAGTTTCATTCTGTAAATCATCTAATGATAATCCTGATATACGCCTTTTAATATTTGTAACTTCTGTTTCTTCGTGTATCACATGTTCTATTAGCTCTGTAATATACGACTGTATCGACTCAAACAGAATTTTATTAATCTCATTACTTTTATATTGTATTTTTGCATCAAACAATAATATTTTTAGTGATTTTGATTGTTCATCTAATTCCACGAGTCTCTTATTCAGTTTAATATTTATCTGTTTTTCAGCCTCGTCCAATGTTGAAAGTTTTAATTTATATTTCTCGTGTATTATTTTAGCATCGTCCTTCATTTCATCATTTTCTGAAACTAGATCTATTACAGCTTTCAGGCGTCTAAGAGTTAATCCTTTCTCACGAATTAGTCTCTGAGAATCAAGTCTCCAACGTGGAATAAATATTATAGAATCTCCTTGCATGACAAGTTGCTCAAATTGAATTTGCTTTAGACCATCTAAACCACAATCTACTCCAATTGTTTGAATACTACCATCAATATCAGTTATTGTTCCTATCGCTTTCCCCATAAATGTACCATACATATCTTTAACAATTTTTCCTACTATATCAGTCTCATAATTATTCATACTAATACTACTTATTGATTCATATAATCAGTATTGTGTTAACAAGGTTTTTGATTTTTGTAAGAACATTTTAACAAAACTACAGTAATTCTAAAATTTGAGTCGCGTATGGTATAAAATATGCTAAATAAACTAACGCTAGATCAAATTTTACATTTTATTTCAAAACGCTGGCTAGATATGAGTGGGGACTCAAATAACAAAGCACTAAAAGCATTACCAAGTAGCTTTTGGATGAATTCAGTTGGAGGAAGAATAGGCAGAGGATGGTGGATTACAACTATAATGTATACCGAAAATGTTGATGACGCAATCAATATTAAAAATGTATTGTTAAGATGGCAAACAAAAAATAGTGATCGAGATGTTGATCTTATCAATATTAAAAAAAATGAATATTAACATTTAAAAATTTTTGATAAACATAACAAGATATGTTTACCAAATTAGAAAGAAAAATACTCCTAGATCATTTTACTAATGTCGATGGATCTGTTTTCGCAATAATTACTCCAAAACAAGTTAATCGTGGTGCATTGATGTCAAGGTATAGTAGAACTGATAAAAGTATGCGTAAAGTATTTTTAGAAGAGTTTTTGGAAAATAAACATAGAGGCGAAGAATTTTATAATAAAATTCTTGGAGATTATGGAGATGATTCAATAGCTGAATTAGGGATCGGTCAAATTGGAATTGAAGGAATATCAAACATAGCTGTAAAAAAGATAGAGGATAGACGAGTGGGCATATCATACCTTGAAAAATCATCGCGATATGTTACATGGAACAAAAAAATTAATGGTGAATACAAGTTTTATAAAGATCCAATTATATTGAAATCAAAATTTGCAGATATATATTTAGAGTCATGTGATTTTGATTTTAACATCTATTCAAAGAATATAGATCCTATGCTTAAATATATAAAAGAGATCTATCCAATAGATAATTATATTTTTTGTGATAAAAATGGTATAAACAAGCAATTTTCAAAGCTTAACAGTGCAGACGATATCAAACTGGCAAAGATAATTTATAATAAAACTACATTAAATAAAACATTAGATGTATTACGTATAGTTTTACCCGCATCAACTTTAACAAATGTGGGATTAACTGGAAATGGACGAGCATTTGAGTATTTATTAACAATACTTTTTAATTCAGAGTTATATGAAGAAAAAATTTTGGCAAAGAAAATCAAAAATGAACTAGATAAATCAATAAAATCATTCATAAAACGTTCTAATGATACTCATGGAAAACAACTACAAAAATATCATAAGAATCTATCTAGATATGCTACTAAGATAGCGAGAAGGTATCTAGTTAACAACAAATTAGCTACTAGATTAACAGTTAAACTTGTAGATTATGAATTAGAGATAAATGCTATTAATAAAATAATAACTTCCATAATGTATGAACAATCTTCTGGTATGACATATAATGTTATATTTAACATAGTAAAAAATTTAGAACCAAAAATAAAAAATAAAATAATAAATGAATGTATGAAGTTAAGAGATAATAGACGACAAAAACCATCACGTGCATTTGAAATGACTACATATACATTTGATATAATTACTGATTATGGGATATTCCGTGATTTACATAGACATAGAATTTTAACTATGGAAAGACAACTCCTTACTACAAATCTTGGTTTTATGTTACCTAAGGAAATCATAGGACTTGGTGTAGATAAAGAATATAACGAATGTATGTATAAATCAAAAAATGTATTTAATTTAATCAATAAAAAATCTCCCTTAAATGCACAATATGTTGTTAATTTTGCATACAATTATCCATTTTTTATAAATATCAATTTACGTGAGATTTGCCATTTGATAGAACTACGAACAACAAGGCATGGACATGCAGGGTATAGAAAAATAGCACAAAAATTATTTTTAGAGTTAAAAAGAATACATCCAAACCTATCAAAAATTATTAAATTCGTTGATTTAAATAACTATGAATTAGAAAGATTTGAATCAGAGAAAACTTTACAACAAAAAAAAAGAAAACTGTCATAGATTAGAATGCAACACAGTTTACTATGCTATATGTTATCAAGATTTGATGTTTTTACATTGTTGTTTTTTATAACTACAAAAAATAATGTAATCACTAGATATAAAAATTCATTAGTGTACTACATGCTGATATAGATTTGCGTATAATATTGCATGGGTTTGGGGTAGTAGGACAAAGTTTAACAAAGTTACTAGAATCACGATCATATGATTTGTATAGACTGTATGGTCTCAAGCCAAGAATAGTAGCTATCTATGATAGTACAGGTTGTGCAATAGATAAGCACGGAATAGATTTAAGTAGAATATTATCTATAAAAAAAAAATATGGTACAGTAGGAAAATACAATAATAAAAGTATTGGATCTTGTTTGCTCAAAGATTTAGAATATGATGTTTTAATTGAAGCCACTCCTAGTAATTACGAAGATGCGGAGCCTGGAATAACACATATCATAGATGCAATGAGATGTGGGATTCATGTAATTTCAGTAAATAAGGGACCACTAGCTATAGCATTTCCATCACTAATGGAAACTGCAATACATAACAATGTATTACTACTATTCAGTGGTACTGTGGGTGGTGGAACCCCAATTTTAAGTTATGCAAAAAATAGCTTATATGGTGAACAAATCTTATCATTCACTGGTATACTTAATGGAACTACAAACTATATTTTAACAAAAATTGAAAATGGTATGACGTTTGATATGGCATTAGACGACGCAAGAAAAAAAGGTTATGTGGAATCAAATGAATCATTGGATTTGGATGGAATAGATGCCGCAGCAAAATTAGTGATATTAGCTAATTGGATAATGGATATGAAAGTTACTTTGACAGATGTTGATATAAATGGAATTAGAAAGATAACTACTAATGATATTAAAAATTCAACAAAAAAAAACTGTGCCATAAAGTTAATTTCATCATGTGATAAAAAATTAAGTGTAGATTTGAAGGAAATATCACATGACGATCCATTATGCGTAGATAATACATTGAATGCAATATCATTTACATCAGAACATTCTGGAACACAAACAATAATTGGGCATGGTGCAGGTGGAATAGAAACAGCCAGCTCAATAATACGTGACTTGGTATACGTTAAGTGGAAAATTCAAAGTAATGAAGTCTAATTTTATTTCAAAAAAGAATACAAATATAATCCTTGAAAAAATTTTTTCTCAATGGAAGATAAAACTACCTAAAATTAAGAATTTAAAAGCTCAATATATAAATAACATCTCAGTATTTTCTACTAATGATTTTTGTGTAGTTAAAATTAATGATATGTTTCTACCAAGTTTATCTTCTACTGATATTCTAAAACAATTTCCATATGTAGTTATAGATATGCAGGCTATAAAATTTATTTGTAATGGTGCAAATATTATGAGACCTGGAATAAGAAACTATACAAAATTCTTTAACGATCAAATAGTCTGTGTAGTTGAAGAATCTAAACACAAGTTCTTGGCAGTAGGTAATTCTGTTATGGCAAGTGATAAAATAAAACAAGTTACAAATGGTATAATAGTAAAAAATTTGCATTATGTAGGTGACATGATCTGGGATGCCATAAAAAAATAGCTTAATCTTTTGTTAATGTTTTTGAAGTATCTTTATCAATTACAAGGATATCAATTCCATCACCACTAAATGAATCTCTCATAGTTGCGGATTCCACAGATTTTATTGTCAGATCTATTGCTGTTTTTTCGTTTATTTTATCTTTAAATTGAGAATCTAATATAGCTAAAGCCATTTCAGCTCCAGTCCCAACTGCAGCATAACGGTCTGGTAGAACAGAACCAAGTGGATCTAGTGTATATATTGCTGGTTTATCTACTACTCCACCTACAATCACTTGTGTAAGCAATGGAAAAAATCTTCTTTCATACATCATATTTGACATCATTTTTGCAATAGAATTTGGTGGTACATCCCTTTTTAATTCCATTCTTCTAATTTTAGCTAGTGCTGTTATTTGTAATGATAATAATTGCATATCGGCTACCAAGCCAGCACATGCAGCTCCTACACGTGGTGTTAATTGAAATGTTTTTTTAGTTGATTTACTTACAAGTAGATTTCCGTAAGATATTCTTCTTTCGCTAGCAAAAACAACTCCATTATCATATACCACACCTACAGCAGTAGCGCCTGGCATATACATATAGGACATGATATAGTTTACATGATTATATAATATAGAGATTTCTAAAAGTAATATTTAATTATTGATTTATTCTATCATACTTTTTCATAATTTGTGGAATCATATCTATTAGATCTGTTGATAGTATATGACAACCATATTTTTTTTGAGCTACAATCCCTGCTTGCCCATTAATAAATGCAGCAGCTGCGGCACATTCCAATGTATTTCTATTTTTTGCCAACATGCTTACTACTAGTCCAGATAACACGTCACCAGAACCACCTATAGTCATAGACGGTGATTTTTTTGGGTTTATGTAAGTTTGTATGCCATTAGATATTATGTCCACATTGCCTTTTAAAAGTATAACAAGTGAATTTTTATTAGCAAATTTCTGAACAACAGAAATTCTATTTTCTAATTGTGTTGGTGGTAATACACCAAATAACCGTTTAAATTCACCTGTATGTGGAGTTACAACCACATTTTTGTTATGTAATAAAGGTAGTACAGCACTAATTAGTGAGCTGGCGTCTAGTGACAGCCTAACATCATTATCTAAAAGTTTTTTTATCAGTAATTGTAGTGCAGTGTTATCACTTATTGATAAACCCATCCCAATTGTTGCTGAATCTAGGTCCTTTGGAATATTACCTAATAATTTGTTTACTGCTCCACGTGTAAGCTTTGAATCTACCAATGGGATAACTATAAGGCTAGGAGAAAAAGATCTTACCGAGTTTACAATTATTTTTGGAACGGCTGTATATACTAGATCTGAACCAGATCTCATAGCAGCAAGTGATGTTAACGTAGGAGCACCATGATAAATATAACTACCTCCAACAACAAGCACAATACCGTTATCGCCTTTTCTTGAATCTAGTTTCCTAGATGGAATAAACCTTTTAACAATGTGTGAAGATATTACTGTATTCATAGGCCTATTATAGACTACACAAAATAAACATTTTTCTGATTATTGGTTATTTATGTATGATCAGAAGTAGTACAATTAAAGATTAGATTATTATAATGATAGTATGTTCCAGTTATTTATTTTTTAAAATAAGCCTTCCTTGCGTAGATAATATATGTAGTATGTCCTATACCATTAAATGAGTGTCTTGTTTTCCCTACTCGAGCATCTATTGTACGAAGTATATTCTCTACACATTCAATATCTGTAAACTCATTTTCAATTAATACTGATGTAAATTTTTCAAGTTGGTTGACTGTTGGACAAATAGAAATAACTGAACCACTGTCCTTTAACATTTGTCTTGTTTGTAATATAACATTCCATGGATCACCAAGATCTATAACAATTAAATCGGCATTTTTTATAGGTACATTTCTTCTATTTTTTAGATCGATTTTTTTCATCGTGATATACTTTTCCAAACCTGTTTTTTTGATATTTTTCTCAGCTATTTTCATAAAATTTGAATTAATATCAAAAGTATAAACATGTCCTGATGGTTTTACTATACTAGCAAGAGATATAGTCAATGCACCACTACCTGTACCTATTTCAACAACTTTTTGCCCATTTTGTAAACCAGTTCTAGATAATATATATCCTAGATCTTTGGGGTAAACAATTTGAGTGCCATGTTGAATTTTCATAACAAAATCATAATTTGTAGGTCTTAGTACATATACATATTTATTTTTATTTGTGATTATTCTTGAACCATAACACTTTCCGATAGTATCATTATGTTTTATTACACCAATATGTGTATGTAATTCTATGTCGTCAGATATTTTTGCAAGCCATGACATTCTCTTATTAAAATAAAATAATACATATGAATTAAGTTTTATTTTATCCATCAATAATATGATTGTTTTTGGATAATAAATTAATTATTTTTACAATAAATTAAATTTAATAAGTATAATAAATACATAATTTATATTACATTATTTCTGGTGCAATTATTCCAAGTAATGCCAATGCTTTTTCTAGTGTTAATCTAAATGAGTATATTAAACATATTCTTAGATTAGTTAGTATTTTATTATTTATATTTAGAACGTTGATATGTTCATAAAATGAGTTAAATGCTACTGCAAGCTCATAACAGTAGTTAGCAATTATTTTAGGAGCAAGATTAACAGCTGCATCATGCACATAAATCTCAAATTTTCCAATTAATTTAATTAATTCAAATTCATATTTACTTGTAAACAAATTATATGATGTATTAAAACTTGGCTCAAGTTTATATTTTTCAAGTATTCGTGATGCACGTGCATATGCATACTGTATATATATTGCAGTATTTCCTTTAATATCTAAAGATTTGAAATAATCAAACGTTATACTTTTATCCAAGTCTATTTTAATTAGTTCGTAACGTAGTATACCTATTGCTATATTTTCTGCTATTTTAAAAAGTATATTTTTATCAATATTATTATTATGCTCTCTTGTTTTTTTAAATATTTCATTACATAATGAATCTAAAAAAAAATCAGCCGTAACATAAATTCCTTTTCTTCCAGACATCTGGGTTGACTTTTTGATTGCATCTATACCTAATTGTACGATAGTTTCTTTACTTAATGTAACAGACTCGTACTTCAAATGTATGTATAAACTTTCTGAACTAAATTTCTTAATAATATCTAATATAATATTTTGTAAATAAGATTGTCTTGTATCTATTATTGTAATTATTTTTTTTGTTGCAAAATTAAGTTTTTGATGATTTTTTTTTAATGTAGTTTCCCATAATATTTTTCTGTTGTATTGTATAGTGTACTGTTTATAGTTAAATGGATCTATTGTTAATCCAAGTTTCCATAATGCATATGTTATATCTTTTGCAATATATGTTGCAGTTCCATTACTTCTTACCAGCACCTTATCATTATTATTTTCATTTTGACTTTTAATAACCCAACATCTTGAATTTTTACCATTAACTTCATATTGTATTAATTTCATTCTCTTCATTTTTTCAAATATTTTTTTCCATAAACCGGAATGAATTATCTGTGACTCAAAAGTAATACAATCATAAGTTGCATGTAAACGCCAACAAGTTTTAAGCTGATCTGTAAGTATTTTTTTAGTTATAGTGTTAGCAAATTGCACAATTTTAGAAGTGCTATTTTCTAATTCACTCAATATTTTTTTTCTTGTTTCTAGTAAAACTGGAAATTTTTTATATTCATTTATAGTATTTACATATACATCGTCTCCACAATATTGGTCAAATCTTTTTTTCTGTGGAGGATTTATACTAAACCCAAGATGCTTAAATCCAACTATTAAATCTGCTACTTGAAGTCCAGAATCATCTATATAATTTAGAACGCTAATATTATAATTTACTTTTTTAAGTATTCGTGCTAATGTGTCACCAATTATAATATTTCTAACGTGACCAATATGTACAGCTTTATTCGGGTTAATACTAGTATGTTCTATATTTACAGATAAATTATTTCCGATATTTACAGAACCATAATTAATATCACGTGATTTTTTTAATATTAATTCACTTAATTTAGTCATATTTACAAAAAAATTTAGATGTCCTGACTGATGTGCTATTACATTTATTACCAAGCTGTTTAAGTATTTTTTATATTTTTTTACAATTAGTTGCGCAATTTCAAATGGGCTCATTCCTAGATATTTTGTGAGTAAAAATGAAATATTACACGTGAGATCTCCAAAATCCGTAGTAGACTCTACAATAAACTTGGTTTTTGGTAGTTTAAGCTCGACAGCTACCTTAGTCATATTGGTTTTAACGTCATTTATTAAGATTAGTATTGTCATGTATTTATCACATTCTACATTTCTAAATTATTTATTGTTAATCATTAATATAAAATCATAATATAACTAAAATATCATTTATATAAAGTTACTATCAATGGGAATAACTGAAAAAATAAAACAGCTAGAAGACGAATTGGTACGTACACAAGTTAATAAATCTACTGAGCATCATATAGGTATACTACGAGCTAAAATTGCAAAATTAAAACGTTCCCAAGAAATCAAATCAAAAAAAAGTACTAAATCACATGGATTTGACATAAAAAGAAATGGTGATGCTACAGTTGTATTAATTGGATTTCCAAGTGTTGGAAAATCAACCTTATTGAATAAATTAACCTCTGCCAACTCAACAACTGGTTCGTATCAGTTTACTACAATGACAGTAATTCCTGGAATCATGGAATATTTAGGTGCAAAAATACAAGTATTAGATCTACCCGGAATAATAAAAGGTGCATCTACTGGAAAAGGTTTTGGTAAACAAGTCATATCAGTAGCTAGGAATGCAGATTTAGTTCTAATAATATTAGATATTTTTCAACCATTACATAGATACGTATTAAACAATGAGTTAAGAAATATGGGGATAAGATTGGATCAGAAACCACCTAATGTGATACTAGAAAAGACTAACGCTGGAGGGATATCTGTATGGCACCAAATACAATTAAAGAAAATATCAACTAAATTATTAAAAGACATATTACATATTTATAATATCAATAATGCAAGAATAATAATTAAAGAAGACATAAACACGGATCAATTGATTGATTACATTGTTGGAAATAGGACATACACAAAATCACTTACAATCATAAATAAAATAGACCTAGTTAACAAAGAATTTCGTAATGAATTAGAACCAAAAATAAATTCCGATTATATAGAAATTTCTGCTGGTACAGGATATAATATAAATCTATTAAAAAAAAAAATCTATGAGAAATTGAATCTAATTAGAATATATCTAAAACCAAAAAATGAGAAAATGAATCATAGACCGTTACATATTAAAAAAAGTTCAACAGTTTCAGATATTTGTAATAAACTACATAAAAATATGAAGAAAAATTTTCGATACGGAATTGTATATGGTAAAAGCGTAAAATTTAATGGTCAAAAAGTTGGACTAGGTCATATTTTAGAAGATGGTGATATAATTACTATTATAAAAACTAAAAATTATTGATTTCAAAAAATTATTAGAATTATAAACTAAATAATTTGAGATAATGCTATAAATACATGCTTTTTATTATTAAGTCAATTATTTTTTTTCTTTCATCATTATTAATTAATTTTTTATCTACCATAATATCCAATAATATTTTAAAGGCTGAATTGTATTTTTTTATCAAATCTAGTACAAATACATCACCTGATTGTCCATGAAGTCCTTGTACTCCTGGTGGTCCTTGTTGTCCTTTTTCACCTCGTTCACCTTGAGATCCTTGAGGTCCTTGTATGCCTCGTATACCTTTATCACCAACTGATCCTTGTATCCCTCGTATACCTTTATCACCAACTGATCCTTTATCTCCTAGAGGTCCTTGTATGCCTCGTATACCTTTATCACCAACTGATCCTTGTATGCCTCGTATACCTTTATCACCTTGAATACCTGATATTCCTTTTTCTCCTTTATCACCAACTGATCCTTGTATGCCTCGTATACCTTTATCACCTTGAATACCTGATATTCCTTTTTCTCCTTTATCACCTGTTATTCCTTTTTCTCCTTTATCACCAACTGATCCTTGTATGCCTCGTATACCTTTATCACCTTGAATACCTGATATTCCTTTTTCTCCTTTATCACCTGTTATTCCTTTTGCCTCTCCTTTATCACCAACTGATCCTTTATCTCCTAGAGGTCCTTGTATGCCTCGTATACCTTTATCACCAACTGATCCTTGTATGCCTCGTATACCTTTATCACCTTGAATACCTGATATTCCTTTTTCTCCTTTATCACCTGTTATTCCTTTTTCTCCTTTATCACCAACTGATCCTTGTATGCCTCGTATACCTTTATCACCTTGAATACCTGATATTCCTTTTTCTCCTTTATCACCTGTTATTCCTTTTTCTCCTTTATCACCAACTGATCCTTTATCTCCTAGAGGTCCTTGTATGCCTCGTATACCTTTATCTCCTAGAGGTCCTTGTATGCCTCGTATACCTTTATCACCTTGAATACCTGATATTCCTTTTTCTCCTTTATCACCTGTTATTCCTTTTTCTCCTTTATCACCAACTGATCCTTGTATGCCTCGTATACCTTTATCTCCTAGAGGTCCTTGTATGCCTCGTATACCTTTATCTCCTAGAGGTCCTTGTATGCCTCGTATACCTTTATCACCTTGAATACCTGATATTCCTTTTTCTCCTTTATCACCAACTGATCCTTGTATGCCTCGTATACCTTTATCTCCTTGAATACCTGATATTCCTTTTTCTCCTTTATCACCAACTGATCCTTGTATGCCTCGTATACCTTTATCACCTTGAATACCTGATATTCCTTTTTCTCCTTTATCACCAACTGATCCTTTATCTCCAATAATACCTTGTGGTCCTTTATCACCTAACTTATTTACATTATCAATAGATCGTTCAAAATTTTTGTTTAATGCATATTTAGTATTAATCAGGATATTTTTTTCATGTGATTTATAAGAGACACTATTTTGTGTGGTTTTTTTACTGTATTCTGGTTTTTCTATAAAACTAATTCTAAATTCTTTATTTTTTATATCTGTATCAATGGTTTTTTCATCTATTTTAATTTTAAACATGGAATAAACTGAAGAAAGTTGATCAGAAATTATAACCCATAAGAAATCATAACGTAATAGATTACTTGGTATTGGATTAATGTCTGTGCCTAGAATCACTTCAAACATACTATTTTTTACTATTAGATGAAAATTTTCTTTCCATAACACACTAAAGTTCTTTTCCATGATTTTTTTTGGTTGTATTTTTTGTGATGATAGAGATATTTGAACTTCAAAAGTTCCAAATGATTGTTTAAATGGAGATAAGCCATTTATTTTAATTTTTTCATATGATTGTGGTATCAACATGCATCAAAAATAGTCTTTACAACTAGAGATAAAAAATTTGTGTTTAATTCAAAAATTATCAGTAATAATATTTAACTTGCTGTTATTATTTCTATTAATAGTGAAAAGAATACCGCAAAATAATTCAAAAGACAGTAACAATGAAAAAGATTCGATAGATGGTAAAAGCTACAATGTAAATAAACTTGTTAGTAAAGCGTTAAATTTAATGGCAGACGAAAAGTTAGATGATGCTGCCAAGTTTTTTGAACAAGCATTATTAGTAGATGTTGGGAATGTTGAAATACTTTTAAAGTTGGGCTATACTAGGTTTCATTTAGGCGACTATACTGAAGCATTAAAAGTATATGATAATGCATTAGACATAGACATAACCAATGCTGAGGCATGGAATTTGAAGTCATTGATACATTATGAACAAAAAAACTATAAGAAAGCACTTGACTGTGTAGATAAGTCTGTGGACTCGGATTCAACATATGGGATGGCATGGTACAACAAAGCTTGTTTTCATTCAATTATGAATGACATTACAGAATCAATAACAGCATTGAAAAGATCAATTGAAATAGATGTAAAAAATGCCAAAAAAGCAGTAAAAGATAAAGACTTTTTAAATGTAAAAATGTATGATGGTTTCAATAGAATTATAGAGGTGGTAGTACTTGAATCAATTAGACAGGGATATCATACAATAGGTGCTATTGTTTGGACTACATTTATTAATAAAATTGAAGTTGAAAGTGCATTAAATAAATTATTAGAAAAAGGCTTTATCATTAAACATGAAAAAAAACAAGGATTTCATAAAATACCTATGTATGATCTAGTTACAGAAATGACAAAAAAAATAGGAACACAAAAAATGAATATATTAACAATAATGAAAAAACTACCAGTATCAATAAAAAATTTAAAAAATCTCAGTCAATCAATTCAGATTTTAAAGTCATCTATAGAAGAAGAGAATATGGAAAAAACCATTAATGGATTTGAACCAATTATAGATTCAACTAAATGCGGTAAACAAATGGCAGAACAATTTTTTGAGGAGCATAGAGAAATCAAGCTGTTGAAGATTAGATTAAAAAATAACGGTATAGACTATTTACGTGAAAATAAGAAGAAGATGTTAGAGCTCCTTAATAATATAGAAATTAAAATAACAAAAAAATTAAGAAGTGAAATAACATAGAATTAATTATTCTGCAGATAGATCCCAGTAGTTTGCATGTTCCTGTTTGTATATATTTTTGTTTAACTGTTTCCATTCTTTGAATGAATGTGCATATAGTTTTACATTATCATGATCTATTGACTTTAATGCGTAATACGCAAGTCCTGAAAGAGTTCCTACGCTACCACAATATGTTATAATCTCTGCATCTCTGTCTATGTGTCTATTTTGTAGTATTCTACTTAATTCTGATTTTGGTTTTAATATTTTATCTACTGATGAAAATATTTTATAGGGAATATTGATTGCTCCAGGAATATGTTGTTCCAAAAAATTTAGACGTTCTCTGTTATCAACTATAACAACATTTTTGTTATTCATATTTTCTTCTAGATACTCAACTGTAGATAATATTTTAGGATTTATGTTAGTATTATATTTTTTATGTTTAAAATTATGTTGTTTTAAATCAGTTGATAGACCTAAGTCTATCCATTTACTATAAGTTACATCTAGTAACGATACATTATCATGTCCCATATATTGTATATTCCATGCAACTCTAGATGCTAAAGCACCAAAAGTATCATCATAAACTACAATATGTGTATCATCATCAACTCCAAAATATTGCATTAATTTAACCACTTTATCTGGACTAGCATCATGCAATACTTCTGAAATAGGCAAGTTTACAGAATTGGATATATGATTTTCATCATAGTCAATTTTTTTTCTAACATCTATAATTCTAATATTTTGATTATCTAGTTCAGAGTCTAATGCATATGCATCTATAGTTACTTTTTTTTTTATCAAGCTGCACATTCACCTTTTCCAGTTTTAGCATGATAATTAACATCGCCACCATAATCATGATAAAAATCGGCGTCATTATCTTTAGTAGGCGGTATAGTTAATGGAAATAAGATTTGCTTAATATCATTAATTGATTTTATAGTTGAATTATTTTCATTGTTAATAACATCATTAATCCATGTTACAAGTGTATCATTTGGTTTTTTATCATGTTTAAATAATTCAATTATTTTTAAGACTACATTTATCACACGTTTAGCTGGTACTCTTAAACAATTAACTCCTAGCATGGATCTATCATCAAATCTACCACCTAACGACATTTGGTAAAGTGGATACATATCTTTTCCATTTCTACCACCGCCTCCATGGAATCCAATGGTGGCAATTTCGTGTTGTCCGCATGAATTAGGACAACCGCTTATTTTTATTGTGGCACCAACAAGATCATTATCTTGATCCAATTTTAGTTCTAGTAATCTTCTTTGTAATTCTTTTGCTAAACGATGAGAGTTAGTTAATGCCAAATTACATGATGTAGTACCAGAACAACCTACTGGTGATGCAATAGTAAGTGCACCAGGATTTGCCAGCCCAGTTGATAAAAGTTTTGAATATAGTATTGGTAGGTTTTTTTCATGAACCCATCTAATAATCAAATCTTGTGAAAATCCAGTCCTAATTAGTTTTTCATCAGAAAACTCATTACATATTTCAGCAAGTGTATTAATCTGGTTTGAGGTTATATCTCCAGCCTCCAATGTTATAAAAACTGAATAATAGCTATTTTGCTTTTGTTTAAAAATATTAGCTTTAAACCAGCGTGAATATCCTGCAGTAGGAGTATTTTTGAAATCACTAGAAACAGAGATCTGATTGCATTTAGTATCATGATCAATACTTAGTTTAGTGGTAATAGGCTGTGTAACTCTTACAACAGCCCTTTCTTTTAAAATTAAATTTTTAAATTTATCCCATCCTAATTCATTTACTAAATATCTCATTCTATTCCTAGCTAGATTTTTTCTATTTCCCATTCTGTCAAATATTCGTATGACAGATATCGCTGTATATACCAAATCTTCTATAGGAGTAAAATCTTCAATTAGATGTCCTATAAATGATTTATTTCCTAATCCTCCACCAAGAAAAATTTGAAAACCTAGTAGATCTATTGTATCTAGTTTTTTTATTTTGGGTATTAATCCAATATCAGCTATCATAGCCATTCCATGTTTTTCACAACATGCGAAATTAAACTTGAATTTTCTAGGTAGATTTTGGTTTAATGAATTACGCAACAAAAATTTTGCCATGTGTATAGCATATGGCGTTGAATCAAATGCTTCATTATTACATACACCAGCTAATGGACTACACATAATATTTCTCACAGTATTACCACATGCTTCTCTTGTAGTCAAACCTATTTCAGCTAATCCACGCATTACTTCAGATACATCTTCTAAAACAACCCAATGTAATTGTATATTTTGCCTAGTTGAGATATGTGCGCTACCTATTGAAAATGAGTCACTTAGCTGAGCAATTTTTATGAGTTGGTTAGGATATATTACACCTGCCGGAATCTTGATTCTCACCATGGCATAATCATCGGTCATTCTAGTTCCATATGCACCGTGTTGTAATCTAAACCGTCTAAATGAATCTACATCAACTTTACCTTGACGATAAAGACGTACCATTTTAGCAAAATATTCAACTTCATCAGTATTAGCCCAATTATTTTTATGTGATGGATTATTTGTTATGTTTGTAAATGCCAATACAATAATACAACCAAATCAAGATATAAATTTTTGATATATTACATTTTTAATCACTATTAACAAAAATAATAGTATATTTTACCTATTTTTCTAAAATAGTTCATCAGGAAACTATTAATGGGTTTTTTAATAATTTAATATGTGCAAGTACTAAGTGATATAAAAAATAAAAAAGTCTTTTCTGAGATCGATGAAGTTGAAATTACTAGAGCCATAGCTAGTGAATTCTATTCTGTTTTATTAGATAGATCGTACTCAGATATAATAATAATAGGTGCAGGTCCAGCTGGATTAACTGCTGGAATGGAATTATCTAACATGGGATTCAAAGTATTGATAATAGAACAAAATAATTATTTAGGTGGAGGATATTGGGTAGGAGGTTATATGATGAATCCTGTAACTGTAAGAGAACCAGCACAAAAGATTTGGGATGAACTTGGAGTACCATATAAAAAGGTGAAGAATGGATTATATGTTACACCAGGTCCACATGCAGTATCAAAACTTATTGCAGCAACATGTGATTCTGGAGTAAAATTTTTGAATTTAACAAAATTTGATGATTTAATCTTAAAAAATGATAGAGTGTCAGGAGTGGTTGTAAATTGGATGCCAGTTTCAGCCTTACCTAGGAATATAACTTGTGTGGATCCTATTGCATTAAAATCAAAAATAGTTATTGATGCTTCTGGCCATGATTCAGTAGCTGTTAAACGATTAATGAGTAGAAATCTTGTAAAATGGAAGGGTATGAATCCTATGTGGGTAGATGCAGGAGAAGAATATGTAATAGAAAAAACAGGAGAAGTGTATCCAGGGTTAATAGCTACTGGAATGGCAGTTACTGAAACTTATGGTTTAGCTAGGATGGGTCCTACATTTGGGGCTATGTTGTTTTCAGGAAAAAAAGCAGCTAAAATTGCATCTATAAATATCAATAAATTAAAAATATAACAAATTTAAAATATGCTCAACTATTTCAAAAAAATAATGATCATTAATAATAACTTTTAGTGTTATGATGAAAAATATTACAGTATCTAAAAATAATAAAAATAAGTTTGATATAATAATAATTGGAAGTGGACCGTCAGGATATACTGCTGCGATATATTCATCAAGAGCTGGATACAAAACTTTGATAGTTTCTGGTGTTTTGCGTGGAGGTCAGCTGATTAATACCACTACAGTAGAAAATTATCCTGGTTTTTCTGATGGAATACTCGGTCCAGATCTTATGTTAAATATGCATCAACAATGCAAAAATATGGGCACAATAACTATTGATGATGAAGTTAATAATGTAAATTTTAGACATAATCCATTCAGTATACGTACATCGACTGGTAAGTATGAATCAAAAGCTGTGATAATTTGTACAGGTGCTACCCCAAAAAAACTTGGTGTGCAAGGAGAACAAGAATTAAGTGCTAAAGGAGTTTCATATTGTGCTACCTGTGACGGTCCATTTTTTAAGAGTGTGGAACTATCAGTTGCTGGTGGAGGAGATACAGCTATAGAAGAAGCTATTTTTTTAACTAAATTTGCATCTACAGTACATGTAATACATAGAAGGGATAAACTTCGTGCGAGTAAAATAGTACAGAACAGAGCGTATTCTAATCCTAAAATTAAGTTCCATTTAAATAAAAAAATACATGAGATATTAGGAGAAAACAATGTGCAAAAAATAATATTAAAAGATACAAAAACTTATGAAAAAAAAGATTTGAATGTGAGAGGAGTATTTATAGCAATAGGACATGAACCAAATACAAAATTATTTAGAAATCAAATCGAATTAGATAATAATGGATATATTGTTCTGAAGAACAACACTGAAACTAACATAAAAGGTGTATTTGCTGCTGGTGATGTTCATGATCACAGATATAGACAAGCTGTTACTGCGGCAGGATTTGGGTGTATGGCAGCTATTGATGTGGATAAATTTCTAACTGAAAACTAGTGATCTAGTTTGTGTATTATTGATATTTTCTAACAATTGATTATTTTGGCGTTGCCATGTATATTACATCTGATATATATTTTGATTTTTTTAATGCTGAATCAAATTCTTTTGATGAAAAAATATTTTGTTCTAGATAAATACTTTTAAATTTTCTTCCATCATCTGCAAATATTCCTACAATACATCCACTATCACTATGTAGTTCATATTTTTTCATTGCAGCATAGATTGCAGCTGATGATGGACTTACAAGCATGCCCTCTTGTTTAAGTATTGTTGTAACAATTTTAAATGCAACTGTATTGGTAATGGTAATCCAATCATCAACGACACTCTCTCTTTTTAAAAATAAATCAGGTTTAGCAGATTCATCAAAATTCCTCCAGCCTTGAATGAGATGGTTTTGTTGTGGTTGTGCAGCTATTATTTTTATCCTAGGATTTTTTTCTTTAAGAAATGTCGCAACACCAGTTATAGTACCACCAGTACCTACACCAGTAAAAAAATGTGTTATTTTTCCATTTGTTTGTTTCCATATTTCAGGTCCAGTACCATGATAATGACCAAGAAAATTAGCTTCATTAGAATATTGATTTGGAGAATAATATAATTCAGGCCTTGAAGAAGCTATTGATGCTGCTAAAGCTATACTCTGATCAGTGCCTGCACCAACTTTAGGACAAAGATCATCAGTTGTTTCATATATTTTACCATTAAGTGATTTTATTATTTTTTTAGTTTCTTGACTAGCTTTTTCTGGGATCACTATCTCAACTTTATACCCTAATAATTTAGCAATTCCAGCTAATGCTATACCTGTATTTCCTGAGGTAGGTTCTATTATAATACTTTTACCTCTTTTTAAAATACCACGTCTTTCGCCATCTTTTATCATCCAATATGCAGCTCTATCTTTCACTGAACCGAATGGATTATAATTTTCAAGTTTAGCATAATATGTAAGCTTATTGCTTGATAACGAACCTAATTTCACCAGTGGAGTATTACCAATACGTCCTAATATGTCATTATCAATAATTTTTGACTTTGATATATTTACTTCACCTTTTTAATAATAAATTCAAAATACTTATCTTTTTTTTCCATGTGTAAAAGCTTATGACCATTCCTAGTTACCCAATTTACAATATCATCTTCTGATGCTGGATCGTCAGCAAGTACTTTTAACACATCACCAGAATTTAATTTTTCTAGTTCAATTTTAGTCCTAAAAACAGGTTCTGGACAAAATAAACCACGAGCATCAAAGGATTTATTTATATTAGAATCCGATATACTTACCACTATACCACTTCATTTTTTACATATTAAAATCTATTGACAACTTACATAAAAAATTTAAAAAATGTTCTAAATTTTCTGTCATGTTGTTTTATAGGGTTATAATTATTCATATTTATTTTTAGCGAGGTTTTTTTAAGCATCATGACAGTTATTCTATAAAATAAATTCCAAATGTAACTATTTGGATCATTATAATACATCTTAAGCAACAATGTGAAAATCAATTTTTCTTTAGGATAGTTAATGTTTATGTATTTGGTTATATAACTTTTGGAGTTATCAATTTTATATTTTAAGTGTTCCATTATTTCATTTTCTAAGGCGTATCCAAATTTTTGTATTTTAATTTTTTTATGTTTCATTGAAAATAGAACATCATCTAACGTATTTTCTGACTCTATTTGGTTTATACAACGTCCCAATGTGGAAGCTATGTGTGAATCACTACCACATACACATATTATTTTGTTATCAATAGCAAATTGCTGTGCTTTAATATTAGAAAATATATCAACATTATTACTATTAAAAATTTCAATCATATCACAATATTTTGATTTTACTCGTAATGAATCTATTAAACTAAATGGGTGAGGTGCAGATGAAACAGCACCTTGTTTTTTTATTTCATCAAATATCTCATTAACTGATAAACCGGATTTTATTTCATTAACAACTCCATATGCAAGTACATGTTCTCCTGTTATAGATGTTATTTCTTCTGCTGGATAAACATTAATACAATTATATTTTTTATGGTTATTTTTGTAATCAAGTAACTGTTTATAACCATGTAGTGTATTATGATTTGTTATAAATATTATATCTAAGCCAATTCTATAGGACTGTTCAAGTTGTTTATATATAGTAACATTACAGTCATATGGTGTGTCAAGCTTATTTGTATGAAAATTAGAATATACATTATGACAATGTAATTCAGTTTTTAAAGTATCCAATCTATAATTCTACTTTTTTGTATTAATAATTTAGATAAATAGATCATCATTTTTTTGTCTTATTAAATCTTTGATATTACTTCTTTTTGGAATGAATTTATAGTTACGTATTATAGCAACTGGACAACAATTAGTTTTACCCATTACTAGTTCAGCTGCAGCACAAATTTCATCAACTACAGCTATTAATGTCACATGTAAAGTATTATTAAAACTATCTTTTAATCCACGGTAATCCAATATAGTATTCATTCCAGAAACACCTATGGCATAATTAGTTTGGCCTAATCTAAATGGTCTACCGAATGTATCAGAAATTAATACAGCAACACTCTTTTCTATTTTCTTTAATATTTTATTTCTTATTATGTCTGCAGATTCATCAGAATCTACAGGTAGTAATGTAGCATAACCATTTTTAACATTACTCTCATCTATTCCTGCATTAGCACATATAAAACCATGTTTTGTTTCAACAATTATTATACCATTACGCATACGAATAATTTTTTTTGATTCGGATAAGATGATTTCTACTAATCTAGGGTCTTTTTTGTACTCAATACCAATACCGATCGCTAAAAGTGATGGAATTACGGTAGAAAGTGAGATTATTCTTCCTTCTAGCTTGGAAATAATTTTTTGTGATATTACTAGTATATCATTATCTTTAATTTCAATATTTTGGGACATAATAATATGTTCAATAATATCTTCATTTTTTATTATATCATTTTTTATATAAATTGGAAAAACTTCTAACGACATTAATTATTTTAATATTATAAATTATTATAGTTTAAGTTTTAGATTATAGTGAAGGTTTATTATATTTATTATTCTAGATAGATCTTTTTCTTCAAGTGATACTGTAGCCAAGTTTTTTACTGAATCCTGTGCTCTAAATGCTATTCCTAATCCACATAAATCAAATAATGTAACATCATTTATACCATCAACTATAACCACAACATCATCTTTTTTTTGTTTCCACTCTGCTATTTTAATTCGTGCAAACTTTGCTTTATTAGAGTCCACACTGACTTTCACATCTTTAAGATTTCCATTATCAAATACTAATTCATTAGAATAAACATGATCTAAATTCAATTCTTTTTTTATTCTATCAGTCATTATGGTAAATCCACCTGATATAGCCATAAGTTTCCATCCTGATGCTTTTAGTGTTTTACATAATACTTTTGCTCCAGTCATTATCTGCAATGAATTTGCAACTTTTTTACATTTTTCATACCTTATACCACGAAGTAATTTAATTCTAGTCTTGAGTCCATATTCCCAATCTATTTTTCCTTCCAGACCTTTTTTAGTTATTTTCCAAATTTCTTTTTCTAGGTTTAATTCTTCAGCTAATATTGGTAAATATTCAGCATCTAAAAGTACACCTTCAACATCAAAAATAGCAAGCAATTGATTTCAGTTTAATGTTATAGCCAATACACATTATAAATCTAAAATTAATAAATTCAATAAAATTGAAGTATACAACTATAAAAACTCGTATGATATAAGATAAAAAATGATTTTGTGTAGTATTAATTTATATTTCAAATTGTATAGTTTACTACATTTAATATGGATGAAATAAATTATAAGTATAAAGTAATAATCAGAAAAACAGAAAAATATCAAAAAATTACTGATAACATAAGAATCAAGCTAAAGAAAGAAGGGCTAGTTAATGAAAGTGGCAAGGTCAAATTACCTGGAGTTAGCAATAGAATACTAAAGATGATGAAAAAAGAGTTTGTAGATTGCCCTGTTTTAGAAGACAATATACAGTTTATTCAGTGTTTTATATGCCCAAACTTTCAAAGTAGAGTAACAGGAACTGTACTTTGTAAGGGTAATCAGCTTCAAAAATAGTAAAAACCGTATTATAACATGTAATTGTCATAGATTTAGCCATAGTTCTACATAATAAGTATTAAAGCTATATGATTCTTATTCAAGCAAAAACTCATTAATAAAAAAATTTAATTATGATCACTTGATTAAAAATAATCCCATAAGCGTTACAAAAAAACACAATTTTAGTGAATGGTATATTGAAGTCATAGTTAAAGCTAAAATTGCTGATTATACTCCAGTAAAAGGATTCATGGTTTTAAGACCAGACGGGTATTCTATTTGGGATTCAATAAAAGAATCCATTGACAATAAACTTAAAAAAACCGGACATAAAAATGCATTTTTGCCAATTCTAATACCAGAGAGTCTACTAAGTAAAGAAAAGAATCATTTTATGGGTTTTAATCCAGAAGTTTTTTGGATTACAAGATCTAAAAAATCGATCAGTGATGATAGGCTTGCATTAAGACCTACTTCAGAAGCATTAGCATATCACATGTATTCAAAATGGATAAAAAGTTGGCGAGATCTACCACTAAAAATTAATTTTTGGAATACAGCATTAAGAGCAGAAATTAAAGGCACAAAACCATTTATAAGAACATCTGAATTTTTGTGGCAAGAAGGTCATACTGCCCACATAAAAAAAAATGAAGCCGAAGAAGAGGTATATAATATTTTAGAAATATATAAAAAAACGATTGAAGAAGAATTAGCTATACCTGTACTTGCAGGTAAAAAAACAGATAATGAGAAGTTTGTAGGAGCAGTATACACAACTACTATGGAAACAATAATGCCTGATGGAAAAGCGTTACAGATGGGAACATCGCATTTTTTAGGTCAAAATTTCTCAAAACCATTTGAGATAAAATTTTTAGATAAAAACAATGACAAGTGTTATGTTTGGCAAACATCATGGGGCATATCGTGGAGATTGATTGGTGCCATGATAATGATCCATGGAGATGATAACGGTATTGTTTTACCACCAAACATATCACCTATCCAAGTTGTAATAATACCTATCTATTATTCAAAAAATAAGGCAAGCGATATTTTTTTTAGTGCTAATAAAATTAAAAATATCATGTCAAATAAAAATATACGATCGTATGTGGATGAAAGAAAAGAAGTAACTCCAGGATTCAAGTTTAATGAGTGGGAACTAAAAGGAATTCCATTAAGAATTGAAATTGGTCCTAATGATATTAAAAATGAAAGAGTAATTTTAGTGGTAAGACATAACAAAAAAAATATAACAATGCCAATTAAAGAGCTTGGAAATAATATAACAAATATACTAGATCAAATACAATCAGATATGTTTAATTCAGCAAAAAAAAATCTTGATAAAAAAACCACTAAAGTTAAAGATTATAAGCAATTTAAAATACAATTAAAAAAAAAAAAATTTATTATTGCACCTTGGTGTGGTAACATAAATTGTGAATTAAAAATAAAAAAAGAAACTGGTGCTGATATACGCCTAATTCCTTTCAATAGCATATATAATGCAAATACAAAGTGTATATCATGTAATGCAAGATGTGATATACAGCCACTATTCGCATACGGATATTAACTTTTATTAAATAAAATGATGTGATACTACATGCGGTATAATAAATCGATATTATTAAATTTTACAGAAGCTAGGTCTAGTACACTATCACTAATAAATACATTAGAAAATGATGACTTTATAATACAATCTACATCATATACAAGTCCTATAAAATGGCATCTAGGACACATGAGTTGGATGTACGAGGTAATTATTAGCAAGATAAATAGAAAGTATCAATTAAAATCTAATAACTTTTTCAAATATCTTAATTCATATTATCAACAATTTGGAGAGCCATATGAAAAAAACAAACGTGGAACATTTTCTAGACCCACCAATGAACTAATTCTAAAATATTTTAATATAATCACTACTGACGTAATTGATTTAATTAATAGTAATAAGCTGGATAAAGAAGCCATCAAATTATTAAGTATGGGAATTAGCCATGAACATCAACACCAGGAACTGATTATTTATGATTTACAATATTCTTTAGCTGATCAATACAAACCTTTTCAAATTAACGTTAAACCAAAAAGTAGTATACCAATTAAATCTAAAACTGTTAAAGTTAGTGGTGGTATATATAAAATGGGTTATCCTGGAACTGAATTTTCTTATGATATAGAAAAGCCACAGCATGAAGTTTATCTTAATGATTATAAGATTGATATTTACCCTATTACAAATAGACAATATTTAGAATTCATTGATGATGGAGGGTACAGTAATTATGAATTATGGTTATCTGATGGATGGGAAACAGTAAAAAAAAATGGCTGGATTGCACCAATGTATTGGGAAAAAGATAAAAATACAAGATCCTGGATTAAATGTGATTTTATTGGGAGGCATAGAATAAATCCAAATGAACCAGTCTGCAATATAAGTTTCTACGAAGCTGATGCATATTGTAGTTGGGCTGGAAAACGATTACCAACTGAAGCAGAATGGGAAAAAGCTGCATGCTGGAATGAAAAAAAACATGTTAAAACTATTTTCCCATGGGGAAATATTGGCCCAACCAATAATCAAGCAAATATTCTAGAATCATATTTATGGTCATGTTCTGAAATAGATACTTACAATTATGGTAAAAGTCATTCAGGTTGCTATCATATGATCGGTGATGTCTGGGAATGGACATCATCTGAATTTGTAGGTTATCCTGGATTTAAAACTGAATTTAAAGAATACAATGACAAATGGTTCACTAATAGAAAAGTTCTACGTGGGGGATCTTTTGCAACACCAAAAAAGTCAATTAGATGTAGTTACAGAAATTTTTTTAGGCCAGATGAAAGATGGTTATTTTCTGGATTAAGATGTGTAGAAGATATTTAGATTTATTTTGAAATTAATATCAATGCATATGGACAAATATAGTCTTGAAAAATATTCTTAATTTTAAGATTAGAATTTTTTATTAATTCTGTTATACCAGATATCGTATATTTATATGAATGTTCAGTGTTAACTAATTCATTTCTTTTGAAGTTTATAGTACAACTTTTGATATGAACCGACTGATCCGTTGTAGAACATAAATACATTTCTATCCTTTGTTTTTTTTCATTATATTTCACCAAATGCTTAAATTTAGTTATATCAAAATCTGCATAAAGCTCTGTATTTATTCTACTCAAAATATTTAGATTGAATTTTGATGTGATTGATTTTGAATCATCATATGCATTTTTCATAATATTTTCATCTTTAACGAGGTCAAGTCCTACCAAAAATAAATCGTTATTATTCATAATTGAATTTATTTTTAATAAAAATTTTTTAGCACGAGTTGGATCAAAATTACCAAAACTAGATCCTAGAAAAAATATTAAACTTGGATCTGTATTATAATGTTTAATTAGATCTAGTGTACTTTTATATTCATCAATTATTCCTGTTATGTATAAATTCTTATATTTATTTAGAAGTGTAAACATATTTTTTTTTATTGTATCTGATATATCTATTGGAACATATTCAATTTTATGCCTAGTTTTAAAAACATCTAAAATTAGTTGTGTTTTTTTTGAATTCCCACTTCCAAGTTCTATTAATTTAGTATTATTAAATCTAGATAGATATGTACATAATTTATTCATAGTTTTTATTTCTATTCTAGTTATATAATATTCAGGCAGTTTACAAATACTGTCAAATAATTTTTGTCCGGTTTCATCATAAAGAAATTTTGAATTAATAAACTTCTGTGTATTGTTTAACCCTAATAATATTTCATCTAGATTTTTTGTACATGTAATTGGTTCTATATAACATAGCCTACTATTTATAACAACTTTTTTGTATCCAAGTTTATGTAAAACACTATCTTTAATCAATTGTAAGCTGATATCATAACATAATAAATTTCTTATGTAAAATACAATTATTGTATTAATCAGTTATAGTAGACGGTAACCTACCATCCCTATATGCCACTAATTTAGATACTCCATTCCTAGGATAAACTCCATAAATTAATTTAGCTTTTTGTACTAACGAATCTTTTAGTGATACCATAATAAATTGATTACCATTAGAACGTTCTTCTATAATCTGTGCTAATTTTTCAGAATTGACGGCATCCAAATGTGCATCTATTTCATCAAAAAGATAAAATGGCGATGGTTTTAGTTTTTGCAGTGCGAGTACAAACACAATTGCTGAAAGAGTTTTTTCTCCGCCACTAACTGATGAAGATTCTCGCTTTGGTTTATTATTAAATTGTATCATATATGATATTCCTGATGAAAATACATCGTCCTCATTTTGTAATTCTAACCAAGCATTACCTATCTTAATTTTTGAAAATATCAAACTTATTTCTTTATCTACTTTATCAAATGCATTCAAAAATGTTTGTCGTTTATCTTTTTCTATCATTTCTATAAAATTTACTATTGAATTACGTTCTTCTTCTAATTCATTTTTTCGATCAGACATTGAACGATAACCATAAGAGATTTCACGGTATGTATTAGGTGCCTTTGTATTTATTTGTAAACAGTTCTTTTCCATATTTAATGCATATATAATTGGTTCAATATTAAAAATTTCAATTTCTGATTCTATATAATCAACTACTTTTAAAGAATTCTCCATATTAGATTTATTTTTTTCAAGTTCCTTTATATCTCTAATTAATGAATCTTTAGTTCTTTCTAGTCTATTAATTTCTTTCATAGTTAATTGTATTTTTTCATTCAGATTAGACATTTGTTTATCAAATTCTTTTAATTTAAAAACAGATGATATGGATTTTGATAATATATTCTGTTCTTTTTCTCTTAATTTTATTAATTTATCGTTAGCTATTTGTTTTTCATTTTTTAAATTAATTAATTTTGTATCTAATTCTATTTTATCAGTACTATGCAACTTTTCTTCTTCAACTATATTATAAATTTTTGATTTAGATATATCCATATTTGATACAGCCACTGCATGTTCAACATTTTTTTCTCCAAATATATTCATAAGTCTATTTTGATCAATCACGTATAACAATTTTTTTTCATTTAAATCAGATAATATATTAGCAATTTTATCATGCATAAGATCAATATTATATCTTTGTATTCTTGAGATATGTTTACTTAAACTTTCTATTATTATATGCTGCATATTAATTTTATTTTTTTGCTGTAGTTTTTTTTGTTCAAGTTCATCCATCCTTAAAATTAACTGATTTAAAGTTGAAGTAACTATAGTAATCTTAGATTTTAAATCAGAATAATTAGTTAAAGTACTGGTTAATCCTATTTTGTAATTTATTAACTTACTTTCATAATGATGTTGTAGTATTTTATTTTTTTTAATGGTAAGATTTTTTTTATTGACAAATTCTTTAAGTAGATTAGTATATTTTTTAAGACTTGATGTAGATGCATCAACTTCTATGATCTTTTCAAGATTAAATACTTTTGAATTATTATCTATAATTACGATATTTGTATCAAAGTATACACCACTTTTAGTAACAGCTTTGTATCCTAATTGTGATAGATTTTGTGCTGATTTTTGTGAATTAGTTAAAATTATATTTCCAAATAAGAATTTTTTGAGTTGATCTAATTTTTTATCGCAGTTTATAAAATTTGCCAGTGTACCTATTATATTACCATCTTGAGGAATACTCGTATAATTATCTGTTATCATATCAATTGAAATTATTTTCATCCTTGGCAAATTTTCTTTGTGTATTAGTTCTATTAAATCAAAAAATATACCAAAATCTTTTACCACTACGACATTTAGTAAATTAGAACAAGAAGCTAAAACTGATCTATGATATTCAGTATTCCATGAAAATAGATTATGTACTATACCAATTATTCCAAATTTATTTATTTGTGATTCAGTAATTTTTGTAAAAGTATAATCTTCATGTAAAATTTTCTTCAATAGTTTAGTCTTAATTTCATATTTATATGCTACAGAATCAGCTCTTGCTATTATATGTTTTAATTCATTTATGCTGTTATACAAACTAGAATCTGCTAGTTGAAGATTTCTTATATTAGATTTAATACCATTAATATTTTTTTTATGATATGCTATAATCAACATTAATTTATATCTTAATTCATTAATTTTTTCAAGTTGTTTACTAAATTCTAATTTTTTACAATTATTTATATGTAATTTATTTTTTAAATCATCATATCGAGATTCAAGTACATTATAATTTAGACTTACAGTACCGAGCTTATTTTTAAGATAGTGTATTTTATTATATGCCTTTATCCTTTTAATATTTACTATAGTTTGATATTTTGTAAAACATGTAATTTTATTATTAATTATAATAGTATGTTCGTCTAGCAATTTTTTATTTCTTTTTATATTAATTATAAAATTTTTTATATTTGTTATTGTTAGTTTTAAATTGTTTCTGTTGCTAGTTAGTTCTTTAATGTTTGATATTATATTTGGGAGTTTTCTTTCAATATGATTTAACCTTTTATTAGTTACTGTTATTGCACTGTTTATTTCTTCAAATTTTTGTATTGCATTCCCTAGTTCACTATCAATTGAATTTTTAATATTATTGTCATGTGTTTGTTCCATAAAGCTAATTTTCATTTTATTTAATTCAGTAAGTTCTTTTTTAGCTTGATCATACTTACCTTTTAATTGATTTATTTTCAATGTAACAGTATCATAATTACACTGCTTTGATACCAAATCATTTTTAATCTCATGCAATTTATTAAGTATTATGATATTATTGAGTTCATCTAATTCATGGTTTATTAGATCATAACGAAGTTTTAGATTCCTTTCTTCTTCTAATTCATCTATTCTTTTTTTTATTTCATTCATACGTGCTAATGCAATTTCTAATCGTCTATCAGCATCATCAAGTTGTTTAAGTGCACTATTTTTTTTTTCGTCAAAAAAAGATAAACCTACCAAATTTTCAATCGCGGTTCTTTTCTCATCAGGTGAAAACTCTGATATTCTGGTCACCGTGCCTTGTTGAATTGCATTTAGTTGATTTAGATTTGTATTTGTAATATCAAGAAAATCTAAAATTTTTGTACGGTTTATTTTTTTTTTGTTCAAATAGTATGTATTATCACCATTGATGTGAAGTTCTCTTGTTATTACAACATTATTTGATTCAATTGGAATCTTTTTATCTTTATTGTATAGGTGAACGCTAACTCTAGCTAATTTTGTACCGGATCTAATTTTATCAATATCATGTATAAGCGAAGATATTTTATCAACTCTCATAATTTTTGGTCTATTCTCACCAAATGCAAATATTATTGCGTCTAAGATGTTGCTTTTTCCAGAGCCATTTGGTCCAGAAATTGAAATTAATCCTGGTTCAAAATTAATAATTGTATTATTAAATCCAAATGATTTAAAACCAAATATCTCAACCTTGCTAATATATACCATATAATTTCTAAAAATTAGATTTATTTATGTTCTATTAGGTTAATTTTTTTGATCAATCATATAGAATTAATAAATATCATAGCAGAATACAACTATTTTTTAATATTAATAAATTTTTTTATTAGGTTACTTGCTTCTACATCTGTAATTTGTTTTGGTGGATGTTTCATTAAATAAGCACAAGCAGGGATAATTGGACCCCCAAGCTTCCTGTCTAATGATAATTTTGCTAATCTGATAGCATCAACTACAATTCCAGCTGAATTAGCTTTATCATCTACCTTAAGTTGTGTTTCTATTGTATAAGGTATGTTAGCCCATTGTTTACCTTCTATTTTCAAAAACATTAGCTTAGTATTTTCTAAAAATGGAATAAAATCAGATGGGCCTACATATATACTATCAGCAGGTAGTCTTTTAGATAACTGGCTTTGAACGCTTTCAGTTTTGGAAATTTTTTTACTTACTAAACGATCATATTCCTTCATATTAAGAAAATCTGTATTTCCACCAACATTAAGCTGATATGTATTTTGAATAGTAGTACCTCGATCATTACATAATCGTGTTAGTGTTCTATGTACTATAGTAGCACCTACCTGACCTTTGATATCATCACCTATAACTGGTATATTTTTTTTTGTGAATTTCATTGCCCACTTTTTTTCAGATGCTATGAACGAAGGAATACAATTTACAAATGCAATTTTAGCGTCAAGACAAACCTGTGCCCAAAATTGTGTAGCTTTTTCTGAACCAACAGGCAAATATGATACTAAAATCTCAACATCTGTTTCATTTAGAATATCATTAATTCCATTTGTAAGCTGACTAATATTTTTACTATTTTTTATTGGTCGTATTTTATTCTTAACCCATGTACCAACGCCATCCAAAACAGGACCTTCGAAAACCATAGATTTGGTATGTGGCATTTTATCTTTTGGTATCCAGCGTACCATATTCGGTGATTCATAAATTGCATCATTAAGTGTTTTACCTATTTTATTTTGTCCAACATCAAATCCTGCTACAAAATCAATATCAAAAATTGAATATTTACCTATTTTTTCATGTATAACACCTGCTACACGCTGATTTTTATTTAATTTATAATATTGAATGCCTTGTACTAACCCAGAAAAACAATTACCAATACCAATCACACCAACTCTAATAGATTTTTTCAATTACATACAATATCAATTCAGTGTTTTTTTAACCTTTCTTAATAACAATACAACCATAAAAAAATTTATAATACAGACTAATTTTTACTAGTATGAGAAAATTAAATAATGTAAGAGACATAGCAATAAATAAAAATACTAAAATTGATGAAATTTTTAGTGATATGTTGTATTCTGGTGGATTTCAATCAAAAAATTTAGCTAACGGAGTTAATATTTTATCTACAATGATATCAGATAAAAAATGTTTGAAATTTCTTTCATTTGTAGGATCTATCATATCTACAGGTGTAAGAGGTGTAATTAAAGACATGATTAAAAATAATTGGTTTGACGCCATAATAACTACCTGTGGCGCATTGGACCATGATATTGCTAGATATTACACTAATTATAAAGAAGGTGAATTCATGTTGGATGACAAAGAGCTTTATAATAAGCATATGCATAGATTAGGAAATATTTTAATACCCATGAATAATTATGGGCTTATTATTGAAAATAAGATGCAATTATTTTTAAAAAAAATCTATAATAAAAACAAAGAATTATCTACTGCAGATATTACAAATATGCTTGGTAAAAATATGGGAAAAAGTTCTTTTCTTTATTGGGCCTATAAGAATAATATTCCTGTATTTGTTCCTGGTATAATGGATGGTGCCGTCGGTACTCAAATCTGGTTTTTTATTCAAAAATATCCTGATTTCAAACTAAATATCACATTAGATTCGAATATACTTTCTAAATTAGTATTTAAATCTAATAAATCAGGAGCATTTATGATTGGTGGTGGCATATCAAAGCACCATACGCTCTGGTGGAACCAGTACAAGAATGGTTTGAATTATGCAGTATATGTAACAACTGCCGATGAGTTTGATGGAAGTTCTAGTGGTGCACTGGTAGATGAAGCTGTATCATGGGGTAAAGTTTCTACAAGTGCAAAATATAGTACAATTCATGCAGAAGCTACAATAATACTACCGTTTATTTATTCAGCATTACTTGCAAAATTATAGAACTGAATTGCAGCATCAACTTATACAATTATAATAATATTTAATGTGCTATGATATTATGGACTAGATTATTATTTTGTAATATCTATTTCAATTGCAGAAACATTACGTTGTTTACCATCATTTGATGTTAATAGATCCGATGATACCATAACGTTACTAATTTTATATCCTACCGTATTCATTCTTTTAGTAATCATTTGTGAAACATCAACAGCTTGAGAAATACGTTTGCCTCGTGCCTTTATAGTAACAGTTGACTGGTTAGAAAGCTGTGTTAATGTTGCAGTAACATAAGTCATTATTGGTTTAGTGCCTATAAAAATTACATTACGAATAGCATGATTTTTTTCAAAGTTGTTTATTTTATGTTCTGATTCAAATGAATTTTCTACACTAGGTCTACGAGAATGCTCTTCAATTTTAGTGTTTTTTTCTATTTTTTTGAATTCAGAAAAAATCTCTTCGGCATCAGTTGGTTTTTTACTTTGCTCACTCATTTTTCTATTCACAAAATCAGATATCACACGATTATTTAATGTTTAAGATTTATTTGTTTGATATAGTTCTCAAGTGTTTCTTCAATTGAATAATTTTTACATATTTTAATTTTGTTAATTAGTTCTGGTTCATTGATTTCAAAACAGTTCAGTAAGTCGCCATGGTCTTTATAAAAAATAAATAGTTTTTCATTAAAATTACAATAATATAACTTTTCTTTGACCATATTACCTGGATTTATTTTGATTTTATGCTGTTCTCTATATATTGGATATGAAATCATTGATGTAATATGAGTTCTTTTATTATATAACTTATTTATATTAGAACATTGAAAAAAATAATTTGCCATATAGATTTTGATTATTTTTTTGCACAGTGTGAAGAAATCCGTAGTCCTGAATTAAAAACTAAATTAGTAATGGTATGTGTGTATTCTGGAAGAAATAATGATAGCGGTGTGATTGCGACATCAAACTATGCCGCAAGAAAGTATAATGTACAATCTGGCATGCCTATAAAATTAGCTAAAAGAATATTAGCAAATGTACAAAACTCAGTATTTTTACCTATAGATTATAAATATTATTCATATATTTCATCTCACACAATGAAAATAATCCAAAAATACACTGATATTTTTGAGTATGCTGGTATTGATGAGGCATATTTAGATCTAACTAATGAAAGTAATACATGTTTTGAAAAAGTTTTGCATATTGTACAACAAATTAAAAATGAAATTTTAGAAAATACTAGTCTTACATGTTCCATAGGAATAGCACATAATAAATTAATATCTAAATTAGCATCAAATTATAGAAAACCTGATGGACTAACTATTATAAAACCAGAAAATGTTTCTAACTTTTTATCAAATATTAAAATTACAGATTTACCAGGAATAGGTTCAAAAACAGCTAAAAAAATTTCTCAAGTAGATGCAATAACAATAAATCAGTTAAAAAAAATAAATATATTTACATTAAATAGTTTATTTGGAAAAAAATTTAGTACGTATATATACAATATTGTAAGAGGCATAGATTATAGTGATATAAGAGTTGAAAAGCCCACTAGTCAATTTAGTAAAATGATTACATTGAAATATGATTCTGTTGACTATTACCATATTTTAAAGAATGTGAAGTCAGTATGCAAGGAATTACACTCTATAATTATTAGCAATAATAAAATGTTTAGAAATATAGTATTACATTGTGTTCAAATGGATCTAACTAACAAAATAAGATCAAAAAATTTACCACAACATACAGATAACTACAATGAATTAGAAAAAACTACAATAGAACTATTACAAGATATTTTAGTTAACCAAAATATAAAAATTAGACGTATTGGTATCAAGGTTTCTAAGATGACTACTGCTAAACAATATAGTATTACTAGTTTTTTTTAATTTGAATTTAGTTTTTTTTCAATTATTTTTGATTCAATTAAGATTACAGTAATTAAAAAAATAATAAGCCATGGAATAAATATAATTTCACCAGCTACTGAATGAAATTCTTCAAATTTAATTGCATTTGTAGATACTTTAAGAACAAATATAGAAAGCAAAAATATCCTAATTAAATTTATAGAAATAGTTCCAAAAATTCCAATACCAAAATACATAATTTTTCTTTTTTTGTCAATATTCATTTTTAATAAAAATGCCGCCATTACTAATGAATAAATTATTACACTATGTACGCCAGCTGATGGCCAAAATACTTTAAATGCAAATGGTCCATAATCACCGTTTAGAAAAAGTAGGTTATCACTAGCGATAGCTGTACCAATATTTGTATATGTTATAATATTGGCATTTAATTTAAGTATATATGGTACAACATATTGTAGAAGTCCTAATGTATCATACGGAAATACTGCATCTAACAGCAATATTACTGAATTCCCAAATAGAAATACTGGTACAGCAGGCACTAACTTCATAAATTTTCTACCTAAAAATATACCAAGTATGATAATTACAAATATTGTAATGATAACAAAATCCCACATCAACATCCATGACAACACTAATTTCACATTATATGTCAAAGCTACATTTTCCAGATAACTACGAAAACCATATTGTAACGATACAAAATACATAATTACAAAAACCGATGATATTAATGATATTAAAATGCGGTTTTTATCTATTAAAATATTTTTAATATTTAATAATTCTATAATAATTAGTACCAATGCAAAAATAAATCCACCATGTCCTTGATTCCAGCTCAAATTAAAACTACTCTGAAATAATAATCCAAATAAAATTGGACATGATACTACTAAAATCACAATAATATTAAATTTTTTCAATTAATTTTATTAAATACCAATATACTAAAATTAAGTGTAGCTCAGTTTATACACTATTTTTGCATGATAATAAATTAATACTTAATAGTATTTTTAGAATAATCAATAATTGTCTAAAAAATGATTAAAAAAATTGGTGTTATTGGAACAGGCATGTTGGGTAAAGCTATATGCATACGTCTCTTAGATTTAAAATTTAACTTAACAGTCTTTAATAGAACAAAATCAAAACTATTAGAACTTGCTAAATTAGGAGCTACCATAGTAAACAAACCAAATGAAATAACAAATCAAGATATAATACTAACAATTGTAAGAGATGCGTATGCTATAAATGATATAGCATTTGGTAAAAATGGAATAGTAGAAAGAAAATTTAATGATTTAACAATTGCTGACATAAGCACTATAAATCCAATAGAATCAGATAAAATAGCAAAGAAACTCGCTAGGTTTAACATAACTATGTTAAATACACCAGTTATGGGAGGTCCCAATGTAGCATTAAATGGTAAATTAGTAATGATGGTATCAGGAAATAAAAAAAAATACAAAAAATACGAGAGATTTTTCAAAAATATAGCAGAGAAAGTATTTTATTTAGGAGGAGGTAACACAGCACAATTTATAAAACTTTCAATGAATATACAAATAGCATTTCTAGCAGCATCAATTTCAGAAGGAATAGTTTTTGCTAAAGGTGCATCAATAGATCCGAGATTATTTTTAAAAGTATTAAATTCAACATACTTCAAAACTGGAATGAGTATGAACAAAGCATATAAAATGATAGAAAATAATTTTAAAGCGACTTTTACATTAAGTAATCTAAAAAAAGATTTAGATACAATAATAAAGACATCGAATAGTCTTAATATTAATCTGCCAGCCACAAAAAATATCGATAAAATTTATGAAAATGCAATTAAATTTGGATTTGGTGATTTGGATTATACAGGGATTTTAGCATATCACAATAAAAACAATTTTTAGAGTAAATTATTTTTTTCTAAATTATAATACTAAACTAATTTATTTTTCTGTAATTGGTTCAGAATGTATTCCAATTTTTTTTAGGTATTCTGAAAATTCATTTACAAACCCATGTGTAGTATATACTTTTTCTGCATTTGTTTTATGTATTACATTGATTAGCTCATTAAAATCACAGTGATCACTTAATGGAAAAGAATAGTCATGTTGTCTACCAAAAAAAAATCTAGTAGAGTTGGCCCAACCCGTAAAACCTATTGTTATTGCACCAAACTTAGATTTCATCCTAGTTATAAATTCATTTTTTTCTGACATAAAAGGCGTGATCATAATCCATGGTTTTTTGTGTAGTAATCCATTTGCTTCTGCATCTATTTCATTTATGCCATTTTTCAAGTTTACTCCTAACTCAATATACAAATCATTAATTTGTTTTATCATGTGATGATAATATATTGGATCCCAATGTGAAAAAAGTTGCGTTAATATTTGAGCTTTTCCTAGCGCATGCCCAAGTAATATTATAGGTAAGCCTTTGGAATATAGATCAGATATTAGCACATTTACTTTTTTTACTATTATCTCTAATTTTGGAAATACAAATTCAGGTAAACCAAAAGTACACTCTGTTATAATTATTTTACATTTAGGTACTTTAGCACCTTTTATGAAACATCTATTTCGCGTGCATATATCACTAGTATAGAATAGATCATCAAGTAATAATCCTTTTGATCCTAATATATGCCCATTATCAATAAGTGTAAAATTATCTAATGTGTCAACAAAATTTTTTATATTTAATCCATAATGCATCATAATTCTTTTTGTTTCTGTAGATGCTAATATTGTACCATTATTACTAATTATAGGTAGATGATCTTTATGTGCATGCGAAACAAAGTTTATTGTATTCATATTAATTCTTTTAGGGTCCAAGCTAACAAATTTATTATTAATTCTACATAGTATGCCGTTTTTTGTAATAGTTACTTTTGGCAATGTATTACAAATGATATTGTGTGATATAAATTACTGATTTAGGACATTAAAAATCATTGTTAAACATAGCAATTTTGATTTCTGATAGAGGAAGCAATATGAAAGCAATTTTAGAATCGATAACTAATAAAAAAATCTTGGTAAATAGTGTTACAGTAATCACAAATAACCCACTTGCAAGAGGTATAAAAATTGCTAATAAGTTTGGAATTGAACCTGAAATTATTCAAAATACAAAAAAAAAATTAGAATATGATAATAAAATCATATCTATTTTAAAAAAACATAATGTAACACCGCAAAATGGTCTTATTTGTTTAGCAGGTTTTATGAAAATTATAGGTAATAAACTTATCAAGAAATATAAAGGTAGAATAATGAATATTCATCCATCTTTATTACCTGCTTTTCCAGGTTTAGATGCTCAAAAACAAGCATTGGAGTATGGTGTAAAATACTCTGGATGCACTGTTCATTTTGTTGATGAAGGGATAGATACTGGTCCCATAATTTTACAAGATATTATTAAAATAAAAAATGATGATACCAACTCAACTATAGCAAAAAAAATTCTTATAAAGGAGCATAAGTTATATACTAAGGCTATAGAATTATTTGTAACTGGTAGAATAAAAACCACAGGAAGAATTGTAAGAATTAATTACAATAGTGTGTAATAATTAATTATTGTCATGCATAAAAATAAATGGAATTGAAGTATCGAAATATGTTAAAAAACAGGTGAAAACAAAGATAGATCAATTAAGATCCAACGGGATAGAACCATGTCTAGCAACTATATTGGTAGGAAGTGATATAGCTTCAACAACATATATAAAAAATAAACATATTGCGTGTAAAGAAGTAGGTATATGCACTGTAGATCATAGATTACCACCAACTTTTTCTCAACAAGAAATGGATAAATTGATTGATTCACTTAATAGTGATAGAAACATTCATGGAATACTAGTACAACTACCATTACCAAGTAAATTGAATATGTTTAGAACGATTTCTAGAATAGATCCGCATAAAGATGTTGATGGGCTTACCCCATATAATTTGGGGTTATTAACATTTGGTAAAAAAATGTTAGTTGCATGTACTCCATCAGGTATAATGGAGATGTTCAGATATTACAAAATAGTGCTATCAGGAAAAAATGTAATAGTCATAAATAGAAGCAATTTGATTGGAAAACCATTACATAGTTTATTAATAAAACAGGATGCTACTGTGATATCATGTCATTCAATGACTATAAATTTAAAAAAATTGTGCAAGTTAGGTGATATAATAATTACAGCAGTAGGAAATAGATCCAAATTTATTTTAACTGAAGATATGATTAAACGTAATGCTGTAGTAATAGATGCAGCAATATCAAAATATAATGATAGATTAATTGGAGATACTGATTTTGAAAAGATAATCAATAAAGCATCATATGCAACACCAGTTCCAGGTGGTGTTGGACCAGTCACAGTTGCTATGTTATTAAAAAATACTAGCATTGCTGCATCATTAGTAAATAATTGACACAAGAAATTATCAAAATCTCACTACGAAAAAACATGTTAAAAAATAGAGATGCAATGACTAAATATCTACAAGAAACATTAAGTAAAAATATATGTGAAAAATTAAAGTTAACAGATATTTATAAAAATGCAGTCAATGTAGCATGTTATTGGTCTATTGGTAGTGAAGTTAGGACTAGTAATATAATCACTGATGTATTAAAACACAAAAAACTGTTACTTCCAAAAATAGTCAATAAAAGTATAATTTTTAGATATGTAAGTGATTTACAAAATATAACTAAAGGAATATATGGAGTGATGGAACCGACAGACAAATATTGTTGTAGGTATGATGACATAGACTTGATGCTTGTCCCAACTGTAGCTATCAGCAGAAATGGAGCACGACTAGGATATGGACACGGTTATTATGACAGATTTCTGTCTGTTTTTAATATAAAAACTGTTTCGTTGATATATTCTAATCAAATAGTTAAATACATACCTCAACAAAATCATGATGCAGTAATTAATTATATAGTTACTGAGAATAAATATTTTAAGTCACTATAGATCAACATTTTTACCAATATCTTTCCTATAGTATCTATTTTTCCATTTAATTTTGTTGGCCATATAATATGCTTTGTTAGATGCTGATTCAATTGTATCTCCCAATGCAACAACGCTTAATACTCTTCCACCATTAGTAAAAATTTTATTTTTAATGATTTTTGTTCCATTATGAAAAACTAACGTATCATTAATTTTGTAATCAAGTCCAGAAATCAGTTCATTTTTAATATATTTGTTAGGATATCCACTAGAAGATAGTATTACACATACAGCGCTTTTTTTTTTCCACATAGGTAATGGCATTGAAGATAAGATGCCATCTGTACTTGCAATTAAATAGTCATATAAATCAGAATCTAACCGTGCAATTATTGACTGGCATTCAGGATCACCCATTCTAACATTAAATTCTAAAACATATGGCTCGCTGTTTTTTATTATTATACCAGCATATAGAAAACCAATAAATGGTGTTTGTCTATGTTTCATCGTGTAGACTGTCTTTTGTATTATCTTTTTCTTAATTTTTTCTTCTATTACATTAGTTAACTTTACAGGAGAATATGAGCCCATTCCGCCAGTGTTTGGTCCTTTGTTTTCATCGTAAATTCTTTTATAGTCCTTGCTTGTAGCCATTGGAATTATTGAATTTCCATCAGCTAAAACTATGTATGATATTTCATTTCCTCTTATATACTCTTCAATTATTATTTTGTTACCTGCACTACCAAATACATTTTTTAGTAATATGTTATTAATTACTGATGTTGATTCATTAATATCAGAACATACAAAAGCTCCTTTTCCAGCTGCCAACCCATCTGTCTTTATTACAATTGGATGTTCGGAGGATTTTACATATTCTATAGCAAGTTTACATTCATCAAAAATTTCAAATGATGGTGTTGGTATTTTATTTTTTTTCATAAAAACTTTGGACCATGCCTTACTAGTTTCTAATTTAGATGCAGCTCTAGTTGGTCCAAAAATTTTTAAATTTTTTTCATAGAATTTATCAACTATTCCTTTATCAAGTGGTATTTCTGTACCTACTACAGTAAAACAGTGGTTGTGTGTTGCAAATTCTATAAGTTTATCTATATCTAATCCTGTACTGATGTTTTTATGAGTACCACCATTTCCAGGTGCAAAATAAATATTGTTCACTTTTGGGCTTTGTTTTAACTTCCACCCCAGTGCATGTTCCCTTCCTCCAGAACCTATGATTAATACATTACTCACAAACTGTCACTTATACACCATATATAACTCGATTAAATATTTTAATTATTGTATTAATGATTTACTTTATAATATCACAAATGCACAAAAATATAATATGCAAATAAAAAGTGATCTAGATTTAAAGCAGATTGAGAGTGATATCAGGAATAATTTTACAAATATTAATTTACAAAAGCTAATAGAAGATTCAAAAATTAATGAGATTATGTTTATCGAAGGCCCACCAACTCTTAACGGTACTCCACATATAGGTCACCTAAGAGGTAGAATAATAAAAGATTTATGGTATAGATATAATACATTAAAAGGTTATAGAATAAAATTCAATTCTGGATGGGATACACAAGGACTGCCTGTTGAGCTACAAGCTGAAAAAGAATTAGGCATATCTGGTGGTAAGAAAGAGATGTTAACATCTATAGGTATAGAAAAATTGGTATCTGAATGCAGAAAACTGGTTAACAAATATCACAAAATATGGTTGGATATGGATCTGTTGTTAGGCATGTCATTTAATCAAAAACTAGCTTACTGGACATATGACAATAAATATATGGAAAAGGAATGGCAATTTTTAAAAAAAGCTTATGAAAATGGAATTTTGACTAGTAGATACAAAGTTATTGCATATTGTCCAAGTTGTCAAACATCGCTTAGCCATACAGAGATTAGCCAAACATACGAAGTCGTTGAAGATCCATCGTTATATTATAAAATAAAACTAGAAAAAGAAAATATTTTTTTGGTTGTCTGGACTACAATGCCGTTTACATTAGTGACGGATGCAATGGTTTGTGTTAACCCAAATGAAAATTATGTATATATGAATGTGAATGATGAAGTATGGGTATTATGTGAAAAACAACTTAATGCGTTTGTTAATGATGTAAGTATTAATAATTATAAGATACTAAAAACAGTCAAAGGAATAGAACTAGAAGGAAAAAAATACGTGCATCCATTACTGAAAAAAATTCCTAAACTAAATGAACTTGCAAAAAATATAGATTTTCACATTGTGGTGGCTGAAAAATTTGTTGATGTTGATACAGGTAGCGGCATAGTACATATTGCACCAGCTAACGGAGAAGTTGACTATGATATAGCAATAAAAAGACATATACCTATTTTTAATCCAATAAACGATGAAGTAAAGTTCACTGCTGATGCCGGAGAATATGCAGGATTATTTGTTAGAAATGCAGATCAAAAAATAGTTGATGATATTTTAAAATGTGATGCACTAATTAAAATAGGAAAAATAAAACATAAGTATCCATTATGCTGGCGTTCACGACATAAAATAGTTTGGTTAGCAAAAAGAGAATACTTTTATATGATAAATAAACTCGGTGATAAAGCTATAAATGCAGCAAATAAAGTGGATTATTTTTTCGATCAAACAAAAAATAGATTTTTAAAGATAATAGAAGAAAAGCATCCGTGGTGTATATCACGAGAAAGATTTTGGGGAAGTCCTATTCCAATTTGGAACTGTAAGAATTGTGGAAACATAGAAAGATTATTCTCAAGAAATGAAATAATAGATCATGCGTATAAACTACCTGATGGGCCAAATTTTGAGTTACATCGACCTTGGATTGATAACATAGTTATAAAATGTAAAAAATGTAGTACAATAATGAAACGTGAACCATTTGTATTAGATACATGGCATAATAGTGGTGCTGCAGCATATGCATCATTATCAGAAAATGAATATAACAATAAAATACCAGTAAAATTCTTAACAGAAGGAATAGATCAAACTCGAGGTTGGGCATACACATTACTAATAGAAAATGTAATTCTAAGAAATGAACAAATTTCTCCATATAAATCATTTTTATTTCAAGGCCATGTATTAGATAAAAATGGAAATAAAATGAGCAAAAGTTCAGGCAATGTTATAGATGCAATAAAATTGCTTACAAAATACCCTGTTGACATAATACGATATTATTTTATATGGAAATCAAATCCAATAGAACCTATTAATTTTAGTGAAAAAGAATTAATGTTAAGACCATATCAAATTATTAATACATTATACAATCTACATTTATATTTTAAACAAAATAGCGAATATGAAAAATTCATTCCTGTCGAATGCTGTATTAACGAAAATATTTTGCAAATTACAGACATGTGGATATTATCTAAACTTCAAAAATTAATTATACAAATAGATATAAATAATACATCATGTAGATTCCATGAAGCTGCGAAGGCATTAGAAAATTTTATTATTAATTTGTTCAGCCAATCATATATACCTATAATAAGAAATGAGTTATGGAATGAAACAGAATCAAAAAAAGAAAGAAGAAGATCTATTTATAAAATCTTATTTCATATACTAAAAACTATATATATTTTGATTCATCCTTTATGTCCATTTATTAGTGAATATTTATACCACAGTATATTTAAAGGAAAAAAAAGCATTTTGCTAGATACATGGCCACAACCACAAATTAAATTAGTAAACGACGATATTGAGAAATCATTTGATTTAATGAAAGAAATAATTTCAATGTCGATAGCAGCTAGAATGAAAGGTGGACTAAAAAGACGTTGGCCACTTGATAAGGTGATTATTTGCATAGACGGAAATAAAAAATCAATACTTGAACCGGTCAATGAACTATTGGTTTCACAGATTAATATTAAACAATGTAATGTCACAGAGATTAACTATAGCAATGATATATTAAAACTTATTTTAGAATTGAATGTGAATAAATTACCAATAATACCACAAATAAAATTGGATAAAAAGAATATTGCTCCAAAATTAAAACATGACATTAAATTATTATTAGATGAAATTTCCAAAATTGATCCTTATGAAATAATAAGAAAGTTATATGTGGATAGAGCTTTCATATGTTATTTGGGTACTAAAAAAATTGTACTCAATAAAAATGATTTTATAATAAACTTTGACTCAAAAGATAATTTTATAAAGATTATTAGTAATAACATAATTGTTTTTCTTTCTACAATTCGTAGCAAAAAAACACGCGACGAAGGAATTATAAAAGACTTAGCAAGAAGGTTACAATCATTAAGAAAAGAACGTGGATATAAACCAACCATGATACTAAATACCGCATCAATATTGGATTTAGACACAGAATCATTGAAAATTATCAAAGAAAAAGAAAAAGAATTGACCTATCTAGTGAGGGTAAAACAAATAAATTTTATTGAATCATGTACAAAATACAAGTGTGATGATATAAATGGTAGAAAAATAAGAATATCAATAGAATGATTTAACTTTAAAAATTCTGTATTAGTAACATGTCAAAACAAACTAATTTGGATTTATGGCTTATTAATTATTTATCAAGTTTGTTACGTAAGTGTACACACATAATAAAAAAAATAAATAAACCAATAATATTATATAGACAGACAGTAGAAGAAAGTGGAAATGTGTATGAAGAGATAGTGTGTACATTAACTGATGGTTATATTGTTGAACAGTTAGTTATATCAGGCGGTTTTTTGGTCCCAAGTTTTAGACAACAATTTGTTTTTACTATTAACGAGTTTACAGAGAAGATGATATTAAAAAGTAGGGAATTGTTTTTACAGATAATAGATGTATTAGAAAACTATTTGACTCAAACAGAATATAAATAATTACTGATACTAATCATTTATGAGACTACTAGAATACCAAGCAAAGGAGATGTTTTCAGAATATGGAATAGAAATACCGAAAGGATTTGTTTCATGTAATGTAGCTGATGCAAAAGATCATATTCAAAAATTAAAGTTTCCAGTAGTTATTAAAGCTCAGGTACCTGTAGGTGGAAGGGGTAAAGCTGGAGCAATACAAAAATGCAGTAATATAGATGATTGTATTGTAAAATATTCTCAAATATTAAAAATGACAATAAAATCTGAAAAAACTAGATCAATTCTAATAGAACAGCTAATAGAACATAAAAAAGAGTTGTATTTGTCAATATTCTTAAATCGTGGTAAAAGATGTTATAATATAATTGCATCGTCACATGGCGGTATTAATATAGAATCTGTTAAAAACCAAACAATAGATGAGATAAAATTAGATCATATTGATAAAAATCTATCAAAAAATATTGCACAAAAAATAGGATTGGGGAAAAAATCAATATCATATTTTATAGAGTTACTGCAAAATATGTTTAGGTTAATTATTGAAAAAGAAGTTGAGCTTGCTGAGATTAATCCGCTGGTGGTATTGGACAATAACAAATTACTTGCATTAGATGGAAAAATAATAACAGATGATAATGCGAGTTTTAGACATAATGAATTACAAAAATTCAGGGAGAAGACAACACTTGAAGAAAAAGCTGAAAAAAATGGTTTTACATTAATAGAACTAGATGGAAATATAGCTGTAATTGGTAATGGTGCTGGTTTAGTTATGTCAACATTGGATATATTGTCAGATAGTGGTGGAAAAGCCGCATGCTTTTTGGATGTAGGAGGAAGTGCAACAATAAATTCAGTTTATGAAGCATTAAAGTTAATAAGTGAAATAAAGAAAGTAGACGGCATATTAATAAATCTCTATGGAGGTATAGTTAAAACTACCACCGTTGCACTAGCTTTTGTAAGAGCACATGGTAATAGGTTAATAAAAGTACCTGTATCTACCAGATTAAGGGGAGCTGAAGCTGAAAAATCAAAGGAAATATTTGCTGATACAAAAACACCTGTTTTTGATTCAGTAGAGGAAGCAATAAATTTTATATTAAGTAAAACAAGATAATGAGTATTTTTAATTTATTATTAGGGTCTCCAGGAGACTACGACTATAAAAACAAGACTGTTATTGTCCAAGGAATCACTGGTAAATTTGGTTCATTACATACAAAAAATATGATTTCGTACGGTACTAATATTGTTGCAGGAGTTACACCAGGTAAAAAAAATCAAAAATTTGAAAATATTAAAATCTACGAAACAATACAAGATGCGGTAAACGCTACAAATTCTAAAATATCTATTATGTTTGTACCAGCTAAATTTTTTTTAAATGCAGCAAACGATGCAATTAATTCAGGAATAAAGTTATTAATTGCAATACCAGAACATGTGCCAATTAGAGATACAATGACTGCATTAGATCATGCCAAAAAAAACAATTCAATTATAATAGGACCTAACACACCAGGCGTGATAGTGCCTAATGTAATAAAATTAGGAATAATGCCAACAACACCATTTAAACCTGGAAATATTGCAATATTATCTAAAAGTGGAACGTTGATGTATGAAGTGTCAAGTAATATAACAGAGTATGGTTTTGGTCAGAGTATAGCTATTGGAATAGGAGGAGATCCAATAAACGGTACTAGGCTCATAGATGCATTTAGCATGATAAAAGATGATTCCAGACTGGAAGGAATTGTAATAGTAGGAGAAATAGGCGGAGATGCGGAAGAAGTATTAGCCCAGTATGTAGTAGATCTGGAATATAAAAAACCTATAGTAGCATATATTGCTGGAAGATCAGCTCCAAAAGAAAAAAGAATGGGTCATGCAGGTGCTATAATTTATGGTGAGTATGGATCAGCTGAATCAAAAATAAAGATGTTTAATAATGCAAATATACCAGTTGCGAGAAGACCTAGTGAAGTTCCGATATTATTAGCAAAAAAAATTAAAAATATAATATAATGTATGTATATTAATGTGCAATGACAATAACTGATCCAGAAAAAAAGAGACTAGCACAGAAATCTAGGTTAGATGTGAAGATTTGTTTAGATTGTAAGGCAAGGAATTCTAGAAATGCTACTAGATGCAGAAAATGCCACAGAAATCATTTAAGATTAAAAAATAGAACAATTAGAGCAAAGAAATAATTTATTAAAAAACATTCATAAGAAATTGATGGACTGGTAGTCTAGTGGCATGATTATGCTTTCACACAGCGTAAAGAATAAACTCGCTAAGGTCATGGGTTCGAATCCCATCCAGTCCATTAAATTGCTATAACAAAGATTAATTCTACACATATTATATTAATAAAACTAAAATGATTAAAAAGTTAAAAAATTGAGTTTAATAAATATAATTATATTTTATCAAGTACTAAGTAATTAAATGAATAAATATGACATTGGAAAATGGGATTTACATGATTTAATTAAAAAAAGTAAAGAAATTGATAATATTATAAATTTAATTAAAAAAAAATCAAAAAAAATAGAAGTAATTCAATCAAAACTAAATCAAAGAATACCATCGAAAGAGTTTTTAGATATTTTACATAAGCTTGAAGATATTAATAATGATATGAATGTAGTTAATGGATACACATCATTATCATATGCAACAAATACACAATCAGATGATGCTGCAACATTAATGCTCAAAATAAATAAATTTTCTTCTGATATCTCAAATAAATTATTATTTTTTGATTTATGGTGGAAAAAAAAAATTAATGACAAAACTGTAAAAAGACTATTAAAATGCTCTGGTGAGTTATCAGAATACCTAGCACACAAACGAAATATGGGAAAATATGCTCTTAGCGAAAAAGAAGAAAGAATTATTAATATTTTGGACATAACAGGAGTCTCTGCATTACTAAAACTATATGAAAAAATCACTAATTCATTTGAATATGTAATGAAAGTAAATAATAGAAAAAATAGATTAACACGTGATGAGATTTCAATTTTTGTAAGAAATCCAAAACTAACAGTAAGAAAAACAGCATACAATATAATATTATCAAAATTTAAAGAAAACAGTGCAGTATTAGGCGATATCTATAAAAATATTGTATTAAATTGGCGGCATGAAGGAATAGAACTCCGAGGATTTCCATCACCAATATCAATACGAAATTTAGAAAATAACATTGATGATAAAATAGTTACTACATTACTCGATATTTGTAAAAAAAAATCATATATATTCCAAAAATTTTTTATTAAAAAAGCAAAATTTCTTGATGTTGAAAAACTTAATCGTTATGATCTATATGCACCAATTTTCATAAATAAAGAAAAAAAATATACTTATAATGAATCTATGAATTTAGTATTAACATCAATTAAAAATTTTGATGCAGATGTATTTAAATTGGCTTGTGGTATTGTTGATTCTAATCATATTGATTCATTAGTTAGATTTGGAAAAAGAGGAGGTGCATTTTGCAGCACTATAGTGCCAAATGTTATTCCCTATATATTGATAAACTTTACAGGTGATTTAAAAGATATTTTTACATTAGCACATGAATTAGGACATGCAATACATAGTCAAGTTTCTTCTGATAAATCAATATTGGTGCATGAAGCACCATTACCACTAGCTGAAACTGCTTCTACATTTTCAGAATTATTGTTATATGATGATTTAATTAATAAGGTCAATGATCATGAAAAAATGGCAATGGTTTCTGAACGTATAATTGATTTATATGCTTCAATAATGAGACAAGCGTTTTTTACAGAATTTGAAATTACGGCACATAACAAAATAGCAACTGGAGCAACAATAGATGATATATCAAAAATTTATTTTAATAATCTTAAAGTACAATTTGGAAAGTCACTAATAATTCCTGATAATTTTTCAATCGAATGGTGCTCAATACCACACTTTTTCTATTCACCATTTTATTGTTATTCTTATACATTTGGTAATTTACTATCATTATCGCTTTTCCAAAAATATAAACAAGAAAATGAATTTGCTGATACATTTATTAAAATATTAAAATCTGGAGGTTCAAAAAAACCACAATTATTACTTGAGGACTACGGCTTTGATATAAACTCATATAAATTTTGGCAATGTGGTTTTGATTATATAGAAAATCAAATAAAATTTGTATCATCAATGTAGTATACTAAATTATAAGGCATCTTAGAGCTAGTTAATAATTTTTATATTTCTCAATATCTGTTAGAATTCAGATGTAATATGAATTATCCATAACCTGCATGATTTGTATAAAAATTAGTTTTTTGAAATGATACAAAAATTAGGTGTTACATTTGTCTATTATAATAATAATACTGCAGCTGCAAATACTGTTGTCCATCTACCTTTTTTATCACCAATTGCTGTTTGTGTTATATTTGATGTTTTATAAATTTCTCCTGAGATATTCCATTGTTGTCTTTTTTCATCCCAACTTTTTTCTATATCGAACGGTATTCCTAATGATGATGCCAGCATTTGTGCTGCAATATCCTCTGCATAATCTCCAGCTTCTTTTTCAGTTTTACCAAATGAATAGTACTCCGATAAATAGCCATAATGTTTATTATTCTTTGGCATAGCTATTCCAACAGAAGAAGCTGATAATCTATGTGGTTCACGCGCTTGATTTTTTGAATAAATCGTAAACAATATTTGTCCTGGTTGTATTAACTTTAAACCTTCATTTCTAGAAACTAATTTAGCTCCAGGAGGAAATATACTTGATATTAATACTAAATTTGTTCCAGCAATACCAGCATCCCTTAATGCATATTCAAAACTCGTCAATCTATCTTCATCTATACCTTTTCCTTTTGTTAAGAATAGTTTTTTAGCTACTAGATCTAGCATCATTGATTTGAAAAAAATTTGTTATTTATATTTTAGTCTAAACGTTTAACATATATTGAATGACTATACATGAAAATAGTTTATAACTTATTTTATGCTATTTATATTAATGGAATAAATCCAACTTAATATCCCGCCTGAACACAGATTAATAGCACCTAACATAGTTATCATAAATTTATGTGAAGCTAGACCTAATATTATTCCAAATGAACCAGTTATAAAAAATAGTAGTATAATAAATCTAAGCTTTTTTGGATTAATGTGTTTCAATAATTTTAGTAATGATAAACAATTTAAAAAGCAATCGCAGTATGAAAATATTATTTGATTTTGATAACACTTTAAACTTATGTAACATCTATGATGTTATGCCAATGTAGCTCAGATTGGCAAGAGCATTCGCCTTGTAAGCGAAAGATCGAGGGTCCAAATCCCTTCATTGGCTTATCATAACATATAAAAATTAAATTTATAGTTACTTCATTACATGACTATATGTATTATATCTATGTGAACATAACAAATGTAGAGACAAATATTGGTATGATAATGCATAAAACTAAACTTAATAAATTAATTTTGTTGGTGATTGGAGCTATTTGTACAATTATATTTCTAGTAGTATATTTTTATAATATAGAACATGTAAATGCTGAATGCATACTATTTTATGATAGTTTACAATATATACAACATGAATTAGAACAACAACAAACCATTTTCTATGACAAAATTAAAATGTTCAAAAATAATATGATAAATAAAGAAGCGTTTGAAGGATACACTAGGATGCATACTGGTGATATGGATACATTGGTAAGACGTTATGATGGACTTGCCAATTCAACATCATTTATTGATACAATAGAATTATTCAAGTCATCGACAGCATCACAACTTAAAAGTGATATGTTCACAATATACCTGATTAAAAATAATAATCATACAGATCTAATTCGCTCAGATTTTTTCTTACAAGAATCATTTGAATATGAATCAGCCGCATTAACATCATATAATTCAATAAAGATGTCGTATTGCAAAAATATTTTTAAATAATCTTGGGCATAGATGTTCTAAATTAGTTAGAAATAAATTAAAAATAAAAATACTATAAATGTTGAGTGATATTACTGAATATAGAATACAGCAGATTATAGATAATGGGAGATTTGTTCAGATATCTCTTATAGAAAATGTACATACAGAACCAATATCACAAAAACAAATAATCATGGATTCAATAAGTAAAAAACTTGATACTGAATTAAAAAACCAGATAAAACCATTACTAGAAGCAATTCTTAAAACACAACCAACTATTAAAATTGGAAGCTATCAACATACGTCTATTACAGTATCTATGCCAAAAAATAGATACGAAAAGATTGGAAAACCTCAAGTTGGAGAAAATCTTAAAATAAGCATTCAAAAAATCAATTAAGTATATCTTTCAATTCTAACACAGATTTTAAAGGCAATGAACAAGCTAAGTCTTTGCATACATATACTGTTGTATAATCATCATTAAATTTCTTACCAGTAAAAAATGTGTTATGTGTTAGATCATTAAGCTGGTATTTATCTTGTATTATTATTGAGATAGATTCAGGAATAAATGTATTATTTACAAAATTACATATGTCTTTGTTCTCTGTATTAGTGATTATAATTTCAATAGGATTTTTTAAATATGTCCAAGCTACATTCAATAGATATCCATATGCAAATGGATTATTAGCTGCATCTGCAATATGTGATTTTATGATTTTTATTGATATTTCATATAAGATCTTATTATGAGTTAAATGATATAATCTTAGAAAAGCATGTGCAGCTACAGAGTTGCCTGATGGTAATGATAGATCATAACTATTTTTTGGTCTAATAATCAGCTTTTCATTGGCATCAGAAGTCATGTAAAAACTATTACTTGATTGATCCCAAAAATGACTTAATAGATACTCTGCAAGAGTTTGTGCAAGTTTAAGATTATCTATTATGGGATAGACTTCGAAGAGATCAAGTAATGCATTAATTAAGTATGCGTAATCATCAAGATAACCAGGTATTTTACTTATGTTATTTTTATACGTATGTAATACTTGACCATTTCTTATTAAATTATTTTTAATAAAATTAATACAGTTATTAGCAACTATAAAAAATTTTTTTTCATTCGAGACACGATATGCTTTAATAAATGCTGTCACCATTAATGCATTCCATGATGTTATTATCTTATCATCTAAACCAGGACTTGTACGTTTTAGACGAATCTTAAGTAGTTTTTCAATACTTAAATCAATTATTTTTTTTAGTTTTTTTTCAGATATATTAAATTTAGATGCAATGACTGAAGATGATATTCCATTATACAGTATATTATTTCCATCAAAATTACCATTTTCAGTAATATTATAATATGTACAAAAAATATTTGCATCATTTCCTAGTATATTTTCTATTTCTTTTTTTGTCCATAAATAATATATTCCTTCCTCACCTTCAGAATCAGCATCTTGTGAGGAGTAAAAACCACCTTCTAATGACAATAATCTCTTTGATACATAATCCAAAGTTTTTTTTACTATATCTAAGTAGTACTGATCTTTTGTGATTTGATATGCCTCAATATATACAATTGGTAATAATGCATTGTCATATAACATTTTTTCAAAATGTGGTACCAACCATTTTTCATCTACAGAATATCTATGAAATCCACCGTCTAATTGATCAAAAATACCACCGTCTGCCATTTTATGTAGAGTTTTAAACACAAATCTATTGAATTTTGAAATTCCATATAATTTAGAATATCTTAACATGAATGAAAGACTTAAAGAATTTGGGAATTTAGGCGAATTCCCAAATCCTCCATTAATATTATCACATAATTGTGATAAATTGATAATAGACTCATCTAAAACTAGTTTATCAATGGTATTACTTACTACAGGCCTTGTATTTTTAATGTTAGTTAAAAGTTTATTTATATTTTTTTCTATTTTGGTTTTATCATCATTCCATTGTTTAACTATTTTTAAAAGTAATTCTGAAAACCCTAGTCTACTGTATAATGTATATGGTGGAAAATATGTACCTATGAAAATAGGATTTTGTTCTTGTGTTAAAAATACACTTAGTGGCCATCCTCCTTGACCAATTAAAATTTGGCAAACTTTTTGATATATATCATCTATGTCAGGCCTTTCTTCTCTGTCTACTTTAATATTAATAAAATGTTTATTCATTATTTTTGCAATATCATTATTTTCAAATGTTTCATGTGCCATTACATGACACCAATGACATGAACTGTATCCTATACTTAAAAAAATAAGTTTATTTTCTTGTCTTGCTTTTTTTAATGTGTTTTTATTCCATGAATACCAATCTACTGGGTCATATGCATGTTGTAATAAATATGGACTTGTCTCGTTAATCAGATTATTAACCATGTACAAGATTATGCTTTATTTGATATATTTCTTATTTTTCACTAATAAATACGGTAACTAGATATACTATAAAATGTATTAATAGATAAAATTTAATGATAGTTTTATTATTTTTTTCAAATAAATTTATAATTAAATTTAATATTTTATTGACATGGATAAAAAAATGAGAGCAATGGTACTGTCCCAATTAGCACCTATAGAAACTAAACCACTTGAATTAAGATTAATAAATAAGCATAAAATATCTGGTCCTTATGAAGTGTTAATAAAAATAGAAGCGTGTGGAGTGTGTCGTTCCCAATTACATGGGATTGAAGGAGATTGGAGAAAGTATAACATACCTCCAAAGCTTCCTGTAGTACCTGGTCATGAGATAGTTGGAAGGATAGTGGATAAAGGAGAGCTAGCTAATAAGTTCAATATTGGTCAGAAAGCAGGAGTGTCACCATTACGTTATTCATGTATGAAGTGTATGTATTGTAATAACGGTAAAGAAAATCTATGTGAATCAGCTGATATAACAGGAGAATCATTGATGGGGGGATATTCAGAGTATATCACAGTCAATGAAGATTTTGCAACATTTGTACCTGATGAAATGAAATCAGAATATGCTGCACCATTATTTTGTGCCGGACTTACTGCATATAAGGCTATAGAGGTTAGTGAACCTAATCCCGGTGCAATTATAGGAATTTTTGGTATAGGTGGAGTTGGACATATGGCAATTCAATTCGCCAATATACATAATTGTAAAGCAATAGCAATATCTAGGAGTTATATGCATCTTGATGTGGCAAAGAATGTAGGAGCGTTTGATGTAATTAGGTATAATAATGATAAATCTGTATTTTTAGATAATCTTAAAAGGTCAGCTGGTATATTGGACAGTGCAATTGTATTTGCACCATCTGAAAATGTTGTAGATATCGCAATTAGATCTGTTAAAAGGGGCGGAACAATAGTAATTGGTACGTTTACAAACATTCCAAGTTTTAATGTATCAGAAGAAAAAACAATACGCGGGACACTTATTGGTACAAGAAATGATATGAACAATGTAATCAAAATAGCTAAAGATAAAAAACTAACTGTAGTAGTAGAAAAATACAGATTAGAAAATGCTAATGAAGTACTAGTTAAATTAAAAAACTCTAACATAAAAGCAAGGGCGGTATTAATTCCGTAATTGCAAGTATTTAATTATCATAAAACAATTGAAAAGAATAAATTCAGTAATGATCATACGAAATAAGATGAAGAGTCCTAACAATTATAGAGTTGTTGGATATTCTATAGTACTAATAACAATTTCTTTTGTAATAATAGCGCTGTTATATGTTACTATAGGTAATGATGTTTTATATGGAGACAAAATCCAAAGAGAAAAAACATTTGAGCATGAAGAATATAAAAATCAATTAGAATTTAGTAAATTTTTAAGCAAAAATTTCATCATATTACCAAAATTGTAGTCTGATGTCTACTAAAATAAGTTAGTTTGTATTTTCAAGATTATATTATATAACAACACTATGATAGTACATATAATTAGTACATATTAATATATTTGTAGGATATCAATTAATGAAATTCGCTGATTCATCATATATTGATTTAACTTAGATTATTAGTATTAATATCAAAAATTCTTATTAGGTGATTATTTGTATCAGTAACATACAACTTATTACCAAAAAATTCTACATCATTTGGTTCATTAAGTGGCAAAATATTGCAATTTTTATTTTTAGGGGTACAAATACTATTTTCATTTATTTTCCTTATCAAAGTAGATACGTATAGATTTTTTAGATCTATTACTCTAATTACAGAGTTATATGTATCCAACAAAAATAAAATTTGATGTGGCTAATAAACCCATAGGATACTAAAACAATGCAATGTATACACATACATCCACATGGCCAAATTCAAAAAGTCCATGACCTGTTATTGTTTTAAGTTGCTCAGTTTTTAGATGTCTCCCTAATAGCAAAAACTTCACTGTCAGCTATATAAAATCTATTTGTATAGAATTTTTAGCAAGTTGATTGTTTTTTGAGTATGTTTCTAATAAAATTCCAATTGTATCATCTATGTTATCTTTTTTGGTTTTCTCCAGATTATCTATATACTATAGTACCATTTGGATCTATAACTATTATTGTTGGCTAAGTACATACATTAAATTTGTTCCACACTGTCATATTTTTATCAACTAAAATAGGATGTTTTATATCATATCGTATTACTGCTTGTTCTACATTTTTTGTTTTTTGTTCTAACAAAAACTTGCCTGAATGTATTCCAATAAAAATAACTGGCGTTTATTTATATTTTATTTCTAAATAGTATAATTTTGGCAACATATGCATACAATTAATACAACAATATGTCCAAGGGTCTAATACAACTATATGACATTTTAGATCTAATAATTTAAGTGACCTACTAACATTAATCCAATCATAATCGTCAGGAAATTCTTGTACTTCTGTTATTTTTGTGGTTGAAACATCAAATATAGCAAATTTCAGTCACTTATAAAATAAATAACAATCGTAATTAAAATACATACATCAACCACTATTTTATTTATCTATAAGAAGTTTAGTATCTAATTCATCTATCTGTGATTCAATTATTTTTTTTAGAACATGATTATGATTATTACAAAATTTGAAAAAATTATCAACTGTTTCAAAACAACCACAGATCCATCTAGTTTTCTTATCTCCTTCAACAGTCAATTTAGAGTAAATATTTTTCATTAAAGTTTTTTAACAAAAAATCAAATAAAAAGTTTCTTGTCAATGAAAAATAAATTATGGGCATCCTTCCATTTTCTGAATGAAGAATCCATTTTTTTTTATTTCGTCTGCAATTGGTTCTGGAGCACCCTGAGAATGACAAAACTGACATTCTTCTGTACTAACCTTAGCATTATTCTCTCCTATTGTTTCAAGCCATTTCTTAGCATATCCTATAGCTTTTGTGCTGTCTTGTATGTTTGTTATTACATCAAAATGCATCGTGTGTCCATCGTGTGCTTTCACATAGGTATCATATACATGCACTTCCATATTATTACTATGTAAATGGTATTATTTATTTTAACTAACTAAAATTTTGTAAATACATATCAAGTTCTTATAGTTGATTTGAATCACTTAAATATAATAGGAATTTCAGATACGCCGGATCTTAATATATATGCTTTAAAATCATGCGTGATATTAGAAAAAATTATCCAGTTTGTGTTATTTATTTCCATGAATTTTTTATCTGTTTTTGATGGATATGGTTCAGATGTTGTATGTGAATGAAATATTCCAATTACTTCAATCTTTTTTTCATCTGCATATTTGTAACATTTTATTAAATCATCTGGAGATATTGAGAATTTTGTTGTAGAATGTTCTTCATTTTGAGCTAAATATATTTCTTTTATCATGTGCTTGCACCGTTCTATAGATCCCAGTAATAATGCACATGATTCATCTGGATAATTAATTAAAACATGATTTAAAAGTAATATACGATGAAGGTTGGTAAGCACAACTCTATGCAAGTTATTCTATTATTATGGTACTTGTCATCCATGGATGTACTATGCACATATATTCATATTTGCCTGTTTCTAGATCTAAACTATCCAATACAAACTCACTATTTGCATCCATTAAACCAGAATCAAAGGTTTCACCAAAATCACTAGAGCTAGTCACTGTATGTGGCATGTTGTCATTATTAATCCATTTTATAACGTAGCCACGTTTAATATTAGCTATATCTGGCTCATAATCTGGATTATTTTGTTCTGATGAATTCAATAAAATAGATATTGGTATTGTATTTATATTCATGGTTTCTGTATCTAATAATTTAATTTTAGATGTAGGCATATCCATATTGTCATCATCAACATATAATTGCATATTAAATATTAAAAATGATGCTATACCAACACCAGAACCAACTATGAAAATTACTGATATTGGTTTTACATATTCCTTCATTTTCATTGAAACATACGCTATTACTATTGATGGAATTGTAATAGCCATTAAAATTCCAACAAACACTGGTAAAGATGAAACTTCATTAAGAGTAAAAGCATACATTCCAAATGAAAGTGCGATTGATAAAATAACTAAAGTTGTAGCCTTAGCTTTATTACTTGTAGATACTCCGCCTTCTAAGATTCCAGCAGACAAGAAAATAAGACCAAAAAACATAGTAAGTCCAGTGAGTGCATGCATTCCATCCATAAACGTGTGGGCAATCCCAGAGTATGATATTACTACACCTACTAGACCTATCACAGATAATCCAATACCAGGCATCATAAGATCCCAATTACTCATTCATGTAACTGAAATAATCAAGATTAATTAATTCTTTTGAATTTTAGTTTAATGTGGTATAAAAATTGGGTTTAAAAGAACTAGTGGAAATATCAAAGCCAAGGATAGTAGTATTACTTGTAATTACGGCAGTAGCGTCTATGTATGCTGCTAGTAGAATATTTAGTTTGGAATTGACGTACATTAATGTGATTCATATAATTGTGGCAGGTTCTTTTGCTTCTGCTGGATCTAGTGCATTGAACCACTACTACGACAGAGATATAGATCATATAATGACAAGAACCAACAAGAGGCCTATACAAACAGGAAGAATTAAGGCAAACTATGTTTTGGTATATGGTTTGATAGTTAACACATTTTCAATCATATATGCAATAGTCTTTATTAATATTACTTCCACATTACTTATTTTAACAGGAATGTTTTTCTATGTGTTTATTTATACAATATGGTTAAAACGTCGCCATTTTTTAAGTATTGTAATAGGTGGATTTGCAGGAAGTGCTGCTTCTATGGCTGGATGGACTTCAATAACTGGATCCATAGACTTATTTGGATTTTTGATAGGAATGCTTGTTTTTGTTTGGACACCGTCACATTTCTGGTGTTTAGCTATGAAGATCAAAGATGATTATGCAGCAGCAAAAGTACCGATGCTTCCAGTAATACTAGGAATGAAGAAAACATCAAAATATATTTTTATAAACACAATTATTTTAATTCCATATTCAATACTGTTATGTATTTTTGGATTAGGTATATTATACCTAATAGTGGCGTCTATTTCTGGTGGTTTAATGCTGTTTTATCATTACAAACTAACAAAAAATCCTTCATCAGAGTTTGCATGGAAATCATATAAAATAACTGCACCATATCTTACTATAATATTTGCTGGAATAGTTGCTGACACACTAATTAATTTTAAAATATAAAATATTAAAATTTATGTGCCAGGAAAACTGGCTTCATAGTCTTTTTCAACAATATCATTATTTAATTCAATTTTATCTGTATCATCTTTTTGGATGTCAGTTATTTCTATTCTTTTTGAGTTTTTGTAAACCACGACAGTTTTATTAACCCAAGTATTTCTAGATCAAGCAGAATTTTATTAAGTTGATCTATATGTATAACATAACCATCTTTAGACAGGGTTTTAGAAAGATCGATGTCTATAATTGAGTTTTGCTCTCTTATAAGATCATATATAATATTTTTTAATGGCATAATCATACTAATCAATCAACCATAAAATATTTTATCTTTTGTTTTTGGTACCACATTGGAGATATTATCGCTTATATTTCTGTACCATTGTTCAATCTCATTAGTTATTGATGGTTTTACTATCTTTAATCCAAAAGTGAAATCACTATTGGTTACTTTAACTGAACTACTTTTCATTGCATTAATTGCTGCTTCTCTGCATAATGCTGCGATATCTGCACCTGAATAATTTTTTGTAGCTATTGCAATTTCTTTTAATTTCACATCATTTGAAACAGGCATTTTATTAGTTAAAATCTTAATTATTTCTAACCTATCTTTTTCATCTGGTGGTTTAACATATAACATAAGATCTAGTCTATCAGTTCGTAATAATGAAATATCTAACAGGTCTGGTCTATTTGTTATGCCTATTATTACTACTCGTGAAGATATACCTTCTTCTATTTCAGTTAATAATTGACCTAGTATTGTCTCACCAAATCCTCGTTCATCACTAGACCTAAACCTAGATAAATAGTCCAGTTCGTCAAAGATAACTACGCATGGTGATGAGTTCTTGGCCTTTCTGAATATTTCTTTTATAGCTTTCTCTGACTCACCGATCCATTTAGATAATATTTCTGTACCACGTATCAGGATCATATTACCACCGCTTTCTGTAGCTACTGCTCTTGCAAGCAATGTTTTTCCACATCCAGGAGGCCCATAAATCAATACGCCTTTAGGAGGTTTAATTCCCATATCCAAGAACTTTTTGGGGTTATTAATTGCTAAAATCAATTTATCAATAAGTACTTTTTTTGTTTCATTTAAACCACCTACATCACACCACCGTATCTTAGGTCTCTCTACATAAAATTCTCTCATTGCTGTAGGTACTATTTCGTGCATTGCATCATAAAAATCTGATATTCCGATCTTCATGGATTGTAAGATCTCTGACGATATCTTTTCAGTTTCAAGATCAATTTCAGGCAAATATCTCCTGATTGCTCTCATTGCACCTTCTCTACATAGTGATTTTATGTCAGCACCTGTATATCCATGTAGTTCTGATGATAAAATTTTCAAGTTAACATCATCAGATATTGGCATTCCTCGTGTATGTATTTGTAATATTTCTAATCTTTCGTCCATATTTGGTACAGAAATTTCTATTTCCCTATCAAACCTGCCTGGTCTTCTAAGTGCAGGATCTACACTATCTGGACGGTTAGTAGCTCCTAATACTATAACATTGCCTCTGTCAGTTAATCCGTCCATTAATGCTAAAAGTTGTGCAACAACTCTTTTTTCTACATCACCATATGCTTCTTCTCGTTTTGGTGCAATTGCATCTATTTCGTCTATAAATATAATACTAGGTGAATTATCTTTTGCTTCTTTAAAAATATCTCTAAGTTTTGCTTCTGTTTCACCATAGTATTTATTCATTATTTCTGGTCCATTGATAGAGTACATGTTAGCTTCTGATTCACTTGCAAGAACTTTTGCTATCAAAGTTTTTCCACATCCAGGAGGACCATATAATAATATACCACCATGCGGTTCAATTCCTAATTTACTAAAAACTTCAGGATGTCGTAATGGCAATTCAACTATTTCTCTCATCGCTTTAATTTCACTATTTAGTCCTCCTACTTCTTCATATGTGATTCTTATTTTTTTGTCTAATGTTGCTACAGTTAGAACTAGATTAGTTGTTCTATCTATTTTAACAGCATTTTTTGGTATAGTTTTATTAATTTTAAAATCTATTGAATTACCAAGAATCATAACAGATATATCATCATCTTGGGTCAGTGGTAATCCTTTTAATCTATTTTTTACAAAATCTGTAAACTCCTTATCAATAGTAACTATATCATTAGTGGGAGATAATACTACAGTTTTAGCAGTTTTTACAAGTGCTTTTTTTATTTTTACAATATCATTTAAAGATAGGCCTACATTTTTTCTAGTCTGGCCATCCATTCTTATAATATTCTTAAGCTTTTCATCTTCATATGCAGGCCACGCTATTGCATAGCTTGACCTGCATCCAGTTATTTCTATTATGTCACCTGATACAACTTTCAGATTTTCCATCAATTGTAAATCTAATCTTGTTCGTTTTTTTCCTATATCCCTCTGTTTAACTTCTCCTATTCTAACACGCAATACATTTTCTTTACGCGGCAATGTAATCACATCAAGCTTTTTATTATCATATGTTAACAGATAATCTGCTTAATTTCATTACTTCAAGTTCACTTACACCAGGTATAGATTTGACTGAATTTTCTAATTCATCTACAATATTATCTTTTTCTTCCAGTACAAACTCAGCTTTTACGTAATAGATACCAAATGCTAGCGGTTCTTTTGTATGATTTCTTAATAATATATGGTCACTGGAAAAAAGTTTAATTTTATTTATAATATTATCAAGATCTATCTCTATATCTGTTGGAAGTATTTTCATGATTAATAGTATATGAGCCATTTACGGTCCTTCAAAATTACAAGATGCACACAAATAATTTCTTGCAGCATTCCTACAGCTTTGACATCTCCATAGCAATGTAGAACCGCAATTAGGACAATTAAATTTTACACATTTATCATTAGGAACAATATGTCTATGACAGCAATTACATATAGGAAATATTAATGACATTAGTAATTTCATCTTAATTAGGAATTTATACTTTCCTTCTGATAGTAGTGTAACGACAACTACATAATGTTAATCATGTAACTATATACTAAAAATCAAAAGTTTTTCAATACTTATGTTATATCGACATCGTTGAAAATAAAACAAATAATAATTGTCAGAATGGACTTAAACATGAGCAAAGGAAAAATTGCTTCGCAGGTTGGTCATGCTTGTGTAATAAGCGCAGACAATGCCAGGAAATCTCATCATGATTGGTTTAATGAGTGGTGGATTAATCAAGAAAAAGTTGTTTTAAAAGTAAAAGATCATGAAGAATTAAATAAAATAAAAAAATGTATTACAAAATTAGATCTACCATGGTGTGAAATTAGTGATGCAGGAAAAACACAAGTGGAACCAAATACAGTTACATGTTTAGCTATAGGACCAGCACCAGAAAAAATAATAGACTCAATAACAGGCAAATTAAAATTACTATAGTTTGGTATATTAGTAACCACATGAAAAAAAAATATAAAGGAATTATATTATTTACGTTTATTGGAATGCTACTTATTTTTTGGGCTACCGTTTCATCGCTTCCAGCGATAGTATCAGATGATAATAAAAATGAAAACAAAAATTTTTCAGATATAGATCCACAATTCTGTGGTAGTAATATAACAAATTCAAACATATATCTAAAAGAATATAAGATACCTACTAATTGTACACAACCACTCGCAGTGACTACAGATCCGTATGAAAATATCTGGTTTGCTCAAACTAATACTGGATCTATTACAAAATTTAATATATTTAAAAAATTGTTTGTTGAATACAAAAATGTAATGTGGGAACTTGGTTCTAGATCTATGATATGGGGTATAGATTATGGGTTAGATGATGTGATTTGGTATACTGATGAATATAATGATTATTTATGGCAGTTTTCTGTAATAGATAAAACCTATAATAAAGTGGTTTTTCCATCATCAGGTAACTCATTACCACAACGTATTAAGACTAATTCTGAGGTAATAGTAAATGATTTTACTGGTAATAAGCTAACACTCATATCTCCAATCCCAGTGTCGTCACAAACAGTTTATTTGAATATACAATCCCCATTAGAGGATTCTGTTACCGGTGGATTCATTATTGATGATGATAACAACATTTGGTATACCAATTGGATTTTTAAAAAATATGGAAAACTGATAAAGTTTAATTATAACCAACTAAAGTCTGAGATTGACGGAGTCTATGATAATGATATAAACATAATGAACTATGTTGAACTTTATGATTTACCAAAAGAACTAACTTCACCTAATGGGATAACAATGGATGATGATAACAATATTTGGTTGGTAGATACATCAAGTAGTTTTTTTTTTAAATTTGATTCAAATATTAATCAGTTTACTAGGTATGTCACATCAGATCCACCTCTGTCTACCTATGGAAATGCATCTGGATTAATAAAATCACCAATTACAAGACCATATTGGAATGAATTTGTAAATGACAAAATAGTTTTTAATGAACAAACAGCCAATAGTATAGGAGTTTTTGACATATATGATGAATCTCTGGTTGAATATTTAATACATACAAAAAATCCAAATTGGGCGGACTGTGGATCAGTTAACAATTGCGGGATAGCACAAATATTTTCTTTTGCTATATATAAAGATAATATATGGTTTACAGAATGGGCAGAAAATAATATAGGAGTTATAGATACATCTGTAGCTCTTCCTTTTGATGTAAATGTTGAAAGAACCATAGTTCTAGAAAAAGGAAAAACAAAGCATACCAATATAGAACTGGTAGGAAAATCAGATACAGTAGTTTCCATAGTCACCACAAATACTGGTAATTCTAATAATTTGAATGTAAATATAACTGAAGAAGATATAAGATTGGATCTTAATAAATCTAAAAAAATTGCTGTTTCAATTACAGCTGACAAAGATTTAGATGGTGGATATTATAAGATTCTACTGGGTGGCAGAAATGATGATGTCACTGTATCAAAATATGTGACACTAGTCATAAGATAATTGTTACCAGATATTGATTATAAAATAGGAATTTCTGTGTATAGTACTAGATCTAATGGTTGTGGAGGGATAATCAGGAGTGATATTGATGATTTTAAAGTAACAGAGGTTTTGTCAGGAAAGATAACAGATATTATTACAAGAGGCAATGGGTATACATTATATAAATTAAGAAAACAAAACATAGATACGTTTCATGTGTTAAATGATGTTTTCAGGAGATATAGAATTAGATTAAAAGCACTAGGATTAAAAGATGCAGCTTCAATCACAGAACAATATACTTATACTACAAATAAATCAAAAGTACCAAAAAATATAATGGAGAAAAAATACTCATTGAACAAAATTTGCTATTTAAAAAAACCAATATCTAAAAAATATATGATTGGTAATAAATTTCAGATTAAAATAAAATATGCTAGATCAAATATCACAGAATTTAATGAGCATAATAAAATTCTAAATTTTTTTGGATATCAAAGATTTGGAGCTAAAAGACCTGTCACACACTTGATAGGAAAAGCACTACTTAAAAAGAATTTTTCAGACGCTATAGACATATTACTATCATATGCATCACCATATGATTCATTAGAAAACAATAAATTAAGAAAAAAATTATCTGATAGATCAAGCTATATTAAATTGATTAATAATATTCCATTAAAAATGGATTTGGAAAGGATTGTGATGCACGAGATTATTAAACATAATAATCCACTCAAGACAATTCGTGCACTACCACTATCAATACGTCGTTTCTTTATACAAGCATATCAATCATTTATTTTTAACAAAACGTTGAGTATTGCATTTGAAAATGAAGAAGGTTTGTATGTTCCAAAAGAAGGCGATATTTGCTTTGATTATAATGGAGTTATTAGTAAATTCAGTTATGATAGACTGCAAAAACTAGCTATACCATTAGTAGGCTATGCATACTACAAAAAAACTAGATTTAATATTTATATTAATCAAATTTTGAAACAAGAAGAGATAAATCTAAAAGATTTTTTTGTGAAAGAAATGCAGGAAATAAGTAATGAGGGAGGATTTAGAAATTCTTTGGTTACGTATTATAATTATAGTATTACTAGTAATGTTGTTAAGTTCACATTACTTCGTGGTTGTTTTGCAACTATTTTGTTACGTGAAGTAATAAAGCCAGAGGATCCAATAAATTCAGGATTTTAATACATAATATTAATTTTTATATTAACATAATAGCTATTTTTTTAATGTTTCCTTTATAGTACTAAAGAAATTTTTAATTACCATATTTGGGTACTTCTTAGCGAGTTTAATTGTACTAACAATTCCAAAATCAGCTCTCATATAACTCATTAGTTCATCAACAGATAGATTTTTCATTATATTAATTTCTTCGTCCCACTCATCATCAGTTAAATTAAGCCACCTATTCTGAACTATATATGCTAAATCTATTTTTTTAAGTATTAATTTTTTCCAGTGTTTTTCGTATGATAAAAGTATTTTTTTAGAATAATTATTTATTTTAATTGCTTTTGCTATGGTTTTTCCAGCTGTAATTCCAAATTGTATTGCATATCTAATTCCTTCAAGCACCAATGGGTTTGCATATCCAGCAGAATCACCAACAAGTATCAAGTTATCATATACTGTACTTCTTATTGGTCCATCATTAGGTATTAATCCGTAGTGTAGTTCTATCGGAGTTATCTTACCTAAATTTCTTATAGGCCCACTTTTTTTTTCAATTAATTTTTTTAATTTATCAATTGGATTTATATAAGATTGTGGTCTTCCTACTCCAACTCCTATTCTTACTACGTTATTACTTACTGGAAAAATCCAGGCATAACCTGATGTGGAGTATTCATCTCCAACCAAAATACTCCATGTTTCATAATCAACATTTTCTGCATATGCTTCATACTCAGCACCAACACCAAATCTTATCCATGGATTTACTAAACCCAGCAATTGTGCTACAACTGATTTAAATCCACTTGCATCAACTATAATTTTAGTATAAAATTTCTTTTCTGCAGAACAAACAGTTCTTTCATATTTATTAAGACTTATTTTGTTGACGTTAGTTTTAACAAATAGGTCAACTCCACTACGTAATGCACGTTCTGTTAAAAATTTATAGGTTCTTCTTATATCTAACACAGCTATTTTTGGTTGTTGTCCACTTATGACTACATGATTATTAGGAGAATAAAAAGCATAGTTTTTTATTTTATTATAATATTTACTAGGAATTCCAAATTTTTCAGCATCACTAATCCATGTTATACCACTCGTTCGCACGTTTTTTGCAATATGATCATCTTTTTCTAATAATGCCACATTAACTCCATTCTTTGCTGCAGAATATGCTACTGATATACCAGATGGTCCTGCCCCAACCACTACTACATCATATTTAAAATTTTTTTTCAATTTATTTAATATATTTATTACACATTACAAAAATTATAGACAGACTAAATTTCATTATATTAATTAAATGTTTACAATACTAAATCCAATTTTTATTTTAATATTGGTTTTCCTTTTGTGTCTTTCTCTCTCTCATGATCTATAGGAAATATATGCAGAGAATCCCTATGCATATAACTATATGATTCTCCATTTTTTTTTCTACAGAATTTTTTATGAACTGATTCCTCAATTTTTAGTGTATTGCTATTTTCATGAAACATGTTTTTTCCGCAGTAATTACATACTATTTTTGGCATAATTATTAAGTTATTACTATATATTTATTTTTTACAATTAATGTAAATATTACAAAATAAATATTAAACAATAAATAATACAATATGCAGTTTTTAGGTAGATTAAAAATAAAATCAAAAAGGAAAATTATTACATTTCTAAATAGTGAACATGTAGGAAGAATCTCAAGTATTGATATGGGGGGATATCCCCAAATAGTTCCTATGAATTTTGTTTATGACGGAAAATTTGTATACATGCATTCACATGTTAAAGGTGAGAAATTAAATAATATTAGATTAAATAATAAAGTAGGGTTTGAGGTCGATAAAGAACTAGAATATTTACCTAGCTATTTTGAGGATGAATTTGATGCATCACTGGCTGACACATTATATATAAGTGTAATCATAAAAGGACAGGCTAAAATAATAAACTATAGAGACGAAAAGATATTAGCATTAAATTTATTGATGGAGAAATATCAACCAGAAGGAAAATATAAAAAAATTGAATCAAAAATGAAAGTTATTGATCATGTAGCAATTATTAAAATATTACCACTAACCATAACAGGAAAATACAAAATAGGACAACACTTATCTGCAACAAAAAGACTTGAACTTGCCAAAAAAATTTTGGAACATAACTCGCCTACTTCTAAAAAAACACTAGAAATAATGGGTGTAAGTGTAAACTCCGGAGATATAAAAATTATTAATGAATTAAATTGGTAATTCTATTGATTACAACATAGTAAATATTAATTTAAATTTGTAAAATTCAGTTTAATATCATATAAATTATTTTACCTTAGAATCAAAATTTGCTACTGCTGGTGATCAACCAAAAGCAATTAAGATGTTAATAAAGTGAATTAAAAAAATATAGATTGCTAATGATACCAAAAACAATAGAGTGTTTTGGTATATCAAATCTTGGTAAACAATATTCAGTAGGATCTATTCCCAAATTTGTTTACTGCATACCTGACAAAACTGGCTATAGAAAATTTAAAATTAATATAATAACAGGATAAAATGATTTTACCACTACATATAAAATTATAAAGCGTAGATACTACTGAAAAAAAGAAGAAAAAACCTTTGAATTTAGTTTTAATAGATTATGGAAAAAGATATCTGAATATGGCTATAGAATCTTAAGTTTGAAATTATGTATGCCTTGTACATCATTGGCAAAAAAAAACTATGATGTGTTTACAACTAACTAACTAGTATTAATTCATAAAAGAAGTAGGGCTTAAATTTTGCAATATGCAAGAGATGAAACACATAGATCTGCTGTCTTGTACACATAGTACTCGAAGAATGCGTTAATCAGCATACAAACTGAAGTAAATTATAAAAACTATTTACTTAGTTTGATCTTTAAAATATGGGATCACTAATGATGCAAATTTATCAATAGAACCAAAATAATTAGAACCCCAAAATCTTATAACAAAGTGATTAACACCAGCTTTTATGAATCTTTCTAGTATCTGTATCACATCGTCAGGAGTTCCTACTGCAGTTGATGAACGTGCTACAGAGTCAGGAATTGTTATAGCAGCTTTTCTCATTTTTACGATCCACTCTTGATTAGACATGGAGTATTCAGTAAAATATTTTTTAAAATCAAAACCTTCAATTCCTTCTATATTATGTACTCTTAAAATTTCTGGTTTAAATAAGCTAACTTTAACAGCATCTTTCATTCTAGCCCAAGATATTTCAGCATCGTCTGAAAAATATACATCTATATCTAATGCATATTGAAAATTTTTTTCATCTCTTCCGTTATCTTTCATAGATTTTTTTATTAATATTGCATGATCTTCAAATAATTTAGGCGTGTATCCTATAGGTAACCACCCATCACCATATTTTCCAACTATTGCTAATGTACGTTTTCCTCCAGCCGCCATGTATATTGGAAGGTTAGGACTTCTAATTGATTTTGCCTGAAGGCATGCATCTTTTAATTTATAAAATTTACCATCAAAATTAACTTTGTTATCAGGTGATGAATCATATAATAACTTAATAACCTGCAGTTGTTCTTCCCACTTACTTACAGGCCTTTCAAATGGAATACAAAATTCTTTTAAATTTTGGGCTTCTCCTGCTCCTATCCCAAGTATTCCACGGCCTTTTGATATTCTATCTAGGGTAATTGAAGACAACGCAATATTTGAAGGGTGCCTTCTTAATGCATCTGTTACACATGTACCAAGTTCAACATTCTGTGTAGTTGCAGCAATAGCTGATAACATCACCCAAGGATCATTAACAATAGCTTTTGGCCATTGTGGAACATTAGAATGATCCATGTACCAAATTGAATCGTAACCAATTTTATCTGCTAACATGCATGCTGTAAGTATTTGATCTTCTGTGAGACCAGCTCGTGCTACATTTAAACCATTTTGTATTCCAAATTTCAACATCCTGGATTGCATTTATATATTTAATAAATGACGTACTTAAGTTTAATTAGTAACATAGCGAGTACACAGACAATAAAGATTAAATGTTAGTGAGTTAAAGGCTGCCTTGTTCTATGTTTTTTAGACATTGTATTATATCATCTTTTGTTATTTTTATTGGATTTGGATCTAAATGACCCTTATCAGTAATTACAATATCAGCAGCTTTACCAACAGACATTTTTAAATTTAATTTATCAAATTGAAGTTTTTCTATACATTCTTTAAATCTGTCATAGAAAATTGATCCATTGAATTTATGAGCTACTGTAGTACAATATGAAAGTGAATAACCGTGAGGTATACCTTCATTTGAGAATACATAAGACAGTGCGTGACCTAATGTAGTAGAACAATTACCAAATCCAATACCAGATAACATGGACCCATATGGATAGTTTTCTTGTTTATTATTAACTATAGCATCATAAAGAATATCAAATGCTTTCTTACAGAGTGTTTTTGTAAAATCATTCCCTAGTTTGCTGTCATGGCCTTCTGTAGCTTGAGCACATGCATCACATACAGAGTTTTTTATAATTTGTTCTGGGGTGCCATCAAGAAAATATGAATCAACTACCGCCATATCAGCTAAGAATCTATCTTCACGTAGTAGTTTTTTCTTACCATCAAACTTCAATACACAATATGTAGTCATCTCTGCACCAGTACCAAATGTTGTCGGGATAAGAATTTTATTTATTTTCATTTCAGCTGATGAATACTTTGCTACATCAAGAGAGCTTCCACCACCTAGTCCAATAATTGCTGATAAATTTTTTGATTTATGTTCTAAAACCACTTCATTCACATTTTCAATTGATGGTTCTGGTACAACTTTATCATACAAAATATAATCTTGTATTCCCATTTTATCTATCCATTTAAACGAAAGATCTTCTGATGCAGTTGTTACAATCAATGCGTTCTTAGGATAATCTGTATTAGATAATGCATTTTTACCAAATTTAATAATTTTTGGAATTTTTATAGTATACATACTGAATTTGACTCTTTGATTATTATTATATCTTACAAATAGTATTATAAAATCAACGTCATACAGACTATGTGTTATACTAAATTGTTTATTAAAAATCTGTTAGAATTAACCAATAATAAAAATAGAGAAGTATTAAACATTTTAGAATCTGGTTTGGCCGCATCAATGCCATTTAAATCTATAAAAAAATTTGTAAGACATGATAAAATAATTACTAAAAGATCTGTTGATTTATCTAGGTATGACAATGTATACATTATAGCTTTTGGAAAAGCTGCAGATAGCATGACAAGTGCTGTAAATTCAATCGTTAAAATCAAGCGTGGAATAATAATAATACCTAGATATTCAAAATCAATAATACAAAATAAAAAATTTCAGATTTTCAATTCTGGACATCCATTACCAAATAAAATCAGTATAAATGCTGCTAAAGCTGTAATTAAATTCTTATATGAAAGAAAAAAAAATGAGTTTGTGATTTTTTTAATATCAGGTGGAGGCTCATCACTTTTAGCATTACCAGATAAAATATCACTTAATGATAAAATTAAAACTACAAATATTTTACTCAAATGCGGAGCATCAATTCATGAAATCAATTGCATTAGGAAACATATTTCCAAAATAAAGGGCGGTAAATTAATAAAAAACATGTCATGTGATGGTGCATCACTAATAATGTCTGATGTTGTGAATAATGATTTATCAACAATATCATCTAGTTACACATATGATGATAATAGTACTTATAAGAATGCTTTAGACATAGTGTATAAATATAATTTACAACATAAAATACCAAACAGTGTTTTATGTAGATTATGTGATGGAATGTATGAAAGAATAAATAAAATTGAGAAAACAATAGAAAACCAGATAATTTTGTCTAATAGTGATTGTCTTATGTCAATGGCAAATAAAGCTAAACAGTTTGGATATTATGTAAAAATAGTAAATTGTTTAAGTGGAAATATAGATAGAGTGGCATCTAAACTTGTTAAATTAATTAATAATAAAAATAATTATTGTATTGTATTTGGCGGTGAACCTACTGTGAAAGTACTTGATAATGGAGTTGGTGGTAGAAACCAAGAACTAGTATTACGTATAATTAAAAAAATTGAAACTAGTGGTATAATTGTTGCATCTATTGGTACTGATGGAATTGATGGTAACACTAGATATGCAGGTGCAATAATGAAAACAGGATCTATCAGAACAAATGAAATAGAAAAATATTTGAAAAAAAGTAACTCGCATTTATTTTTTAAGAAATATGATGGACTAATAAATACTGGCACAACACACACCAATCTAATGGATATTGGAGTAATTATTAAAATTTAGTATGTATTAATAAAATACGTTATAAAGATAAGATTCAACTGCTTATTGATTTTATCAGTTTAGCTTTTTATTAAATTCCTGCAAAAATCTTTTAATTTTGGTTTTAGGAATAATTGCACCACATGCTTTGTCATGTCCACCTCCAGAACCACCAAGATCTGTTGCTAACGAGTTTACTATTCTGCCAAGATGAAATTTGCATGATTTAGATCCTCTTATAGATACTGCATAAACACCATGATCATTACGTTCTTTATATGCAATACCAACATTCTTGCCTGAAAAACCAAGAACAAAATTAACTGCACCGCTAGCTCCTGAATCAAATATTTCTACATGACCCAGATTTTTCATTTTTTTAATTGATTTTTTTATTTTTTCTATCATTGATGCAAGTTTCTCTACCTGTATTTGAGCAAATTCAAACGAATTGGGAATTTGTGATATATATCTAGATTCTGACAGCTCACTAACTAGATATAACAGATAGTCAGAATCCTTTTGGTGACCGACTATATTATATGTTAGCACTGTGGCACTTATTAATGCAAATTGTCTATCATATATTTGTAAAAGTTTTGAGCCTTTTTTTCTGTCATCCATATAATCAGTTACAGCTGCACATGCTGCTAAAAATCTAGAATATTCAGAAAATTTTGATTTATATGCTTCATAAATTTGAACAGTTGTACATTCATTAATATCATGAATTAACTTAATTTTTATGTCTTTTAATTTTTTTATTATCTTGTTATTTAAATCATGATGATCTATATACACAACAGAAATTTTTTTTTTTCTTAGTTCAGTTAATATTTCAATGAATTTATCTTGATTGCTTTTACTTAATCCTAAATCACAGATATATAATTTTTTTAATTTTTTATCATCTTGTAAATTTTCTAATGCATCCATCTGCCCATGATAATCAACTAGTATAGAATCACCACCAAATGCTTTCTTTATCAATACCGCAGAGCTTATACCATCCAGATCTTCTTTATGAGACAAACAAATAACATTAGTTCGTTTGTTTTTTGACAGTGGTTTTTTATTCATGTCAGTATTGTAAATCATGCAACGCTATTTAAACTAAAAATATAATATAATAATAAAAATCAGCATCTCAAGTTAACCAATTATGTTTAATTTATTATTCATTTAATTCCACTTTAAAATATTATAGATCATTAAATACTAGTGATATTTTTTATATACTAATATAAATTGGATACTAAGAATATAGGATTAAGAAATATAGAAGTAGCAGATACAAAAATATCTAGTATAGATGGATGTATAGGTCGTTTGATTTATAGGGGATATGATGTCCTAGACTTGACAAAAAACTCAAATTTCGAAGAAACCGCATACTTGCTTTTATACAACAAGCTTCCAACTAAAATCGAGTTAGAAAGTTTTAAACATGACCTAATAAATGCAAGAATGATTCCTAAACAAATGCAAAAAAATATGAAAAACTGGAGAAATGATGCAGATCCTATGGATATGTTACAAGCATTTGTTGCAGCATTAGCTGGTTATTATGATGAAGGATTCTCAAATAAAAATGCAAGTTATGATATAGCAATAAACCTAATTGCAAAAATACCTACGATCATTGCAAATTGGAATAGAATAAGAAATAATAAAGATATAATTAATCCAGAACAGGATCTAGATCATGCAGAAAATTTTTTGCATATGTTAACTGGAAGAAACCAAGATCCTCACATTTCAAGAATTTTTGACATCTGCCTAATTTTACACGCAGATCATTCATTTAATGCCTCAACATTCACAGCTAGACAAGTAGCATCTACGAGAGCGCATATGTATTCTGCTGTTAGTGCAGCAATAGGTGCATTAAGTGGAGAGCTACATGGTGGTGCAAATTATGAAGTGATGAAAATGTTATTAGATATAAAAACAAATGACGCTGTTGAGTCATGGATTAAAGAAAAATTAAAGAAGAACAAAAAAATTATGGGGATGGGTCATGCAGTTTATAGAACACATGATCCTAGGGCACAAGTACTTAAAGAACTCTCAAAAAAACTTGCAGAAAAAACCAATAAACCATGGTTTAATATAACTGAAATGATAGAAGAGATCACAATTAAAGAGATGAAAAAAAATAAAGGAATAGACATATATCCTAATGTGGATCTTTATAGCGCATCAATTTATTATATGTTGAATATTCCTATGGATCTAAACACTCCAATATTTGCTATATCACGAGTGGCTGGATGGACAGCACATATAATAGAAGAAAAATTTGCAGAAGCTGCACCAAAACCTGTACTATATAGACCAAAAGCAGTGTACGTTGGGAAGTACTGCGGTACTCATGGTTGTAAGTATAAATCAATAGAACTACGATCTAACAGATCAGTTAATTGAAATATTATTATTGTCTACATCATCACGTAAAATATTAAACATAATTTCATAAAACATAACATTCTTTTTTTGTGCATGTCTATCAATTAGTTTTACTACACAGGAAAGCTGCATATCACAATGTGATAATAATATTATTTCATCTATGACACTTGTAAAAAATTTAGAATACCTAATCACATGTAAAATAACATTTATTTTAATCATAACACGTATATTCAAATTATGTATACAATTAACATTCTTTTGGTTGACCAATGAAACACATATTTTATTTTGATGGAAATAAAAAAAAAATTTCCTGGGCTGTAAAAACCAAACAAATAGTTGTTAAGCAATGCAGAATACACGCAAATATATATTTAGATAATGTAACAGAAGAGCAGTCAAAGTATATTGCATTACATGTAGGAATTTTCTGGTGCATTGGTATGTACATAATTAATAGCAATGATAAAATAAAAGTAATGTTAGATTTAAAATCAATGTATGATTACTTAGCAAATAAACTAAATATTGATGATGTGTTTATACAGACCAGAATTGATTTTATTAAGCAGCTAACAGAACAAAGGAATATTGAGTTACATTACCAATTAATCTACAAATACGAAAACCTAGCCGTTGATATATAGAGTTTAATTAATCAAATATTTCTAATAAACAACTATTCTAGGCTTTATATTAATGGTACTTCAATCAATATTATTAATTTTTATGTTAGTATTTCCTCCACTACTAATATTATAAAATACTGTTGTAATATAACCAATTCTTTGTAAATATTCATTCAATATAATTACCCATGGAAGTGATGAGTTATTTAATTTAGATTTAATTGTTATGTTTTTTGTTGCGGGATCAAAAGTTACGTGTCCAAAACAAGTTATTTGTAGGATACAATCTAGTATGTCAATAATTTCTTGTAATTTTTTATTTTTTATGTGAATTCCATTTTTTTCTAATAATGAAATTATATCGATACTGATATTTTTCAAATATAATATATTATTTAGTATATGATCCAAACTTTTTTCTTTAATTAATTGAATCATTTTATATATTTCTTGTGCATTAGTTTTTGGCATAGAATAAAGACAGTTTACTGGCAATGAGTGATTCCATAAATGCATAAAAGAATTTAATATTATTGAATTTAGTGTACTAGCATGGGAAAATATTTCACATGTTTCATTTTTACTATCAATAAAAAGTAACTCTAAATCATCAAAAATAAAACAACTATAAATTACATTAGATATTCTTATTTTGATGCTGTCTGGAATTGTTTTGAATGGTTCAGAACCTATAATTTGTGATGGAATCAAAATTTTTACATCTATATTTCGTCTAAGAAGTGAAATGAGCTGCTTTTTAAATTTCGATACGATTGTCAAGCCATAAATATCTGCCATTATTTTGATAGATGATCTTGTATTATCAAACATTAATTGAATTTTCATAAGATTATTTTTAATGTTTATATGAAGATAATTTTTTTCTTCTACAAAATTTTGTTTGTTACTTTCATTAAGCTGTGTCAAATTTTTTAAGATCTGATTCATTATATTTACTTTATCAATCTGTTGTTTAATTATATCATTAAATGCATTCATTGGTGGTATTACTGTACACATTACCGGCTTATTTTTAGAAATTATTACAAGTTTCTTTTTTTCGAGTTTAATTAATGTGGGATATATTTTAGTACGAGGTAGCCCAGAATAATAAGCAAGATCACTTGCAGAAATGGTTCCTTTAGTAACTAGTGTCAAATAAGCACGTGCTTCATAATTACTTAATCCAAACTCTTCTAGATTAATTGACATCATAAATTTAACATCAAATATAATTATAATTGTATTAGGTAAATATAGAAGACGTTATAATCTATGTTGAATATAAAAAAATTTGCTTCTGTATGGATATAGTATATATAGGTGTAATAATTTTGTATGTTATATAAAATTTTGTGTTGCAATCTAGCTATAGTTTGATATTTAGTATTTATCATTATTGTATGTAATGGTATAAATAATTTAACAAAATTTCCTATACCTATTTACATCATAGAATACCAATGTAAATTTAGTAATTAGTTCGGTAATATTGATGAGTTTAGCACCACAAGAATTAGAGAATAGTGCAAGTAAGTATGCATCAGATGCTATAAAATTTGATTCACAAGGTTCATACACAATGGCAATTGTAAATTACCAGAAAGCTATAGACGCACTAATAAAACTGGTAATGCGATATCCAGAAAATAAATTAAATAGAATATATACTGAGAGGACTACGTCATATAAAAATAGAATACAGTTACTACGTATTACATGTAATATGGAAATTGGTCAGTATATTGATAAATCACCAAAATCAGTTTTTGTTAAAAATACCAGTGATTTAGAAGACATGATTATGAAGGAAAAACCAGAAGTGCGTTGGAATGAGGTGATCGGTTTAGACGATGCAAAAAATGCATTACGTGAATCTATAGTATATCCTACTAAGAGACCTGATTTATTTCCGCTTGGATGGCCAAGAGGAATACTTCTCTATGGTCCACCAGGATGCGGTAAAACTGTATTAGCAGCTGCTACTGCAAATGAAATAGATGGATACTTTTTCAATGTAGATGCGGCTTCAATGATGAGTAAATGGCTTGGAGAAGCTGAAAAAAATGTATCAAAATTGTTTAATATGGCAAGAAGATATGCGGAGAAAAACATCAAACCTGTTATTTTATTTATAGATGAAGTGGATTCTTTGTTAGGTACTAGGAGTAGTGAAGTTGGTGGAGAAATAAGAGCCAGAAATCAGTTTCTAACAGAGATGGATGGTGTTAATGTAAAATATAAAAAATTGAGAATGTATGTGATTGGCGCAACTAATAAACCATGGAGCCTAGACTGGCCATTTCTAAGAAGGTTCCAAAAAAGAATACATGTTTCACTTCCTAATACAGAATCTAGAGGAAGTGTCTTTAAGTTGTATAGTGCTCCTTTAAAAAAAGACGTGAAAATTAACTTTTCTGAGCTTGCTAAGATATCCGATGGTTATAGTGCTAGTGATATTAAGGATATTTGTCAAGCAGTACAACTTAAGGCAGTAAGAGAACTTTTTAGCTCTAAGGAATATCATGAACCTGTGAAAGGCGAAAGGTTGTCACAACCAAAGAGTTTGACCATGACTGATTTTAGATCTATGATGTCTAGGAGAAAACCTAGTGTATCAATAGAGATGATAAAAGCATATTATAGATGGAGCGAAGAATTCAAAGCATTATAAGCATAAAAATACGCCATAATGCAAAATAATTATCTATAATGTATTTTAATTGTTTTAGACTAAATCACAAATTTAAACTCCAAAAATTTAAATCCGTAAAAGAGTAACTACTATAGGGTTATAATTTTAATAAAAAATGCCAGATACATGAATAAGTTTGGGAAGATAATACTTAGTGATGGTACTGTATTGAATGGTATTGGTTTTGGTCGTCCTGGAGTAGTTTTTGGGGAGACAGTATTTAATACTGGAATGGTAGGATATGTAGAAACTATAACAGATCCATCATATAATGGTCAAATTCTTGCATTGACATACCCATTAATTGGCAATTATGGAGTTCCGGACATAAGAAAAAAAGATAACAATGGAATAGAAAAATATATCGAGTCAGATAGAATACAGATAAGTGGTTTGATAGTTAATGATCTATCGTTGACTGCTAGTCATTGGAATTTGGTTGCTACATTAGATGAGTGGTTATATGATGAACATGTTCCTGGAATTTCAGGAATAGATACAAGAGAACTAACAAAAAAACTTAGGGATAAAGGGGTAATGGTTGGGGCACTAGTTGTTTCAGATAGTGATGATATATCAGAAGAAAGAATAAAAAAACAGCTAAAAAAATCTAGTTATGATTCTAAGAATTTTATGCAAATAGTTTCTACTAAAACTAGAAAAATTTTTGGAAAGAATAAAAAAAGTGTAGTTATTATAGATGCAGGTACAAAAAATTCTATTTTAAGAAATGTTATAGATATGGGATATAAAGCTATTAAAGTTCCATGGAATACCAAGATTAATCAAATTATTGCACACAAACCGTATGGTGTTATAATAAGTAACGGACCTGGAAATCCTGAAAGATGTAAAGAAATAATAAACACGTCAAGATGTCTACTAGACGCTAATATTCCTACATTAGGAATTTGTTTAGGTGCACAAATTTTAGCTATTTCTAGAAATGTAAAAACATTTAAATTAAAATATGGTCACAGGGGACAGAATAAGCCATGTATAAACTTGGATGAATCTAGAACGTATATTACAAGCCAGAATCATGGTTATTGTATAGACTCAAACTCATTAAAGAAATCTGAATTTAATATGTGGTTTATTAATGCAGATGATAAAACAATTGAAGGAATAAAACATAAAAAAAAAAAATGCATTGCTGTACAATTTCACCCTGAGGCATCGCCAGGTCCTTATGATTGCAAGTATATTTTTGACATATTTAAAAAAATGATGGAGGAATAAGATCTGCCAAAATTTAAATCATTAAAAAAGATTTTAGTATTAGGAAGTGGGGCAATAAAAATCGGAGAAGCTGGCGAAAGTCGTTAAAACGACCGTCAATTCGACTACTCCGGTAGCCAGTGTCTGAAAGCTATAAGGGAAGATGGATTGAGGAGTGTATTGGTAAATCCAAATATCGCAACAATTCAAACAGATACAAGGTTTGCAGATAAGGTATATTTATTACCTGTAACCCAGTGGTATATAGAAAGTATAATTGAGAAGGAAAGACCTGATGGAATAATGTTAGGGTTTGGAGGTCAAACATCTCTGAATTGTGGGATACAGCTCTCTAACAATGATATTTTAAAGAAATATGATATAGATGTGCTAGGTACACCAACTAGTGGTATAAATGTTTGTGAAGATAGACAGCTTTTCAAAAATGCTATGAATGAATGTAATATACCAGTTCTTGAAAGTAACACAATTACTACATTTAATAAAGCTAAAAAAGTGGCAGATACAATAGGATATCCTGTAATTATCAGGGTAGCTTATACATTAGGTGGCAAGGGTGGTGGAGTAGCATATAATGAAATAGAACTTTATGAGATAGTTAATCGTGGATTAAATATAAGCATGGTAAAACAGGTTATGATTGAAAAGTATGTAGGAAGTTGGAAACAAATAGAGTACGAAATAATGCGAGATCATCATAACAACATTATAACAATATGCAACATGGAGAATATACTTTCTATGAAGGTGCATACGGGTGATAATATAGTAGTAGCTCCTTCACAAACAATTGATAATCATGAATATCACTTACTAAGATCAGCTGCGTTACATGCAGCAAAACATATAGGCATTATTGGAGAATGTAACGTGCAGTTTGCATTAGATACAAAATCTAGATATGCGGTAATTGAAATAAATCCTAGGTTATCACGTTCATCTGCTCTTGCAAGTAAGGCAACTGGATATCCAATTGCATATATATCTACAAAAATTAATTTGGGATACCAACTGTCTGAACTTATCAATGATATAACTAAAAAAACCACTGCGTGTTTTGAGCCATCATTAGATTACGTAATATGTAAACATCCAAGATGGGATTTTAATAAGTTTGAATCAGCTAATCGTAAACTTGGAACAACTATGAAATCAACTGGTGAAGTAATGGCAATAGGTAAGACGTTCGAAGAATCATTACAAAAAGCAATAAGAATGCTAGATATTGAAAACAATGGTCTGGTTCTTAATGAGTTTGACATGCAAATAAATGACGAAGAATATCTAGAAAACCGTCTTCTAAATCCAGATAACATGATATTGTACTATGTTGCAATTGCATTAAAAAAAGGAATGTCCATAGAAAAAATACATAGATTATCTTTTATTGATCCTTGGTTTATAAAAAAAATTAAGAATATAGTAGATATTGAAAAAAAACTAAAGAAATTCAAGTTAAGATCTAAATTATTACGTGAGGCTAAAATATATGGGTTTTCAGATAAACAAATTGGCAAAGCTACAAGTCTAAGTAATGATAAAGTAAGAACACTAAGAAAGAATTTCAATATACTGCCTGTTGTTAAACAAATAGATACTCTATCTGCAGAATGTCCAGCAAAAACAAATTATCTTTATATGACATATAATGGTAATAAAAATGATTTTGAGATTAGTAAAAAATACGGAATAGTTGTACTTGGTGCGGGACCATATAAGATAGGTAGCAGTGTAGAATTTGATTGGGGGACTGTAAATATGGTACTAGGATTACAAGAAAATGGAGAGAAAAATATAGTAGTCATAAATTGTAACCCAGAAACAGTTTCTACTGATTATGACATATGCGAAAGACTTTACTTTGAAGAATTGACAGCAGAACGAATTATAGATATTATAGAATTCGAAAATTCTAAAGGCATTATTACATCTGTAGGAGGACAAATTGCAAATAGTTTGACACCAATACTTGCAAAAAATGGAATAAATATAATTGGAACTACATCCAGTGACATTGATAGAGCTGAGGACAGATCAAAGTTTAGTAAAATTTTAGATGAACTTAATATAAAACAGCCACAATGGCAAGTATTTTCTGATTTACAGAAAGCTGAAAAATTTTCAAAAAGTGTAGGATATCCTGTTATTGTAAGACCTTCATATGTGTTAAGTGGTGCATCAATGAAAGTTGTATGGTCAAGAAATGAATTAAAAAAACATATTAATGAAACTGCCATTTTGTCATTACAACATCCTGTAGTGATCTCAAAATTCATGTTAGATTCTTTGGAGGCAGACGTAGATGGGGTATCAGATACAGAACATGTGATAATTGGTTCTATTATAGAACATATAGATAATGCTGGTATACATTCCGGTGATGCAATGATGTGCATACCTCCCAGACGTTTAGATCGTAATACTTTAAAAACTATAATTGAATATACTAATAGTATTGCGTTATCATTTAATATAAGAGGGCTATTTAATATTCAATTTATAATAAATAATGGTAATGTGTACGTCATAGAATTAAATATAAGAGCATCAAGATCAATGCCATTTGTATCTAAACTAGCTGAGATTAATCTCATCAAATTGGCCGCAAATGCAATTTTAGGTAAATCTATACCTCATATAACATATAACAAATATAAAAGAAAATTTCGTTACGGCGTGAAAGTACCTCAGTTCTCGTTTATGCAATTAGATGGTGCTGACATAAAATTAGGAGTGGAAATGCAATCAACTGGGGAAGCTGCATGCTTTGGTGATAGTTTTTATGATGCACTATCCAAGGGACTGATCTCAGTAGGATATACACTACCTAAAAAAGGTAATGTATTGGTAACTATAGGAGGAAATGAGAATAAAAGAAAGCTTTTACAGACTATAGAAATATTACAAAATCTAGATTTTCAGATATTGGCTACAGAACATACTGCAAAATTTCTTTTAAAAAATCTACCTAATATCAAAACAGTATATAAAATTAGTGAGCATAGTAAAAAACCTAACATAATAGATCTCTTGTACGACAAGAAGATTGATTTTATAATAAATATACCTAATACAATATCATTAAGAAAATATTCCAAGTCAGTTGATGAGGAATATAGGATTAGAAGAAAAGCACTAGAGCTAGGAATTCCAGTACTCACAACTATAGAACTGGCAGAATCGTTTATAAAAACTCTTGAATGGCTACAAAAAAACAAACCAACAATAGAATCATTAGAACCATACAAACTATAATTAATTAAATAACGTAATTCAGCATTGTTTCATTACCTATTATTATACCATCTAATGTTACAATTTTTGCAGAAGTTAAATTTATTTTTTTTAATATTGGTGAAATGTATTTTTGACGGAATTTTTTATGAGGAATAATATATTTATTAAATGATGGAATTATTGTGATCTCTAATGTACCAGATGATGACGGAAAAAGCTCCTGTTTATCAGTTTTTATTGAAACCCATACTCGTTGACCATTTATAATAGATTCTTCTTTAAAAAATGTTGGATGTACATGACCCATAATTATTTTATCAACGTAGGATAATTTTTTAGAAGGTATCATGTGTCCATGAATCAACAAAACATCATCAATAACTAGTCCCATTGAACTGACAAGAGTAACTTCATTTGAAATCAATCTTTGTATATTTGCATCGTGGTTACCTGGTATTAATAATATATCAATTTTGGTCTTAATTTTTTTAAAAAAAAATGCAATATCACTATATTCGCTATATGAAATATGATTTAAACTTGATTTTATATCACCTAATAATATAAGCATATTTGGTTTGACATTATTAATTATTGTTTCCAAATCATTGATTATTTCACAAACAACAGTATTTTTTCCAGTATGGTTATAATATGAAAGAAAATCATTTTCAAATCCAATATGTAGATCAGCCACAACTAGGATTTTATTTTTTCCTTCTAAAGTCATTGCTGGTTTACATGGTACAATTGTTATTTTTTGCATAAAAATATATCATTATATGCAAATTAAATTCTTATGAATGAAGAACAGAAAATTAAATTCGCAGTATCTCAAGGTCGTATTAAGTTACATTTATTTAAACCAAGTAAAAGGAAAATATGGACCGCTGTGGGTGAAAGTACAGAGTATTGGTTAGAACCTGATTTAAATTTCTGTTCTTGTAAAGGATATTATTTTAACAAGTTAGATAGGTATGGTACATGTTATCACCTAAAATCAGCTAAAATAGCAAAATTAAATAATAAAATAGAGTTGATAGAATTCACCGATTTTGAATATGATGATTTTTTGTCGTGTCTTATCTATGATTTAAATGGTGATGTGTTTAAATGACTCGCATCACAAATTTATTGTGAATAGATCATTTTTTGAAATACTGCCCCATAAACCACTAATATTATCTGGTTTAGATTCTGTAATTTTTGAAATTTGTTGAATTTTTATGTGCATTGGATTATGTGGTGGCCACAGCATTGCAATATAATCATCTACTACACCAATTTTATCAGTGGTTGCAATTATGATTCTATCTTTATTAACTCCATTAGAAACCAGCACGTCAATAGATTTTTGCAGTAAATTTGTTTTTCCATGTAAAATTACATATACATCTTTGTTTTTATCTATGTACATATAATATACTATAGTTTAACATAGATTAACTTTTTTTAAAAAAAGTTAAATCTTTTTATAAAAAATAGATACTATGAGAATTGTTGCAATTGGGAATAAGGTATTTGTTACTGCATTTAAATTGGCAGGAATACATGGAGAAATAGTAGAAAATCCAGACCAAGTACTTGATAAGATCAAAGAATTATTAAATGAGTCAGTAGGTCTAATTTTAATAAGCGACGATATGGCAAATCCTGTTAGTGAACAATTAACTATGATGAGATCTAAAAAATCAATTTTGATGTATTCATTACCATATATAGGTAACAAAAAAATAAATACTGACTACAGAAGTATGCTTAAGAAAATTCTTGGTGTATAATATTTTATAATGGTGTAATTAATAATATTTGCAATATTTTAAATTTATTTTTATAGATTATAAAAATTCAATAGTTTAAAATCATTTAAATTTATACAATAATACATCAGAACGTGAAGGCGATATTTTTTAAAAAAGAATCAAAAGTAATAATTAAAGATATCAAACAGCCTAGTGTAGGATCTGGTGATGTATTAGTAAAAATGGAGTCGTGTGGCATTTGTGGTTCAGATGTAGAGAAGGTTTTTGGAAAATATAGTATGTCGTCTATGAGTTTAGGTCATGAGCCATCTGGAATAATAATCAGGACTGGTAAAAAAATAACCGGATTTAAAAATGGAGATAGGGTTTTTGTTCATCATCATGTACCATGTTATTCATGCGAATATTGCTTCCATAACAATGAAACTATGTGTAAAAAATATTGTGAAACTAACATATTACCATGCGGACTATCAGAACAATTTCTAGTACCAGAATGGAATGTAAGTCATGGAGGTATTATTAAGATTCCAGATACTATGACATTTGATCAGGCTACAATGATAGAACCGTTGGCATGCTGTATTAGAGCATGGAAAAAAATTTTGTTCAATATCGGTGATTCTATAGCAATACTTGGTGCAGGCACAACAGGATTAATGCATGTAATGTTATCAAATATAAACAAGTTTGATAAGGTAATATGTATAGATACCAATAATTTTAGACTGAATTTTGCAAAAAAAATTGGTGCAATAGCAATAAATTATAATGATCCTAAGAAACATGAAAAAATAGATAATCAAACAAATTCATATGGGGTAGATGTTGTGATTGTTGCTACTAGTAATATCAAAGCATTTTTAGATGCAGTTAATTTAGTGAAGAAAGGTGGAAAAATCATACTTTTTGGAGCACCACAAAAAAATACAACAACAAGTATAAATTGGAGTACCATTTATTCTAAGGAATTATCGATCATACCGAGCTATGCTTCATCTGATAGAGACATTCGTGACGCATTATTTCTTATAAAATCATCAAAAATTGATGTGAGTAAACTGGTAACACATAAATACCCTATTTTGGATTCACAAAAAGCATTTAATCGTGCCTATGAAGGAAATAATTCCATAAAGATCATAATAACAAAATAAATAATATGACTCTTTATTGTATGTGTGAGTTGGGGATTAAATAATAGAATATCAAAAATTATCAAACCGCATGATAGTAGATCTGTGATGCTTGCTATAGATCATGGTTATTTTTTGGGTCCAACGGAAAAATTAGAAAAACCTGGTAATGTAGTTAGTATGATAACAAAGTTTTGTGATTCTATTATGCTTACAAGAGGAATTCTGAGAACATCGATTAATCCCAAATATACTGCACCGATCGTACTCAGAGTGTCAGGAGGAAGTAGCATAATTGGAGAAGATCTATCAAATGAAAAAATTGTGACAAGTATAAAAGATGCAATACGCCTAAATGCAAGTGCGCTTGCTATGTCAATTTTTGTTGGTGCAAGATATGAGCATAATTCATTGGTTTCGCTTGGAAATTTAGTTAACGAGGCTGAAGAATACAGCATACCAGTTCTCGCAGTTACAGCTGTAGGCAAAGAATTAGAGAAACGGGATGCGCGATATCTTTCACTTGCATGTAGGATTGCTGCAGAATTTGGAGCACATTTAATTAAAACATACTATTGTGATAATTTTGAAAAAGTGGTAAATTCATGTCCAGTTCCAATTATAATTGCTGGCGGACCAAAGATTAGTGAGCGTGATGCATTACAATTGACATATAATGCGATAAAAGCTGGTGCCACAGGTGTTGATATGGGAAGGAACATTTGGCAATCTAATTATCCAGTACAGATGATACAAGCTGTTCGTTCAATAGTACATGGAAACAAAAACTCTGATCAGGCATATAAGTTATTTAAAATATCTATCAAAAATAAAAAATAGGTACATATGATCTATATTAATATTAGTTATTAGTCTCTAATTATTAAAATATAGCAAAATAAAAATCAATCATATTCAATTTCAAAATTCAATTTTTATAATTTACAATAATATAATAGTGCTAACTATTAATTTAATAGCTAAACTGTAAAATCTATTAAGAGCTAAAATATTGATTGTTATTGTTGATTAAGTGATGAAAAATATATCTGGTGCAAAAGCATTAATGCTTGCCCTTAAGAGGGAAGGAGTAAAACAAGTTTTTGGATTACCAGGAGGTGCAAATCTTCCTATGTATGATGAATTATTTAAATCTGGCATACGTCATATTTTAGCAAGACATGAGCAGTCTGCGGCACATATGGCTGATGGTTTTGGTAGGGTGAGCAGGAAAGCTGGGGTTTGTTTTGCAACATCAGGACCAGGTGCTACAAACATATTAACAGGAATAGCTACTGCACAAGCAGATTCTGCACCTATGATAGCTATAACTGGACAAGTACCAGTAAATATGATAGGGCGTGATGCGTTCCAGGAAAGTGATATAATAGGAATGGCAAATCCTGTTGTTAAATATGCGTTTCAGCCTAGACATGCATCAGAAATTCCAGAAACCATTAAAAAAGGATTTTATATTGCTGAAAGCGGAAGACCAGGTCCAGTATTAATAGATATACCCAAAGATGTACAACAAAACAAATCAAAAATTAATTTTCCAGAAGAATTCAAAATAAGAGGATATAATCCATGGGTTAGTCCAGATATGATTCAAATAGAAAGAGCAATAAATATGCTTATATCTTCTGAGAGACCTGTAATTCTGGCAGGAGGCGGTGTAATTATTTCTTCTGCATTTACAGAACTACAGTCAATTGCAGAATTATTGATGATTCCAGTTGTTACAACTTTTAAAGGCAAAGGATCATTTCCAGAAAATCATCCATTATCTTTAGGACCTATAGGAATGCATGGACATGCTGAGGCTAACAAGATTATGACAGAAGTAGATTGTGTACTTGCTATAGGCACCAGATTTTCAGATAGATCAGTAGGCACATTTGACGAATTTGAAAAACATCTTAAAATAATTCATATGGATGTAGATCCATCGGAAATAGGTAAAAATCAAACTACAAATATAGCAGTAATAGGAAATGTCCAAACATCGCTAAGAATTATGGTTAAATTAATTATACAAAAAAAAGTAAGGAATACGATCAATAATAGTATATGGATACAACATGTTAATGAAGTAAAAGAATATTGGCGTGATAATTTAAAATTCCATCCTGGTGAGATGAGTGCCGCAAGAATTTTACGAGTATTACGTAATATATTACCTAAAAAATCAATAGTAACTACAGAGGTAGGGCAGCATCAAATGTGGGCATCGTTATTTTTTGATGTTATCAATCCTGGAACTTTTTTTAGTTCTACAGGACTTGGTACTATGGGTTGGGGGTTCCCGGCATCAATAGGTGCAAAAGTAGCTATCCCTGAAGTACCAGTAGTAGATATTGCAGGAGATGGTAGTTTTAACATGACAGAAAATTCGTTAGCTACATCAGTACTAGAAAATATACCAGTAATTGTTTTTTTAATAAATAATTTTTCACTAGGCATGGTTGCACAGTGGCAACGTACATTTTATGATAGAAGGATGATAGGAACAGATCTTAAAAATTGTCCTGATTATGTAAAATTAGCTGAGTCATATGGCGCACAAGGAATTAGAGTCCATTCTTTAGTTCAGCTAGAAAAAGCTATAAAAACTGGTTTAAAAAGCGATGTAACTACTGTAATAGACATCCCTATAGACCCAGAAGAAGATGTACTACCATTTGTAGCTCCAGGTACTCCATTAAAAGATATGATACTACCGTCATAATTAAAATGTACGCTATTTTATCTATATTAGTAGAGAACAGACCTGGGATTTTATTCAAAGTTACAAATCTATTCAGATCCAAAAATTTTAATATTGAAAGCATTTCTGTAGGTGTTACAACTAATCGTGAGTTTTCTCGAATTACTGTGTCTACTACAGGCCACGAAAAGCAAATACAACAAATAATAAAACAACTGAACAAAATGATTGATATTATAAATGTAAAACGTCTTAATAAAAATAAAAGTGTGTATAAAGAAATAGTACTATTTAAAATCCACATGAAAAGATATTCGGATCTAGTTACAATAAAAAAATTAGTAAAATTACATGATGGAAAGGTATATTGTGGTAAAAAATCAATAATAATTGAGGTAGCTGAAGCACCAGATAAAATAACCATGTTTGAAGAAAAAATAAAACAATATGGAATTTTAGAAACAGCTAGGACTGGAGTAGTAGCTTTAGAGATTGATGATAAATGACAAGAATTTTTGATACAACATTAAGAGATGGGGAACAGACACCTGGTGTGGCTTTATCTCCGCGTCATAAATTGAACATTGCAAAAAAACTGGATAGTCTTGGTGTGGATACAATAGAAGCTGGATTTCCAATGGTTTCTAATGGAGAAAAACAAGCTATAAAAATGATAGTTGATGAAAATTTATCGTCAGAGATATGTGGTTTAGCACGTACTAATAAAAAAGATATAGACTCCATAGTAGAGTCTGACTTGGACTACATTCATATTTTTATCGCAACATCTGATATTCACTTAAAATATAAACTAAAACTATCACGAGAACAAGTAATTAGCAGAGTGATAGATTCTATAGAATATGCCAAATCATATGGATTGAAAATAGAGTTTTCTGCTGAAGATGCAACTAGAACTGATCGAAATTTTTTAAAAAAAATATTTAAGACAGCATCTAAAATTGGCGTAGACAGAATAAATATCCCAGATACTGTTGGATATTCAACTCCACAATATATTAGCGATATTACAAAAGACGTCATAAATACAACAAAATTACCTATTAGTTTACATTGCCATAATGATTTTGGTTTAGCTGTTGCTAATACAATTTCAGGTATTCAAGCAGGTGGTAAATGTGCACATGTAACTATTAATGGCATAGGAGAACGTTCAGGAAATGCATCTCTGGAAGAGGTAGTAATGATATTACATTGCTTACAAGAAGATAAAAAATTAAGAACTAAAGTTAAAACTGAGTTATTATATGAGACATCAAAATATGTTTCAAAATTAGTTAAGATTCCTGTACAGTATAACAAAGCTATTGTAGGCAAAAATGCATTCAGTCATGAATCTGGAATACATACACATGGTGTATTAAGTAACCCATTAACATACGAACCGATAAGTCCTAAACTAGTCGGTAGAAATAGGTGGTTACGTGTTGGAAAACATGCAGGGCTCCATGGAATAAATTCGATGCTGAAAGAATATGGCATGAAATCTAATATGAAACAAACTAAACAAATCTTAGACAAAATTAAAGATATAGGCGATAAAGGTATTCAAGTTAGTGATACAGAGTTATTTTCTATCGCTAATAAAATAATTGGGAAATACAAAACTGACAGATTAGTTAAATTAACAAGCTTCTCTGTATCTACTGGTATTGGTACTATGCCATATGCATTTGTTAAATTAAATATAGATGGAAAAGATTTTTTTGCAACAGACCATGGTGTTGGTCCTGTAGATGCATCATTAAACGCAATTCAAAAAATAACAGGTAGAATTTCACATTTAAGAATAAAAGAATATAAGTTAGAATCAATATCAGGAGGATCAGATGCATTATGTGAAGTTACTATAAAAATAGAAGATACATATAACAATACAGTGTCGTCTAAATACATTGGAGAAGATATTGTTACTACTAGTGTAAGAGCAATGGTGGACGGAATAAATAAAGTCATGTTGAAGGGACTATCCAAGTGATACAGTGTATAACATTTCTTTAATAACTGGAGATGGTATAGGTCCTGAAATTTCAGAATCAGCTGTAGGTGTTTTGGAAGCTATTAATGATAAGCATGGTTTAAAATTTTCTATAGATAAATTGGAAGCTGGAGACGAATCACTTAAAAAAACTGGATATGCACTACCTGAAGAAACTCTTACATCAATAAAACACTCTTCAGCTTGTTTAAAAGCACCTGTAGGTGAGAGTGCATCAGATGTGATCGTGGTATTAAGAAGATTACTTAACCTATATGCAAATATAAGACCTATAAAATCTTATCCCAATATTTTAGCCTTAAAAGACAATATAGATTTTGTAATAGTAAGAGAAAATACAGAGGATTTGTATATTGGAGAAGAATTGGAAATGGATAACTTTGCAATTGCAATTCGTTTGATTTCTGAAAATGCATCTAGGAAAATTGCAAAATATGCTTTCAATATGGCCAAACAAAGAAATAAACTAAACAAAGTTACATGTGTTCACAAATCTAATGTAATGAAAAAAACTGATGGTTTATTTGTTAAAGTATGCAATGATGTATCTAAATCATATTCAAACATAGAACTGGAAAAGATGTATGTAGATGCATGTGCAATGAACATTATCAGAATACCAGAAAAATTTGATATAATAGTGACAACAAACATGTTTGGAGATATACTTTCTGACGAAGCAGCACAAGTTGCAGGAAGTCTTGGAATTGCACCAAGTGCTAATATAGGTGATAATTATGCATTGTTTGAGCCTGTACATGGAGCTGCGTTTGATATCGCAGGAAAACATATTGTAAATCCATCATCTTTCATATTATCTATTAAAATGATGCTAGATTGGTTTGGGATAAAATACAATGACAAAAAATCTGTCTACATATCTCAAAAATTAGAGTCTGCTATCTGTGAAATAGTGAAAGACAATATTAAGACTAAAGATATGGGAGGAAATTTTACCACTAAACAATTCACTAATGAGGTTATTAAGAAACTGTAAAAAAATTAATGTATCGTAATATAACGTAGCAAATACTCATAAACTAATCACTAATCCATAATTGGTGTTCAAGGCATAAGTCTATCCAAGTCTCTTGGGTACAATACTACTTCACGTATATTTCTCATGTTTGTTAATACCATCATCAAACGATCTAATCCTAAGCCCCAACCGGAGTGTGGAGGCATCCCATAATAAAATGATTTTAAATGATCTGAGAAGTCTGAAGGGTTGAGATTTTGTTCTATCAATCTTGATTTTATTTTTTCAGGCATATATAATCTAGTGCCACCAGAAGATAATTCAAGATCACCATATTGTAAATCAAATGATTGTGATAATAAAGGATCGTTATGTTTTTCATGGATGTAGAATGGTTTTAATTTTAATGGCCAATCAATTATAAAATAGTATCCTCTGTGTCTATGTCTTACTAACTTTAAATGAGAATCTAATAAATCGTCTCCAAATTCTATTTTGCTACCTTCATTTTTTAATTCATGCAATATTTGTTCATACGTAAATCGTTTAAAAGGAAAAAATACATCTTTATTGATGCCTCCTAATACTTCTATTTCATCTCTACAGTTTTTATTTATGAAGTTATATATCTCGTTTATCATATATTCTAATAGTTGCATGACATCAAAATAATTAGTAAATGCAGCTTCTATATCTACGCTAGAATATTCATTCAAATGACGCATCGTATGTGATTTTTCTGCTCTATAAAATGAAGCAATTTCAAAAACTCTCTCAAGTCCTATTATCATTTGTTCTTTATATAATTGAGGGCTTTGTGCAAGGTATGCATTTTTGTTGAAATATCGTAATGAAAATAAATTTGCACCGCCTTCACTCGCACTTCCAATTATTTTGGGTGTTGTAATTTCTATAAATTTTTGTTTTATTAAAAACTCTCTTATTGATATAAGCACATGGTGACGTATTTTAAATATCGATGCTGTTTTTTTGTTACGCATATCTAATGCTCTTGCATTTAGTCTTGTATCAAGATGACTTTCAGATATATTATTTAGATCAAGAGGTAATTGTGAGATAGCGTTAGATAATATATTTATTTTATTTGCACCTATTTCAAAATCAAAAATATGTGATTTTGTACTTTGTACAATTCCTTTTATCATAACAACACTTTGTTTATTTAGTTTTTTTACGTCTAATATTCTTTCTTTAATTATAACTTGAGATATGCCAGTAGCATCACTCACAGTAATGAATGTTAGTTTACCTAGCCTTCGTATATCTTCTACCCAACCATAAAAAATAACTTCTTGTCCATTTATATCAGCACTGATATTTTTTATTTTATGTGTAGCAATAAAATTCAATTCTGTTTCCTTGATTCTTCAAATTCAATTTCTATATCCAAGTTATGAATTTTTTTTACAATATGAATAACTTTGCTTGTATTGATTGGAAACCTATTTGTCCATCTACCAGATACTATAACACGTATTTTTTTGATTTCACCGGGTAACCAAACTGAATTAATAGATAAAATTTTTGTTGGGAAAAAAAGATCTTCTATAAATTTTTTATGGTCTACATCATCCTCAACAAGCCAGATTTTACCTGTAAAAACCTCTTGTATTAATCTATAAAGAATTCTACTTTGTCTGATTATGTGGATATCACTTTTTGAAATATATAATATGTGATTATTATCTATCAACTTACAACTATTTAGTGTAAATTTATCTATTTGTGGATTTTTTTTTCCAAGCTGTGCTAATTTAATTGATGCATCTACGTCAGCTTGTGTAATTTTTCCAGAGTCTAACCTTGACTCACATTGAGGACACAGAATTGCATTTTTTGCATCGAAACTACATATTGGAAGATGCATCTACCAAATTTTATTCTTGTGAATGTAGAATATATCCTTTCTCACAAAGGAAAAATAGTAACGCATTAACTTTTTATTCATATATGACAATATCTACTTCATTGCGTATTGGTTATATAAATAAATTATTTTTAAAATTAGCATTTATACTATCTAGTCATTATGATATAATGCTACATGTACCATTTCAAAAAAATTAAGTATTTTTAATTTAGATTTACTAATAGTTTTAATTAAATATTACATTAAGTTGAAATAAACTGTGGATTTTATTGATTTGTTTCCATTTATTCATGAAGTAGGGTATGTAGGATTAGGAATAATTAGTTTTTTTGGATCACTTATTCCATTTATTCCTATACCATATTTTTTATTACTTGTTACAATGTCAACAGGTCCTTACTTTGATCTAAACACATTAGCAATATTATCTGCAATTACATCCACAATTGCAAAACAAATAATATTTTATGCTAGTTATGGTGGACGACAAATAATTAATAAAAGAATAAGAAAAAGAATGAAACCGTTCGAGCGTCTTGTTAAGCGTTACGGTGCTGCCACTGCACTTGTGGCTGCCGCGACACCTATTCCAGACGATTTAATATACATTCCGTTAGGGTTAGCAAGATACAACCCAGTACGATTTTTTTTAGCTACATTTATTGGAAAATTAGTGTTAAATTATGTTGTTGTATTAATATCACATTTTTTTGGATTTTCAATATTAGACCCTATTATTGGTGATGTAAATAACGTAAATGCTATCTATATTGGTTTAATTATATTTATGGCGGTACTCATATTTTTTATTATATTAATTCTCAAACTAGACTGGTCAAAGATACTTGGTAAAATAGCCCCATGGACACTTGACGATGATAAAAAATAGTTTGTGTGTTATTTTTGGCCTCATAGTCTGAAATATTATGTACAGATACAGCTAGTATTTTTGTCACATTGTCAGTGATGCATCATAATTTAGGATTACTAATCTATCACTCAACATGTATCTAATTTTAATGTGTGTACTACTGTGCTAACAATGTATATAATTATTTTTATGTTTTTATTTTTTGTAGTGCATCAGGTTGGTTTGTAGTACACATGACGATCAATTAATACTTATTCTAGGTTAATGTTTGTTTTATACAATATAGTAAATAGCCACCTAATACCAATTCCATAATTTAGTATTTTCAAACATAATATTGTTTTTTATATAATTATATACATGTACAATTTTCTTCTCATGATAGTGTAACATTGTATTATAGTACCAAGATAAAATATCATTATTAATTTTACTTGGAGTCTTTTACTAGATTTTTTTCCATAATATTTACAATATCATGTATAATTTGTATGCAATAGTTAGTAATACTTAAAACTACGTTAAGTTTAAAACAATACTTATCATTTTCTGTATGTCATTTTTTAAAAAAACAAATAACTTTTTGTTATATATTACTGAGGCTGGATGAATAGTAAGAAAATATAAATTTTTATCAGATATAACTACATTACCTCTATTTTTAAGTATATTCTTACCTCCCAATAATGTTTTATATGCTGTGTTACCCATAATACAAATAATTTTTGGTTTTATTAATGATAGTTCAGTTTGTAGATAATTTTTGCATGTCTCTATTTCTAATTTTTTTGGGATGCGATTATTAGGCGGTCTACATTTCACAATGTTTGTTATATATACTGATGTTTTATTAATGTCGTTTAGTTTTAATGCTAACAATAATATATCACCAGCTTTTCCAGTAAATGGCATACCGCTAATATCTTCATATTTTCCAGGTGCTTCACCGATCATAACTATATCGGCATGTATATCACCATTTCCAGGAACTGCATTTTTTCTGTATTTATGTAATATGCATTTTTTACAATGCATGATTTGTTTAGAAAGACTATTGAATTCCAATATATACACCAATGTTAATATTATATAATATAAGCACACCTTACAACAGACATACATACAGATAAAGCCCATGTATTTATATTATTAACATTAAAGTACTTTCATATATGACATTTATGATCATACTTGGATGCTGGAATTGTGTAATAAAATTCATCTTCAAAATTATTCAGTTTTCCCATTTTTACGTAATGCGGAAAAATATAAATTACAATCTGAATATAACTCAGAATTATGATCTATTCTTTTTTGATTCAATGTAATCACACCAGAATATTATAATTTGTATATAATGGTCAAATATTTTATTTGGTTTTATTATAATTATTAAACTACATCAATTTATGTCTTTTATATCATATGTATGATGTAATGATTCCTTTAAATAATTGTTAGCTGGCTACAAGTAATGCAGATTAATGTAATAATGTTTAAGGAAGATGATCCACACAAATGCACTGCTGCAAAACTTATAAGATTTAAACTAGCAAAAAAAATTAAAAAACCAAGCCCAAAGTGCATAATTCTAGATCCATTCTCACAAAAAATACTGTTACCTAATGAAAAACATGTTAAGTCAATAACAGCTGTTGATTGTTCATGGAATAGTATAAATTATACATGTATTAGGAAATTCCCAGGGATTCATAGAAGGTTACCTCCATTATTTGCTGGGAATCCTATAAACTACTCTAAGTTGAGTAAACTTACTACTATAGAAGCAATAACTGCTACATTGTTTATTTTTGGATATAACGATATAGGACTAAAATTATTAAATAAATTTAGCTGGGGACATACATTCTTTGAATTAAACCGCGGTTTATTAGAAGACTATTCAAAATTAAGATCCATGGACGAGATTAAACTGGTGTTATATAACTACGGCATCACAAATACATAGATTATGTATCTAGTAATCATATTAGTTAACTAGTATTTACTACGATTTAAATAAAATAGCAAAATTCATTAAATAATATTTGTTTAATTATATGTGTGAGTTGGAGAACGATTACTGTTACTACAGAGGAAACTCCTCCCTCCATACAGGATATGTGATCCAATGATGGATAATCAGAGATGATTGGCAACAGCATAGAAATAAAATCCTAACTAACGTGTACTATGATGACAAAATCTGAGATTGTTAGCAACGGAATGGAAAATCTGTCCCACATGGAGCAAGGCCAAATAGAACTATAGGATCCTGTACCTAGTTCAGGTAGGCTGCATAGTGAAATATCGTGAAAACAGAAGGAGGGTTACTACCAACACACATCTACTATTATTTCCACCCTTTTGGCATTGTACCTTTATTTTTTGTATTGTTAGATGGTCTATTATTCTGATTATTATCATCAACTAAATATGCTTCACCTCTAACAGTTTTGTAACCACCAGCACTATCACTGGTAGACCTTGCCATTAGTCTAGATGGGTCTATACCCTGTTGTCCTTGCCCATATTCTTTTTTAAGTTTTCTATTGCTAAAAATCAATATGGCAATAGCTCCCATTCCTGCCATACCTGCCATACCATAAATTATCATAACTGGAAATTCCCCAGTAGAAGTTGTAGCATAACCTTCTGGAGAATTAGGACTAACACCAAAAACTTCATTATTTTCAATTTTATCAATAGCAGCAAATCCTATAATCGATATGTTACCAGAGTCAGCTGATTCTATGGATCGTATTACATATTTCTCATCAGCAACAACTGTAGCCTCATATACTTTTTCAACCTGTCGACCTTCTCTAATACTACTTTCACCCATAGTAAACGATGAAATTACATGGCCTTTTATTTCATCTGACAAACCAAAAGTTGAGGCGTCTACATTAATTCCAGTAGGATCAAATAAGAAATGCCAGTTAGTAAGTGGTTGATTTTTTATTCCTTCTGCATTTATAATATTCTGAGAAAGTAATTGTTCTGCGTCGGTATATATAATTACATCATAAATACTATGCATATTATTTTTTATGAATGAAATTGGCAAATTGATTTCTACATCACCAAATTCATTAGTATCTATAACTACTGGATCATTTGTTGTAACTCCTCTCCACGCTGCATCAATTAAAGCTGGTATATTACTAGAATACTCACGAATTATAAAATTGCTGATGGTTGCGACAAGTCTTATTTTGTAATCCACAGATGCACTTAACTCTCTTCCAACCAAATGCACTTCATACTCTACATCCAAATTTTTCACCCGCGTTACGCTTCCATCATTAATAAATTTGGTATTTAGTTTATCCATTAATAACATTACACCACTATTAGACTCGTCTACAGAAAATTTTACAGTATACTCAGCATCTCTTAAAATACTTGCAAATTCGCCACCATCATTATATTCTATAAAGACTGTTCTCTGATACTTAATGTTAAGCACTGTGTTATCATTATTTGGATTTATCTTAACATCAAGTTGAGCTGCAACAGCTACAGAAACATTAATAGTTAAAAATATAACCAAAAATAAATAAAACAGTCTAATATTCACAGATGTTGATCGATTTTAACACAGTAATAAACCTATCCATTATTAAAAAATTTAAATTAGATTATAACAAAAAAATATCATTCAATGATAATAATGTTGAAGATGGTGACTAGTTGAAGAATAGAGTAACTATACTCGCAGGTGGAACTGGATCTATAAAGCTTGTTAGGGGACTGGTTTCGCAGATAAATGATATTAATGTAATTTGTAATGTGGGTGATAATTACTGGGTATATGGTCTTTATGTTTGTCCAGATATAGATACTATAATTTATGGACTTTCTGATTTGCTTGATTATGAAAAAGGTTGGGGAATAAAGAAGGACACATATAATTTCTTGCGCCAAATGGAGATTTTTGGGGAAGATACTTGGTTACGAATAGGAGATAGGGATACTGCTACTCACTTAATAAGAACAAACATGTTAAAAAACGGTAAAAATCTCACTGACATTACAAAATGGATGTGTAATAAATTTGCGGTTAATGCTAATGTTATTCCTGTGACAGATAGCAATATAGAAACAAGAATAATCACAAACAAAGGAGAACTACATCTTCAAGAATTTTGGGTCAAATACAGAGGCAAAGATAGAGTTAATGGAATACAATATATTGGAGCAGATAAAGCCAGACCAAATCCAGGTGCAGTGAATGCTATTCATGATTCAGAACTTGTAGTCATAGCACCTGGAAACCCACTTACAAGCATTGGTCCAATGTTACAAATAAAAGGAATGAGAAAAGAACTAGTAAAGTCAAAGAAAAAAGTGGTGGCTGTAAGTCCATTAGTAGGAAACAAAGCTTTCAGTGGTCCAGCTGCAGAATATATGCAAGCTGCTGGAATAGAAGTTTCTGCCTATGGACTAGCTGAAATGTATTCCGGTGTTTGTTCCAACATAGTGATAGACGTGAGAGACAAAGTACTAATAGATAAAATAAAAAATTTGGACATGAATGTATATGATACAAAAATAACTATGTCAAACAAAAAAGAAGAATCAGCATTAGCATCATTTATCACAAAACAAATAATGATATAATGCACATATCAGCTATAGTACCTGTAAAAACATTTTCTAAAGCTAAGTCCAGATTAAGAATACCGATACCTAAAAAAGTAGCGTTGTGTAAAATCATGTTTAAAGAGATCATAGAAACAATATATAATTCACAAATTATTAATAACATAATTGTAGTTTCAAAAAATGATGACATGTTAAATTTAAACAAAATATTTAATATAGTTCATATTAAAGATGAGGATGAAACTGGAGTTAATAATGCAATAAAATTGGCTGATGAATATGTATCCAAAATGGGATATGATGCATCGGTTATTTTTCCTCAAGATATCCCATTAATAAAAACAGAAGATATAAGGATTTTATTAAGATTAAATTATACAAAGTCAGTTCTAGTGGTACCATCAAAACGTTTTGATGGTACTAATGCATTAGTTAGGATGCCAGTAAATTTGATGACAACTCATTATGATGAAGACAGCTATAAAATTCACTTAGAAATTGGAAAAAAACACACTAAAAATACCTCATTAGTATTAATTAAAAGTATTATGTTCGATATAGATAATTTGAGTGACTTAAAACTATTAATCAAACAAAATGAAAAACCTAAAATATGTAATGAAATTCATCAATTGGTATATTCATAGTACGATAATCACAAATAGTTAAATGTGGTGGTGAGCTGACTTTCTAAGTTGTTGATATATGATAAATAATACAAATAAAGAAAATTGTCCCAGATGTAGAAAGGATATGCTAGTTATAGACAATGAATCAGATGAAATGTTCTGCTCAAAATGTGGTTTTGTGTTGTCAGAGAAATTACAAGAATCTGGTCCTGAATGGAGATCATTCACACAAGATGAACATGGAGATAGGGCACGTGCTGGGGCGCCTACTTCTTTAGCAATGCACGATATGGGACTAGCAACAATAATTAATCCTGCGAATAGAGACGCTTCAGGTAGACCATTAACATCATCTATGAAAAGCACTATTGAACGCCTTAGAACATGGGATAGTAGAAGCCAAGTACATGAACCAGTAGATAGAAACTTTAGACAAGCGTTTAGTGAGCTTAATAGATTAAAAGATAAACTTGCTATTTCTGAAGCAGTTATAGAAAAAGCTGCATACATATATAGAAAAGCGTTGGATAAAGGACTAGTACGTGGTAGATCCATTCCAGCATTGATGGCATCTTCATTATATGCAGCTTGTCGTAATACTGCGACTCCACGAAACCTCAAAGACATTGAAATTGCTGCTAACATAAAACGTAAAGATGTTGCAAGATGTTATAGACTGCTTCTGAAGGAACTGGATCTTAGAATGCCTGTTACTAGTTCTGTACAATGCGTTGCTAGAATTGCAAGTAGAATTGGAATAGCTGAAAAGACGAGAAGATTTGCTATTAAGGTACTAAAAAATGCACAAGAGAATGAAGTTTCAGCAGGTAAGGATCCAATGGGACTAGCTGCAGCCGCTTTGTATTTATCGTGTGTTAAAACAGGTGAAGATAAAACACAGCGAGATATCGCTGAAGCAGCTAATGTTACAGAGGTAACAATACGTAATAGATACAAAGGTCTCAGATCATCAATCCAAGTCTAAATTTGTTTTTTTAAGGTATTGTTTAATTAATATTAATATTGAAAAAGTTCCTGTGATCACAAACAATATTTCTAGAAAATTTATAAATGGATGAAAAAATGTTTCACTGACTGGGACATTAGTTAATTTAGATATTAGAAAAGCATATGAAAAAATAAAATAGTTAATTGCCCAGTGTACAAGTATCGACACTATTATACCATACTTAAAATATACCCAACCTAATATAATCCCACTAGCTATGGCTTGTGCAAGTTTACTTGTATCCCAATTATCAATTGATAATATATGAGATAAACCAAAAACCACAGCAGATATTATAATAAGTGAACGGTAATGATTCTTGCTAATATCAGAATTTTTGCTGGGACGATACATAGATTTAAAAAAATTAAGTAATGCTGGTTTATTTGAATATATTACATACAGTGGAAATCCTATCAAAACAACTCTGAAACCTAACTCTTCAATTATTGGAGCCTTTGAGATATTAAAAAAATGTAATAATGTATCAAATGTAGGAGACTTAATAGGTACGCCAATTTTTTCTTGTATAATGTTTATTACTCCGGAAACAACTATCAGTATAACAAACCATTTTATGACTATATGTATAGTATTAGCTGAATTAATAAGACAATATTTTCTAATTACAAAAGTATTTTTGTTTGGTTCTAAAGTAGATATAACAAAAATTAATAATAACATGATCCATGTGACAATAAACGCATAACCTAATTTTAATTCTAGTAATATCTCCAATTCAGAACTAGGAAATGTAACAGCAAATTCTAGATCATAGTTGAAATTTATTTCATTTTGAAGATCATAATTATATATTAAATAAATCCCAATTGGAAATGATCCAACCATTAACATAAATATTGAATTATCTAGTATGCACTTAGTAATTCTTATTAGTTTTGTTGTTTGATTTAACACATTTGTTTCTAGTGTAGCTCTATTACTGATTCCGGAAAACCTAAATTTATTAAAGCATCTTTCATTGTATCTCTATGATCACCCTGCAAAAATATGTAACCATCCTTGGTTGTTCCACCACATGCATACTTTGCCTTTAACTCTTTTGCTACTTTACTAAGGTTATTTAATTTAGGATCCAAGCCCTCTATCATCGTACCTTTCTTTCTAAATCTCCTGGTCTCCAACCTAACCACAATCTTTGTACTATCTTTTGCAAGATCACTACATGCACACAAGTCATCTGGAAGTCCACATGTACTACAAATTACTGTCATTGACTAACTGAAATTTGTAAAACATACTAATAAGCTTTCTTTTTTATTTCACAATATATAATAAGTTTTTAAAGTTCAATTATAAATAATGGAGGCAAAAAATAAACTTATTAAAAAAGCAGTACAAATGCTACTTAATGGCGCAACGTTAGTAAGTGAACCTTGTCCATATTGTAGTGGTGTAAGAGTTATTAAAGATGGATATGCATTATGCATAAAATGTGGTAATGAACCACAAAAAAATAAAAAAGAAAGTATTCAAACAAATGATAATATCAATATAAACTTGGATGTAATTACAAAAATTTTGCATAAAAAGCTTATGTTGTTGTTTAATGAATTTGAATTGGAAACCAATTATGAAAAACAATGCAGCATATTAGATATTACAAATATTATATTAGAAATTTTACCAAAATTAAAAAAGTTTTTATGTTGAAATGAAGGCTTTCAAAAATAAATATGAAGAAAAAAAAAGGGGCACCATTACCGGCTTCTAGCGCAGGTCTATTACGTTTTTTTGAAGATGATACAAAAGGATTCATGGTTGATCCAAGAATAGTTGTATTAATTCCAGTTAGTTTGATTACTGTTTCGTGGTTAGTCAATATATTAACTTCGTAACATGAATTGACAACACCAAAGATTGACAGCATAACTAGGATACATGGAAGGTATCCACTAACATTAATAAATCCTTCATCATTTTATCATTCATTAATTATTTCCGTAATAGTTGTATCTTTACTTGTATTAATAATAAATCTCCATTATTTTGAAAATAATAACTTAGTTCTTAGACTAGTAGTATCTATTTTTGCATTGTTAATAACACAGTATATTGATTCACGTTTTATAAAAAACAAAGAATATTCAAAATCTATACATATGTCGTTATTTGGAAATGCTATCTGGCTAATAACAGTTGTGATTGGATTATTATCAATATTTATTTTTTCAAAGTCTGAAGTTACAATTTTTTATGTGGTAGAAGGCATGTTTTTGTTTGCAAGTTTTAGAATAGGTATTTTTACAACAACACTAGGAGTAAGTATTGTAAAAAGCTGGATGATTTGTTTTATTCAACCATTATCTATGTTCTTTGCATTGATCCCAACTGATGTATTAGGCGATATGATGCCAAATCAATTTACAATAGCATATGGAATAATATTTTTGACAATAGCTACTGCATGGTCCATGCTAACAGATAGAGCTGGAAGACCATATATACAAAGTACACATAGATTGATTCAAGCATATCTTTCATCAATATCTAAAAACGATCCTACAGAGGTAGAATCTATAATAGAAAAACAATCAAAAATATCAATTGTAAATACTTCACAAATAAGATTATATAATAATGATCGAGATTTCAGATTAGTTTTACCAGATATTCATCCAGGACCATATAATCCAATAGGCGGCAGTAACATAACTTATCTAATCTATAAAAACATGAAATCATCTGCGATGGTTATGCACAGTGTATCAAATCATTCATTAAATATACCATCAAAATGCGAAGTAAATAAATATCTAAAAAGTTTAACCGTATATACTATTCTACACCAAGGCAAAAAATGTACTGAACCAGCAGTAACACAGATCAATAGAGCCAGGGCAACAGGGTTGATTTTTGAAAATACCGCAATATTATTTTTATCTTTATCTCCATATGGATCAGAAGATTTTCCCGATTTCATTAAAAATGAATTAGAGATTTTTTCTAAAAATTATAAATTACAGCGTATTTTGGTAATAGATTGTCATAACGCAATGGGGAAAAAAATTTCAAAAAATGATGAGAGGGACTTACTCAAAGCAGCTAAATCAAGCTTGATAATGCTTATGAACATGAAAAAATTTGATTTTAAATTTGGTTATTATAATTCTAATAATATGAATTTAAATGCACCAGACCTTGGTTGTGGTGGAATAAGCATACTATGTTTACTAATAAATAAAAAAAAATATTTTTTGGGATGGGCTGATTCAAATAATATGGAAAATGGAGTTAGAGAAAAAATAGTTAACACATTTTTAAAAAATAAATATAAACTACTAGAAATCTGTACGTCTGATACGCATCACACCACCAAAGGAGCACGAAATAAAAATGGATATTATCAATTTGGTATAGTTTCAGATCCACATAAAATAGCAAGTTGGTATCTCAAAATTGCTAAAAATGTTGAAACAAAAATAAAATCAGCATCATTTGAAGTATTAGAAAATAAAGCTCATGTAAAAGTTATGGGTTCAAAAATTTATGAGAAATATTCAAAAGCTGTAGATAAATCAATGAATATTACCAAAATATTTCTTATAGTAAGTGTATTTTTCTTTGTTTTATCAATTATTTAATTATTTTTATTCTTTCTAAATAATCATATACTTCACTAACAAATAATGAAAATTTGAAAACCGGTACTATTGGAACGCTGTTAACAAATTGCAGTGTATTCTCATATAATGTTACAATTAATGGTATAGCTACTAAATTCTGTTTATCAGAAATATAATGCTCTGTTCTTATGATTTGTTTTTCTACAAATCTCTTCAAATTATGATTACTATATTTTTTCCAATGTTTACAATCTATTATTAGTGACATTCCAGACTTGGTTCCTATTATATCAATCTCCATTCGTGGTTTTCTAAATATCAGATTTTGTACTACATCGAAACTATTATCTAGTAATATTTTTGCTACAAGATTTTCAAAATTTTTCCAATCTAGATCTATTGAAACCGTGTCAATAGGTATCCCACGTTCTATTAAATCAATAGCTTGCTTTAATTGACCAGTACTGACTAAAATACCCAATTATAAAATCTTACAATTGACTTAATAAAACTATACTGTTAATATCTCTAATTAACTGTGATATTACAAGTTATTTTATTCCTGTAATAAACAATGTACCAAATTCACGTCTCCATTTTTTTATGCTTGATTGATCTTTTATATGACTGATTTCAGTTTTAAATCCTATATCTTCAAACATTTGTTTCCATTCATATTCAGAACGTAGATCCATATCAATTTTCATATGTTTTTTCCATATTATAGTAGATTTATTATCTTTATAAAAATCAGTACCACAAAAAAATTTGCCATTTGGTTTTAATGATCTATATATATTTGATAATGCTAGTTCCATTGGAATTATGTAGTATAGTGATTCCATTGAAAATATATAATTAAATTGTATATTTGGTCTCCATGTTACTATGTTACCAACAATATAATGTTCATTTATTAAGCTTTTTTTCAAAACGGCATTTTTTATCATATCTATACTTTTATCTATACCTACAGCTTTTTTACAATTTTTTAATTTAGCTATTTTTCTTATAATCCAACCATTTCCGCATCCAACATCTAAGAATAAAAACTGTTTACCAAATGAAATCATTCGTAAGAATTTGCATGCTGTTTTTGCATGTTCTATTTCCATTAAATCGCTTTTTCCGTCTCTAGCCCATCTATCAAAAATAGTCATTGTTATAAATATTATTTACTAAAAAATAATCGATTACTGTTATAAATCAATATTTTGTAAAATATAGTAATCATTTAAATAATTAAAATTTCAACAAATATGGAGACAAATACTATTGCAATTGTATTAAGTAGTTTTATAACAGTATTCAAAGCAGGTCCTGCAGTATCTTTATACGGATCACCTATAATATCTCCAACTATTGATGCCTTATGTTCTTCGGTTCCTTTTTTACCTTTCATTTCAATTAATTTTTTAGCATTATCCCATGCACCTCCAGTATTAGCTAGATGATATGCTAAGAATAATCCACTCATAACAGAGCCCATCAAGAGTCCAGCTACTGCAGTTGGTCCTAATAATATACCAAGTAAAATAGGTGCAGATATCACAATACTTACAGATTTCCAAAGTTCTTTAAGTGACGCAATTGTGGAGATGTCTACACATCTAGCATAATTTGGTTTTGATTTACCATCAAGTATGCCTGGATCATTTTTAAATTGTGATCTAACTTCATCTACCATTTTAGAAGCAGCTTTTGAAACTCCACTAATTAATTGACTTGTTATTATAAATGGTATCAATCCACCTGTTAGTAAACCTACTATAACTGATGGATTTGTCAACCCATAATCAAACACATCATTAAATACAGCAGATGCTTCAAATTGGAACGCTTGTATCATTGCAAGAGATGCTAATCCAGCACTAGCTATCGCAAATCCTTTTGTTATAGCTTTTGTAGTGTTTCCTACTGCATCAATTTCATCTGTTACATCACGGTTTTTTTTATCCATGTGTGTCATTTCTACTATTCCACCAGCGTTATCTGCAATAGGACCGAACGCATCAATGCTTAACACAATTCCCGCTAAACTTAGCATGGACATAGCAGTTAGTGATGTACCAAATATGCCATATAGTACTGATTGAGATGCTGTAGGTGCTGCAGATGAAGATATTATAAATGATATCATAATTGCTATTACTAATGCAATAACCATCGGCCCTGTTGACTGCAATCCTTTGGTAATGCCTGTTAATACTAGTGATGCATAACCCCATTTAGCAGAATCGGAAATATCTCTAACTGGTTTGAATTTATAATTAGTATAATGATCTGTGATTTTTTGTATTATGGGAACAAGTATAACACCTATAACAGTAGTTCCAAATAATGCATGTGCAAGACTAGTCTGTCCTAAGTAAATATGCGTGAATATGAAATTAAGTAGTAACGCAATAGAAGCAGATACATAAAATGATTTGTTAAGTGGTTTCATTACGTCAGAAACGTTTTTGGAATATGTGATAGAGACACCGATTATTGAAGCGATCATTCCTGATATAGCGATTAAAACTGGATAAAGAAGATTATATTCAGAACCTATTAATGCTGCAATTAGCATTGATGCAAGCATAGTAACAATATATGATTCATAGATATCGGATCCCATTCCAGCTGCATCTCCAACATTGTCTCCAACATTATCTGCTATTGTAGCAGGATTTCTAGCATCGTCTTCGGGCATATCTGCTTCAACTTTTCCTACCAAATCTGCACCCATATCTGCGGCTTTAGTGAAAATGCCGCCACCGATTCTAATGAATAGTGCTATCAGACTGGCTCCTATACCTACCCCAGCTATTGTTATTGGATCAGGAAATAAATAATAAAGAAATGACATTGCTAAAAGTGCCATGGCAGGTACTGCAAGTCCTACCGTGGCGCCACCACGAAAAGATAAAACAAATGTTCTTCCTAGCCCATAGTTAGTATAGTTAGCAGCTCTAACAGCAGTTTTCACCGTAATTTTTAACGATAATAATCCTGCAATTGCAGAAAGTGTGGCACCTACTGCAAATGCAATTCCATTAGTAACACCAGTAAAATATGATATTAATACCGATAGTCCTATTGATATGGGTATTATTATTTTCATTTCACGTTTAAGAAATGCGGATGCTCCAGTTCTGACTGCTTCAGATATTTCATACATCTGTTTAGTTCCATATTTTTGTTTAGAAATCCAAAAAACAAATATTCCAGCTATAGTTAAAGAAGAAAATGAGATCAATAAAGCCAGTAGTATTATCAGATTCATTGATATATGCATGCCTGATTGTGGTAAATATAAATCATTGATAGTAATTTGTTTTTATGTTACTTGTAGTTGGTATTATTTTTGTATATTAATAATTGATTTATTGAATTAGTGGGTCAGATTTTTAGTATAAATCATATTCATACAGCCACCGGCTCATCATACCCATTAATTCATAGAGTTTAGTATGAATTTAGCAATATTTCGTATTTTTCTATCAACTTTAACTATAACCAAACCTTTGTTAGGTTGTCCATATAGCACTACAGAATTACTTGGTGCATGTATACATGCAGGAATTGTTAACAAATCTTCTTCCCCATTAACTACTATTCTTACTGGAGTTTTTGAGATGAATGATTTCGTGATCATGTTTATGCTTTGTGTAGTAATTTGACCTTTTGGATTATTACAATAAAGATATGTATTTACAAGCATATCTGATATTGGTTTCCTGCATGCCCTTTTTTCATAGTTATCAATTATTTGAACAGATGGAACTAAATTAAAGTTTAACATTTTTTCTGTTGTTGCATCACCTACTGTTATAATAAACGAGTCTGCAGCAACATAATTTAAAATGCTTTCTTTGTTATCTTGATCTGTTTTTAACAATATGCCTAATGGTTTCTTGAGCTTATTTCTGATATTGGGAGAAATGCTAAAGCACAAAGCTGTATGTGGTTGTATGTAACACCTATTTTGTATACTAGTTTATGTTACTAGTTTTTATTTCTTCTTTTATTTTTGTTGCCAATATACTACATTGAGCAGCAATATTCTTTGCGGTTGAATTAAAAGCTATTGTAGCTTGAGACTCAATATTGTCAATCATAACTGGTTTTCCGATATCAGATCCTTTCATAACAGATGTATTTAATGGAATTTCTCCAACAAATGGTATTTTGTATAGATCACTTAGTTTTTTAGCGCCTCCACTTCCAAAAATATAGTGCCGTTCATTACATTTTGTACAAATAAAATAGCTCATGTTTTCTACTACGCCTATGATTGGTATATTTAATTTAGTAAACATGCCAAGTGCTTTTACAGCTATACTACTTGCAATATCTTGCGGAGTAGTAACAACTAATATTCCCGTAATCGGTATTGTTTGTGCCAATGTTAGTGGGATATCACCAGTTCCTGGTGGTAAATCAACAATTAAATAGTCTAGATTAGACCAGTTTGTGTCAACTATAAATTGTTTTAGTATTCCAGATATTATAGGTCCCCTATAGATCGCAGCTTGATTCTCTTGTTCAGCAAAAAATCCAAAAGAAACTACCTGTAATCCATTTGACTTCATAGGTTGAAGTTTATTATTATCTACTTCTATACGTGCATTTTTTATTCCAAGCATTAGTGGTATACTTGGTCCATAAATATCAGCATCCAACAAACCTACTTTGGCACCTGTTCTTGACAATGCTAATGCCAGATTAAGAGAGATTGTAGATTTTCCAACACCGCCCTTCCCGCTTGCAACACCAATAATATTTTTCACGGTAGACATGGTTTGATCATCGTCTAGTGAGCGTCCCTCCATTACTTTAGCAGTTACATTCATATCAAATTTCTTTATTTCATTTAGTGAACTAATTGCATTTCTTACATCCTGCTCTATTTCTGCATTAAATGGACATGCAGGAGTAGTCAGCTCTAATGTAAATTTTAAATTATCAGAATCAAGCTCTAAATTTTTTATCATCCCCATAGAAACAATATCTTTTTTAAGATCAGGATCAATAACACTACTTAATTTTTTAATCACCTGATCCACATTAACCATAATATAAAATCACTATCTACAATATTTAAAGATAGCAAATATATTTAATAGTTGATGAGTATCAAAAGATTCATAAATTAAATAATATGTAATATCTCACATTGTTTTCTGTATCTACTTTAGTTGATGTTGTAAGGATACCTCCTAATATGTTTGGTAATGATCTAAAAAATGCTGCTATGGAAATATTAAAAGAGAAGTATGAAAGCATGATTAATGTAGATTTGGGGTATATAATCATGATCATGGATACAAGTATTGAAAAATTAGGAAAAATGATAACTGGTGATGGTGGTACGTACCATAAAGTTGAATTCAATGCACTTACTTTTTATCCAAAGCTTCAAGAAATTGTACAGGGGGAAATAGTAGATGTCACAGATTTTGGTGCATTTGTTAGAATTGGACCAGCTGATGCGTTATTACATTTGTCACAAGTTATGGACGATTATCTTAGAAGTGATGTGAAATCAGGTATAATTCTAGCAAATCAAAGTGGTAAAACATTAAAAATAGGGTCTACAATACGTGCTAGGATTACTGCAGTATCACTTGGAAAAGCTACATCCATGGGAAAGATAGGAATAACATGTAGACAACCATTTTTAGGAGCAGATCAATGGATCAAAGATGAAATAAATAATGCAGATACCAAAAATGATAAGATAAAACAAGAAAATAAAAAGCCTTTAAAGATAAAAAAGAAGTAGAAATGGTTAAAGAATTTGCTTGTAGGAATTGTAAATTTATTACAATAGGTAGAATATGCGGTAATTGTAAATCAACTGATCTTGCACCAATTTGGCACGGAATTATTCTAGTTATAGATCCTATAAATTCAAAGATAGCTGAAATGTTGAAAATTACTAAAAAAGGAAAGTATGCAATAAAAGTAACTTGAAGTATGATTTTAAAAAAAAACTCAAAGAGTTTTTGAATGAAGATATTGGAAAAGGTGATATAAGCAGTAGTTTATTACCAAACAAAAAAATAGATGCCAGAATTATAAGTAAACAACGTGCCATAGTTGCTGGGATCACATTTGCAAAAAGTATTTTTGATATGAACAAATGTAAAACAAAGATTTTAAAGTGTGATGGTGACGAAATTAGTCCAGGTCAGATTATTTTGGTTGTGAGTGGATCAGCTAGATCAGTACTTGCATGTGAAAGAACCGTATTGAATTTACTTTCAAGGATGAGTGGAATAGCAACATACACAAATAATTTGGTTAAAACAACAAAAAAGATCAATCCTAAAATGGAGATATATGCTACTAGAAAAACTGCGCCAGGGCTAAGATTTTTTGATAAAAAAGCTGTAGAGATTGGAGGCGGAAAAAAACATAGAGTATCTCTAGACGACATGGTGCTATTAAAAGATAATCACATATTTGTATTTGGTTCAATACGAAATATTATAAGAAAAGCAAAAAGAAAATATAAAACAGTAGAGATTGAAGTAGAAAATCAGAAAGATGCAATAATAGCAGCTGAATCAGGTGCAGAAATAATCATGCTAGATAATTTTTCACCGAATTTGGTTAATAGTACTATTAAAAAACTGAAAGAAAAAAATATGCATAAAAAAATAAAAATTGAGGTATCTGGAGGAGTGAATCATACAAATATTAGAAAATACGCTAAAACAGAAGCTGATTTTATATCAGTAGGCGCTATAACTAGTTCTGTTATAGGAGTGGATATTAGTTTGGATGTAAGTGATGTATAATAATAGAGGATTACTGGTAAATATATTTTAGTATTATTAATTTGATTGTTTAATTGCAAGCATGTTTTCTATTGCAGATCTTGCCTTGTCTGCTATTTTCTTTGGTATTTTTATTTCATATTGTTCATTAATCAAAGAATCATATACTTTTTTTATTGTAATCATTTTCATGTATTGGCACTCAGCTTTATCAGATGCTGGAATAAATATTTTATTTGGATTTTGTTTTTGTAATTTGTATAAGATTCCAGTTTCTGTAGCAACTACAAATTGTTTAGTATGAGAGTTTTTTGCATAATTCATCATGCCCTCGGTAGAGAGTATTTTTGTTTTATGATCATCATAATCACCAACTGATAAATTATATAGCATGGGTGTAGTACAACTACATTCAGGATGGATCATAAGTTCTGCGTTTACAAGAGTAGACATTTTTTTGTGTATATCATTTGATGTTATTCCAGCATGTACATGACATTCTCCAGCCCAAATAAACATATTTTTTCTTTTTGTAATTCTTGATATATAAGAACCTAGAAACATATCAGGCAAAAACAAAATTTCCCTATCTTTAGGAATTGAATTTACTACGTTGACTGCATTAGAAGACGTACAACAATAGTCTAACTCTGATTTTATTTCAGCAGTAGTATTGACATACCCAACAGAAATAGCTCTAGGATGTTCTTTTTTCCATTTTCTTAATTCATCAATTGTTATAGAGTTTGATAAAGAACAGCTAGCCTCTAAATCTGGTATTAATATTTTTTTGTCTGGATTTATTATAGCTGCTGTTTCTGCCATGAAATGTACCCCACAAAAAAGAATTATTTTGTTTTTTACTTTTGCAGCACATTGTGCAAGTTTTAAAGAATCTCCGACAACGTCAGCTATATCTTGCACATCTGGAATTTGGTAATTATGTGCCATAATAATTACGTCTTTTTCTTTTTTTAACTGATTAATTTTATTTTTAAGCATGTATGTTGACTATATTATTTACATTTAAGTAATAACAATATGAACATATGGTTCTATTATTTACACAATGATGGCAAAAATTGCCATTTAAGTACCAACAATAATTGTACCAGAACATATAGAACTTAAGCATTCTACTGCTGATAAAATTGCAAGTTTACTGGTTCTGGGATTGTTGTGTGTAGTGACATTTTCTATTTTTATATATAAATTACCAAATTTTCCATTAGCCTTTATAATATGAATGTTTTTTTTTATATTAGGATCTGCAATTATTTTAACAGTTGTATTTATTGCTCCTAGTCCAGCTATACTCAATAATGCTGATACATTGATATTCGCAGGAAATAGCCTTGTTGCTTCCCTTGCATCACCTTCGAACAATACCAATGGTTTTTTAAGATTATCTATATGTACATCATTTATTTCAAAAAATTTTGCGCCTTTCAGAGACTTTGGGTTTTTTTTTGTGATTAAAATTATTGATTCTAGCTCATTTCTTAGTGACTTTATCCCATCAAGTCCTACAATTGCACCAGATGGCAAAAATACTTTTTGTTTGAAATTTTTGCAAGATTTCACTATATCATCAAAAAGCAGTTCATCCAAAAGTGCTCCTACACTCAAGATCATTAGATCTTTTTTATTCTCAAGTATCATAACTGCATTATCTTTAACTGCATTTTGGGAAGCAGTTTCTACTATAATATCTATTTTAGATTTTGCTAGGAGTTCTACATTGTTGACAATTATAGGTTTTCTGGTTAATTTAGATACTAATTTGGTAGATTGTTCTATAGATTGATCATAAACATGTGTCAATATTGCAGAAATATTCTTATTGTCTATTGCTAGTGCAATTTCAGTACCTATGGATCCACAACCTAAAAGACCGACTCTTTTCAAACCCATAGAATTGATTTACAGTATATAATAAATCAACTGCAAGCTATTGTTTAGTAAATAAAATACACAACCTAAAGATTTTATCTGTATATAATGATAATTAGTTATGTTAAATACTATTTATAGAGACGCTATAAGAAAACGTGAAGAAGTATTATCATTTATAAAAGGATCTAATTTCAGACAAATTTTAGCAGAAGCTAAAAGTAATTGGATAGAGTACTATCCTAAAAAAAAATCAATAACAATATCTGGTATAGATAGTAGTTTCAATTGCATCAAGTTTCAGGGGATGGAGTTATGGGTGGTAAATGCAGTTTCAGTAAAACCAGATGGTAAAATACTAGCTGATTCACATGATCACGGTATAGGATACACTGATACTGTTTTGTCATCACTTGCATCAAAGATGGAGATAGAAGTATGTAAAATAAGTGTCAGTAAAACTAATTTTGTTTTAATGGATGGTTCTCTATATTCACAGTTTATGACTAGACAAAAGGAATTAACCTCATCTATTATCGACATAATGTCACAAAATGAAAATGTAATTTTTATATCAAAGACATCGAATACTAGAATGCAGTTTATGATTTTTGGGTCAGGTGCCAGTGATATATTTTATTATAATCATGTAACAAAAAAACCTGGTTTCAGTAAGATTTTTGTAGATAAAAGATTTGGTAAAAATAAATACATTTCATCTATTTTTGTTAGATTGAGTGAATATACACCAATAATTAAACTTGAACTATTAGGTGGAGAATATACTGATAGTGACATAAGATCCATTTTAGACAGGTTATATAACAATAGTATTAACGGATATCCCTATGCTTTAAAACTTGCACACCAAAAATGTAAGGTTAGCAATAATGATTTATCAAAACTTGCAAGTCTATATGGATTAAATACAGAAACCAGATCAAGGGAGGTTTTAGAATGATAGTAGGATTAGTGATAGGAGAATCAAAACCTACAGTGATTTCAGCACAGACATCAAGAGCTATGTCTGTAGGAGAGTATGTAATAATAGATTCTAAAAACGAAAAGCTTTTAGGACTAGTAGAAAGGACATTTGTCTCCAGTGCAGCATTAACAGATGTGCACAACTATGACGAGGTATTAGAAAGCAAAGAAATTGCAGATATGGACTCTAGGGATAAGAGTTTTACAACTAAAATTGTAATTTTGGGATTTCTATCTCAATTACAAAGTGGTAAAACAGTAATACCGGCGATTCCACCACTTCCAGGAACCCCAATATTAGAGGCTACAAAACAAGATTTAGAAGGTATATTTAATCCAAATAAACCTGAATGGGTTAAAATAGGAACATTACTTAGGAATTCAAAAATCGAATTAAAAATCAATATTAATAAAATAGTTTCGCGTCATTTAGGAGTATTAGCTATGACAGGAATGGGGAAAAGTAACCTTATTTCCGTACTTGCAAAACAAATATCAGAAGTTAATGGCACATTGATAATTTTTGATTATCATAATGATTATAGTAATTTAAATATAAAAATGATAAATACTATGGACGCAAAAATTAACCCAAGGTTATTAGATTCTAATACGCTGGCTGATGTACTTGAAATAAGAGAAAAAGCAGACATTCAACAACGTATTTTACGTTTGGCATTTACGCAAAAAGTAAAAGAATCTAAGAATTTTTGGGACTTGTTATACAAACAAGTTGAATTAATAGGCATGAATCCAGAAAGAAAAGAAGATCGTCATTCTGCAGACAGAGTATGCGATAAAATAGATGATGCCCGCAACAGGTTTGCAGATATACTAGATCCAGATATAGTAGATCCAATAAATCTTATTAAGGAACACAGAATAAACATCTTAAATATATCTGAACTTAGTGAGAAACAAGCCAATGTGGTATTGGCATATTATTTACAAGAATTGTTGGCAGATAAAAAAATCGCAACACTTTCACAAAATTCAAAACTAAAAACAAATAAAAAATATAGATTTGGTTCACCTATTTTTGTGATAATAGAAGAAGCTCATGTATTTATACCAAGGTTGGAAGATACTTACTCCAAGTATTGGGCATCAAAAATAGCAAGAGAAGGTAGAAAGTTTGGGTTGGGAATCGGGATAGTTTCACAAAGACCTAGGAATATAGATTCTAATGTGTTAAGTCAAATTGGTTCATTCGCAATAATGAAGATAATTCAGGAAGAGGATCAGAGACAGATCTCATACGCAGTAGAATCAATAAGCAAAGATTTGATTTCGCAGTTAACATCACTAAATGTTGGTGAAGCTGTATTAGTGGGCCAATGGGTAAATTTACCATCATTAGTGCATACATATGAAACAAAAGAAAAGACTATTGGATCAGATCCTAATGCTGTTAAGGAGTGGTCAGCAGCGTCGCAATTTAATAACATGAATGATGGACATATACAGAATCTTATTAAAAAAGATCTTTTAACATACTGAATAATATGTTATTTTCTCATATTTCAGATCTACATTTAGGTTTGATTCAATACGGATCTGAAGATAGAGAAAATGATATTTACAGTTCATTTAATCAAGCCATAGATATATCAATAAAGGATCATGTGGATTTCGTGATTTTTGCTGGAGATATTTTCCATATCCCTAATGCAACTGGTAATGCGATACTACATATGGCAAATGCATTAAAACTCCTGAAACAAAATAACATAGAATCATTTTTTATTTTAGGAGAACATGATATTAGTAGAATTAGAAGTACTCCTATACCATATGTATATCATAATCTAGGATTTTCAAAATATGCCGGTGAAGGAAAACCATTGCACTATGATGATGTATTAATAATTGGATATGATAAAATAAGAAAAAATGAAGTGCAGTTTTATGAAAAAAAATTTGATGCAATAGATTCAATTGCTAAAAACCATAGTGGTCATAAGATATTAATTATGCATCAGGCTATCAATGAATTAAATAAATTTGCAGGTGAATTGAATTCTACTGATCTACCAAAGAATTTTACATATTATGCTATGGGACATTTACACGATAGATACTTCAAAATGTTTAATCATTTAGATGGTCCAGTCTCATATCCAGGTTCAATAGAGCATACCACTAGTGAAGGAATAAAAGATAGTAAAAAAGGATTTTACGAAGTAGATATATCATTGCCAGAAGCAAAATCAACATGGTTAAAATTAGATACAAGACCACAGATATCAATAAAAACAGCATATAATGAGCTAAATTGTGTTATACAAGACCTGATAAAAAAGTGCGATATGATGAGTATGAAACCAATTATAGAATTAAAAATATTTGGAGATAATATGGAAACAGATTTTATTCAGACAGAAATTTCAAATCTTTTAACACATACATTATTTTGTTTTTGGAAGATTATAAAAAAAGAAAACAGTAACATAACAATGTATATGAACAAGCCTACCAAGATGGATGATGAACTATTAAAACTGTCAGTTAGTTCTATTGACGCTAATTTAGCTAATTTTGCAATAAAAGAGCTTTTACCATTACTTAGTTCAAATCAGATCAGAGAAGCTAATATGTTAATAAATGAAAATTTTGAAAAGTTTAAAAAGAAAAAAAATGATCAGGTCAATAGAATTAAATAACTTTCTTTCTCATTCATTTACAAAATTAAATTTTGATAGTGGCGTAACTATTTTTATAGGTCATAATGGTGCTGGAAAATCAAGTATAATTGATGCTATAACATTTGTGCTATTTGGAAAACATATGAGAAATTCTAATAAAAGTCTAATCAAGAGAGGAACTAACATGGCATATGTTAAAATCATATTCACCATGAATAATAGAAATTATGAAGCCATAAGAAAAATAGATACCAACGGGAATCTTTATGCACAGCTTACAGAAATAAGAAGTAAAGACTCAATAATACTAGTGTCTGGAGAAAGAAAACAGTTTGGAGAATCCATGACCAAACAAATTGAGGGTATAATAGGCATAGATTTTCATAAGTTAAAAATAGCGTCAATTGTACAACAAGGTGAATTAAATTCAATAATTAAATCTAAGCCTAGAGAGTTTAAAGAAATAATTAATGCAATAATAGGAATAGATAAACTTGATACAGCATCAGAATTAATGAAAATAATTAAAAAAAACTTTCGTGAATTAATTCAGAAGAGAACTGGTTATGATGATACGCACATAAATACACTTTCAAAAAAAATTCAAATAGATAAAAACGAAATAAAAAAATCAAAACCATTAAAGCAATCATTGATCTTAAGAAAACAGACCTGCAAGAAAGAAATAGATAACCTACAAAAAAAAATAGAAGATGAGATCCACAAAGAAATTAAAACAAATGAAATAGAAAATAGGAAACATGAACTTGTAGACTACGTAAATACACTTGCTACATCTATTAATAACAATATTATACAAAGTGACTACAAAATAAAAATCTGTGAAGAATGTTTTGAATATATGAATTCAAGAAATGAGATTGAAACGAACTATCAAAAAATAAATACGGTATTAGAAAAAACCTCACAAAAAATTCAATATTATAATGCTAGAGAAAATGTTCTTAGAGATCATATGGAACTGGCCAAAAGATTAAAACTAAAAAATAATGTATGTCCTGTTTGTAATTCAAAAATTGAAAAATTAAGTCCATTATTTCAGGAAGAATATATAAGATATGAAATGCATGTGTTAAAAAATAAGATAGATGGCACTGAAAAAGAAAAGGAACAATATGATAAAATAAAAAATAAATTCGAAACAAAATTACAAAAAATAGTAAATTCAGAGATAACATTATCAACATATTCAATAAAAGACCACGATGAATTAAATAAAATAAAACATGATAATATTATCCAAAAAAATAATTTAGAAAAAATCTCTGTAGCTATTAACTCACGTAGCTTAGTTGAAATTGCGTCTATTGATTTGCATGCAAAAAACTTATACAACAAGATAGTGTCACTTAAAAAAGAAGTATTATATTTTGATTCAGCTAAATTTACCGCGTTAAAGTTAGAGGTAGAAAATAAGAGAAAACGGTTGAGTAGCATGGATCAAGAACTTGGAGCAGTCACAGAAAAAATTAATATAATAAATAACACGATATGTGATATGGAGCATATATTACATGAAGTAACTTTGGCAAAAGAATATATTTTGTTACTAAATATGATACATGATAATATATTCAATAGAGATGGTCCAGTTGCAACTAGTTTGAGATCATGGGCGCTAGAAACTATATCTGTAAAAGCATCAGAATATCTGACACTACTAAATATTAATGTTCATAGGATAGTAATCTCTGAAAAGATACGTGGAATGTCTATTGTGTGTTATTCTAAGAACACAGCACTTGAAATTGATTCTTTAAGTGGTGGAGAACAAGTTTGCGTATCAATTGCACTAAGGCTAGGTATAATGCATATGCTTGGAATATCAAATCTCAAATGCATAATACTAGATGAACCAACCATAAATTTAGACGATGAACGTCGTAAATCACTTGTAAATATATTTTCCCAATTATCATACATAGCTTCAAACTTTAGATCGTTGATGCAGCTAATTATAATCACTCATGATAGTGAGATTTTCGAAAATTCAAATGTGGATAGAATTTATAAATTTTCTTCTGATTTTAATAATTCAAAAGTAGCTTCACTATAATACTTGTTATGAGTATTTTTTAGTAGTAATTAATTTTCTGATTATACAATATTGTTTTTCAACTTATTTTATATTAAAAATTTATATAAATATTCAAATTTTCAGTATGTTGGTACTGTACTATGTGCAGAATATCTGTTTTTAATGGATATTGGCTACGCTGGATACTAGTTACTAATAAAAAAGGTTGCATGTATATACAACAGGTATACTATCTTATTCTTATTTTTTACTTTTTGCATATTAATAGCTACTATAATCTAGTTAACTTTTTAAAATATTTTATATTAAGTATTATGTGATTGTAAAAATAGATAATACTGTACCTAACTTTAAGATTTCAAGGTGGGTACAGGGTTTACCTACAAATTTTAATAAAGAAAAAGACAAAGTTGTATTGGTGGAAGTTTTTCAGGTCAATTGTCCTGGTTGTTTTATATATGGTATTCCAGCTGCAATAAACATTTATAATAAATACAAATCTAGTGGGGTAACAGTTTTAGGTATAGCTACTGCTTTTGAGGATTTCGATAATAATACATTAGAAAATTTAGAATTACTTCTTACTACAGGTAAAGTAATAGGTGAAACTAAGAAAATTCTGAACCAATACAATCAATTAGAAAATGATATACTAAGATATAGGATACCGTTTCCAGTTGCTATGGATTCACTCATAAAGATAAACGGTGATGCAATGAGAAGTGACATGGTCATGGATTTCATTCATAGTAAAATTCCTGATTTTAATTCGTTTAATGTTGATTATAAAGATCAAGTAATCTATAAAGTAAAAACATATTTTAAATCAAAAAAATATATTACAGAAACATTTGAACAGTTTGCTCTTCAGGGTACACCGTCTACTATCTTGGTAGACAGAAATGGCATATTACGTGATGTGATGTTTGGTCAAATACATGATCTTGAAGCTAAAGTTGAAAATTTATTAAGTTAATGCGCATGCCTATAATTAACACAACAACATTTTTAGTATTTTTCATTTATATATTTATTATTATCAATATCTTGAAAAGTCATTATGTACATGACGCAACTTTTTTTTGTAGATCACTGTCATTGATTATAGAGCGATGTGATTTGTCTGCTAGGATCACTTCATACCAGTAATATATACTATCACCATATACAAAATAGGATCCAAGTAATACCATATTACGATATTTTTTGATAACACGATATTCAGCTACTTGCTTCATGCTTATTTTTGCTTTTATTCTAAGCACACCTAAATGCTTAGGCCTTCTACCACCTTTTGGTCTTTGTTTCCTCATTCCACCTGAACCCACCTTTATTCTAATTACTACAATTCCCTGTTTTGATTTATAGCCTAATCTCCTTGCACGATTTATTCTGCTAGGCTTACTAATTCTTACTAAGGTGTTTTGTTTACGCCATAATATTGCCCTTTTTCTTATTTCCGAGTTTTCTTTCCACAATTTTATCCAGTTTAAGTCTTGATGTGACATCATTACTATTATATTTGATAAAATGAGTATTTAGAATTTTTGATATGGCAATAGAATATTTATATATAAACTGAATGTAAATGTGATTTATTTGTATATGGTTATTTGGATCATGATTAAATGTTAAAATAAATCTCTATTCATATGTAAATATATAATCAAGTTGATATTTTAGTCATATCATCTCTAAGAATTTGTATTATTTTTTCAGCTATTATATTTGCTGATAATAGCTGTGCTTCGTTTGTTTGTGCGCCTATGTGTGGAGTTAGTATAACATTTGGTAAAGTAGAAAATTTTGTTTCTAATACTGGTTCATTTTCAAAAACATCTAATGCTGCTCCAGCTATACTACAACTCTTTATGGAGTTATATAGCGCAATTTCATCAATTATTCCGCCTCTAGAAGTATTTACTATTATAGAGGTTTTCTTCATGATTGATAATTTTTTTTCATCTATTAGATGAAATGTAGAGCTATTTAATGGTACATGTAAAGATACATAATCCGAACTTCGGAGCAATGTATCAAGATCAGTCTTTATCAAGCCTATTTCTTTAGAATATAGGTTATCTATTTTATTGGTATCATATCCTATAATATTCATGTTTAGTCCTTTTGCTAGTCTGCCCAATCTCTTTCCAACATTACCAATTCCTACTATCCCAAGATATTTTCCTTTAAGCTCACTCCCAATAAGTTCTTTTTTTAGCCATTGATTATGTCTAATTCCAGAATCAGCTTTAATGATATGTCTAGATAATAGTAATAATAGTCCTAATACTAGTTCTGCTACTGCTGTAGTTGTGCCCTCTACTGCATTTATGACTTTAATTTGATTTTTTTTTGCGGTATCAAGATCTATATTATCAAGACCTACACCTACACGTGCTATTATTATACATTTTTCTGCTTTTTCAATTATTTTTTTTGTTAGTTTAGTTCTGCTTCGTACTACTACAATATCAAAATTTTTAATTGTATTTTCAATTTGTATTGGTGTTATTATAGGATTGTATGTTATACCGAGTCCGTTACTTTCCAGAATTTTGTTTAGTATTGGATCAACTTGATCACAAATCAAAACAGATTTATTAAAACTCATGCAAAAATGCAATTTTTTGTATAATATAACTATTACTAGTGTAACAATACTAACTAAATATTTCAAAAAAGATTACATATGAATAATTTAGTATATATTTGAGTTGAAAATAAGAATTGACAGAGATTCACTAGGAGGTATAGAAATACCTGTTGACATGTATTATGGGCCGGTTACTGCAAGAGCAATAGAACAGTATCATGTAACAGGTACTAGGACACATAGCCAATTAATAAACGCCTTTATTATGATAAAGCACGCAACTGCTATTACGAATATAAAAATTAAAATGCTAAATAAAAAAATTGGAATACCAATAATAAAGGCATGCAATATAATTTCAAGTGGAAAATACATGGATCAATTCGTGATAGATGCTATAAATTCTGGAGCCGGTACAGTACTAAATATGAATGTTAATGAAGTTATAGCGAATGTTGCACTTGAAATATCTGGTAAAGAAAAAGGCCAATACGAATACATAAATCCAAATGATCATGTGAATATGTCACAATCTACTAATGATACATTCCCAACTGCTATGAATATTTCTATTATCAATGACTTACGTATAGCAATTAGATCAATTGAAAAATTAAAAAAATCATTGATAAGAAAAGCCAAAGAGTTTTCTACGCTCAAAAAGATCGGCAGGACGCATCTAATGGATGCGCTTCCAGTAACTCTAGGAAATGAATTTAATGCATATGCTACTGCTGTTTCTAAATCATCTAACATAATAATAGAAGCAAGCAAAGAGTTGGAGTACATAGCATTAGGAGGTACGGCTGTAGGAACAGGAGCAAATACTAAACATAAATATAGGAAAATTGTAATCGCGGAACTAAGTAAGCTTTCTAATATATCACTAAAAGCTGAAAAAGATATGCAATATTCAATACAGAGTAGATTTTCTGTGTCTAATATTTCATCTACTATAAAAAATTTTGCCGTAGAAGTTAATAGAATATCAAATGATATAAGATTGATGTCATCTGGACCAACATCTGGTTTATCCGAAATTAATATACCAGCTGTTCATGCAGGTTCTTCCATAATGCCAGGTAAAATTAATCCATCACTTGCAGAATGTATGAATATGATTTGTTTCAACATAATAGGAAACGACACTACAATTTCAAATGCTGTTCAAAATGGTCAATTTGAATTAAATGTAATGATGCCTGTGATGATAAAATGCATTTTAGAATCAATTGACATGCTAAAAAACTTCTTGCCTATATTTTCTTCAAATTTAATAGATGGAATTACTGCAAATAAAAAAGTATTAAAGAAATACATGGAACGTAACCCGGTAATAGTTACACTATTGACCCCTAAAATAGGATATATGAATGCATCAAAATTATTTAATAAAGCATTGAATGAAAATAGAACGATAAGAGAGATTGTAATTTCGGAGAAATTGCTAACAGAGGAAGAATTCGATTTACTTATACAATAAAATGGCAAAGATCTGGATAGAATCATATGGATGTTCTGCAAATTTTGCAGATGCTGAAATTATTTCAGGATTGATCACTAGTGTTGGGCATGTATTAGTAGATGATGAGTCAAATTCTGATTTAAATATCATCGTAACGTGTTCTGTGAAAGATGTTACAGCTAATAAAATGATCAACCGCATAAAAAAACTAAAAACAAAACCTCTTGTAGTTGCAGGTTGCTTACCTAAAACAGAAAGAACAACAGTAGAAAAAATATCAAATCATGCAAGTTTAGTGGGACCAAATTCACTAACAAAAATAAATTACATAGTTAATCACACATTAAATAATAAAAAAGTAATAGAGTTAAACGACATAGATAAAACAAAAACAACGCTCCCAAAGGTAAGATTGAATCAAGTTATAGGTATTATTGAAATTGGAAAAGGGTGTATGAGCTCGTGTACATTTTGTCAAACCAAGTTAGCAAAAGGTAGTTTATACAGTTATAGAATAGGAGATATAGTAAAACAAGTAACAAATGAAATCAATGATGGGTGTAAAGAAATTTGGCTTACATCAACAGATAATGGTTGTTATGGTTTTGATCTTGGCACAGACTTGCCAACGCTGATAGATTCTGTAACAGAAATACCTAATAAATTCATGGTAAGAATAGGAATGATGAATCCTATGTACATTCCTAGAATCCATAGCAAACTTCTTAAATCATATGAAAATGATAGTATATTCAAATTTATTCATATACCAGTACAAAGTGGTAATAATGGTGTTCTTAGAGATATGAAAAGGGGCCATACTGTTAATACATTTATTTATTTAATAAAAAAACTTCGAGAAAAATTTTCTAGATTTACTATATCAACAGATGTGATAGTTGGTTTTCCGACGGAAGATAAAAAAGCATTTTTAGATACGTTAGAATTAATAAAAAAAACCAAGCCAGATATTATTAATTTATCACGGTATAGCAAAAGACCAGGTACAAAATCCTCAGAATTAAAACAAATAGCAACAACAGAAATTAAAATAAGAAGTAAAATAGTACATGATTTAGCAAATAAAATTTCATTAGAGAATAATAAAGCTTGGATAGGATGGGTAGGTAACGTTCTATTTGATGAAAAAAGTGCAGAAGGTATTAAAGGAAGAAATTTTGCATATAAACCAATATTTGTGGAAAGAGATGCAAAAATTGGTCAAATACTTAATGTGAAAATAACTAACACAACATGTCATTATCTAAAAGGAAAAATATTAGGTTAAGAAATATTGATTTATGATATATTAAAGTTTGTAAGAAGATTTTTTATTTAATTATCTTACTAGGATCATGAATTTGAAGATAGTAAAACCCTTTTAGTAATTAGATTAGGGGGGTTAGGATCAAAAATAGCTGTTAAGACAAATTGACAGCTTGGTTCTGATTACTTATTAATTAGTATCGATCAAAGAGACTTACTAAATGACTATAATCACATAGGAATATCTACTGGTTTAGTTATAAACCCATCATCAAGTTTAATTGTGTCTTGTACATATAAAATAACAATATAAGACGTAGAATCAAATATCTGCTGTATTGCTGATAGCAAATCTTACTGGGTGATTGGTACTGGAATAACTCAGTTGGTATCACAAATGTGCAAACAAAACAATAAGAATATAATCTCCTTAGTAACCATGCCTTTTATATTTAAAAAATAGGCTATTCAATTATGTGATTTCTTTAAAACAAATAAGATATGACTAAATACACAATGATATTTAATAATAATGCATCATCATATAGTAATCCAGATTTAACATTACATAAGTACTACGAAATATCAAGCAACGTGATAATGTATTAATATACTTGCTAAAATCATTTAATTTATCAATAAATACAAACATGATAATTAGTAGATATTTTTACAATATAGAAAAGTCATTCCTAGATTAGTTGAAGATGTTATATAACGATGTATTATGCATAAATATCAGAAATACGTTTACACATATCTGGTTAGATGTAACACAACTTTACAAAACTTAAATTCAATCACAAATGTAATACATAGTATTTTTGATTGATATAATGCAATTACAAACTCAATAATTAGTTCAACTAGATCAAAAGTTATTTTAGTTGCCTCAATTAATGATCAGACAATTTTTGACAAGTATGATCCATTAAATACCATACTTAAAAAAATATATTAGATCATAATAAAATGGATTATAAAATAAATTTTAAATTAAATTTACATCAGTTATAGCTAAGTATATAAAATAATATTTAATTGATTTTCTTCTCGTCTGTACTAGAATCAGACACATACTTGGATACTAAAAAAGCATCATCTATTTTTGTTATTTTAACTTTAATTTTTCTTGGAGGGTTTCTAATTCCATTTTTCCATACATAATTATTTATATCACTGTTAATTTTAATTTTGTTTGTGTGCATATGATGTATAACAAATTCTTTGATCATGTTAATTGCCCTTTTTGCTCGTCTATTATCTGGGGACAATAGTACTTTTCCTAAGTTGATGGTATAAATACGTTCAAATTCCTGTGACATTCAACCCACTTCTACATCAGTTCGTCTCCATGCTCTTCTTTTAGGGTTTGTTCTAACTGTTCTCTTAGTTTTTAATATAATCCATGCGGGTACTGGAGATGTTTGTCTTTGTTTTTTCATGAGTCTTATTTTCCTGGAAGTTGATTTATGAGATGACATAAGATACCGTAATTGTTGTTATTTTTAAATTAACCTCATATCAAAATATTTTATATAGAACTATAACTAACTTAATAGGAATAATTTATTATATGATAATAAATACATGATCTGCGCTACCTAGTAAAATATACTGAGCACAGCAAACTACAGAAGTATTTATATTCGTATTCAATTATTTTTTATCCATTAAATGATCTCTAATACTCTCATGACTACAACAATTTTATGTATTTTTAATTATTAACAAAAACTAATATAATAGGTATATTAAGTTTATTTTTTCAAAGGTTTTAATCAAATAAAAAATAACTATCTGTCATGTTACTAAGATATGAAGTTAATCCTCCTAAGATAATTCTGAGTAAAGCACTACTAGAATATAACGTAATGCAGAACAAATTATCTAAGTTAAAATATAATATACGTGGAATTGCTAGAAATTGTAGAGGAATTCATATTACTGATTCAGTTTTAGGTATTCCAAGAATATCACCGATAGCATTTACATCTCTAATAAATAGCACAAATAAAAAAATTGAAATAACTACGAGTTTACGTGTCAGGGATAGAAGCATTACATCAATAATTCAATATGTATACGATTCTATATTACTTAAAATAAATGGAATATTAGTTATAAATGGTGATGAGCCTCATAATAAATCAAAGAATTTTGGGTTAATTCCAAGTCAAATTATAAAATATTTTAGACAGATGGGAATTACTAATAAAATTGATCTTTTTCTATCAATACCAAATAATCCAGATTTTAATAAAATACAAAAAAAAATAAATGCTGAGCCCTCTGGATTCATAACACAGGTTATTAGTACAGTAGACCAAGTTTCACGAATTGTAGATAAATTAAGACCACAAGGCTTTAAAATAATCCCATGTGTATTGTTACCATCTATAAAAAATTTAAAATCAGCAAACCGCTTGAACTTTGATTGGTCTAATTACCAGCATAAAGTATTTGATTTCATAAAAGATGTTCATCATATAAGTAAAGATGTAATAATAACATCACCAAATGATTTTACATATGCTAATAAAATATTTGAGTTGTCTAGATACTCATAGGGTAAAATATTCTGCATCTGGATGATGTATAACCATAGCAGCAGTAGAATGATCTGGGATTATTTGTCCTAGTTCTGTAATATTCATATTTGATTTCTCAGGTTGTAATAACTTCCAAACCAAGCGATGTTGCAAAACATCAGGGCAACTTGGATATCCCCAACTATACCTAAGACCGCTCTTTATTTTTAATTCGTATTTTATTTTTCTATGTAACCACTCAGCAATAGCTTCTACTGTTTCTACAGCAAATCCATGTAGGTAGTATGCATCGGTATATTTATTTTCTTCATTCCATTTATCTATAATTTCAGAAACTATGTTACCTACAGTTACAGATTGAAATGCTATAATATCATTTTTTCCAAAAAAATCAGCAATACACAAGTGCTTACTTTTAGATGACCGTGGGAAAGAGAATATCAGTTGTTCACCTTTATGATCTACAGAAAGAGTATTTCCATTATTATGACACTTAAAATAACCATATACAGCTCTTGGTTCAAATAGTTTTTCATCAATTATTTTTTTTTTCCATTCTATAAAATATTCTTCATATTTTACTTTCATGTCTTTGGCAAATTTACCACGTAAACCCCATGATAATACAAAAAGAGATTTTTTATTAATATAATTCCATATTTCATTAAAGTCTATTTGTTTTTGTTCTAATCTAATTGGTTTATCTATGATTGGTGGAGCTGGAGGGTCAACTGGTTTTATTTTACTTGATATGTTATTATTAACATTAAATGAGGTTACATCTTTCCATTTTTTTAATTTATTTTTCCATTCTTCAAGAAAGATAGTTTTTTCATTAGAAATAAGTTTATCAGCTGTTTTTAACCCATCAAACATGTTTTTACAATAAAACACACCAGCCTCATATATTCCACCATACCTAGCAATTCTATTAATATAATTACTATTAATAGCAGCACCTCCACATAAAATTGGTATATCAACATTATGTTTTTTTACATATTCTACAAAGAGCTTCATTTGTTTTGATGTAGATACTAATAAAGCTGATAATCCTACTGCATCTGGTTTTACTTCATTTATTTTATCAATGAATTTTTGCAATGGAACCTGTTTACCTAGATCATATACAGTGTAACCATTATTCTCAAATATTGTTTTTACTAGATTTTTTCCAATATCATGCACATCACCATACACTGTTCCCAAAACCAGTTTGCCTTTGCTTGTGTTCTTGTCTTTTGAGAGATATTTTTCTAATTCCATTACTGCCATTTTCATACATTCAGCTGACTTAAGTACAAAAGGTAAAATAAGTTCACCAGAACCAAATTTATCACCAACTTCTTTCATTGCTGGAAGTAGATCCTCATTGAGTGTTTGTATAGCACTTTTATGAACTAAAATGTTTTTTTCATTGATAACTAAATTTCCATGTATTTTTGTCAAGATATTTTTCTCTGGGGTTTTTTCTGCAATTGCATGCACTACATCATTTTCTATTTTATCTTTAAACCTGTTAATTATTTTATAATTCAGTTTTTTTCCTGCGCTCCATGAATCATCAATTCTAGCTCCAGTATGAGATACAGAAACTGTTTTTTTATCAAAATATTTAATTAGATCTGAAAGTGCATCATCATGTTTATTAAATATTAAATCTTCTGTGAGTTTTTTTTCTTTATGGCCTATTTGGTCATATGGTGTTATGTATTTAGGGCTAATTATTACACTATCTAGTCCTGTTTTTATAGCATGATATAAAAATACAGAATTAAGTGTTTTTCTAGCAACTGGTGTTAGTCCAAAACTTATATTACTCAATCCAAGTACCGTAAAAGAATCTGGAAAATTTCTTTTAATTAGTTCTATCCCTTCTAGCGTATATCTTCCAGCATTTGACAGTTCAGTTTGACCAGTAGCAAGTGTAAATGTTAAAACATCAAAAATAAATTGCTCAGAGTGCAATCCATATTTTTTTCCAGTTTCATATAAAAGATTTGCAGTAGACAGTTTTTCTTGTGGTGTTTTTGCCATGCCATTGGGACCAATACATAACGCTATTGCAGGGACACCGTATTTAGCCATAAGTGGTGCAATCTTATGAAATCGATCACCGTTGCCTTCTAGATTAATAGAATTAATAATTGGTTTTCCAGGTATATGATCAAGTACTGCTTTTATAACATCAGAATCTGTAGAATCAATAACTAATGGGGCATCAATTTCTAGGCTTAATTGTTTTACTAGTTTTTTCATAAATTCTAGTTCATCTGATCTTTCAGTTGTTGCAACACATACATCAAGACAGTGAGCACCATCGTTTATTTGGTCTCTAGCTAAATTAACTAGTCCATCAAAATTATCATTTAATACATATTGTTTTGCTCTTCTAGAACCTTGTGTATTTAGTTGTTCTCCTATTATTAATGGTGGTGGGTACTGTAGAAGATCTATTGCATTAAATGCTGAACTTATTTTAATCAAACAATATCAATTACTTGAAATTTTTATAAGTATTTAATTCATGTTTAAATGGTTATCAATAGCGTCACGAAGTAATTTTATATGTTTTGGTGTTGTTCCACAACATCCACCTATAATTCTAATCTGATCATATTTAGAAATCATATTGTTCATATGTACAGACATATCACATGGTGTCATTTGATATATTGCTTCACCATTTTCATTTTTTGGTATCCCTGCATTTGGGGCAACTAGTAATTTATGTTGAGCCTGTTCGTTAAGCCATTGTACACTGGGGATCATTTCAGATGGACCAGTAGAACAATTAAGTCCAAATATATCTATATCCATGCCAGATGCTATTGTGTATGCAGCTTTTATGTTAGTACCTAACAACATTTTGCCATATCTATCAAGTGTAACATTTACAATAACAGGAATCTTAGTATTTGTTTTTTTCATTGCACTATGTGACGCTAATATTGCAAGTTTAACTTCTAATATATCTTGACTTGTCTCTATTAGTAATACATCTACACCACCAAGTATGAGACCTTCAGCTTGTAATTCAAATGCATTTTTTATTTCATTCAAAGATTTTTGTCCTAGATCTGGATCATTAGTACTTGGTAAAAAACCTGTAGGACCCATAGAACCAATAACATATTTAGGCATGTCTTTTTCTGAAAATTCTGAACATGCATCCACAGCAAGTTTAGAACTTTCTTTGTTTATTGATATTGTTTTATTGCCATAACCAAATTCGTTTAATTTTATTTTGTTGGAACAGAATGTATTAGTCTCTATGCAGTCTGCACCAGATTTCAAGTAATTCTTATGTATTTTTATAATCCAGTCAGGTCTAGTTAAAGATAAACTATCATTAAAACCTACACAGTTACCAAGAAAATCCTCTTGCTGTGGATTAAGTTTTTGAATTTCAGTACCAATAGCACCATCTAAAAGTAGTATTTTATTTTTTAACATGCATATAAAATCATTTTTTAGCATAATACATATATATAAAATTTTTAAAATTATATTAATTTTTATAATGTTTAATACCTTCTAAGTAATAACTACTATTCTAACTTGCAACATATCGGAATTAATAACTTAGTAAGGTCTATTACTTTTTTACAACATTCAGGAATAGCTATGATTTTTGTATTCATGCCTATAATTGCTAAAAATGTCACCGAATCTATTATTGAGATCGGAATAATAGTGTCTTCATTCAGTCTTTCACAAATATTATCAGAGCTATATTTTGGTAAAATTTCTGATCAAAAAAGAAAAAGGTTGCTATTCATAAAGATAGGATTCATTGGATGTACAATTACTTTTGGTTTACACTACTTTGCAGATAATGCTATTTTATTATTATTAATACGCATATGTGCTGGAATCACTAGTGGAATAATGATTCCATCAATGTTAGCATATATCTATGAAAGTGGAAAAGATAAAGCCAAAGTTGCGTCTGTGATTTCATTTCATGCATTAGGTTGGCTAGTAGGAATAATAATAGGAGGATTCACCAATAACGGAAAATCAATTTTTTTTGTAAGTAGTATATTATTTTTTATTGGGTTTTTGATATCAACTAGACTCCAAGAAATTAAATCAATTAAAAAAACTGAAAATGGTGCTGTTAAAAAAATTATCACAAAAAATAAACTCTTGTTCTCTTCACTATTATTAAGACATATAGGTGCTGCATCAGTTTGGACGATACTACCTATAATGTTGGTTGATGTCATGCATGCAAAATTTTATGAAGTATCTATTGTTTATGTATCAAATACATTTACAGCTTTCATAATAATGAATTTAATGGCATACAAAATAAAAATTAAAAACATAATAAAATTCAAAATTGGAATTGGGTTAACTATTTTTGTTTTTATTGGTTTATCATTAGTCACTGAATGGTGGATGACAATACCATTCATGTCACTAGTTGGCGCAACATGGGCATTTATTTTTATAGGAGGTAATTTTCATCTCATGGAAAATAATCCAAAATCTACATCAACTGGAATTTTTAGTTCAACACTATCTGTTTCAGCTGTTATAGGACCACTCTTTGCTGGAATTATAGCGTTTTATTTAGATTATGTATTTGTGATATATTTTGCAATAATAATTATAGGCAATTCATGCTTAATTTCATTAAAAATTAATAATAATACTTAATATGCAAATTTATGTAATATCATCTCAATCCCCATCTATACATTATTTTGTCTTCTATTTTCCTAAATACAAACCCATCTATCAACATTCCTATTCCCATTATTATTAACATCACAGCAATTACTTCTGATACATCGTTTAGTTGTCTACCAACATTTAGAAGAAATCCTAACCCTAAAAATGAAAATAATAATTCTGCACCTATAACTCCTCTCCAAGCAAAAGCCCATCCCTGTTTAAAACCAGAAATCATATGTGGGAAAGCTGCTGGAATCAAAACTGAGATGATTAATTGGTTACCTTTAGCTCCCATATTTCTTGCTGCGGCAAGATAGTTAGGATCTATATTTTTAACTCCTGCATACGTATTAATCGTGATTGCAAATATCGCACCTACTGTGGTTACAAATATTATTCCAGCGTCAGTTAACCCAAACCATAATATTGCTAGTGGAACCCAGGCAACAGATGGAATTGATTGTAGTCCTAAAACTAATGAACCTATGGTTTGGTTTATTGTTTCTGTTCTAGCCATAAAAATACCTAATATAGTTCCGCCAACTATTGCTATTGTCAAACCAATTGTTAATCTCCATATACTTGTGCCTATCCCATAAAATAAGCTACCATCACTGACACCATACATCAGATCTTCACCAACTTCTATAGGTGAGGGAAAAATATTATCTGGCCATATATTTGCAGTATCAACAGACTGCCATACAGCAATCAGTACAACAAAAAAGATTATTTTTTTTGCTATTATATTTTTTTTCAATTTTAATACTCATCTAGTATTTTTGACTTCTGGCTTCAGTTCATTTAGTATTTGTTGTTGATATTTGGTAAGATTTTTATCGTCTGCGTGTCGAGGTCTATCACATTCTATGTTTATTTCTTTTTTAATAGATGAAGGTCTATTTCTAAAAATCACAGCTTTTGTCCCAAGTACTGTAGCTTCTACTACATTATGTGTTACAAAAATAATTGTTTTTTTTGTCATTTTCCATATTAGTTGCATTTCTACTAATAATAGGTCTCTTGTTTGTGTGTCTAATGATGCAAATGGTTCATCCATCAATAAAACTCCTGGATCCATAACTAATGCTCTTGCAATAGCAACACGCTGCTTCATGCCAGTTGATAGTTGATATGTATACGAATCTGTAAATTTTGTGAGTTGCATCATGTCTATATATCGTTTTGATATTTCAGCTCTTTCATTCTTTGGAATACCAGCAATTTTTAGTCCAAATTCCACATTATCAGAAACTTTTAACCATGGAAAAAGAGCGCCTTCTTGGAATACCATAATTCTATCTGGATCAGTATTTTTTATTGGCTTACCATCAAATAGTATTTCACCTTCATCTGGTATTTCTAATCCAGCAACTATTTTCAAGAAAGTGGATTTACCACATCCAGAAGGTCCTACTAAACATACAAATTCACCATCTTCTACATTTAGATTAATACCACCTAACGCTTTTAATATATGACCGTCATGGTTAAAACTTTTTACAATATTTATTGCCTGTAGCTTACTCATACCTGTCATTCAAAATATAGCTGGGTCCTACATAATAAAATATCCCATTTAAATCATATCCATGTCTACCTAAATATCCTAGTAAATATTCACGTTCTGCAAATACATATATAGAATTTCTTAGAGGGTCATATGTACTTTCAATATTTGATAGTGCTGTATCAATAATTTCATTTGTAAGTGATTGTCCCATGGTATCCTCCATAAATTCATCAAATGCAGACTTAGTTTCGTCTTGGTTTACATTAATCCAACTTATTGTTCTTATATGAGAATCAAGTAAATTTTCAATCACGAGCTGATTTTTTTGTATGTATTCAGTTCTAGCAATTAGTAATACTGTAGAAAATTTTTTTTCTGGCCACAGATCTTTTTCATAGAATAATCTAGTACCACCAAGTTCATTGGTCAATATACTAGCCCATGGTTCTGAAATCCATGCACCATCGATCTCACCTTTGGTAAAAAGAGTATATATATCAGGGTTAGAAATATTTAATATATATACAGTACCACCTTTTTCAACAGATTTTAATCCATTTTCAAATAAATAGTTACGTAGTGAAACATCTTGCGTATTACCAATTTGCGGCACTGCTATTCGCTTTCCAGAAAAATCAGAAATTGAGAATATCAGTGATTTTGGATGCGATATGAAACTTATTCCTCCACTTGTAGTACCTGAAAGTATACTAATGCCTTGTTTTTCTGATTTAAGAAAACCATTAACAGTTGGACCAGGTCCTATGTAGGCTACATCAATAGAATTAGAGAATAATGATTCAATGGTCTGAGGTCCACTTTCAAATAATTTAGTTTTTATAGTCACATAACCAAGATTCTCGTAGAAGATTCCACTATTTATGCCTATTATTGGAACTACATGACTTATACTGGGAAAGAATGACAGGTTAATTTTAGTTTTAGATGTTTTATTGGTATCGTCAACTAGTACATAAAACAAACATACTGTAACTAAAATTGCAATTACAGAAAATATCAAACTTATTTTCACAAGACTATATTATAGCTGCAAGTTAATTAATGATCCAGTTATATTTTAAATCGCTATAATATAAAAATATAAATCAATATATTCATGAATTCTAATTTAAATTAAACTATGAATAAAAAAGCAATAGTTGCATTTTCAGGAGGATTAGATACATCTGTAGTTGTAAAATATTTGCAGCAGAAATATGACTTAGATGTGGTAACCGTGACTGTAGATGTAGGTCAAACTGGAGATTATAAGAGTATAGCTAATAAATCAAAGAAACTTGGTGCAAAAAGACATTATAATGTTGATGCCAAAAAAGATTTTGTTGAAAGATTTGTTTTTCAATCTATAAAAGCTAATTCATTATATCAAAAGAAATATTGCTTAGCTACAGCACTTACTAGACCATTAATTGCAGAAAAAATATTAAAAATTGCAAAAAAAGAGAATGCACATTTTGTTGCACATGGATGTTCTGGAAAAGGCAACGATCAGGTAAGATTTGACATATATTTCAGATCAGAGTCAAACTTACCAATACTAGCACCTGTAAGAGATTTAAATCTAAATAGACAAAAAGAACTAAAGTTTGCAAAAAAAAATGGAATTGAGATAGATGCAATAGCTAAAAAATTTAGTATAGATCAAAATTTATGGGGAAGATCAATAGAAGGTGGGATGTTGGAAGAACCATATAATGAACCTCCTGACGATGTTTTTTCTTGGGTAAGGACAAAAAATTTACCAGATGTGCCTGTTTATTTAGAAGTTGAATTTAAAAATGGTATCCCAATATCAGTAGACAATGGATTGCATGGTGATGTAGTTCAGCTAATCAAATACATAAATGAAAAAGCTGGAGCTTCAGGAATAGGTATAGTAGATCATATAGAAGATAGGGTAAATGGAATAAAATCACGTGAAATATATGAAACTCCTGCAGCTATATGTTTAATCGAGGCCCACTCAGATCTAGAAAAACTGGTACAAACAAGGCATGAAATTAAATTTAAATCGTTAGTAGATGAAGAATGGACATGGATTACATATTCAGGATTGTGGAACGATCCTTTAATGGATTCACTTAATATGTTTATAAATAGTACACAGAAACGTGTTACAGGACTTGTAAAAATAAAGATGTACAAAGGAAATATGCGTATAGTCAGTAGAAAATCTGATTTTTCTTTATATAATAAGAATCTCGCCACGTATGGAAACAAGTCAACATTTAATCAAAAACTATCTAATGGGTTTATAGAATTATGGGGAATGCAATCAACAGAAGCTAATAAATTACAAAAAAATGTGTAAAATGAATTAATGAATTGTCCAGAATGCGATGCAAAATTAAAAATTCCGAGTGATGCATCTGTTGGGGAAATAATATCGTGTTTAGACTGTGGAACAGATTTTGAAATTTCTAAAAACGTCGATTCAAATATAGAAATAAAACATGCAGAGAATGTAGGTGAAGATTGGGGAGAATAGTTGTCTCTAATATGTATTATATTTGATAGACTCAGAACAGAGGAAAAATTACTCAAAAAAGAGGCTGTAGATATGGGACATGAAGTAATAATGACTGATGCAAAAACTACGCATATTAATACAGACAGATATGTGTATAACAAGTGTTTTGGTGATATAGCAGTAGGTAGGTGTATAAGTTATTTTAGAGGATTGTATTTCACTGCATGCTTAGAATTTTTAGGCGTACAGGTAATAAATAAATCTGATATTATGAATGTGTGCGGAAACAAATTGCTTACATCATTATTTTTAAAAAAACATAATATAGCTACCCCAAAAACGTATATTTCTTTTTCACATGACGCAGCATTAGAATATATTGAAAAAATTGGATATCCATTAGTTATCAAACCAGTGATAGGAAGCTGGGGAAGAGGAATGGCATTGCTAAAAGATAAAGACACAGTTGACGCATTAATAGATGTAAGAAAGACGAGAGATGATCCTAATGATCGAATATATTATTTACAAGAATTTGTTAAAAGGCCACCAAGAGACATCAGAGTAATAACTGCTGGTGAGAATATATTAGCTGCTATGTATAGAAAATCTGCTGGGAATAATCTTAGAACCAATATTGCACGTGGTGCGTCACCAGAACTTTGCAAAGTCACAAATGATATAGAAGATATATGTACTAAAACTTCTAAAGTTATGGGAAAATGTATTCTAGGAATTGACATTATGGAAGACGAAAAAAAAGGTTTAGTAGTTCACGAGATTAACAATACAGTAGAATTTAGTGGGTTAATGACTGTAACAAATACTAACATTCCTAAAGAAATTATTAAATTTGTATTAAATTTAACGAGGAAATAAATTATGTCATAAAAAAATAAGGTAGATGGAAATAGGAATTATAGGAGCGTCTGGTTATGTTGGTGGGGAGATATTACGTCTTCTGTTAAGTCATCCTAAGGTTAATGTTACAATGGTTACATCAAAACAACATATTGGTAACTATCTGCATAGAGTACATCCAAGCCTGAAAGGATTTACGGATCTTATATTTTCAGAACTTAATTATGATAAAATTTCTGACAAGTGTGATTTGGTATTTACGGCTGTACCACATGGAACATCATTAAATATAGTTAAAAACTTGTATGAGAGGAACGTTAAGATAATAGATCTAAGTGCAGACTATAGACTACATAGGTCTACTGATTACGAAAAATGGTATAAATTCAAGCATCCATACCCAGAATATTTATCAAAATCAGTTTTTGGTATTCCAGAAATACATAGGAACCAAATTAAGAAGTCAAATCTTGTGTCATGTCCTGGATGTATGGCTGTTACATCAATACTTGCTTTATATCCATTAATTAAGCGTGATATTATTGACATAGATCATATAATAGTAGATTCCAAGATAGGGTCATCAGGGGCTGGTGCAGGTAGTATTTTAGGTACACATCATGCAATGAGATCAGGTGTCATAAGACCATATAAACCATCTAATCACAGACATACAGGAGAAATAGAACAAGAACTAAGTGAAATAGCTAATAAAAAAATACGTGTATCCATGAGTCCACATGCAGTTGATATAGTTAGGGGAATTCTTTGCACAAATCATACATTTCTTACAAAAGAAACAGTTGAAAAAGATTTATGGAAGATATACAGACAAGAATTCAAAAACGAAAAATTCATTAGATTAATACACGACAAAAGTGGTTTTTACAAGTATCCAGATCCTAAGTTTGTTGTCGGCTCTAATTTTTGTGACATAGGTTTCGATATAGACCAAAATAATAATAGATGTATCATTTTATCTGCATCTGATAATCTGATGAAAGGTGCAGCAGGTTCAGCTATTCAAAATATGAATATAATGTCAAATTTTGACGAGACTGATGGAATATCATATTCACCATTAACACCAGTCTAGAATGATCATTATAAAGATAGGTGGAAGTGTGCTTGATACATTTCATCATACTATAATAAATGACATTAAAAACATCACCAAATTTGAAAAGATTATTTTTGTACATGGTGGAGGTAAAGAAGTATCAAGAATATCTGAGCAAATTGGTAAAAAACCAAAGTTCATAGTATCTGCAAGCGGAATAAGAAGTAGGTATACTGACGAAGAAACTATTGAAATTTTTACGATGGTAATGGCTGGGAAAATAAATAAGACGATAGTCAAAACGCTACAAAAAAACAACATTAATGCTGTAGGAATATCTGGGATTGATGGAAAATTGATCCAAGCGCATAGAAAAAAAAGACTGATAGTAATTAATGAAAGAGGCAGAAAACAAGTGATAGACGGCGGGTACACTGGTAAGGTAGAATATGTCAACAATACGTTACTAGAATTATTAATTAAACAAAATTATATTCCTGTAGTAGCTCCAATTGCAGTAAGTGATGAATATGAGTTTCTTAATATAGATGGTGATAGAGCAGCTGCAAGTATAGCCGGAAGTATGAGAACTAATAAGATGATATTTCTAACAAATGTTGACGGTGTATTTATTGATCAAAAATTAGTTAGAAATTTAAACTATAAGGAATCATTAAAAATAAAAACTAAAGTTGGATTTGGTATGGAAAAAAAAATTTTGGCAAGTATAGAGGCACTTGAAATGGGGGTAGGCGAGGTCCTAATTTCTAATGGAAACAAAAAAAACCCAATAAAATCTGCATTAGAACATGATTGCACTGTAATTAAACATGATTGAAGATAACTACACAGGAAATTTGTATCAAAAATTCCCTGTTAAAATAGCTGAAGGGCATGGAATAATAGTAATAGATGAACATGGTAAAGAGTACATAGATTGTATGGGAGGGTATGGTGTAGCGTTAGTAGGACATGGAAATAAAAGGATTGTGAACGCAATAAAATCACAAGTAGAGAAGATCATTACTGTTCATAACTCATTATATAATAAGACACGAGAAGAGTTTTTAGAAAATATAATTAAAGTGGCACCAAAAAAATTATCTAGTGTATATTTGAGCAATAGTGGATCTGAATCAATAGAAGCTGCAATAAAATTTGCAAGAAAATTCACTAATAAAAATGGCATGATTGCAATGACTGGATCGTATCATGGAAAAACTTTAGGAGCATTATCTTTGACTTCAAATATAAAATATAGAAAATCATTTCAGCCATTGATAGAAAAAGTTATGTTTTCACAATTTAATAATGCGCAATTTTTACGATCGTTGATTAATAACAGTATAGGATTTGTAATTATAGAACCAATACAAGGTGAAAATGGAATACATGTAGCACATGATGGATTTCTTCCAAAAGTACGAAAAATATGTGACGAGTTCGGGATTTTATTGATTTTTGATGAAATACAGTCTGGACTAGGACGTACTGGTAAAATGTGGGCATGTGAACATTGGAATACGGTTCCTGATATAATGTGCTTGGCAAAAGGAATAGCTGGTGGGTTACCAATGGGTGCGACATTAGTACGATCAGATATATTAGGATGTATGAACAAAGGAGAACATTCATCTACATTTGGAGGAAATCCACTTTCATGTGCTGCAGGAAATGCAGTAATAGAATCTCTTGTACATGATAAGCTCGTTAACAATGCTGAAAAAACTGGTAAAAAATTATTTGAAGGATTAAATAATTTGAAAAAACAACATAATACAATAATTCGGGAAATAAGAGGAAAAGGGTTGATGGTTGGTATAGAATTAAAGTTTGAGATAAAAGATATAATCATGGATGGTATAAATAATGGTTTATTGTTGTTGTATTCTGGGAGGAATGTGCTTAGATTATTACCACCACTAATACTACATGATTATGATGTAATAAAGATACTAGGTATTCTGGATACATTGTTTACAAAAGAAGAAGAACGTAGAAATGTATAGAGACAGGATGGATGAAAGTATAATTTCATTGTTACGTAATGATTCGAGAGAATCTTTTGTGGATATTGGTAAAAAATTAAGGCTATCAGAATCTGCAGTTAGACGTAGAGTGAAGAATCTTATAGATATGGGCACTATTAAAAAATTCACAATTGAGGTAGCTGAAGATAACAATACAAACGCTGTAGTATTAATAAGCGTCAGTTCTTCTGCAGACACATCAAAAATCTCATCACAATTATCTCATATAAATGGCATAAAGACCATATATGAAATTACTGGTCAATATGATATAGCAGTAATAATAAATGCAGAGAATATCATAAAAATAAATAATTGTATAGATTCATTAAGAAGAATAGATGGTGTAGCAGATACAAATACTGTTATTATTCTTAAAACCGTATTATAAAATACTGTGATTTTATTTGGTTATAAAATTCGATTATTATGGATGATTATGTTTATATTTTATTTGTTATACACCTGAATTAGTCATGAATAAGCCGAATTGTTATGCAATGCAGTATAATAAACATAGTAAGATAAAACAGATTAATGTTTTAGACAGTACGTTAAGAGAGGGCGAACAACATCCAGGTATATATTTTACTAAAAAACAAAAAATTCAGATTGCATGGATGCTTGATTATTTTGGTGTTAATCAAATTGAAATTTCACCTATAGTTTCAACTGATCATTTCGAGGCCACAAAAACAATCATTAAACAAGGATTAAGAGCCGATATAGTAGCCCATGTTAGAGCATTAAAGCGTGATATAGATATTGCATTGAAATGTAACGCTGTCTGGGTTGCTGCATACCTTGGAATTTCAGATATTCATTTAAGAGACAAGTTAAGGATTACTAAAGAAGATGCGATAGACAGAGCAGTAGAAGTAGTAGAATATGCAAAATCACATGATCTTAAAATTAGATTCACGGTGGAGGATGGAAGCAGGGCCGATCCTAAATTTCTAATCAAAATATGTAAAGCCATAGAAAATGCGAAAGTAGATAGAATAAGCCTTCCAGATACAGTTGGGATATTATTACCCAATGGAATGTATAATTTTGTAAAAAATGTAAGAATGCAAATTAATACTCCTATTGATGTTCATTGCCATAATGATGTGGGATTTGCATTAGCAAATGCATTCGCTGCTTGTAGTGCAGGTGCAGATCAAATTCATACGACTATTGATGGTTTAGGAGAAAGAACAGGAATACCGTCACTTGCAGAGGTATCTGTAGCATTAGTTTATTTATACAAGTCTAACAATGATTTTAGGTTGGATATGTTGTGTGATCTATCTAGGTTAATTGGACAATATACTAAAATTAATCCACATGATTCTAAGCCTATAGTTGGCTCATCAGCTTATAAACACAAAGCGGGTACACACCTAGCAGCAGTTTTAAGGAACCCAGATTCTTATGAAATTATACCTCCAAGATCTGTTGGCAATAAACGTAAGATCGTGTTTGGTGAGTTAGCAGGCAAAACAGGAGCAGCATACTTATTATCTGTATTAGGTGTGAAAAGTAGTGATAAACAAGCAAAAAACGCAGCTAATTGTTTAAAAAATCTTAGATTGGGAGACCTTATTGAAATACCATTAAAATAAAAGCAACATAAATTAATGACTATACAAAAGTTAGTATAATGACAGATTGTCCTGAATGTGATTTCAATATCATAGTCCCAAAAAATTCTTTGGAGGGAGAAATTGTGACATGTCATGATTGTGGTTCTAGTTTTGAACTTATGAAAATTTCTGGTGGATTTGAATTAAAACCTGCACAAACTGTTGGAGAGGACTGGGGACAGTGACTAATTCAGTTACTATCCTTTATGATAATGTGCGTTGGGAAGAAAAAGCTCTTTTGAAATCATGCAAAAAAAATAACGTTGATGCTCAAATGATTGATTGTAAGAGATTGACTATAGAGTTAGATAAGAAGGTAAGAATGAGTCATGTAATACAGAGATGTGTAAGTTATTACAGAAGTTTGCATTCTACTGCTGCATTAGAAGGTTTAAACGTAAACGTAATAAATTGTTTAAATACAGCAATTTTTGCGGGCAATAAATTGTTTACACATATGCTTTTAAAAAAACATGGGATAAAAACACCTTTTGCGACTATTGGATTTTCTAAAGATGGTGCGGTTAGTATATTAGAAAAATTTGGATATCCCCAAATATTAAAACCTACGATAGGTAGTTGGGGAAGAATGGTAGCAAAAATTAACGATAAAGAATCAGCTGAAAGTATAATAGAGAATAGAGAGTCACTTCACCCTATATATCAAATTCATTATATAGAGGAATTTGTAAAGAGACCACCACGTGATATAAGAGTTATAATGGTTGGAGATACAGTTGCTGCTGCTATTTATAGATATTCTAAAAAAAATAGTTGGAGGACTAATATGGCATTAGGTGGGAAAGCAGAGGAATGCAAGGTCACCAATGAATTGGAACACATATGTTTTAAAGCTAAAAATGCGGTACAAGGTCAGATAGTGGGAATAGATCTTATGGAAAGCATTGACAATGGGTTATTGGTTCATGAAATAAATAATACTACAGAGTATAAAAATACTGTAGAGGTATGCAACGTCGATATTCCATCATTAATAGTTAACTATGTAAAAAGCTTTAAAAGATAAAAATTGAACTCTGCAATCACGGTAAACACACAATTCTCGGTGAAGTTGTTAGAAAAAGCATTAAGATTGTATACTCCCTCACTTAGAGAAAAACCCATGGCAGATTTCCTTGCAGAAAAATGCGATGATTTAGGATTTGATAGTATTAGTATGGATGATGTAGGAAATTTGATAGCTGTAAAAGGAACTGGTTCTCCTAAAGTTTTGCTGTGCGGGCATATGGATACAGTTCCTGGAGAGATAAAAGTTAGAAAAGAAGATAATGTTCTATATGGAAGAGGTGCGTCAGATGCAAAAGCATCTCTAGTAGCCATGTTACTTGCAGCTGCATCTATTGATAATGTAGGCACCATTACATTTGTGGGGTCTGTTGATGAAGAAGGTAATGCTACTGGAATAAAGAATATTATGAAACAAAAATATGACATAAATTATGCAATATTTGGAGAGCCTAGTAATTTAAAACAAATTACTATTTCTTACAAAGGCAGACTTGCAATAAATCTTAGAATAAACGTGAAGAGTAGCTCTCATGCAAGTGCCCCATGGCTTTCCAAAAATGCAATAGAAGAATCAATCATCATCTCACAAAAACTAAAAAAAATACTAGAGATGGATCAAATAAATAAAAAAAAGACGCTGATAATAACTGCAACAATTACTGAAATTAAAGGTGGTAGCAGTCATAATGTTACACCAAAGGAATGTTATGTTACTATGGATATCAGAATTCCTGTAAATATGAGTTGTAAAACAATTGAGGAAAAGTTATCAACTACTATTACTGATATCTCCAAGGAACGCAATGTAGAGATATTTTATTCTATATTAGATGAAACTGAACCGTTTGAAACGTCTCATAATTCTACGTTGGTAAGAGCTTTTACACTAGGGATAGTTGACGTGGTACATTCTAAACCAGTACTAATTAGGAAAACAGGTACTGGGGACATGAATATGATCGGAAACCAGATCAATATACCAATAGTGTCTTATGGTCCTGGGGATCCACATGAATCACATACACTAAATGAAAAAATACTAATCAGCGATTATTTAAAAAGCATAGAAGTTATCAAAAAAACACTGCAGCACTTAAAAAGATTACATGATAAAATAAAGTGAATGTTATGTTTTGTAGGGATTGGAATATCAGGATATGATTCGTTATCATTATCGGCATTAGAAACTATAAAACACTCACAATATGTATATCTAGATCTATTTACGAGTCCGATCGATGGTTACGATATTATAAAAATAAAAAAATGTATTACTGGGAAATTTAAATTAGGGGAGAGGTGGATATTTGAAGATGGTAATGAAATTTTAGATAGATCTAGAAATAATGTTGTGTCACTACTATCTTATGGAGACCCATACACGGCTACTACGCACATAGAACTAAGAGTTAGAGCAATGAGAGAAAAAATCAAAACGATTACAGTTCATGCATCATCGTCAATACCATCAATAATTGGCGAATGTGGATTACACTATTACAAAATTGGAAGAGTTACAACAATAATGAAAGAATCAAAAATGGCTACAACTCCGTACTATGTGATTTATAAAAATATGATAGAAGGAAATCACACAGTTTTACTTCTTGAATTTGAATATGATAAAAAGTTTTTCCTTGATCCTAAAAATGCACTACAAAATTTGCTATTAGTTGAGGCAGAACAAAAAAGAAAAATTATAAACAAGTCAACATATGCAATAGTTGCATCTAGAGTAGGATTCAAAAATCAAACAATTATATCTGGTAAAATATCAAGTCTCATGAAAGTTGATTTTAAAAATTACCCTCATAGTATAATTATATTAGGTTCTCTGCATTTTACTGAAAATGATGCAATTAAAACCATGTCTACATGTATTGATGAACCATATGAAAATTCAATTAGATTAGAAAAAATTTCAAAACAATTATTAGACAAGTATAGCATCATATTAAATAGAGCATTAAAAGAAGTTACACCACGGTGTAGGGACCAAAAATCTTTGCGCATATTAGAGAATGCGGAATTATATGCAAAAGATGCAAAACAATTCTTTGATAAAGGCTATGATGAAATAGGGATATTAAGTATAGGGTATGCTGATGGGCTTATTGATGCCCTAAAAATTATTAGTGAAATGTAAGATTTAAAAAGATTTTACAAATAAGTTATTTATAAAGTGTAATAAAATTGAATAAATCTTACAATAGTGTCATATCGTCTATGTATATTGCATCACTAACAAAACATAGTAAAAATAGTGCAAGCATGCAAAAAAATACACCTAAATGTACTGACATACAATTAGATCAACTTATAAAAAATGGGTTTATTAAAAATGATAGAAAAACTCTTACAGACTTAGGCAGATCTTCTATAAAAGTGGTATTAGTTGGTGGGGTTTTTAATATAATACATCCTGGACATATATACACATTAAATTCTGCAAAACTACTAGGCGATATCCTAGTTGTTGTAGTGGCTACTGATGCTATGAGTTTACAAATGAAAAAAAAAATACCATTGCATAATCAAGAACAACGAAAAATATTGGTAAATTCATTAAAGATGGTCGATGTTTGTTTAATTGGTAACAAAAAAAATATATTTACAACAGTAAGACTTGTAAAGCCTAAGATTATTGCATTAGGTTATGATCAAATTCACCAAGAAAAATCTATACTAGAAGGATGCAAAAAATTAAATTTGGATATCAAAGTTGTGAGGCTACAATCACCAATTCCAGAAATTTCTAGCTCAAATATTGAAAAGGAATACAACGAAAAAATTTATGGAATCTAGCTTGGCACTGTAATTTTTACTGTGATTTTGGATCCATTTAATATTTTAATGGTTTTACGTATATTATTTTTTGATATTATCTCTATGATTGATTTATCATGATGTGTTCTTTCTAGAAATATTAAATTACATTTTATTGATTTATTAAGTATGGCATTAAAACATTTTACCCAACCATATGTTCTTTTATCATCAGAAAATCCATTAATTATAATTCCATTAAATTTACTAAATTGTGTAATTGATTCAATATACTTTCTTTCATATAGTTTTATATTTAAAGTACCTGGAAACGGGATATAGCCTATTTTTGATTTAAATTGATCAGTATATCCTCTTAATGACATATAATATGCACCTTCTCCTATTCCTGATACTATGACACCTTTTAATTCTATGTATGAAATAATAGATCCGAGGCTATTTTTAAGTAATAAATAAAGCTTGTCTATTTCAGAATAACCTTCGTTAGTGATTTTTGTGTATATCGTTCGACCTCTTATTATACGTTCTATAAATCCATTTTGTTCTAATAAAGTGAGATGTTGTGACGCAGTTTGCTGAGACTTATTTATATATTTTCCAAGAGATGCAGTAGTAATAGATATGAAATTATATTTTGCACCCATCACCAATAATTGAGTTAAAGTAAGTATATGTTGTATCTTGAGATCGTCCATAGGAACCTATGTTATTCCTAATTCTGTAAATGTTTTAAGATTTATTCCATCTCTATTTGTTAATTTTGTAATTCTATGCCCTGCTACATAATCAACACCAGCACGTCTAGCACTATCTAGTAATCTTTGTGTAATGATACCATCCAAAATAAGATATTTAATTCCAGAATGTGTTGAAAGTTTATTCACAAGCTCGCTTATCGGTACTTTAAATATTTCCTTTTGATCTGCATTTATTGCTACAGCTTCTAATGTTTCGTTCAAATCACGGTATATTTTTGATACTATTTCAATAATTGATTTATCATCAGTGTTATAATGTGTAGACTTAGTATTACCTATTTCCATTACAGTGTTCTTAAGAATATCAACTATTTGTTGTGGTGTCAAATCTTCTACTTCTAATCCATCATATGCTCTATGCACAATATCCACATTGACGACAGATTTTAGTTCTTTTAGAATAAATCCGCCAGATCTATCACCGTCTAGAAATGCAATAACTTTTTCTTTTGAAGTACATAGATCTTTTATTGATTCATCGATTTTAGTACCTTCTATTGCAATCACATTATCATATCCTGATCTTAGTAGGTTTATTACGTCTGCCCTACCCTCTACTAGTATTATCCAAGTTGAATTGAATATGCCGGAACCGCATGGTAGTTTTTCTTTTCCATATGTAACTAGTTTAGCAGTATTTGAATTATGTATTACTTTTAGCATTGTATCACCTTCACTAATTGTTTTAGTTGACCACTTTCGTTTGATCTCTTTTGCACGTCTAACTATATCATCTTTTTTAGATGCTCTTACATCATCAATTGATACTAATTTAAAAACACAATCAAAAGGTCCCACTTTATCTATACTTTCAACCGCAGCTGCAAGTAATGCACATGTATCTATATCAGTACTCATCGGTATTAATGCACCGCCTGCTGTTGTATTGGTGGTAGATGTTGAAGTTACCTCAATTCTACCTACTTTCGATACTCTTTGTAACTCATTAAGGTTCATCTCAGGTCCTAACAATCCTTCTGTTTGACCAAATATTGCACCTATTATATCAGCACGTTCTACTAACCCATCAACTTCAAATGACAATTTAACATTATATTTAACAATTCCTGATTGCGGCAATATATTAACAACTCATTAATTATCAAATGACCGTATTAGTAATTGAGAATAGTGAAGATACAATTAAGTACGAAATAACTTTAGTATTTTATCCAGAGATATGTCAAGCAATTAAGAAGTCACTATTAGGCATTAAACGAATTCCCACAGGAACATGTTTTTGTTACATTAGGATTATTTATCTTGAACCCAGAACCCATAAGACTTTCAACATAATCTACTTTTGCGCCTTTCAAATGCTCTTCACTATAGCTGTCAACAAGCAGTTTTACTCCTTCCTCTTCAATTATCTTGTCGTCATCATCTGGTTTTGTTTCAAAGCCCATCCCATATGAAAGACCGGAACATCCACCGCCTTGTACATAAACTCTCAAATATTCTGGATTATCTTTTTCATTCTTCATAAATTCATGTATTTTTTGTGCAGCTTTTGCTGTAACAGTAATAATTTTTTGTTCATTACCAACAATCATTATATGTACAATGTTGTTATTTAGTTATAATAATCTTTTCATGTAATAATTTATAACTATAAACCATGCTTACTTTTTCAACTTATTTATAAATGCAGTCATACGATCTTTTCTGTCGTTATGTGTAAAACAATTTCTCCATGAAAGTAGTTCAACGCTTAAGCCTGAATATAGATCAATGTTACTACCTTTATTAATTGCAAATTTTGCCATACGTACACCCATTACAGAATTAGAAGCAATTTTTTTTGCTATATGCATTGTTTCATCAATCAGTGTAGATAAGTCAACTACTTTATTTACAAGCCCTATTTCTTTAGCTTCATCAGCATTTATTAAACTACCAGTAAAAATAAGTTCTTTTGACTTAGCCATACCAACTATTTTTGTTAAACGTTGTGTACCACCCCATCCAGGAGGTATGCCAAGAGTGACTTCAGGTTGACCCATTTTAGACGTATTAGATGCAATTCTAATGTCACAAGATAATGCAAGTTCGCATCCACCACCTAACGCAAATCCATTTATTGCAGCTATTGTAGGCTGATTAACATTTTCTACAGTGTTAGTTAAAAGATGCCCTAATTTTGCATATTTTTCTGATTCATCAGCTGAAATTTTCGACATGTATTCTATATCTGCACCTGCAGAAAATGCCTTATTGCCTTCACCAGTAATAATAATAACTTTTATACTAGCATCATTATTAATATTTTTAATCAAAGTAATTAATTCATTTGCAACATCCATGTTAATTGCATTAAGTTTATCAGGTCTATTTATTTTCACAACACATACCCCATCAGACTTTGTAGTTAAAACTAATGGCATACCAAAATTTCATCTAGAATATAAATTAAATGTTACTTAAATTTTCCCCATTTTGATAATGCTGAGGCAGCTGCTACCCATGTCCTTATATCATCATATACTGGCACATGTTTTTTTTCAATTAGATTAGAAATCTTTTGAGTATACGGTCCACCATTTCCTCCAACAAGTAATGGTTTCTTATTATTAAACTCTGATAGATATTGTACAATAATTTCATCTAGTGGATCATCTTGAAATACAAACCACGGCATTATTATGTCTACATTTGGATCATTCATAAATTGTTGTATTGTAAATCTATAATCATCTGCAGTAGCTCCTCCTGTTACATCTATTGGATTTCCATTTCCAATTACATATGTTGTAGGAAAACGAGACTTCATTTTTTTAAGTGTTTCTAGGCTTACGTTAGCAAGTTTAAGATTAAACCGTTCAAAATGATCAATAGCATTAATCATAGGCCCTGCACCATTACTACATAATGCAATATGATTTCCTTTTGATGGGTGTTGCCAAGATAAAGCCTTTACTATTCCAATAAGTTCTTGATAGCTATCAGCAGAAATAATTCCAGCTTGTTTAAATGCACTCATAATAATTTTATTAGATCCTCCTAACGAGCCTGTATGTGATGCAGCCTGTCTTGCTCCTACAGATGTTCTACCACTCTTCCATATAACTACAGGTTTTTTCTTTGCATTCATTACACGTTTTGCTGTATTTATAAATTTTCTGCCGTCACCAAAACCTTCAACATATAATGAGATTACTTTAGTTTGTGGATCGTCAGAAAGATACCATATCATATCTGCTTCATCTACATCAGATCTATTTCCATAGCTCACCATTTTTGATAATCCAAATGAATTTGCAGTTTCTAGGAAGCTAATTCCCATTGTTCCACTCTGAGATAAAAATGCAACTGGACCAAGTTTAGAACGTAGCATTCTTTCTTGTCCTTGAAATGCACAATCTAATCTATTTGCTGCATTAAACATGCCAATGCAATTGGGACCTATTATCCTGATATTATTTTGTTTAGCCAGTTCTTTAATCTCAGCTTCATATACAGCTCTCTTTCCTCCTAGTTCTTTTCCGCCACCAGATACAATAACAACATTGTGAATACTTTTTCTAGCACATGATTGAATTATTGGTGGAATAATAGAGAGGTCTATACAAATAACAACCAAATCTATTTTTCCAGGAACTTTTTCTATTGAAGGGTAACATTTAATTCCTAATATTTCATCCTGCTTTGGATTTATTGGATAAATTTTTCCATCATAATCATGTTTTGCTAAACTATCAAGTACAGAATTACCAATCTTCCCTTTAGTAGATGATGCTCCTACTAGTGCAACTGATCTGGGTGTAAAAAATTGTTCCATATATAGAGAATTTGGCTTAATCTTCGATATTGAATTTTTTTTAATTGTTTTATTTAGTATTATTTTTGCATCAACAACATAATATGATTTATGATAAAAAACTATTGGATTAAAATCTACACTTTCAAAATAATCTGCATTATCAATACCAAATTTACTAATTTGTTTTAGTAGTGTAGTTAGTACATTAATATCAACTGGAACACTTCCACGATAACCTTTCAATAATTTTGAGGCTTTTAATTCTTCAATCATCAATTTTGCATCATTGACAGTAATAGGAAGCAATCTAAAAGAAACATCTTTTAATATTTCTGTGAAAATTCCTCCAAGTCCAATCATGATAGCTGGTCCAAATTGAGGATCATTTTTCAGACCTACTATAAGTTCAATTCCACTAGGAACCATCTTTTCTAATAAAATTCCATCTAAAACAACATTACGATTTTTATTTTTATATTTTTTGAAATACATAACATTAAATATTTTTTTAACGTCTGTTAGATTATTAATTCCAGTTTTTACACCACCAACATCTGTTTTATGAAGTATTTGTGGGGACACAATCTTCATTACTAGTGGAAAACCTATTTTTTTTGCTACTTTTACAGCATCAACTGACGATTTTACAATTACATGCTCTGGAACTTTAATATTATATTTTGCAAGAATTGATTTAGACAGATTCTCTGTTATGATTTTATGATCAGTTTTTATTGTGTCATCAAAAATTTTTTTAACAAAATCCATGATTATCGAACAAACAATAGATCTATATTTAAACTTTAACTAATAACTAAAATCTTGTACTTACATATCCAGAATTTTAATTGATTTAATATAAAATAGTTTTATATCAATTTTTTATGTATGCCTTCTTTGGTATGCAATTTAATTTATATTTAAAGTAATACTCTTCGTTTTTTATTTATTGTGTTATCTTGATATCTAAAAACAAACACATGACATTAATCATTTATAGTAGATATCATGTACATAGACTTACTGATCATGTATATGTTTTTTAGATTATGTTTATAGTTATGTTTTGTGAGTTAGTTTTTTTATTACATACTGGATACAAAATAAGTATAATCTATATAAAATAAATTTTTTAATTTTTATAATAATGTAGATATAGTAAACAAGGATCGTACGACAATACTCGTCATATGTATTGACACTTTAATACTAGTTTATACATGTAATTTAATTAAGTACAGTTAAAAAAATTGTAATGATTTTAATTTTCTACAAAAAAATAAATCATAATAATCTAGATATATTTTTGTATGTAACTAAGCACTATTAATTCTAAAATATTATTAGATAGTCTCCTGATATTTTATCATATTTATTGTATCTATAATGCCGCTTTATTATGTTGTTAAATAAAAAATGATGCATTAACTGCTGACATATTAAACACGGTTGTTAATTATATGTAAGATTATAAACAGATTTAAATATATTATAAAAAGATATCTTAGTAGTTGGTGGCTTTGGATCCATGGAGTAATGCAGTAGAGCAGATTCGTGATGCATGTAAATTATTGAAACTTGATGATGGTATAATAGATTATTTGATACAACCTGATAAAATGCTACGAGTTAAAATACCTGTAAAAATGAATAATGGTAAAATCAGAGTTTTTACTGGATTTAGATGTCAACATAATAATGATCGTGGTCCTTACAAAGGCGGTATTAGATTTTTTGATCCAAAAGGTGGGATAGAGTACATGGAACATGAAGTAATGGCATTATCTGCATGGATGACATGGAAATGTGCTATTATTAATATACCATTAGGAGGTGCCAAAGGAGGTATTTTTGTCAACCCTAAAAAGGAAAGACTAAGTGATGTAGAGGTAGAACGGATAACCCGTAGATTTACATTTGCAATAAGAGAGGTGATAGGTCCTAGAAAAGATATACCTGCTCCAGATGTCTATACTTCTGGAAGAGAGATGGCATACATAATGGATACTTTTAGTAAGTTGCATGGCACATACGAACCTGGAGTTGTTACTGGTAAACCAATTGTTATTGGTGGTTCATTAGTCAGAGATGTTGCTACTGGGCTTGGGTGTGTATATTGCATAAGAGAAGCTGGAAAATCCATTAAATTAAATATAAGTAAATCAACTGTGGTCATTCAGGGGTTTGGTAATGCTGGAATTTTTGTTGCTAAATATTTGGATGATATTGGAGCTAAAATAATCGCGGTTAGTGATTCAAAAGGTGCAATAATAAATAAAAAAGGATTAAATTCAAAAAAATTAATTGAATATAAATACAAAAATAAGACTGTCTTAGGATTTACTGACAGCAAAAAAATTACTAATGAAGAGTTACTTGAAACTAGATGCGATGTACTAGTTCCTGCAGCATTAGAGAATCAAATAACCACTAGAAACGTTAATAATATAAAATGTAAAATTATTGCAGAAGCTGCTAATGGTCCTACGTCACATAGTGCTGATACTGTGTTGTATGATAATAATATTATCACAATACCAGATATACTAGCAAATTCTGGCGGTGTGTATATATCATATCTTGAATGGATACAAAATAATATAGGATATTATTGGGAGTATGACGAAATAGTTGATAAAATGAAGAAAAAGATTATTACTAGTTTCAATGATGTTTTAACTTTTTCAAAAATACATAAAGTAGATATGAGAAAAGCAGCTATGGCGTTAGCTGTAGGCAGAGTAGTAGATGCAATGAATGCTAAGGGCATGTGGCCATGAATTTATTATAACAGTCTGTCTAATGTATAGTTAAAATAAAAATAACCCTTAAATTAACTAGAAAAAATCTAAAGATGACTTGATGTCTTCACGAGGTTATGATATGACACCCACTATGTATTCTCCTGACGGTAGGATATACCAGGTTGAATATGCGATCGAAACTGTAAAACGAGGTACACTTGCAATAGGTATAAAAAATAATGACGGTATAATATTGGCTGTAGAAGAAAAGCCACGAACATTACAGGTATCTAATATAACTCAGAAAATTTTTCAGGTTGATCGACATATAGGCATAGCTGCAGCTGGGTATATACCAGATGCACGTGTTCAAGTTGATAACGCAAGATTTTTTTCACAAGGAAATAAAATAAACTACGATGAACCTACAGAAGTAGAAACAATAGCAAAATATCTGGCTGATCAGTCTCATAAATATACACAGTATTCTGGTGTAAGGCCATATGGTGTAGCTTTAATCATCGCTGGTGTAGATCAAAAAGGAAGTTCAGTATACATGACTGACCCTAGTGGGATCTATGTACCATATGCTGCAGTTGCGATAGGAGCTAATTCTGATGAAGTTACTAAGTTTTTTGAAAACAACTATAATACAGATGTTAGTTTTACAGAAGCAGCTGCACTTTCTGTGTTAGCAATAAATCTAAAAAATAAAGAAAAAAAAAATATAAACAACATAAAAATGGCATGCATTAAAAATGATAAAAATATGTTTGAAACTCTTGATAAAAGTGAACTTGAGAAATGCATTCAAGAAAATATACAAAAATTTGATGATGTATCTACATGACAGGAATATACAATAATAATTAATTACTTTTTAATGCGATGGGTTTAGAAAAAGAATATTGGGGGAAGGTACTTGGGGCACTAAGCGAAATAATACCGATCTACGACAAGGTAAATTTTTATATTTCATTTGGTAAGGACCAGTGGTGTCGTGTTAATGGAATTGATGGTAATGTAAAATGCGGTGATGACATATTGGATATGGGATCAGGTTTCGGCAACATGTCAAAAACTGCAGTAACCATGGTTAGTAATGTAAATATAACATTATTTGATCCGCTGTTACCAATGTTAAAGAGGAGTTCGATGTATTTTTACAATACACCAAAAATATGTGGTGTTTTTGAATACATGCCTATTCAAAATGAAAAATTTGATGTTGTGTTATGCGGATACTCACTACGTGATGCATTAAACATCAATACTACAATTTCTGAAGTACATAGAATATTAAAAAAAAATGGAAAGTGGGTTATTGTAGATTTAGGAAAGCCTGATAATGTAGTTATTCGTACGGGAATAATGTTTTATTTGTATATGTTATTACCAATAATCGCACTTATAATAGGCGGGAAAACTGGTATAAGATTTAGAATGATATATGGAACATATAAAAAATGGTTAACAAATAAAACATTAGTATCATTACTCAAAAAAAAATTTTCTAAAGTAATATTTAACAAAATTTTGATTGGTGGATCAATAATGATTACTGCATACAAATAATGCAGTATCAATAAAATATGGCCAGATTTATGTAATTGATAATTGTATGTAACTATAGTTATCCAATATATTAATAATACAAAATGTTTAATTTTATGTACTAATAGTCTTGATCGATGCAATATATATTAAACATAATAGGAATGGAGTGGATTGTGATTATTTTCATAATGTTAATTTTAATTTTTGGTACAGATCAATTACCAGTAATATCCAAAAAGATTGGAGTATGGATTAGAGAATATAACAAAACAAAAAAAGATTTACAAGACAAGTTGAACGACGTATCAAATCAGACTATTAATGTAAAGAGCCCTGTTAGCAATAATAGACAAAAACTTGAGACTATTGCAAAATCTTTGGACATAGATTTTAAAAACAAGTCATATGATGAATTAAAGAGAGCCGTATCATCAACAATTGAAAGTAAATAATAATTTTGCAAATCTAATAAATTCAGAATTGGTATTTATATTTAAGCGAAGAAAAATTTCTAAGCTCTTTAACTACTTTTTTCAATATTTTCACTGTTTTTATTATTTCATTGTTAGTATTCAATATGCCAACTGTTAACCTCAATGAGCTATTGATTTCTTCGTATGATAATCCCATTGCTTTTAACACATGTGAAGATCGTTTTTTATTTGCCGCACATGCAGATCCAGTAGATGCAGCAACTCCATTTTCATCTAACTTTATAAGAAGATCCTCACCATTTATCCCAAGAAATGAAAAGTGAGCATTATTAGATACTCTTAATCTATCGTGACCATTAAGTATTACTCCAGGGATCTCTTTAATAATATGCAGTATTAAATTATTTTTTAGTGAGTTCAGATGTATGAAGTTTTGCAACATATTTTTTTTTGCTAGTTGACATGCTTTTCCAAATCCAACTATACTTGCAACGTTTTCAGTTCCAGATCTAAATCCATTTTCTTGTCCACCACCTAATAAAAATGGAGATATTTTAGTCCCATTTTTTATATAAAGTGCTCCTATTCCCTTAGGCCCATTTATTTTATGTGATGATATTGTAAGCATATTAATTTTTGAATTTTTAACATTTATACATATTTTTCCTACAGATTGTGCCGCATCAGTATGGAATAATACATTGTTTATATTGCATATTTCAGATATATCATATATTGGTTGAATTGTTCCTACTTCATTATTTACAAACATTATACTTACTAAACAAGTTTTATTTGTGATTGCCTGTTTTACATCTCTTGGATTTACAATTCCATTGCTATCAACTTTTAAATATGTAATTTTAAATCCATCTTTTTCTAATTCGTTACAAGGCTGAAGTATAGAATCATGTTCTATTGATGATACGATTACATGATTCTTTTTGTTTTGGTGTGTTATTCCATATATAGCTGCATTATTTGATTCAGTGCCACCAGATGTAATATATATTTCATGTTGATCCGCATTTATGAGATCAGCTATTTTTTTTCTAGCATTTTCAATTGCATTATTAGCAAATCTGCCTAATTGGTGTATTGATGATGGATTACCGTACTGTTTACTAAAAAATGGCACCATTTCATCAATTATATCATCGCATATTGATGTTGATGACGCATTATCTAGATAAATCAAGTTAGATCGAATTAATCTTTCCTGGTTTATATCCATCAGGATCTATAGCAACTGACGAAAAACCTATCAGCTTCAATTTTTGTGTTATGAAATCTAATTTTTTATTAGTTAATAATCTTAATTCATCTATGGCGACCTCTATTTTTGCAGTACCATCGATATCTCTAACCCTTACTTGTTTTACATCTGTTATTTGTTTTATAATGGTTTCACTTAGCTCTATTCTCACAAGTTTTTCTTTTGTTATTGATTTGTTCCATGGTACTCTAGAAGATAGACATGAATCTGATGGTTTATTATAAACTGATAAACCTGCCAGTTTAGCTTCGTCTCTAATTTGTTTCTTAGTAAATTTAATTTCCACTAACGGACTACGTATCCTATTATTTATTATTGCCTTGATCCCAGGTCGATAATCATCATAATCATCAATATTTGTGCCATCAACAACGGTATCAACACTATACACTGCAGCTAGTTTTTGTAAATATTGCGCAAGTTCATTTTTGCAATAAAAACATCTATTTTTATCATTACGTATAAAGTTTTTATTGTATAGCTCATTGTATGTTATTACTATTTGTTTTATTCCTATCTCAGAACAGATGTATTTTGCAGATGTTAGCTCATCATAGGAAAGAGATTCGTATTTGGCTGTTACAGCTATTGCTAAATCTCCTAATTCTTTAAATGCTGCATACGCAACCAATGCACTATCTACTCCACCTGACAACGCGACAATAACCTTACCTTTATTAGCAAACCACTTTGTTAACTTTGATAATTCAGTCATTTCAAGTTTTTGTTTACCATATTCTTAACCAATTGTTCTGTATAAATTAATGATTTGTTTATATTGTTAGAAATTTGTTTTATATCATCATGTTCTATTTTAAAATAATTATTATATGGTGATGTTTTACAATGTATTTTAAATTTTTTTCCATCTATAATAATTGGAACAACAATATTTTTTCTATGTAAAACTAATCTTTCTGATGTACGTATACGTACACCAAGTGTTTCTGTTTCTGTTATTAATAAATTCAATATTGTATTAATTGATGTGGAATCACATATAACTGATATAATATTAGTTGGGCGTCCTTTTTTAGTTAATGCCGGTGTAATTGTTATGTCTTTTGCTCCACACATCATTATTTTTTCTATCGTATCACCTATAATTTCTCCAGATATGTTATCTACATTAGTTTCTATAATTTTTACAAAATTACGCTCAAGATTGTGTATTGGTTCACCATAAACAATCTTTAAAACGTTTGAAAATCCACTAAAATCTTTTTCACCCGCACCATAACCAACAGACTTTATTTTCATAAATGGATAGTATTCTAGACAGGATTTAGTCATACTAGTAAGTAAACTTGCTCCTGTAGGTGTTGTCAGTTCACCTTTTATACTACCTCCGAATATTGGAATTTCTGTATTCTTAAATATTTCAAGAATTGCATTTGCCGGATTAGTTGTCACTCCATGAGAAAATGTAACCGTACCACCTCCTACAGCTACTGGCGCAGTAATTATCTTGTCATTAATAAAATTCAAATCATCAAGTGCTATTGCAGTTCCTATTATATCTACAATTGTATCAATTCCTGATGCTTCATGTAGATAAACAGAATCCATTGGGATTCCATGTATTTTTGATTCAGCTAAGATTATTGTATCAATTGCATTATGTGAAAAAACAATAGCTTTTTCAGATAATCCTATTTTATTAGATACAGATTCGATGGATTTTTTAATTTCTATTCCTTTACGTTTATGGGTAATATCACTATAATCAAGAGTCATCTTAGTTGCCGATATCCCATGTTTTATGATTTTATCAAAATCAATATATTTTATATTAGAATTTATATAGTTTTCAATTGTATGAATTCCGTCTATGATCTTAGATTTATTTGCTCCTATACTCACTAATGCAGATAGAATCATATCTCCAGAGATGCCAGCTATTTGTGGGTCTATAAAAACAACCATTAAAAAATGAAAATAACAAAATTGAATATAATTCTGTCTAATAGTAATTAAATTTAATTAACTACCATTACAATAAGATGCATGATTACAATAATTGGATCTGGAAAAGTTGGTGCGTGTACCGCACTTTTTATTGCGCTAAAAAAGCTTGATGACCAGATCATGTTGATCGATGTAGTAAAAGAGTTAGCACAAGGAGAATCACTAGATTTGAATCATATGTTATCTGCACAAGGAATAGATGTTGAGATCAAAAGTTCTAGCAATTATGAAGATATTAAAAATTCTAACATAATAATAATAGTCGCAGGGAGTGGTAGAAAACCAGGAATGACTAGATTAGATTTGCTTAACACAAATACAAAAATAATAAAAGAGATAGTAGAAAACGTAAGGAGATATTCTAGTGAATCTATTTTAATACCTGTAACCAATCCATTAGATCCAATCACATATGTAGTATACAAAGTTTCTGGATTTGAAAAAAAAAGAGTGTTTGGGATGGGTAATATGCTTGATTTATCAAGATTTAAACAATTAATCCATACAGCTACCAGATGTTCCAATTCATCTATAGATGCGTTAGTAATTGGAGAGCATGGAGAAAATATGTTACCATTGACAAGGTTTTCAACGATAGGTGGGATACCTTTAGAAAGTATTTTATCACAGGAAAAGTTGGACAGTATAATAAAAGACACTAGACAGTCTGCTGCTAGAGTAATAGAGTTAAAAGGTGCTACTATATATGCCCCAGCAGATGCTATATGCACAATTGTTGAGTCAATAATAAGAAATAAAAAACAAATAATCCCAGTATCTACATATATTGATGGTGAGTATGGTTATTCTGGTATTTCTGTGGGGATACCAGCAATTATTGGTAAAAATGGCATAGAAAAGATAATCGAGCTTGATTTAAACCGTAATGAAAAATATTTTTTTAAAAAATCAGTAGAAAACATAAAAAATGCAATATCAACAATAAAAATATAATTAAATTTTTAACTAAATTAAGAAGATTAGTTATATTGGAACTAGATGACATTTTAAATTATCTAAAAGATGGAAAAATTGCCGTAGATGAAGCTAAAAAATTATTATCAATATATGCTATTGAGGAAATTGATAATACTGTAAAACTTGATCTTGGACGTAAAAATAGAAGAAAAATACCTGAAGTGATATTTGCAGAAAAAAAACAGATTTCAGAAATAAAAAATATAGTAAAGAGATTATTACAAAGAGTTGATTCAGTATTGATTTCACGTATCAAAAAAGAAGATTATGCAACTATTATAAATTACGTGAAAAAAAACAAACTAAAAATCAAAAGTGGCAAAAATTCAACATCGGTTTTAGTTTACAGGAATACACTTAAGAATAATTGCGGGAAAGTTGGTATTTTAAGTGCTGGTACTTCTGACATAGGTATAGCTGAGGAAGCCAGATTGATGTGCGAAGCCATGAACTGCGAATGTGTTTGCAGTTATGATGTAGGGATAGCTGGACTCCATCGTCTTTTTCCAGTTATTAAAAAACTAATAGAAAGTGATGTAAATTCAGTAATAGTAGTTGCTGGAATGGAAGGAGCACTAGCATCTGTTGTATCTTCGTTGGTAGATATTCCTGTTATAGGTGTTCCTACTTCAGTAGGCTATGGGTATGGTGGAAAAGGAGTATCTGCATTAGTCTCCATGTTACAATGTTGTTCTTTGGGATTAGCGGTAGTAAATATAGATAATGGGATAGGTGCAGGTGCTGTAGCATCAAACATTGCAAATAAAAACAGCATCATACGTTGATTATTCCCAAATTGGCTAACTCGTTTCCAATACCATATCCAATCAATGCAATCCCAGTACCTAATCCTGCCATCTCTAAACCTCCTTTAATAATATTAGTTTTAGCTATTTTTGATTTTATTGAACCAACAACAAATGAGGATACGAGACTTATTCCTATTGCAAGAAATAGTGCATTAGATCCACTACTTAAAAAAAATGGGGCTATAGGCAACATACCTCCAACTAAAAAAGCAAAAAACATCACAAGTGCACTTTTTAGTGGTGTACCTATTATATCTAAGTTAAGATTTAGTTCCTCTGTTAGCATAGTATCTAACCAAACTTTTTTATCTGAAGTTATTTTATTTACTATCATATCGAGATCTTTTCCAAGAAAACCTTTCAATTTATAAATTTCTCTTATTTCTTTTTCTTCATCTTCTGATCTATTTTCAATCTCCCATTTTTCTCTACTTATTTCTGATTTCAATAGCTCATGTTGTGATTTTACAGCTAGATAATTCTGAACTGCCATAGCTTTTGCACCAGTAAACATTCCTACTAATGCTGCAAGTATTACTATATCTGATGAAACATCTGCACCACCAACACCAGCTGCAATTCCTAATGTGGTATTAATACCGTCACCAAATCCAAATACAAAATCACGTACAACGTTAGATTCTTTAAAATGGTATTCTTCGTGATCATATCTTGGTTCCATTACGTTATTTCTTTTAAAAGCTAGAAATAAATCATGGGCTCGTAAATGATTTATATAATTTAAAATAGGAGAGTATTGGTGAACGGCAAGAGAATAGTCTTAACTGCAGATCGAAGTTTAATGACTAATTATAGAGGAAATTTTTTGTATGGTTTCATAGCTTGCGGGCCATATGAAGTTCTGCCAGAATGGGTTTTTGATAAAGTGTTTTGTCCTGCTGTGGAAACTGATTCTACCACTGGCGAGGCTAAAGTAGCCCAAATTGGTTTAAGGAGGATAGAAGCTGCTTTACTAAAAGGATATAATAAAAACGACGTACTTATAGCAAATCCTGATTATTTGGAAAGATCAGTGGATCATAATACTAAAGTAGTAGGAATTAATGTGATGGATCCTCTTGGAATGGCACCTGTAACTACTACTATGTCACCAGAAAAATTATCGTATGTAGCGATGAAATTTAAACAAATGTGTGCAAAAATAATACAACTAAAAAAGAAATATGATTTCCGTGTTGTTGTTGGAGGGAATGGAGCGTGGGAGTTAGCTAAATCCGGTAGAATGAAGATACATGGGATTGATACTGTTGTGATGGGAGAGGCAGACGAATTGGCATTAGGTTTATTTCAGGACCTAGAAAAAGGAAATGTACAAGAATTAATACACTGTGCTGTTAAAGACATACAAAATATACCAGTGATCAAAGGTCCTACTGTTAACTCTTTAGTAGAAGCTATGAGGGGATGCGGAAGAGGATGTGATTTTTGTGACGTTAATAAAAGATCTAAGAAAGACTTACCAGTTGACAGATTAAAACTGGAGTCAAGTATAAATCTTAAGTATGGATTTGATTCTATTTGGCTTCATTCAGATGAAATGTTACTTTATGGTTGTGAAAGTAAATATTTTCAACCAAATTATGATGCAATAGTTGAGTTATGGAAAGAATTAAAATCGTTAGGACCTAACTTTATAGGTACAACTCACATGACATTTTCAGCTGTGTGTGCTGATCAAAAACTAATAGAGGAAATATCTAAGATCAATGGTATGGATAATAATGGAAGATGGCTTGCAACTAATCTAGGTATTGAAACAGTTGCACCTAAAATGATAAAAAAGCATTTAGGTGTAAAAGCAAAACCATTTTCTACAGATGAATGGGGATGGGTAGTAAGAGAAGGTGCAAAAATATTAAATAAGAACCATTGGTTCCCTGCTGCAACTATAATAATAGGCTGGCCTGATGAAGCTGCAGATGATACACAGTATACCATAGACATGATCGAAGATTTCAGGTTAAGTGATTTCAGAGGATTAATAGCACCGTTACTATATCAAGATTACAGTGAAAAAAACTCAATGCATTTCGGTAACTTAAATGGATCTCAATTTACATTATTTTGGAAATGCTGGGAAAATAATCTACGTGTGATAAATGATATAATACCAATAATATTAAGAAACAAAACATATGGCCATACTATGAAAATATTCATGTATGGACTTTTAAAAGTTGGAACGTGGGCAATTATGAGGTATTTGCGTGGATTGTGTAAAAATATATTTAATGGAAAAACTCCAGGTGAGATAGTGGATAAATATGCTAGGAAAAGATCAGTGACTGCACCAACATATACAAAATAAAATAGATTATAGTTTGTCCAAGGCAACATCTGCTATTGTATTTCTTTTTGGTCTTAATATTACAAAATAGTTTTTGTCTGCTCTTTCAATTGAATTTACAACTCTGTATTTTTTTGTATTGATATCGAATTCTACTATGTCTATGTTGTCTAAAGTTCCTTTTGTGTATATGAATAAGTATACGTCACCAGTAGACTGACTTAATGGAATAAATGCAAATATATGGTTTTTGTACGAGCTTATTGGCATAGTATTTTTCATAGGTGGCGCAACTGACGACATATACATAAATATATCCTCAATTGTTTCAAATTCTTCATATTCTATATGCATCAAAAGTATATTATAATAGTAAGCATATAATAATTTGGGTATTTTCTAATTTAGTATTTACAAAACAATTTATTTGTGTATAAACTTGGTGTGGACTTCACAATTAAGTAAATGTTAGGTAGTTATTTCTATGCTACCATTTAACATATAATTACAAAAATAATTGGTATCATGCATACTGATAAATTATTTAATTATACAATATGTAACTATAATACCATTTATAATACTAATAATTTTTTTATTATTGTAATTCATAATATAGTATAGACAAATTGTATGTAATATACTTTAGACTATTATAATGTATTATGCATAAATATAAAAAAAACTGATTATATACACAATTTATTTAGTTGATTACATAAAATCATATGTATTATTGGTTAAATTGATATATACACAATGTTACTTTTTAGTGAATGTATAAGAAGAAATGATATGGAAAACACTACGGCATAATGGAATAATGTTTATTCCGCCTTTTGAATCACGTGGGGTATTAATTAAAATAAAAAAAGAGAGCTATAAGATTGATTTACAGCAAGAAGAAATGATATATCAGTGGGCTAAGAAGAAAGATACAAAATATGTTCAAGATCTAATATTCCAAAAAAATTTTGTACGTGACTTTATTAATACATTACATAAAAAGTTTAGATCCATGTCTTATTCTGATATTGATTTTACACATGCAAATTACATAGTAGACAAAGAAAAAAGAATAAGAGAGTCTATGACAAAAGAAGAGAAAAAAAATATGTCATTAAAAAGAAAAAAGGATCGTGAAGAAATAAAAAAAAAATACGGAATAGCCATTGTGGATGGAAAAGAAGTAGAAATTGCGAATTATATGATGGAGCCTCCTGGCATATTTATTGGAAGAGGAAAACATCCATTAAGGGGAAAATGGAAACCAAGAACTACATCAAAATCTGTCACATTAAATCTTGATAAACATGCTATAATACCAAAAGGAAAATGGAACAGAATAATGCATGACAATAATTCTATGTGGATAGCTAGCTGGAAGGATTTTATAACTAAAAAAATGAAATATGTATGGTTATCAGATACATCAAAAATAAAACAGGATATGGAGAAAACAAAGTACAATAAGGCAGCACAATTATCTCTACAAATCAATAAGATAAAGAAATTACTTGCAACAGATATGAAAAGCAATAATATTATGAATAAAAAGATTTCTACTGTATGCTATTTAATATATAGAACTGCTATGAGAGTAGGTGATGAGAAAGATCCTAACGAAACTGATACTGTTGGAGCTACTACTCTAAGAAAGGAGCATATAAGATTAATAAGCAATAAAATAGAATTCAATTTTTTAGGGAAAGACAGTGTAAGATGGAAGAAATCAATTTTGATTATAGATTCATGTGACAAGTTGCTCTATAATAATTTAAATAAATTAATAGCAAATAAAAAATCTAATGAGGAGATTTTTCATGGAATCTCATCTAGGCATGTAAATGCATATTATTCTAGTATAGTCAATGGTCTTACAGCTAAAGTATTTAGGACATACATTGCGACAAAGATTGTTAAAAAGTATTTGAAAACATATAATATGAAATCAGATCCTATCTATGTAAAGCTGTATCATGCAAAGTTAGCTAATTTAGATGCAGCAAAAATGTGTAATCATAAGAAAACGGTTCCAAAAACATTTGAAAAATCACTACAAAAAAAGAGGGAAACATTGGAAAATATTAGAAAAGCTGAACCAAAAACTAAAAAACAAGAAGAAAGAAACAACATAAAAAAAGAGAAGCTAGAAATTGCAATAGAGTTACTAACAAAAACTAAGAACTACAATCTAGTAACTTCATTGCGTAATTATATCGATCCCAGAGTTTATAAATCATGGGCAGACGAAGTATCCATAAATTGGGAAAAAATATATTCAAAATCATTACAAAAAAAATTTTTGTGGGTAAGAGACACTTCAATGAAATAATAACTAAAATATCTCAGAATCATTTAATTGTTTAAAAAAATAGATTCGTATTGTGCCGGAGTGGCTCAGCTTGGTCAAGAGTGCCAGAAATAATGGCAATACTCATAATCTGGAGGTCGTGGGTTCAAAGCCCATCTCCGGCATAACAAAATATCTAATTGCACTATATAACAACAATATTTTGTATTAATAGTAATATATTATTTACATACTGATTTCTATAGAATGTAGTTAAATATTAAATCTAGTTTTTTATATATACAGTACAATGGATGAATTTAAAGAATTTACTGAATCACTAATGGATCAATTATCAGTAGAAACAAAAGAAGAAAAAGAAATTACAGAATTATCAGATAAGATAGATGGAAATACTGACTTCATAATAAAATTTGATGATTTAAAATATATAGCAAATAAAATATTTGTTGAGATGGTAGAGAAAGTAAATAAGTTTACAGGGATACCTGTTTCATCTAAAATAAGATTAAAATGTATTGGTTTAGAAGAATTCAAAATATTAAAAGGCAAAAAAGTTTTTCCTTCTAAAAACTCTGTAGTGTTTGTTGATAATTTATTTCATGCAATATCTGAAAATAACTTTAATGAAATAACAAAGATCATAAGAAGTGATATATCTAAATTCTTAGTATATTCTACTTATGCAAAGTCATATATCTCAAAGATTACTACAACATACGGTGATTACTACAATTATAATATATATTTAAATGAATTCATACTTGAAAAATATCCTAAGATAATATTATATAAGTACGGAAAACCATATAACTCAAAATTTAAAATTGTGAGGTCTGGATATATTGGTGCTTTAAAAACTATAATTGTGGAAGAACTAGTTTATTCTATTCAGGAAAAAATACAAACAATAAATAAAACAATAGTTAGTGACATAAATTCTATTAATGAAGAACTCGCAATGATAATTTTGGACTTGGATGATGATAAGGTATCAATGCTATCAAAATATTTAAAATTAGAAACAGTACCAAATGAATTTCCAATTGCAAAAAGAGCTAATTTATTTTTCACATTAGATCCATATAATTTCACAACAAATACTTTAGGCCATAACATCACTGAATTTACAAAAATAGAGATGGATTCCAATTTAGATTCAATGCTACCACAGTTAATTACCATATATAAAAAATGGTTAGAATTGATTCGAATTCAACATGTTATATTTAGCATCATGGGTAACATATCAGAATTTTCTGTATGTAGTATTTTAAAAAAAGACAAAAATTTTCACGATTACATTACTATTTTCGTTGGAACTGATGTATCATCATATCAAACAAAAAAAACAACTTGTAAAACATTCATAGAAACTATTTTTAATAGGTTTGGTAGAAATTCATTCAAGATATTAATGGAACAGATTCCAACTATAAAAGAATTAAATGAACCAGGACTGTATATCAACAAAATAAAACATAATGGTGTATAAATTTCGTCATATAATTAATGAATGGAAGACATTTGCAAATAATTATAAATATAATCTAGTAGAAAAATGTTTGAAGCTTTCTCAAATTTTAGCATATCAAGAACTAGATATATCAACATACATTGAAAAAATTAATAATATTACAAAATCGGTAGACATTGGGATATGCAAAACTACAAATCCATTAAATCACATATCAATATTAAATAAATGTATATTCTACGATTATGAATTAAAAGGAAATGTTACAGATTACTACAATCCAAAGAATAATTTTCTTAATTGTGTGATAGATAAAAAAATGGAACTCCAGTAACGTTATCTGTAATATATTGTGAGATTGCAAAACAACCCTGATTTAATTTTAAGATAGTTGAATTTCCAAATTATGTAGTTATTAAATACAATGGGAAATTATTAACAGTTAATAATTTAATTAAAATTACAACAACAAATCATGTAAATGGTATTAGTCTAGTGCATAAAATCAGTGTATTTGATCAAATTGATATTTTAATTATATTGCTACATAATTTAAAAGAATTGTATATCAAATCATATTTGCATAATTATGCTGTATATTGCATTGATATGATTTTAGCACTTAGACCAAATTCACCAATTGACGTTAGAGATAAAGGTATTTCAGAAGAGATGTTATCAAACCGTCACAATTCACTAATTTTACTAAAATATTATCTAGAGTTAGAACCTGATGCACATGACATAGATTATATAATAGAATTAATGAGGGACATGCGAGAAAAAATTAGTCTATAATTGATACAATGTCTTTACCTTTTTTTATCATAGAAACTTCATGTCGTGCAATTTTATTTCGTAATGCTTTTTTTAATACGTCAACTTCATTTCTTAATACTGCAACTTCGTCCTCTAGTTGCTCTACTCTATCATATATAGTTTCTGAGTTATGAGAACTCATAGAATTGAGAAAATAAACAAAACATAAAAAGTTTTGGTAGTTATTTTACAATTCAAACTCTTGATTACATGAATGACACCTTGCTTTTTCATGTCCTATTTGCCCAATAATAAATATTTTTCCTATAGTTTTGCATAATGCACACATACCTGTTGTAATATTCTTAGGAGTGGTTTTGACTATCTTTTGTGATCTTCTTCTCCTTCCCATTGCTAGATTATATCATAGTGTACTATTAAATTTATTTTTATTGGCGCGGAGAGAGGGATTTGAACCCACGCATTCGTTAGAATATGGGATTAGCAATCCCACGCCTTACCAAGCTAGGCAATCTCCGCTTACAAAGTATAATCAGTAGCTCAATAAAGTTATTTTTAAAAATAATGATGATAACACAATAAATTAAAAAATAGCTAATATATAAAGCAACTGTAACACATACTAATTTGCTTTATAATATACTGCTTTTATGAAATTTTTGACATGTTTTAGTATGATGCATTAATCATCATAAAATTAATATATTAGAGAAATGATCCATTCTTTTTGACAAAGGCTGCTGTAATACGTGGTGATGGTGTTGGGCCAGAGCTTGTTGCCTCAATGGTAAATGTTTTAAAATCTTGTAATACTGAAGTTGAGTTAATTTTATGCGATGCGGGATCTGAGTATTGGAATGAACATGGAGGCGATACGTATATTCCATATTCTACAAACAGAATAATGGAAGAGTGCAATGCATGTTATAAAGGTCCAACTACAACAAATCCAGATCCAGCTGCACCAAGAAGTGTAGCAGTAACAACAAGGCAGAAATTCAATTTACATACAAACATAAGACCAATAAAGACATATGAAAGGTTATCGTCTGGAAAAATTTTAGATTTTGTATGCTTTAGGGAAGCTACAGAAGGTCTTTATTCAGGAATTGAATTTGAAATAACAGGTGATATAGCTATTGCGATTAGAAAAATCACGCGTAAAAGTTGTAGTAAACTAGTAACAGCTGCATTATCATGGGCAAAAAAAAACAACATAAAAAAAATAATAGGAATAACTAAACGAAATATACTTAAAAAAACTGATGGTATATTTTGGAGTGAATTACAAAAAATTGAAAGTTTTGATCCGCATATAGTAGTTGAAGAATACTACATAGATAACATGACACAGCAATTAGTAAAAAATCCTGAACGATTTAATGGATCAATATTAATAGGCACAAATCTGTTTATGGATATAATATCAGAATGTGCATCTGGCAACATAGGATCAATTGGAAATGTATATTCTGCAAACATGGGTGAAGCCTATGCTATGTTTGAACCTGCACATGGAAGTGTACCTAAATATAAAGGAATGGACAAGGTGAATCCTACTGCAGCTATATTATCTGGTGCATGGATGGCAGAATATTTAGGAGAATATGAGATAAAAAATGCAGTCTTTAGTGCTACAAAAGACGTTATTAATGAAGGGAAATATGTAACATATGATATTGGAGGGAATGCTAAAACAAGTCAAATGACTGAAGCAATTTCTAAAAAAGCCCAAAATATATTAAGAAAATAGAAATTAAGTAACAGGCACAGCTTGTATTAACATCAATTCTTCAAAAAAAAGTTTTTTTTTGATATTATATCAATTTCAAAACCAAATGATTTTACTGTACTCAACAGTATTTTATAATTTGATAGTGATGACGTAAGAAATAGGAGTTTTCCTGTTTGTTTTATACAGTTCCTGGTGGATTTTATTATTTTAAGAGGGATTTCTAATCCTTGTTTACCACCATCTGTTGTCAAATCAATGATTTTTTCTGATGGTAGATAAGGTGGATTACATATGACTAGATCAAATTTGTATAAAAATGCACTGGCACCATCACAACATATACGATTACTTGGTTTTGGATCACATGACTTTAAAGTGTTAAAATTAATATCTGAAGCTACAACAAAAGAAAAATTATGTAAAAGAACCCATGCTAAATATCCTGAACCAGTTCCTATATCTAATGCACTTTCACCGTACTCTTTTTTTAAGTTGTCAGCAAAGAAAAAAGTATCATCAGATACTCGATAATAATCACTATCCAATCTGTTTTGCAATACTAATTATTTCATCACTATTCAAATTTTCAAGTCTAGTGTATTTAGTATATTTTTGATCTGAGCCATTAAACTTGAATTTTTTAGTGATATTATGTAAATATTTTCGTTTATAAGAAAAAATTCTATTTATTGTTTCGATAAGATTTTTAGAAACAGTTTTTTTTTGTGTCAGTTTTATTAACATGGAATCAACACTTGGTAATGGAAAAAAATATCGTCTATTTACATTCATTATGCATTCTATACGTAACGCATGATCTACTAACACAGATACAGCTTTTCTATTTTTATACATTAAAAGTTTATTAGCAAATTCTTTTTGCACCATAATTATTGCATGTGAAAATTTTTTTTGCATTAACCACTCCATAGCTTTTCTACTCTTTGAGTATGGAATATTTGATACAAAAATAGTAAATTTATAATTATTTTTAAAACCATCTTCATTTTTTAATATTAGGTTATCTAAATGTGAAAAGTTGAATTTTGTAGAAGTATAAAGTCTAGTATCCAACTCTATAGAAATTACTTTTTTTGCTTTTTTACAAAGTAATGGTAATAATACACCAGTACCAGTACCTATCTCTAATACAATATCATTTTTTTGTATATTTGCTGCAAAAATAATAGATTCTACAATTACACTAGAAATTAAAAAATGCTGTCCCAAATAATTACTTTTCATCTTTTGGTAAAAATTGTCATTCTTGTTTTTCCTGTAATTTCATCAATTATTCTTTTGGTTATATTTTTTATTGGTTCTTTAAATCCAACTCTTTCTTGTAAATCATTAAAATCTATAAATTTTTTCTTTTTTATTTCTGTCAATATTAATTTCATGTATGTTTTTCCAATACCAGGTATTAATTCCAATGTGTGTATACGTGGTGTCAGTGGGTGTGCATTATTTAAATAATCTATAAATTTTTTTTCGTTTTTAGTAACTATTTTTTCAACTATAGATCCAAGTTCATTTTTAGCTGTTACAGAGATCTTATCATAGGTAATTTTTCCTAGAACAGAAAGTACTTTGGTCCTACCTTCTTTGCCTATATATATTAATTCACCTATTTCAAAAGTTGTATTAGGCATTCCAAGTATTTCAAGTAATGTCAGTCTATTCTCTCCTAATGCTGTTATTATTGTACCTTCACGACCAGGCACTGTTGATGATTTTCGTCTTGCTACAAAGTCTAGCACATACGCATGTTCCTCATATTTTCTAGCAGTATTTGGCTGCAATTTTAGTCTAGCTTAGTTGCCTTTAATTATTTTTAATATTTTTTCTAGTGTCTCAGCTAAGATAAGTTTTTTCCAGCCAAAAGTAAAAGAACGTAACTCAGCTATAGACATAGGTATGATATTTAATAGTTCTGTAGCTTCCTCATCTGTTATTCCACAGTCCTTGATTAGTTTTGACTTCATTTTTATTGCTGTATCTAAATTGATTTTAGCAAATTTAGACGCATAATCATATGTCCAACGTTGAATTTGGTCCATGGACTCAATATTTGTTTTTCCCAAAATTTCTTTCACTTCTGGAATGGAAATGGTTTGTTTCTTTTTTATTTTTTCCATGACTATTCTCCAATTGGTTTAATATGATCTAATCTTGTGATCAATGTCTTTATTTTGTCACCAATGTTAATGTTTAAAGTAACACCACGCCTTCCTACATTATTAATAACACCTATTTTGCCATGATATCTTCTATGCGGCATAGATCTATGTTGTCTAGGATCGATCATCACTACTACTTTATCACCTTTATTATACGTCCTAAGTAAAAATGATACTCCACGAATACATTTTTTCGTCAATATGGATCTAGATTTATATCTAAATCCATGTGAATGTCCACTAGGCTTTTTAGTTGTCATATATATATTTAGTTTTATATTGCACTATTTTAATACTTATTTAATTTATTTTTTGTTTTTTGAATATTCTGTGTCTGGATCCATTACACCAGAATTACCTAAAGCAAATATTACTTCTTGTTCTGGATGGTGTGGACTATCAATCATTCTTGCTATTCGTTTTTTACCTGCCTTTTTAAAATATATTCTATACGTACTTGTATGTGCAACTACATTTCCGCCTACAGGTCTAGTGGGATCTCCAAAAAATACATCAGGTGATGACATTACCTGATTTGTAGCAATAGCAGCACAATTATACGTCTCTGCTATTCTTGACAAGAGGTGAACAAAATGGTTAAGCTTTTGCTGTCGTTCTGACAACGTACCACGTCCAAGGTAATCCACCCTAAACAAACCTACTGCAGAATCAGTTATTACTAGTTTAACATTATTATTCTTGATTATTGGGCCAGCTTCCTGCAGAATCAAAGTTTGATGTGAGCTATTATACGCACGTGCAACTATAATGTTGTTAAGAACCACATCAGGATCCATTTCGTTCAATTGTGCCATTGTGACTATTCTTTCAGGTCTAAATGTATTTTCTGTATCAATATATAATACACCACCACTAAGTCCTCCATTTTCTTTTGATTTTTGGACGTTAACACACATAGTATGACAGAATTGTGTTTTGCCACAACCAAACTCACCATAAATTTCTGTAAGTGCTTGTGTTTCTATTCCACCGTCTAGTAACATATCTAGACAATTAGTACCAGTGGTAATTTTTCCTATATCCTGTCTCCGTTTGTAAATCTCAGCTGCAGTTTGAAAATCTTTCGCTATTAATCCTTCATCTATAAGTTGATGACGAGCCTTATTTACTATTTTTTCTGCAGTATCTTTATCCATACCAGTAACGTCAGAAAGTTCTACTGGACCTCTAACAATCAGATCCATTATGTTATGTATTCCAACATCAACAAGCTTTCTAGTTGTTACTGGTCCAACACCATCTAAAGCATCAAGCCTTAATTCCTCCATATACCGTATGGTACGGTATATTGAATATAAAATGTTTGCTTATTATCTTCTTCTTCGTTTTTGTGAAGGCTTATTTTGTCCAGGATACCGCTGTAAGATAAATCTCTTTTTAAAATTATTTTTATTTCTAACACTAGAGTTTGTACCTAGCCTTTTACGACCCTCCATTTTTGGTGTTTGTCCTCTTACTTTTCCAGCTTTTGTAAGTGATCCATGAGTAGGCATAAATTAATGTATTACTAGCTAAATTTATTTATTTATACTACAGGTACTTACTTTTTATTATATCTATTACTTTTTCATATTGGGGTCCTTTTCTTCTGGAATACCTTTCCATCGCACTTAATGGTACCCCACCTAATGATCTTGCAAGTAAATTAAAAAAGTATCTTTTAACTGATCCATTACTACCTGTTTTTGACATAAATTTTCTGATACCATATCTAAAATTATGTTGCCAAGTCTTGTACATTACACCTAATTGAACTGGACTCATTTCATTTCCTATATTAAAGAATTCAGATTTATCTAGTAATCCAATAGGCACAAAAGTTAGTGGAGTAACAGTAAACATTGCATCTGGTTGTTCATGTTCCAATTCGTAAATTATTCTGATCGTGTCCCACGAGTCATCTGGAGTTTCATCATTATCTAGTCCCATTATAAGAGTAAATGCGGGGATCCAGTAATTCTCATTTAAAGTCTTTACACCTTCTTTTATTACCCAATGCCATTCTTCTGGAACATATGGAGCTAGTTTTCTATCTGCATACTTTTCTATTAGTCTTAGACTACCAGTTTCAAATCCACATTGAATACCTGTAAGATTTGATGGTCCAGATTTAATTATTTTTGAAATATTGGGTATTAATTTTTCGTCAACTATTGCACCTGCCAATGTACCATGTGTAGGATTTGTATGTTCTACCCCTGTAGACATTATTGCTTTAAATAAATCTTCTAATGCATCTCTGTTAGGCTCCATTTGTTTATTAGTTCTTGGATCCATACCGTAAACAAAAATATCGTCACTGTGAACCCATGCGGATTTCATGTTACCTTTTTTTATATTTATTTCTATCTCTTTCTTTACTTTTTCCGGTGAATAATATCGTAATGACCTTAATGTAACATCACAAAACTTACAACCACGACCACAACCTCTCATAACTTCAATCATTCCATGCATACTTGGTTCTACAATTTCAGGAATGTTATCTAAGTCGGGCCTATCCCAAAAATTAATAAATCTCCCATGTAAAGTCTTATCATTTTTTTTAAATTCTTTTATGTTCACTTTAAAATTATTTTTACTGAATGGATTCATGTTTTCAAAATCACCATTAATTAAATGTTTAAAAAAACTACCAGCATGACCATCTATTTCTGGTGCAATACCACCAAACTCACCTTCTAAAACTGCATATATACCATATTCAGTTATTTTTTCAGGATCATAATTATATTGCCAAGTACCTGATGCACCAGCAATAACTTTTGCATTACTTTTATTTTTTTTTTTTGCTATGTTAATTCTTATATGTAGATCTTTACAATAAAACTCATCGTATGATATTTGTTTTCTTCCATAGGTAAATGTCATGGTTACAGGACCCATGCCTAGCGGATCCATTTCATATGTTCCTATTACTTCTGTTTTAGGGCCGATAAATTTTTCTATATGATCTGGATGTGCTATTACAACATCATCACGTTTAAATCCATCACGTAAAAGACCAGCTTCTATCTTACGTAATCCATAAGGTGCATACTTAGCTATTCCATTAATATGTGGAATAGGATTACAAATAAAATCAAACAATATTTTTGGAGTGACTTGATTTTTTAGGATCTTATACAGAAAACTGTTTTTATTTCTATGTGGGTCAATTGCAGGTGCACAACCAAAAAACGTAGCTAGAGATATACCACGATAAGTCGACATCAATGTTCTATCAGCAGTAAGGACGATCTTAGGATGACTCAACATTATTCATTTCGCATTAATTTCTTAATTTATTTTAAGCTTTACTAGGCAAACATTTAATAGTTTTTCATTGCACCGGTCTTGTCCCTATAAATAAATCCAAATTCATTACGTTGTAGTAAAAATGAACCATCGAATACAGTCCCATCACGGCATACAATAGTGTCATTCATTGAACAACTACCACAAAGTCCTATTCCACATTTCATAATACGTTCTATACTTGCTTGAATAAATATTTTTTTTTGTATTGCCAATTTAACTGTATTAAACATCATTAACTCTGGTCCACATGTGTATATGCCATCAAAATTAATTTTTTGCAATAATGTGTTTACGATATCAGTAATAAATCCTTTTTTTCCATATGAACCGTCATTAGTAGTAATTATGATGTTATGCCTATTTTTTTTTAGCATGTTTTTTGCTAAACTCTCAAAAAAAACTTCTTGTTTTGTTTTTGCTCCTATTAGTAATGTGATATCATCTGTAGATTTAATAAATTTTAATAGTCTCATCAATGGAACTAGTCCTGTTCCACCACCAGCTAACAATAATTTACCAGATTTAATATCAAATGAATTACCATATGGACCACGAATACCTATTAATTGTCCAACATTACTACTATATAGTGCAGTGGAACCTGTCCCATGTTTTCTTATTGTAAATGCAGCTTTATTTTGTTCTTGAGATATCATAATGCTCATTGGTAATTCATTAATTCCTGGAATCCATACCATAGCAAATTGACCAGGAAGTGAATTAGCCATTATTTTATCAGAAAAAAATAATGTTCTAATTGTTGGTGTCTCATTAATTATTTTTTCTATTTTACAGATATATGGTTTGTTAAGATCTCTGTGCACGACCAACAATTTCGCCTATATTTAAAAAACCTTTTTTTTTCATGTAGTTTATCAAACCATTATTGATGTCACTAAATATTTTAATCCATTTAGTATTTATACTACTTCCAATTTGAATTGCAGATGCACCTGCAAGAATAAATTCTACTGCATCCTCCCAGGTAGATATTCCACCACAACCTATCACAGGAATTTTATATTTTGATGTGATTTCATATACACATCTAATTGCTATAGTTTTAATTGGAGATCCAGATAATCCACCAATCTTATTGCTTAGAATTGGCTCCATTGTTTCTATATCTATAGCCATTGCACGTAATGTATTTATTGCAGTTATTGCATCAACTCCACTTTCACATGCAGCATCTACAGTATCAAGATAATTAATTGAGCCCAATCCAATTTTTGCTATTACAGGGATTTTTGTAATGGATTTTATGTTTTTTATAATAGCACGTACAAGCTCAGGGTCATCTCCAACATCAAGTCCAACTTTTTCTACATGTGGACATGATAAGTTTAATTCATATGCTAAAATTTTCAAATTATTTAATTTTTTTATCATTACATCAAAATCTTTTATGGTAGAACCTACTAGATTTACGATGATCGGGATATCTTTGTTTTGAGATAATATTTTTGCAAAATAATTTATTCCGGGATTTGACAACCCGATTGCATTCAGCCATCCACCGCCTTTAATACTAAGCATCGTAGGGTTTGAGTAACCTATCATGGGTTTTTTACTTAAAGATTTTGTTACTACAGCTCCAGCACCAGAATTATAAATTCTATTAAACACATCAATTGAAATACCAAGAATCCCCGACGCAAGCATTGTGGGATTATCTATATGAATAGAACCTATAGAAGTTGAAATGTCTGGTTTCATCTCAGACAATAAATAATTTATAAAAATAATAATTAATCATGTTTTTTAGTATGTTACATTAATTATTAATATGTATTCTATAATTCTTACAGAGTTAGGAATAACTGTATTTAATAACGAAATACACTATAAAGCATTTCCTTTTGTCAACCCTGTAAAAGAATTTAAATTAATTAAAAATGAATGTGATGATGTAATTGTTGTTAATAATCTAATAAAAAATATATCAAATCTAAGAGACTGCATGATAAATGACGTGTCACTGTTGAATATACTGAAAAAAAATTCTATAAGTGCACGGTTGATGAATTTTATTGAAATTAATAAAATACAATTGACTAAAAAAAATATTTTGATTAAATCAGGATTTGCTAGTGATGATAATGATGCAATATCAAAATTGCGTGACTTTGCATTTCAATTATCGTCATCAAGGATAGTAAATGCTTCACAAGATAATAATCTTCATATAATTCAGGCTATAAGTACACATGACGAAATTGACAGGATAGTAAATATAATTAGTTCTAGAGTAAGAGAATGGTATGGTTTACATTTTCCTGAATTAGACAGTATGATAGGTAGTGTGATTGAATATTCAAATTTAGTGTTTAATGTCGGAAAAAGAAAAAATTTATCTATAGAAACATGCAAGAGTTCAGGGTTTTTAAATTCCAGAATACTCGAGATTTTAGAAGCTGCAAAAAAAAGTAACGGCGGTAATATTTCTGATGAGAATATTGATATCATACAAAATTTAGCAAAATTTGTTATAGAATTGAATAACCTACGTAGTAGTTTGGAGAAACACGTAAAACAACAGATGATGGATATAGCTCCCAACATGTCAACTATAGTAGGATCAATACTCGGTGCAAGAATGATTGCGCATGTAGGAAGTATTGAAAAACTTTCTAAAATGCCATCAAGTACTATTCAAATATTAGGAGCAGAAAAGGCACTTTTTAGGTCAATGAAGACTGGCTCGAAACCACCAAAACATGGTTTACTTTTTCAACATCCATTGGTCCATAGAGCACCAAAATCAATACGTGGAAAAATTGCTAGAACAATAGCAGCTAAGACTGCAATAGCATCAAGAGTAGATACATTTGGATCAGGACTGAATTACACATTATTAGAAAAGCTTAATATAAAAATAGATGAAATTAATAAAAACAATCCAAGACATATGAAGAAGATTAATGACATAAAAAGAGAATCAAAAAAAAATGGATAATGTATTATGGGTGATGATAGACGGAGAGAATAGACTAGTCACTGAAAACCTAGTCACTGGTAATAAAACGTATAAAGAAAAGCTAATAAGCATGAATAAAAGGGAGTATAGAACATGGGATCCGTATAGGAGTAAGCTTGCTGCGTCTATTATAAAAAAGTTAAACGCATCTTCTATAAAGAATGGTTCGTCAGTACTTTACTTAGGTGCATCTACTGGTACTACTGTAAGTCATATTTCTGACATAGTAGGTACGCATGGAAAGATTTTTGCTGTAGAACATTCAAGCAGAGTTGCAAGGGAATTTATACATAGAGTCGCATTACACAGATCTAATATATTTCCAATAATGGAAGATGCAAGACATCCACAAAAATATTTTTCTATATACGAAAAAGTGGATATAGTTTATTCAGATATAGCACAACAAAACCAAACTGAAATTGCAATAATAAACTGCAGGAGATACCTTAAAAAAAATGGTTATTTATTTTTAGTTATAAAAACTAGAAGTATAGATGTAACAAAAGAACATAAAAAAATTGTAACTGATGAAATAAAAAAATTAAAACGATATTTTTTGATCAATCAAAGAATAGACCTTCAACCATATGATAGATATCATTCAATGGTGCTTGCAAAGTTTTTGTAATTCATATTACATTAATATTTTTTATTTTCCAGCTTGTACGTATGAAATGCGGAAGATGGTTATTTTTTATACAGTTTTTTACGAATATGCATGTCTTAAGATCTGACGGATAACCACTACCAATATCATATTTTTTTTGTAATAGTTTTATAACTTTATCACGACTTACTTTTGCAAGTATTGATGCCGCAGATACTACAATAAACTTATTATCAGCATGGTGATATGATTTAATTTTAGAATTTGAAAGCTTTGATATTATATTACCAAATCTTTGTTGATTAATATCACAAGAATCAATATATGATATATCAGGTTTAAGGATGGACACTATTTTTGCCATATATTTAGCTTCCAATAAGTTTAGTTTATGTTTGGTAACATATCGATCTATTATTCCAACAGATAATTTTTTTATATGATAATTAGACGTTAGCTTGATTATTTTTTCATATATATCTATACGTGATTTTTTTGTTAGTTTTTTTGAATCGCGTACACCAATAGATGATAGTTTTTTAATCTCATATTTTTTTAATGATATTCCAGCTATTACTAAAGGCCCTAACAATGAACCACGTCCAGCCTCGTCTATACCACATATATTCATGTTATTACTACAATTATAATGTATCAAGTCATATATAATTACATAAAATAGAATTTATTGGAAATGCATACAAATACAATTGAAATATTTGAAGGTTGTACCAAAATTCTTGTTCCTGATATGATAATTGGTTCAATGCCAACTAATGTGATATTTTTTAATCCAAAAGCTAGTATAAATAGAGATTTTTCCATAATAGCCTATTCTGCATTTTTGAAAAAATTTGCAGGTCCAAAGATATTTTTGGATGGTCTATCAGGAGTAGGTACAAGAGGATTACGAGTTGCAAATGAAATAAAGCATATACAGAAAGTTATTGTTAATGATATAAATATAAATGCGCTTAAATTAAATGCACGATCATCGATTCTAAATAATTTGGATAATTATTTTGTTTATAATGATGATGTTTGTAGGTTTCTCAGCAAACATTCAAAGAAACATGAAAGAGGTTCAATTGTTGATATAGATCCGTTTGGATCACCTGCAAAGTATATTGATTGTGGTATAAGAGCCACCATGCACGGAGGAATACTATCAGTAACTGCTACTGACTTACAAGTATTACACGGTATATTTAAAAATGCATGCAAAAGACATTATTGTGGTTATCCAATCAAAACTAAATACAGTAATGAAATTGCAATTAGGCTTATACTTGGTTGTATTCATAATGTAGCATCCAGATTAAATGTAAAAATCGTTCCGTTGTTTGTTGAAAATGATTATCATTATTATAGAACATATGTTAAAATCATCAATAAACCAGACAACGAAGACAGGATTGGATTTATTTTACATTGCAAAGCTTGTGGAAACAGAGATGTTGTGAGAATTAATAAACAGGTATGTAATATTTGCAAATCAGATGTAGAGTTAGCTGGTCCATTGTGGATAGACAAATTGTTTGATAAAGAATTTGTCAAATATATGCTAGAAGAAGATTTTACGTATGTCAACAATAAATGCAACAAAATATTAAAAAAATGTTTTTTAGAATCTGAGCTTCCTGGAACATATTTCACTACTGATGAAATATCATCAAGATTGCATGTTTCTCCTTTAAAACTAGATGTGATAGTAGATAGATTACAACAAAAGAAATTCTTAGCAAGCCCTACATCTCTCAATGAAAATGGATTCAGGACTAATGCTTGCATGCACGATATAACACATGTTTTTTTGTACTAGCGTAGATATCCTATACATATACAATATATTTCACTACTGGACTTTCTACTTGATTTGGGTTTTGTTACTTTAAATTTTACAAATTTTTGTTTCAAATAATTTCTAAATTGACTAGAATATTCACCATCAAAAACTTTGAATAATGCGTTTCCTTTTTTGCATAATACACTATCCATGACTTTTGCACAGATATAATTTAATGAAATTTGTCTCATGTGATCAAGTGACCAAGTACCAATTACTTTTGGTGATATGTCACATATAACAGTGTCAACTTTTTTTCCAAAATATTCAAAAACATCACCTATTATAGGTTCTGATTGAATATTTTTTTTCAGAAAATACGTACCTGGTACTTTTTTCACATCTGACAAATCCACACCCATTATTTTTCCTTTTTCACCTACTATGCGCACAGCCACCTGTACCCAACCACCTGGAGCACACCCAAGATCTAACACATAAAAATTCTTTTTTATTATTTTGTACGTATTATTAATTTCTATTAACTTAAATGCGGCTCTACTTCTGTACCCCAGTTTATGTGCAAGATTTCTATAATAATCTTTTTTTATATCAGATTGTTTCACTTTTTTAATCTAATTTCTTTTATTACCCATTCTTCAATTAATTTACATGTTTTAGGACTTATATCACCGTCAAACGAGCATTTCTGTTCTACCGGACAAGTTAAACAAGGTGAAGTTTCTATAGATTTTGTTTCTACAGCAGTTTTTTTTGCATGTAGTTTATATGATAGTTTACCAGTGCTCAGTGTTTTTTCTTTAAATATTGTTTTAATAGATTCTAACATTGATATTAACTTAGTTCCATCAATAGTTGTGATTTTTAGTTTTTTACATAGCTCACTCTGAGTTATACCGTAATCACTATTTTCTATAATGTTGCAAGCTTTCTGAACTGTACTTTTCATATCTTCACTTTCATTTTTAAAATTTTTTATTTTTATATTTTTTTTGTTTGTTACTGTCTTTTTATTTATTTTTTTAGTTTTATGCTGCTTTTTGTTGGTATATTTCTTGTTTCTTGTATTTAAACTATTAAGAGACTTTTTTTTTGCTGCCATTGTATCACATCAATAACTCAGTAGTGTTACCCATACTAACATTTTAATGTATTATATTATTGTACTATAAATTCTTTGTTTGAGATCAGTGTTTTTTTATAATGTTTATCATTCATTTCTATAACCATTTCGTAATTTCCTGAATCACTAATTTGATCTATGAATTTATCATTTATTGGTAACATACTACCTGTTTGTTCAAAACATTGTCCAAAAAATGCGTTTTGTGTTATAATTTTCTTGTTAGTGTAATCTATATGATATATTGTTATAAATAGATCACCACAATCAAAAAATGGATCAGTAACTAAAACATTAATTTCAATTGATGATGACTTGATATATTCATCATGTAACCCTACTATTACAATATCATCACCACTAATATTGTTACTATTACTGTTAAACTGCCACATATTAATTTCTCTGTCAGGTAATTCTAAAACTTCTGATATGACAAATGTACCAAATAGCAATGTAGATAAAACTGGAAACAAAAATATCATAAATGTGGTAAACTGCATTCCCATTTTTTACACAAGCTAATATATTCCTTATATCTTTTAATATACTTAATTGTTATGTTAATAATATAACATAAGTTAAATCATACAATTTTAATTACTAATTATATATGAGATTAAGAAGATTTAGAATAAGGGCATTCAGATGTATACATGATTCAGGAGATATAAAAGTAGGAGATTTAGCAACCTTCATAGGAAGGAATGAGAGTGGAAAAACAACAATTCTTCAGGCATTAATATTACTTAACAAGTGTGAAAATATTTCAGAACTAGATTTATGCGATGAAATGCCAGATGAATTAAAATCAGAAATAAAAATCGTAGAGGGTGAATTTGAACTTAATGAATATGAAATAAATACAATTAGTAAGAAATTTCATAATTTACCAGAGATCAAAAAAATAAAAATTTTTAGAACTAATAAAAATACTAAAATTCAATATGACTTTAATATCAAAATAGATGAGGATGTAAACAAACAACTTCATACATGGGAAAATTTAACTAAAGCTATATTAGGATTTGTTGAGGATGTTCCGGATCATATACGTACACGTTTAAACACTGAATTTTTACATGGTAAGTTACCAGAAAATTTAGAAAGTTTTAAGAAAAAGATATGGGAATTGAATAACGATCTTAGGGTTGTGGCATCTACAGAGGAAAAAGTTATTTCAGAATGGGAAAAAATATACAATGGTAAAAATGATTTCAATGATCTTTTAATTGGTAATACAAGAAAGGAAACAATAGAAAATTTTATTAAAGATAATTTACATCCTCGTTTTGTATATTTTTCAGACTATAAAAAAATTCATGGAAACATAAATCTTAATGAATATTTATCAGAATCACAAAGTAATATCGAAAGCACCGAAGAATTTGACAAAATAGAAACTGTTATGAATTTATTTTATTTGGGAGAACTAGATGTTGAAAAAATTAATAATTATAAAAATAATCCTAGCATGTTAATTAAATTTCTTAATTCTGCCAGTAATAGACTGACTAAGAGATTAAATCCTGCATGGAAAGGCGATCCTATTAATGTAGATTTAAGATATAATCCTGGAAATATTATGAGCGTAGTAATTTCTGATGTTCATTCAGATGGTACTGTTACAAATACAGGACTGCTTAGCAGAAGAGCTGAAGGATTTAAGTGGATATTTTCATTTATCATTAATTTTGCAGCAGAAACACAAAAAGCTGAATTAAAAGAAGCTATACTGTTATTGGATGAACCTGCAAGAAATTTACATCCAACACAACAAATTGGCATAGCAGATCTATTAAGAGATCTAGCAGGAAGTAATCAAATTCTATATGCTACACACTCACCGTACATGATATTTGATTATACTCCTGGAAATCTATTAGTAGTAGAATTGGATAAGAGAAAACACTTAAGCAAAATAATGTACGATTACTGGAATGCGAGTTATAAAACACTGATACCTGTTATTTATGGGCTATCAAGAGGGATTATAGAATCAATAACTGATAAGCAAGTGGGGATAAATTCAAGGCCAATAGTCATTGTTGAAACCATGTCAGATTGTATGTATTTGAATGCATTAGACAAATTTCTTCAGGATCCAAATATATCTATGAATCCACTAAATATTATTGCGGCATATAATAAAAATTCTGTTTTGCCACTTGCTATTTTTTATAGAAATCATGGTTACAATACATTCGTATTATTAAATAATATTGAAGAATCAAAAAACATATCTAACCAACTAATAATTAATAAATTCTCACATTTACAAATTATATTTTTTGAGAAGGCAGACAACAATGTACAAACTATAGAGGATTATATGGTAATTGAGGATTATCTTTATGCAGTTAACCAAACATATGAAATTAAACTTAGACAAGAGGGGTATTCATATATTACAAAAGATGAGATAAAGAATAACAAAGGTATATTAGAAAATTTAGAAGGTATATGGAAAAAACATGAGAATTGGGATGAATTTAGTAATGAGGATATAACTAGATATATTTGTGAAAAAATTGCTATAAATAATTCTGATTTCTTATCAGATGAAACAAAAGAGCAATTCAGATTTTTATATAGGATGATAACTGAGAGAATAAAACAATATCAAGAAGCAAAATAGCAACAATTATTTAGAAAATAAGAATGGCATTTAAATATGGTTACAATATTGTAGTTAATTAAATTCAATGTATAGGTTATTTTTATCACAACTTTTGGTAGCACTGTCAATACTACTGCTTATAGTTTGTATAAATGATATAAGTGCAGAAAGTATTATAACCGTAAAAGGAAGTATCATTGACGGTATCACCATTATAGAATTTCAAAATTATGAAAAAAATAATTCTGGTATAGAAACTATTCAGGTTTGGTTAGATAACCAAAGTAGTTTTAATTCATTTAAAACCGAAAGTGGGTGGATTGGTAAAAAAATGGCAGACAACACGATTATTTTCACTACTTATGAACCAATAAAACCTGTGTATTCTATTAAATTTACTGTGACATATGATCAATTAGAATCAACTATAAATTGGAAGACTATAGAAGGAGACGGGGAGGAAACTACCGGAAGTATAATGCCATATAATCATTATAATAAATATGGTGATAATTTAGAGACTATAAATCATAAAAAATCGATCACCAAAGATTCATATTTTAAAGTAATACCAAATGATCCAAAATTTGGATCTACTATAAGTATAATAGGTTATAATTTTGGCATAGACCAAGTACTTGATTTTTATATTGATAATAATAAAATAATAAACTTTGAAACTGATAAAGATGGGCATTTTATAATCACTGTAAAAATACCAACTTACAAAAAATCTAACAGTATACTTTTGACAATAAAAGATAGATATGGCTTTGAAAAAAGTCAAAATATAGAGGTATCTGGAACTATTAATCAAGTACCATTATCAATCAATGATATTACTAATTTGGTTAATGCTGGATCAACATTTAAAGTAGGTGGTACAGCACAGCCTAATAAGACTATTGCTGTTAGTATTAGAGATTCAAACAACAATGTAGTAACATCCACTGCATTAAAAGTAAATTCAACTGGCGACTGGTATAAAGAAATAATTATTTCTCAAAATGCAGTATTAGGAAAATGGACTGTAGAAATTGATGGTGGTACAAGCATAATAAATAAACAATTTATAGTGAAGCAGTTACATATGATAAAAATTAATTCTGCACAATTAAAATATGAACCAGGTGACACGGTGACATTTAGTGGTAAAGCACTACCAAATAAAATGCTATACGCACTAATAGAAGATCCTCATGGTTCAGAAGTTTTTTCAAAGATGTTGTATGTAGATGAATCAGGTAATGTATCCATAACATTTAAAACAGAACCATACTTTTCAGAGGGTACATATTTTTTCATAGCGTCACAAAAAAATAATCAGATAATTGTTCCTATAGGAATAGGCGAAGTTCCAAAAGAACAACTTGTTGTAAAGATGGACAAAATAAATTATAATACAAACTCTAATGCAACAATTGGATTGTATGGATCATCATCATCCAATATAACATTGTTAGTGATAGATCAATATAATAAAACCAAGTTTTCAGATATTGTATTTTTAGAATCTGATGGGCATTCTACATACATATTAGATCTAAGTGGATATGATCTAGGTACATATACATTGGTTGCTACTAGAGGTAATTCACAGACATTTGAAAATTTTTCTGTAGGATTACAAGCAGGATCAGGACCTATAGAGATTCATACAACAAAAGATAAGTATGCCCCAGGTGAATCAATTTTAGTTCTTGGAAGCTCTAATAAGAACATACGGATAAAACTCTCAATTATAGATTCTGACGGAAAAGAAATAAAAACAAAAGAAATATTTACTAACAAAAGTGGTATTTTTTCAGATGTATCATTTAGAATCCCAATAGATGCACATGTTGGAAGTTGGGTTATTAAAGCAGAGAGTGGTTCTAATGTTACTCACAAAAAAATAGACGTAGTTAAAAATACAAATGTGTTGATGATCCAACTTGATCATGATTCAAATGTATATAATGTTAATAATACAATAGAGATAAATGGTTTTGGAGCAATTGAATCACAATCTATATCAATAAAAATATTAGATCATACCAGAATTATAGAAAAGTTCACAGTTTTTTCAACTAGTCAAGGTGAGTTTTCTGCCATCTGGATAATACCAAAAGATATGGAATCTGGAAAGTATGTAATCGAAACAAGTAGTGGAAAACATATTGCAAATACAGAGTTTTTCATAGAATAGTATCAACAAACAATTTTTATGTACTACAGTGATTGTATCATATGGATCTAAAAAATAATATTAAAGAATTCAAAAATTTTCCAAAAAGAGGAATATTATTTAGAGATTTTAGTACGATTTTAAGAAGTCCCTCAACAATGAATTATGTTTGTAATAAATTATTGAAATACTTTCATCCAAAAGATGTCGATGTTTTTGCAGGTATCGAGTCACGTGGACTACCAGTAGCATGCGCATTATCACTTAAGTATAACAAAGGAATGATCATGATCCGCAAAAAAGGAAAACTTCCTGGCAAAACAACTAAAATTTCGTATAAAACAGAGTATGAAGAATCAGTTATGGAAATTCAAAATGATGCAATTAAAAAAGGGGAAAGAGTAATAATTTGTGATGATTTATTAGCTACTGGCGGTACTGCGTATGCTGCTGCGAAGTTAGTTGAAAGAATACATGGCAAAATTGCAGGTTTTGTATTTATAATTGAATTAACTAGTTTACATGGACAAGATATTATAAATAAATACAAATGCAGAACATTGGTAAAGTATTAGATGGAAAGCTATGATGATGATGCTGCTGATATTGGGATAATAGGTGGCACTGGTATCATAAATATAGAATTAGAAAATAGAAAAGAGATAACTATGATTACGCCGCATGGAAAGCCATCTGATTCTATTATAATAGGCAAATACAAAAAAAGAAATATTGCATTTTTATCTAGACATGGTAGGGAACATACCATACCACCGCATTTAATAAATTATAAAGCTAATGTATGGGCATATAAAAAATTAGGAATACAAAGAGTAATAGGTTTTTCGTCTGTAGGTAGTCTAAAGAAAAAAATAAAGCCTGGTGAACTAGTATTACCATCACAATTTTTAGATTTCACAAAATCACGTGATACATCTTTTTCAAAAATAGGCGATGTCATTCATATATCTGTTGCACATCCATTTTGTTCCGAGCTACAATATATAACCGCAACATTAGCAACAAAACAAAAAATCACTATACATAGTGACTGTGTATATACGTGTATTGAGGGACCAAGATTTTCAACATTAGCAGAATCAAGGTTTTTTCAATCAATAGAAGCTGATGTAATTGGTATGACTTTAGTTCCAGAATGTCAGTTATTCAGAGAAGTTCAAATTTGTTATTTATCAATATCAATTGTTACTGACTATGACTCATGGTTTAAAAAAACAGTTACAGCAAAAGATGTATCTAAAATTTTATCAAAGAACTCTAAACTCTCCAAAAAAATAATATCAAGTATAATACAAAATACTCCAAAAATAAAAAAATGTAGCTGTGAAAAAGACCTACTATCAGCAAGGCTTTAGTCTGCAAAAGATTCAAGTTTTAATTTAGGTGGTACAGTTATATTTCCTTCTAATAAATCTCTTTGAAGTTTTGTAATAATCTCATTTATATCATAACCAATATTCTTAAGACGTGATTCTGTAAGTTTTGAGATTTTTACTCCTATATTATGCCCGCCTATTCTGCCAAATGCTATCGCATTGAATCTAAATACAATTCCATTTAAAGTAAATTTTCCATTAATTTTTGCAGCCATCTGGCTTCCATGAACACTATTTATATAAACAACTAGATTAATTGTCATCTAAATCTCTATAGCTTTATTAATATTATTGTCTATTAGGATGCTTTTGTGATCAATATCACAGACATTATGATTTTCTATTATCAACTGTACAATTTTTTCATTCAGGCATACATGTTGAATTATAGAACTTTTTTTTAATTTTACTAATCTCCATTTATTTTTACCTTTTTGCAATTTGCAAATTGTTATCGCCCATTTTTCGTCATTATTTATATTTGGCATTCCTACTATGTCAGATATTGATTCTATTCCTAATTGTTTTTCTTCGCAAAATTTTTTTTTGCATAATACACAACTCCAAACATCTACAGACCCAATTGTTTTTTTATTTATGTTTATATTAACTACACCATAGTAAATTATTTGATGAGTGCATGTTTTGGTTTCTATTTTCACTATTCTAGTAGTTTGCTAACATCTATTTAGTTCTTGCCAGATAGTAATCTTTTTCCAATAATGCGGCAATATTATCAACTATATCATTTCTCATAAATTTAGTATTATTTTTTTCACAAATATTTCTATACATATTAATTATAGAAAATCTTGGATGCATTGTCTCAAATACCTTATCTGATAGTGATATAAATCCTCCTAGTTCCACTAATGCATTAGATATTAATAATGCATCATTTGTGGTAATTCCAATTTTTTTTGAAATTTCATATGCATCCATTTTACCTTCTTTCAAAATTAATAGAAATACATCTATTTGGATTTTTGAAAGCTTAATTTCATGCATTAAATGGTTGGCTATATTATCTACCAATATTATACACGTTTTATCAGCTAATTTATCTTTTTCAAAGGCAACATGTATGTACAATTTGACATAATAAAAATTATTTTAATATTAATCATCAATTTATTAGTTTAATAATATAATATTCATAAATGCTTTATATGTGATAAATAGAAGTTTAAGCAATTGGCAAAATATAAAACTGATTCTCATAATCAAATAATAAATATGGTTATTCTGGTTGTAGTTATTTTATTTTTAGGATCTGTTTACATGATATCTCAAAAATCAGGAGTAGGGTTTGTAAGTTATATTCTTACATGCATCACGGCGATTACTATACCATATTGGGTAGTACTAATTAAAAACATGCTAAAAAATAAAAAATCAAAATATGTAGCCAATGAACTAGATACAAAAAATTGGGTATATGATCTAATTAAAGATAATAATGAGATCGTGTTTGTTGCAGAAGTACCTGGTCCTGAAGATAAGATTACTGTTAGATTATTAAGTGCTATATTGTATATTAAAAGTACAAATACATTTTCAAAAACTATATCTATAGAAGGATCTAATAATATGAAAATTCAAGACTTTAAATATAGAAATGGCGTGTTGACATTACGTATTAAATCATAAACTTTTTGCAAGTTCTAGTTTTCGTGGTAGGTATTTATCTGTAATATTGGTAAGTCCATATTTTGAAAATGCTTCTAGTTCTGCTTTTCGTTTAATTTTCAAGAAAACATCTAATTCATTTTTCCATATTCCATGTTGGTATCTTGGATCCTTCTTAAGATCATGTATTCTTTTAATATCTGATGCTGTCATAGGGATTGATGGTAGTTTATACTCTTCAATATCGCTTGCCCATACACCCATCCACTTAGCATCAGGTACTGTTAACTCTCGTATATGTGCAGCATTAGCTGAACCAGATTTTATTACCATTGCGATATGTTCACCATAAACATCACCATCAGTTAAAATTATTACAGGTAAACTCATTTCATCATGCAATCTTTTTAGCAGATACCTTGTTGAACGTGGAGCTTGTCCCGCAGTATCTATTATTATAGACTTGTATTTTTTATCTATTTTTTCTTCTATAAATCTAGTAAAAAGACCACCTTTTTCTATTGCTATTACTAATTCTGCACTAGTTTCAATCAGTTCTGCACTACTTAGACTAGGACCTATCAGATAACCGTCAGGGTGGTTAGAAAGATTCGTTCTTTTCCCTTCATATCCAGGAACTGTATATTCAATTACAAGATCTCCAAATATGCTACTACGTTCTTCTGGAAATATATGTAGATCTTCTCTAGGTCTTCCTAAAATAGATTCTAAATCTATAATTATGTTATCAGATTCAGGCTGATCTTCAAAATCAACTGAAAATGCTTGTGAAGAATAATATATATCACGAAGCGTGGATGATTTTTTTTCTTTTATTAATTTATTAGCAAAAAACGCTAGCCACATCAATTGTGTAAAAGAACGTAGTTGTGACATATTTCTAGAATTTCTCAAATTAGCATTTTTTCCTAGTATATATTGTTTAAGTTTTTTATCATATATTATATTATTTACAGATCTACTTGGTACCAAAAACTTTGGAAATATACAATTATCAAGATCGTTGTAAATCCTTATTCCGTGAGTCTTTAATGAGTTAACAATAAATTCTATTTTATTATTTTTTTGTTTCAATTATAAATATCCTCTAACATTTTTTTATAATTAGGTTTTTTATTTTTTTCTGCCAGTTCTGTACAAAATTGAGCTACCAATGGAATATATGTGTGATATAGATTTATTCTTTTTTTTGCCATTTCTACTTTACCTTTTTTGGACATATATGATGATATTCTTCTAGCAAGAAGTTGCAATGCAAGCTTTAATTCACGTTCTATTTCTGGTCTATCTGCTACATTTTCTTTACCAACTGTTTTATACGGGATTCTAGTAGAGCATATATGAGATACAATTACTAATGGTGATTCATTTTTTATTTTATAACGACTCCAATCTATATCATTGATAACTTTAAGGAGTACATCACTGCTTTCATCATAGAGTAATGGTATTCTATTTGCAAATCTGTATGCTTTTATTCCATTATTGATTAAACCACCGTATGCAATACCCACTTCTACAATAAATGGAAATCCAGAATATGCAGAAGGTCTACGTTGAACTACAAGTAAAAAATCAGGATCAAAAAACTTTTGCATGCCTTTTTTTAATAGTTCTTCACCCAATGGAGATAAACAACTTGGATCTGGTGACAAAAAACCTGTAAATTTTTGTAGCGAATCGCTAAGTTTCACCAATTCATTATTAGTCATCATTCCTATTCTTTTTTCTGGTTTAAATTGTGCAAATTCAGTAAATTTTTCTGCAGTATTTCTACCTATTCTTTGGAAACATTTTGTTAAAAATGATGTTAACATATCACCTTTAATTGCATTAACAATTTGTTTGTAGTAACGATCATCGATATTAATATCAATTACAAAAGATTTAGATTCTCCAAGATCCCAGTATGTAATTTTATTATTTAATATATCAATATCATCAATTCTAATTTTTGCTAATCTATCAAGATCTAGTTTTGCATAATACATAATTGCTAATATGACCTTTACCGGTTTAGATAAATATAACCAACGTTTCTTAATCAACGTAGTAATTTTATTTATATTTTTATTATTTAGTACCAATTCTTTTTTTATTTTTGTAATCATATTATTATCAATATTTGGGATTTGATAACATGTATCAGAAATCAATCTTCTTATTGTTTCAACATCAACTCCATATGGATGTGGTCTTGTAGTGGTTGGTGCTAATGGTATTTTGTTAATTATTCTATCATATTTGTAATTGTTGTTCTTTGGATCATTAAAGACTATTGAGGCGTATGGTGTTATTAATGATGTTTGATGTACATATTCTCTAATTTTAGATCCAGCTTTGGAGTAATCACCGTCTAAACAAATACTTATTGAAAGACCCTTCTTAGATGTGTTATGTGTTATATGTTTTAATATAATTGGCTTATTCTTTTGTATGTCAAGTAATATTTCATATTCATGCTGGATTTTTCCATCTGTAGAACTTTTAACATATACTGGTTTATTTGTAGTAATTTGACCATAAAGAATTGCCATAGTAGCTCCTAAACCGAACATTCCTCTTGATTGTTTAAGTCCAAATTTAGATCCGTATAATACAGTTCCAAATGCTAGTGGCACATGTTTATATTCTATTCCAGGACCATTATCATCAACATTTAGTATGTAATGTTTTGGATCTATTTGTTGTGAATTAACTGGTTTTATTAATATGCTAACGTTGGGCAATATTCTACTTTGATCGCATGCATCTAGAGAATTTTCAACTAGTTCTCTCACAGCTGTATAAAGTGATCTAGAGGGATTACTAAATCCAGCTAGATCTCGATTTCTATAAAAAAATTCACTTGGAGATATTTGGTTAAACGATTCACCATAATTCATTTTGATCTTCCCATAGCTGTAATTTGCCAAATCTTATTTGTCTTTTAACAATTTCTAGTTTGTTGTATACTGTATGATGCATACATCCATTTGAAAGTAATGTGATTGTATTAATTATCAATTTAATATTTTTTTGATTTCCTATAATACTGACTGTTTTTCCATATACAGAAATATCAGTATCTGTAAGATTCTCAATGTTTTTTTTTGCCCTTCCATTTTCACCAATAATTCTACTCTTTATTCTTTCTATCTTTGATGGTGATTTTCCTGCAAAATTTTTTAGATCTATAATACATAATGTTTTTTCGTCTTTTAGTAGTTGCATTGCATGGAACGAAGAAAAACCACGTCCTATAGCAGTGATTATTTCTATTGCTTTAAACAAACCAATGTTTCCATTTTGAGCTTTAGAATTAATAATAGAGACTTCACCTGTACTGCTATCTATTTTTAATATTACAAAACATTTTTTTTCAATCTCAAGTTTGACTGTACCGAATTTACCTATTAATACACCTATTCTATCCATCGGAATTTTTATTAATCTTTCAAAATCCATTTTCTACAACATTAAATATATACATACAACTTTTGTGATAATTTTTTAAAAAATTAGATATTTTTGTTAATATGAGTTTCCAATTAACTACTATGCTAGTATCATGCATAGCAATATAGATTACGTCAAAATGTAGCAGATCATTTTTTATTATGTATATTTCTGGTGTATATAAATAGTCATCAATAAATTTTACTTTTCTATATAATATATTTATTAAAATATAATATCCTTTATGATCTATATTTGGTTTTATAATATTTTTCCTATATTCATTATTTTTATGTGCAAATATAATCACTAACACATTTTCTGATGTGTATAGTAGTTTCGATGGCGAGTGATGTTTACTAATATACTTCATGTTTTTATTATTTTTCATATAGAAAAATTTACGTTGCAATATATGTATGTATAACGTTTTTTTAAAATTATAATTCTAATAAGTGTATTTTTGATGTAATACCAAATATTACTTTCATCTACAAGAAATGACATGCCGTAACAGTTAATGCAGTACAGATAACCAATATTTTAGAATATACTAATTCCACTAATAACCACTATTTGTTTTGTTGATTTCTAAATTTAGTCAGTTATATAATTATGGTCTTTTGAATGTTATTAGTACTAATAGTTTTACTAAAAATCTTTTGGTAAATGGTTATTATCTTTTAACCAATCTACCTGTGGTAGTGTAAACCTCCATATTATATCACCTCTCTCAGTATTTTTAAAATCCCATGGTGCAATTATTACTATATCATTATCCCTAATCCATACTCGTCTTTTTAGTTTCCCTCTAATTCTGCCTCTACGTACTATATTGTCGGTACACTTTACTAAAACTTGGTCACTGCCCAAAAGCTTGATTACTCTTCCAAGTAACTCTCCCTCTTCTGGAAGTATTACTTGTTTTAATGCACTTTCATTAAGTACTTTCCGTTTTCCCACAGAACTGGTTTTACTGTTTTATAATATAATTGTGGTGTTATATTTTGAATATAGTAAGAAATGGAACGATATTAATTTCTTTTATTTCATTCTTTGATCATATTCCAGATTTTAGTTACAATATAATTCTATTTTTTCCTGTCATGTTAATTATAGAAGATTTATTATACTATATCTTTCTACTGTACCATCTTCATAATATAGTTTGTTTATGTCTATAGAGAATATATCACTAACAATATTTTTCCTAATAAATATTTATCACATATATTTAACATCAAATTATTTTGGTAATAATGTACACAAAAAGAGAATTATGTATATTTATTCTTAATTGTGGACCTAGCTCCACAAGCTTCACATATTAAAAATGATATTCTGTTTTCTTTTTCTATTATAGTATCATGGCTTTTGCATGTATTACATTCAACATAGTACTTTACATATATTTTAAATAAGCGTGTAAAATCATCAGGATCTCTTTTTCCTATAAACATTGCTTTTTCTCCTAATCGTTCAGCTGGAACAGCAAATTCTTTTGATAAATACTGTAATACCTTATCAGGATCTCTACGTAGAATTTTTGTAAATTCTAGAAAATTACGTAACATAGTTCTACCTCCTTCCCACGTAATATCAACTGACGGCAATTCAAATCTTGATGTTTTTTTTTTATTTTTAGATATATTACTCTGTATTCTTTGTAAGAGGCTTTCATATTCAAATTTTTTCAAGTAATAAATACGAGGCTACGTAGCCTATATTGTTTTGTGTTAAAAAAATTACATGTGGAATTTTTGTATTACAGTTTTCCTATTCTGAAAATATTAGTGTTGCATGTTGGACAAATTCCTTTTATTGCAGGTCTACCATTCTTAAGTGTTGTTTCTTTCGGTTTTTTCATTTCACGTTTAGTTCTACATTTTACACAGTATGCTGTAACCATTGTGTTAAGCAATGAACATCATCGTATTTAGTAAGATGCAGTGAAATTTATTTAACATAAGAGTAATGTAAGTTTTTTACTAAAAATAGAAAAAATCACTATATGTGTATTAATAAATATAGTTAAAACCTTATTTGTGAATAGTAATAACAGTACCATTGGAGTATTTGCTATAAAGATAGGCCGTATATCAACGTTAGTTGTTGTGAACACAGTAGATTACAGTACTTATTTGAATAATATTAATATTATATATGATACTTTAGAAAAATATAAGGATCATGAATTAGATGGTACTGCTGGGTGGTATAACAGTGATAAACACATAGAAGTGTCTAAGATTACTTCATCTCTGATAAATTTACAAATATGCATGTAAGTACTAAAGCTGTAATTGGATAGCATGAAAGCTATTCAAAATACGTGGATGTATAGAATATATTTAATGAGTATATTGACAAAAACTGTTGTAATCACCAATCTATTAAAAATTGATGATTATAATAAAATATATGATGTGGTATAAACTACAGAATAGAATAGTAGTTTAAATGTATTAATAGATACGTCATATGAACTTGGACCATAATTTATCTTGCATTTAATAGATAGGAAATTATTAAAAAGATACCAAGATTATAGTATATATGCTATATAATACCAGTGGACTAGACAAAAATACAACAGATGATAGTAAGCTACTTGTGATTTGTGTTGATAGAGATAATGATGTTGGAGACAAAGCTATTGTAAGTACACCTGTAATAGGGAAAAATGCGTGTATGAAAGCTGCACAACTACTTGCATTGAAAGATCCAGAAGATGTGGATTCAAACTCAATTTTTTATGCTATTAAAATATATGAAGATCTATTGAAGAAAGGATATCAGGCAGAGGTAGTTATAGCTGCTGGAAAAGAAGATAGGGGAGTACAGGCTGATGAAAAAATAATATACGAGATAAGATCAGTGTTAAGGAAATTTACTGCTGATAGCGCAGTAATTGTGTCTGATGGGGAGGATGACGAGAGTGTTGTTCCAATAATACAAAATATTTTACCTGTTATATCTGTGCAAAGGGTTGTTATGAAAGTCAGTAGAAGTGTAGAATACTCATATGCTGTTTTTGGTAAATATTTAAAGATGATCGCATATGACACAAAATACACAAAGTTTTTTCTTGGTGTTCCAGGAATATTGTTGTTAATCGGTGGCATTGCAACTGTATTTGGTTACAGTGCAGAAATATTTGCAGTGCTGGTAAGCATTTTAGGAGGTGCTTTTCTTATCAGAGCTTTTGATATTGATAAAGCTTGGTCCAGATGGGCAAAACCTACTCCGTCAGGATTCATTAGAATGTTCACCATGGTAACAGGAATTATTTTAATTTTATCATCAATACCAGCTGGTATAACAGTTATAGAATTAGAAGTTATTAAAAATGCTGAGATAACTAGCATCATAACTAATCAAATAATAATAGGTCAGTTTATTTCTGGTGCACTGCCTACTTTGTGGATGGGAATAGGTTCTATTTTTGGAGGCATTTTATTGAGTAATTGGTTAGGAGGTAGCTTAAAACATATTACAGATATATTAAGATTGGTTGTACTTGGTGCTTTATATCCTACGGTATCACAATTCACAAATATATTAATCAATGATGAAAATTCGTTTACATTAATACCTCCTCTTCTAGTTGGTTTGGCAATAACGTTGATATCAATTACATTTCTTTTTAAAAGGTATAGAAAACAAAAAGGTGAAGATGCATTAACGGAGTAAAAATTGGCACTTGATTTATTTGATATTCACGTTAATAGACTAGAAAAAGAGATTAGAAATAGTCGTATGCCAAAGCACATAGCACTTATCCTAGATGGAAACAGAAGATGGGCTAAAATGAACACAATAGAACAAAAATATGTATATTTAAAAGGTGCTGATGTAGTAGAGAATTTCTTGGAGTGGTGCAAAGAGTTCAATATAAAAATTATTACAATATATGTGCTATCAACAGAAAATTTATGTAGAAATAATATTGAGTTAAGTAATTTATACTGGTTGATAAGAAATAGACTAGAAAAATTATACCGTGACCCTAGAATACATGTAAATAAAATACGTGTTAAAGCTGTCGGTAGAATGGAATTATTACCCACATCAATTAAAAATATACTTCAAAAATTAGATAAAGCTACAAAAGAATATAACAGATATTTTTTAAATATTGCATTAGCATATGGAGGACAAGATGAATTAATTGATGCAACAAAAAAAATATGCAACAAAATAAAAAAAGGAGTATTAGATATTAGTGATATAAACAAAAAAGAAATAGAATCAAACTTGTATACATCACATTTACCACAGTCTTCACCAGACATTATATTACGCACATCTGGAGAAAAAAGATTAAGTGGTTTTTTGATGTGGCAAAGTGCATATAGTGAACTAGTTTTCATAGATGTATTATGGCCAGAATTCAAGAAGATTGACTTGATGAAGGCTATAAAGATATTTCAAAAAAGAAAAAGACGCATTGGAAAATAAATATCATTAAATATAGATATGATAGAAGAAAGATCTGCTGGAGTGATAATATATGTACATGGATTAGAAGATATCTTTTTTTTGTTGCTTAATTATCCTTCAAAACATTGGGATTTTGTAAAAGGTAAAATAGAAAAAGGAGAAACATACCAACAGACAGCAATAAGGGAAACCAAAGAAGAAACAGATATTATGGATCTAAAGTTCAGTGATGAATTTAAAGAATATATAGAATACAGATTTCGTTTTGAAAAAAGAAATGTGCATAAAAAAGTCATATTTTTTCTTGCAGAAACGAATACTATGAAAGTTAGTATTTCTAATGAGCACACAGACTATACCTGGCTTGATTATAATGATGCGTTAAAAAAGATAACATATAGAAACTCTAGATCAGTACTATCAAAGGCTGCCAGACTTCTCAATCTGTAATCTTATATTTTTAATTGTAGTAACTGGGTCTTTTGAACGTGTGATCATTCTTCCAACTATTAAAAAATCTGAACCAGAAGGTATTGCATCATGTATAGAGCCTCCTTGAATACCAATTCCTGGAGAATACACATCAAGTTTATTTTTGATTATTAATTTACATTGTTTTATAATTTCTGGAAATGTAGCACCGATAATTATACCATCAGCTTTATTTTTTATAGATAATTCTAGAAAAAATTTGTAAAGATCTACAGTTTTTTTTTCAAGTATTATTTTGGAATTATAAAGTACATTTGATTCAAATGAACTTAGGTGACAAATAGATATTATACCGCTATTATTTTTATGTGCAATATTTATTATTTTTCTAATGTTATCGGATCCCATTACAGGGTTTACTATTATAGCATCAAATCCAGAGTCAAAGAGTATTTTAATTACAACTTTGTTAGTATCAAATATATCATTTAGTTTTATATCAGCAATTGTCTGCAGATTAAATTTGTGTGCTAGGTCGTTTATACTATTCAAGCTTTCAATGCCTAATGGCAGCAGTAAATGATAATTTATTTTTATTCCACATATATATTTATTTAGTTTTTTGATATTATATACGGTAGTTTTTACTAACTTCTCGTGACTTTCATTATAATCATTTGCTAAAATAATTTTACTTTTTTCTTTTGACAGTTTTTTTATTCTAGTTTTAAAATTATCCATAATTTACAAGTGGGTGTGCTTCTTTTAATCTTATTATTTTTATATATAAATAACCGTGTTTAACTATGTTATCTACAAATATGGGTTCTATATTATCTGTTGTAGAGTACTGAAGATAGGGTTTTTCAGGATTTTTATTAAGTAATACATAACAAAAATATGAAATTCCATCTTCATTAAAATTTACAAATAGACCCATCAACCATTTATAATTATATGGAAATAAGAATAATGGTAAAGGCGAATCTTCAAAGCTATAACTCAATTTTGCTAGACTTGACAGATCTTCTAATTCAATAAGCTGATATTTTATGTTATCATTAGTTTCTACTAGTAATGAATCTGGTAGTGATTTTATATGTATTATTGGTGAATAAAGATGTGATGTGTCTGAGATATTATTAACTATTGATGATTCTTCTTCACTTCCATTAAATCCATAACATAGGTATTTGCCATTATGTTCTGTTGGAATGTAATAAATTATTGGGTTTTCTTTAAGTAGATCCATTTGTACGGAAAATACTTTTTTATTTTTGTATTTATGTAAGAAAGACAAACGTGGAAATCTTTCCAATGCACATACTAAACGTGAAAATTCTAGTTGAGAAGCAACTTGTATATAATTTGGCAAGATGTATAAACTATAATAATGTACTAAATTAAACTTTGCACAATTGATGTTATTTTTTATTTCGTCGATCTATTATATCATAGATATCAGGTCCTGTCCCAATAAGTGTTATAGGTACATCAAGTATATTTTCTAAATTTTTTATAAATAGTTTTGCACTTTCACTTAGATCATTAAAATTATTTTTATGTAAACAATTTGGAAACATTACATCTAATTTTGTAATAGCTACTTGAGTTGCACTGTTAAGCATTATAGAACGTTTTGCTAAATTATAATTAAATTCAGATGCACGTCGCTTACGACCAGTTACAGTACCTACTTCTACCCAACCTTTTTTTTGTATTTCTGACGAAGTTAGCTCATTATATAGCGGACCTTCACCAACTCGTGTTACATATGGTTTTAAAACAACTATTATATCATCAACTTTTTTTGGTCCAATACCAACATCAGCACATATACTTGCAGCTGTAACGTCTTTTGACGTAACAAAAGGATATGTTCCATGCCATAGAGATAAATGTGTGCCTTGAGTACCTTCAATCAAGATTGTTTTATTTTTATCTAGTACAGAATTAATTAAGTCTGGTATATCTGCTATATATTTTGAAAGATAGTCTATGTCACCAGCAAGCTTTAAAGATCTCATTGCACGTTCTGAATTTGCAGGTCCAGTTCCTGATCCAGTACTACCTATTTTCTTCTTAAGATAATAAGAAGAGTCATCCAGTATATGTTTATCCTCTATTATACCACATCTTTTATCTATGAATGTTCTATCAGAGACCATAAAATTTTTAATTTCTGATAATAAGATGGAGGGGTCTATTAATACACCTGGCCCAATGCACATTTTTGTTTTTTTATTAATAAATCCACTTGGAAGCATGCGTACTTTATGCACTTTACCATCACACATTATTGTGTGGCCGGCATTAGGTCCTACACCTCCTCTAACAACTACAGTCGGATCATCTTTTAATGCTATATATGAAATTATCTTACCTTTACCTTCGTCTCCAAATAATCCACCCACTATTATGATAGCTGGCATTGATAATCAATTAATTATATGTTATAAAAATATATTATTTTATGGAAAAGCATAGTTATAATAAAGCTGATTTCATCTAGTATCATTGCCAACATCAGACCATGCATATAATATAATTATAAATTTAGCTCATTTGCCAGATTTTCTTAGAACTGAAATTTTAAAACAAAGAGTAAAAGAATTTTTTTCTATGGATGAACAATACAAAAATGACGTAGTCAATAGTGCATTAGAAGTTGGCCCGTCAATACCATTTACTAACTTTTCAAAACTCTTTAAGACTTGGTTAATAGTATTAACAACAGTATCAGAAGAGAACAGAATAAGTATAATTTCAAAGTATATTAATAAAATAATTACAGTGCCGCAAAAATTTATTGAATTTAATTTGGATGGTATTTTTGGTATATTCATTACATTAAAAGATGGGGAAAAAAAAATTATTATAAAAACTATTAACGATGTAATCAATAACATTGACATAAACAAAAAAAATAGACTATTGGTCCTGGTACCAGATAATATAAAAAGTTATCTGTTCACATGATCAGATATCTGGTTTCCTATTTTTTTCGTCTGCAAAATTTATTACTGTGCCATCAGCAGACATAACATTCATAAAAATTTTTTCATTTTTTTTAATGGTTTTTCTGTGATCTGGAATTGACATATCTAATCTCATTTCATTGATAACTATAACACGGTATTCTTTCCATTCTTTCCAACATTTACTACAACATGGATATGCATTAGCCTGTTGTTCCAGTATATCATTATTAGAAATTGTATTTTTACATCTAGTACAAGTTTTCATATAGTATATATAACTAGATTGCTTTTATTTTTTTTCAATAATAATAATATTATAGAATAAATTGATATATAATATATGAAAATTAAGTGCCCTCATTGTAAAGGAACTGCATGTCTTTCATTTGATTTTTCTTATGTAAAATGCAAGTATTGTGGTTTAGATGTGAGTTATGCAGAATACGTCAAAATTATAGCATATGGTAATTTTATGTATTCTGATATCCTTAGAGACTACAGAAATTCTAATACATTAGATGAATGGAAGGAATGAACATATTATCAATAAATTAAAATATTTTGTGATGACCAATAATTGGAACTAATACTAGAAACTATTCTGAGTTTAATAGGCTTTGTAATAGGAATTGTATGCGGGACTATTATATGTATAGGTTTCAATAACACTGGAAGTCCTGCACTATTAAGATTAACAATTGCATTTTTTTCAATAGGTATTGGTTTTTTTACTATATGGATAGGTAACATTACAGAACCATTTATTGAATTTGCACACTTCATTCATATAGTTGGGACATGTATTCAAACAGTTGGTTATTTCTTTATTGCATTCTCACATACAATTAAATCGTTTTTTCCAACAAGTAGATATTTTAGAAGTATTGCAATTCCATTGTTTTTAATATCATCTACTAATATAGAACATATAATTAGGTCAATATCATTTATTTTATTGATATATGGATCAATTGAAACTATTTTTTCATGTTTAGAACGGAAAAAAAAAACGGCAATTTTTGTCGCCATCGGATTATCATTACTTGCTCTAGGAGAATTTTTGGGGTGGTATCACTTTGTATTTCCAGAATCGTCTCTCTATTATATATCAATATTAATTAAGGTAATAGCATTAGTTTTATTATTTATACCAGTTACTAAAATATTAAAGATTAAATTCAGTAATGATGCAAATTTAAGCAATTAAAACTTTAGTTTTTATTTATATTTAGATTAGATCGTGTATTGTATTGCTTTTATAAAAGTAAATAAGTATCAAACAAGACACTATGTCATCAACATGTTAAAAATTAATTTAACTTGTAATAAATATGATGTTAATAATGCATTTAAAATAATACAAAATGGTGGAATAGTTATATTTCCTACTGATACTGTATACGGTATTGGTTGTGATCCATATAATTCAATTGCAGTAAAAAACATCTATGATATAAAAAGACGTAGCATCCACAAACCGTTACCAATATTAGCGTATTCAAAAAAAGAGATTTCAAAAATAGCTGTTATTGATAAATTAGCAGAAAAAATAATCAAAAAATTTTTTCCTGGAAAATTAACATTAATCCTAAAACTTAAAAGTGTTAAAATAAAAAAATCATTGAATCTTAATAATAAGATAGCAGTAAGGATTCCAGATAATTACTGTGTTTTATCGCTTTTAAAGAAATGTAAATTATTAGTGGGTACTAGTGCAAATATTTCGGATCATAATTCATTTGTTGAACCTAACTTATGCAAAAAAAATATCGAGTATGATGCATTCATCAATGATGGAATAATATTTAGTAGAGGAGAGTCAACGGTAATAGAGCTGATTAATAATAAAGTTATAGTTAGGAGGCATGGTGCTATACAAAAAAAAGAAATTGATGAAATGATTTGAGTCTAATTATAACATGTCCACGTAACTTAGAAATTGAAACACAAGAAGAAATAGATAGAATTTTGACTGATTTTGATGATGTGTTTCATCAGATTACAATAACAAAATTAGCTGGGATTTTAATTGTGATAACTGATATAAATACTGAAAAGTTCTTAGAAAAAGTAAGAGAAAAAATAATCAGTGAACCGTGGTACGTCAGATACTGCTTAAGAATGATACCAATACAAGTTATAACAGATACTACGATAGATGATATTACTTCTGAAGTATTAAAGCTTATAAAAATAATCAAAACAGATAGCTATAAAATCACAATAGAAAAAAGAGACTCTAAGATAAGTAGTAAAGAAATAATATTCAATGTAGCTAAAAATATAACAAATAAAGTAAGTTTAGATAATGCTAACTGGGAGATACTAATTGAAATTGTAGGAAATAAAACAGGAATTGCAATAATTAAACCAGATACTATTTTAAGTATAACTAAAATAAAAAGATCCTTATCAGAATAAAATAGCAGCCTTTTCTACCAAAAGATCTTCCAATTGTGATATAGAATGCATGTTAATCTCATTTTTTGATATATTAAATTTTTTTATTAAAAACAAGTGGTTATTTTGTAAAAATGGAATGGGACTAACAAATTGTTTTAAATAATAATATACCTTATTTAGAGAATTTTTATTACCAATTACTATAACAATAAATGTTTTAGTTTTTCTTACTCCAACTATTTTTATTGCTTTTATAATTTGTGTTGTACAAGAAAATCTCATAATAATATCAATTTCAAGTTTTTTAGCTAGTAATAAACTATTTTTTTTTGCCAATAAAGAAATGTTAATTATTTTTTTGGCATGACGTTTATTTAATACATAGTTTGATTTTATTCCTTGTAAGATTATGTTAGGAAATTTTTTCTGCAAGTTTAAAAAATCTATTTTATACTTTTTATCTACTTCTATTAATTCTACAAAATATCCTAGTATTTTAAATTGTATTCTATTGTTGATATCACCACCATGTATAATTGGTATTATACTAACAATATCATTTGTATTTAATTTAGTTATTTTTCCTTGTAGTGTATTAGAATCAGTTCCATTAATAGCTATAATCATATTGTTAAAATCTATCTCTGGTGAATTTTTTGGTTTTATTTTTATTAAATATATTATAAGTGAATTAATATCAGCAATATTGTTGATTTGTAATTCATCTGCAGAAAAATACTTTTTAAGTGAACCAAATAGTCTTACTGTAATAAACAAATTATTTTACTTTAGTCATATTACTAGTTACACTTGTATCTGATGCACCAGCTTCAGTATTTTTTTTACCTAAAATTGGATCTGTAGATAAATTACAAGTCGTATCAGACACTTTATTTTGTTTCTCTTGTAATTTATTTTTATTAATTTCTCGTTTTATCAGTTTTGTAATAAATCCAGCTAATTTGTTTTTTAAGCTTTTCGAATAAATCACTGCAATTTTATCCAGTTCCTTTTTGTTATCAGCAAAATCTGCGCTAAAATTTTCTTTGTATTTAGCCAGTACATCTATAGACAATTTCTTTATTCTATTCACTATAATTGTTGTGTTATTGGTATTTTTATATCTATATGTTAAGATATAGCTTTGCATTTTGTTCTAGTATAATTGATAATTCATCATATGTTTTATTTAATATAATAGATGCAGCTAATACAATACTTGGAATAAAACATACTTGAGCTGGTCTATGTCTAAAACATTTTGAAAATCTAACAGGCCCATCAGTTTCTACTAGTATTTTATTCTCATAAGTTTTTAGTAGCATTATTTGCTTATCTTTTGAATATATTAAAAGTGGTCCATAAGAAACAAAAAATCCTAGATCCATAGCTTTTTCTAGGTGTTTTTTTTTTCCATCAAACCAGTGTAGTGATATGCTAGGTATTGAATATGATGGAATTATTTGATAAATTATATCTAAAGTTTTTCGCGAATGGATAGAAACTGGTTTATGTAATTTTTCTGCAAGCTCCAGTTGTGTTATAAAATATAATTTTTGTTTTTTAAATTCATAGTCTGACATAGCATATGTTTTATCTAGTCCGATTTCTCCTATTCCTTTTATTTTACTTGAATTTTCAACCACAAATTTTATAAAAGATCCAATATTGTCATTTGTTCTATTAGGATGTATACCTACAAATGGAAAAAATAGATTGCATTTTTCTGATAGTTTAATAGTTTTTTTGGAAGAAAGTATGTCTGTAGAAACACAACATGCCTTCATATTAATTATTTTCATACAGTTTATAATGTGTGGAAGTACAGAACTGTATTCTTGATCGCTTATGTGTATATGGGAATCTATCAGGAATGTCATGGATTATGGATAAAATATAAGGCAATCACTAATATCATACTTAAAGTTTTTTTATGCTTAATTACATATTAAGATTAATGAAATCATCTGAATTTGGAATGTCAGCCATGTACAGGATTTTGAAAAAAGCAGGTGCAGAGAGAGTGAGTGACGAGTCTGCTAAAGAACTCAGGAAAATTGTTGAAGAAATAACAACAAATATAGCTAAGAATGCTGTGGATATATCTATTCATGCTAAGAGGAAAACCGTGAAAGCTAGTGACGTGAAATTTGCTTCTAAGTCATTTGCTAGATTGTAATATAAAGAATTAATTGTCCATAGTTTATTTTTTGTTTTGGTGGGATGGCAGAATGGTTATGCATGGGCCTGCAAAGCCTATTTAAGAGGGTTCAATTCCCTCTCTCACCTCTAGTTTTTTAATTAATATGTACTATGTTGTAATTAGTTATCTAAGATTTTATAACTATTATTAAACTTGCATTGGAGTTATTATATAATTACCAACTTTGCTAAATATAGGTAGTCTTATTATTTTATAATGCAAAAAAAACATGACGGATTACTAGGATACATTTCTGAGCTGGAGAATATACAATCTGATATTCCTCTAGAAGGCTTTGCTGAGAATATAAGACACAGCATAGATGACTATATAAAAAATTCAAAAAATGAAATAGAGAAAGGGAATAATTTTCTGCATTGGGTCTTAACTAGAGTTTTTGAAGCAACAGATGATGATGCAGCTGATGCAATTATAGATGGAGCTAATGATTTGGGAATAGACGCATATTTACCAGTAGATTTTTCAGATAACAATATAAGATTATTTCAATCCAAGTATGGTACATCACACTCAATTGATGCAATAAAAAAATTTAAAGGTGATACAGAAAATTTATTAATTAAAGATCTTTCTGAGATAAGACCTGAGCTGGCACAGCTTGTAACTAAAATACGTGAAAAAAAGCTAAGAGTGGAATGTTGTTATGTTACGGATCAAGATGTTGTGTATGATGGTAATGTAATTAAAATAATAGACATAAATAGTATTATTAGTATCCTATGGGCACGTATAAAAAAACCTGCAGCTGGTAAAAAATCAACAATAAAACTTGAAAAAATGTTACGTTATGAAAACACAGTATTAGGAATATTAAATCTCAGAGAACTAACACAATTCATTATAAAAAATAGAGACTATGTTTTTGAATCAAATATTAGACAATGGATGCAGTTTAAAACAACTGTGAATAAAGGATTGCGTGAAACTCTTCAAAATGCACCAAACAAGTTTTTTTACTACAATAATGGTATAACTATAGTTGTGAATGATTTTAAAGTGTGTGGTGATGTTCTAACACTGTATGCTCCTCAAATAGTAAATGGTGCTCAAACATCAAATTCAATATTAGATAGATCCAAAAGGACTCATAACATGGATGGAAGTATTACAGTTACTATAATTAAGGCAGATGATGAACAAGAACAAAACAACATAACAAAATATAGAAATTCTCAAAATTCTGTAAGAGGAAAGGATCTTGTTTCTTTGATGGATTTCCATAAATCAATTAAGTCTCAATTAAAAAGTTATGGGTTTTTTTATGAAATTCAAGCTGGATCGTTTGATACAAAAACAAAGTCACAGCAATCTGAATATAATGGAGATCCTATATATAATAGATATTTACTAGATAGTCACAAAAAAGTCATCGTTGCAAAAGATGCAATTCAGGCATTAGTTGCTGGAATAGAACAGCGTCCTACTGAAGCATATAGTTCACCTTCACAATTTTTACCACGTGGACATAAGTACGATGACATATTCAATGATGATCTAAAAGATGATTATAGAATTTTACTATATCCTTATCTTGTAAAAGAATATGCAAAGAAAACATTAAGATACGGAAAAAAAGGAGGTCATAAAACTAAACGTTATTCAACATTATTTTATTTAGGTATTTATTTTAGAATATTATATAGAGACATATTAAAAATAAATAATGATTTCAAGAATACAATCAATAAAGTAGAGCCAATATTTAGAAGGTTTACTCTCAATACTCGTATACTTAAATTATCTGACATAATAGTAACAAAATTTTTGGAAGATACTGTTGTTGATGATGAAATAGAACTAGCTAACACAAAACATAATTTCTTTTCACATCATGTTTGGAATGATGCAATGTTACGAGTAATAGATAAGAAAGTAAAACAGGAAGAAGATGAAATAGAATCTATAAAAAAAATAGTTAACAATACAAAATAGCTAATTTATTAGTAAATTATATGTTAAAACAAGAGGCAGATAATTTTATATTGAAAAATAGTAAATTATTAGTAATTGTCTGAAATAAAATGTGCATTATGTAGTAAAATAGTAAAACAGGTATATTTTCCAATGACTGAGTGGTTATTGAATAAAGAAGATCGTGTGTTATGTGGTAAATGCTATTCTAAAAAAATATTCAACTACTACCCAGGTAAACATAAAAAAATCAATAAACAGCACTAGGTCTTGCTATTAATATAAAAGCAATTCCACACAACCGAATCTTTTTTAATTTCATTATTTTTTAGAAATTTTATGTTATTGATTACTTTCTTTTTTTTTAGGAGTGTGATCTGGAATGTTATGAATTTTTTACAATTGCAATTTTTAGTACATGAATTAATTTTTTTATCATTTATGTTATGAACGTTCATTGTATGACCACAATCACATATATCATCATATTTTACATCATTTTTGTATTTTATACAATACGTACCAAATCTTAAATATGCCTCACAGTTACAACCATATTTAAAACGTTCATAATGTTTTGATTTTAGTAGTATTTTATAAAATGATTTATTAGCTTTTTCATATCGAGAACATCCACTCATAATAAACCAATATTTATTTTTGATCTCCAAAAATCTAATTTTTATTAGATTATCAATCCACCAACTAACAGTCTCATTCCAAATCGACGAAGTTATATTTTTATCAGAAAATAACAATACGATATTCATTCTTAGATCAAAATATCTGTATGCAATACCTAAAAAATCATTAAACCATTCCATAGTCCAGAATCTTGTTACGTGTTTAATATAATTATTAGTAATACGCTTATAACTTGGTTATTAGTATATAACTGTAATGTCAGTCTACAGGACAAGTATGAAGATAGTTGCTGATGTGTTACAAGCTGCGGATCAGTGTGGAAATTCTGGAATAAAGACTACATCGTTACTTATAAAAGCTAATTTATCTTATTCTAGACTAGCAAAATTTGTAAAGAATTTGACTAATGCGGGTTTAATCACACGAATAACATATGATGGAAAAAATACATTTATAACAACACCAAGAGGTAAACAATATTTAAAATCGTATAAAGAATTTTCAAGTATTGCTGAGTCATTTGGTTTAGATCTCTAGAACTGTTTATGGTTAGTCTGTTAAACATGGTAGTTATTGTATCAGATAGTGTTATGAAAGTAATTTGTATTTTTGATAAAATTCACCAGTGAAATATGTTAGTATTTTTATTAATTATTATATTTTTTAGAACATGATGTATACAACAAATAAGATGCTAGAAGTTCTAGGATTTATTTTTATTGGCGGAACCATCTATTCATATTTAGGAATTAGCGGTAACGAATTAAAATGGCCAGTTTTTATATTGTGTGCAGTATGTGCATTTTTAATTATAGTATACCTCAAAAAAAATAGACATCATATATAAAAGCCTCGAGTGGGATCTGAACCCACGATCTAACGTTTACGAAACGTTTACTTTTCCATGCTAAGCTATCGAGGCACTGTCAAAATTTTATCAGGGTTTATAAAAAGCATTTCTATACTTAACCTGGTGAAAGTATCTATATCTGGAATAAGAGGTATTCTAGGAAATGATCTTACACTCAAAGACATATTAAAATTTTGCAATAATTTTGCTACTGTAATTAAATCTAATAAATGTATTATAGCGAGCGATGTAAGACCAACTTCACATATGATTAAAAATATTTCCAGTGCAGCATTAAATAAAAATGGTATCGACGTATATGACTTAGGAATTGCGCCGACACCTGTTGTGTTTAGGGAATCTAGTAAATACGGTTCAGGAATAGTTGTTACTGCATCACATAATCCAATATTATGGAATGGTCTCAAATTTACTATTTGTGGAAGGGGAATAAATACAAATGAACTTGAATCAATTTTTAATACGAAATCAAGTTATAAAAATAATATAGGAAAATATAGTGTAGCTGTATCAAATTATGTAAATGAAGTAATGAAAATAATTGGTAACTACAACTTGGGTCGTAAATTGGTGGTAGATGTTGGTGGCGGTACAGTAAAAAATGTTGTATTACATATGTTAAGGAGAATTGGATGTAAGGTGTATGTAATTAACGATGGAATTGGTAAACTTATTCATAATATAGATCCTGTAGTTAACAGCTTAACAAGCTTAATACAACATACAAATAAAAACGATATTGGATTTGCATTTGACATGGATGGGGATAGATTGGTAATAGTAAAAAACAAGAAAAAATATGCTCCTGATATAACACTAGGATTAGGCATAGCAAAAACAATGGAACTTGGCTATAAAAAATTTGTAATTAGTATTGACACTAGCATCGGTATTGAAAAATATATTTTAGATATGGGCGGAAAAATATATAGATCAAAGGTAGGCGAAATTAATGTAATAGAAAAAATACAAGATACAAAGTCACATGCAGGTGGAGAAGGAAGCAGCGGCGGATTCATATTTCCAGAATTTAATTTGTGCAGAGATGGAATATTAACAAGTGGTTTAATTTCATCTATGGAAGATGATAAAATTGATAAAATATTAGATTATATGAATAAATTTCATCAAATAAGATATAAATTTAATATTAAATCTGACTTTCATAATAGTATATTAGACAATGTGTTTGAAAAAATAAAATTTCATAGTCAAATAGATACTTTAGATGGTATAAAAATAATGATGGATGATTACAGCTGGGTACTTATCAGGAAGTCAAATACAGAAGAAGCAATCAGAATATCAATAGAATCAGATACAATCGAAAAAGTTAAGTCAATTAAACAAAAAATTAATAGTATTATATGTACAAGTCATGAACAAATTAAACGAAAAAGATATAATAAAGATTTTTAGGGATAATTTTAGAAATAGATCATCTGTTTTAGATGATGTAGAATATTTTAAACTGGATAAAAAAATAATCGTGATCAAAGTAGATACATTGGTAGAGAGTACTGATGTACCACTAAACACAAAAATAACTTACGTTGTAAAAAAAAGTATAGTATCATGTATAAGTGATTTTGCAGCTAAGGGTGTAAGACCACGATATGGTATTATTTCAGTAACAATACCACGTAGATTTTCAAAATCAAGAATAACAAAACTAGCATCAATAATAGGTAAAACAGCAAATGAGTTTAATATTAAAATGCTAGGAGGTGATACAAATGAAGGAAAAGAACTAGTACTACAGATTTTTCTGTTAGGAATAACTAAAAAGATAGTTACCAGAAAGGGCTCAAAAGTTAAAGATTTAATATTTACAACAGGACCGTTTGGATATAGTACAGCTGGGCTTTATGTGATTTTAAAAAATAAAAAACATACAACTGAATTTATGAAAAAAGCAAGAAATGCATTACTAAATCCAACTTCAAGGTTAGAGTTTGGTATTACAAACAGCAATTATTTTACATCATCAATGGATTCAAGTGATGGTCTATCAGCTACTTTAAACACTATGTCAAAACAAAGCAAAAAAAAATTTGTAGTTACTAATTTACCAATGAACAATGATCTAATAGATTTTGCTAGAAAAAATAGATTGGATGTATTGGACATGGTTTTCAATGGGGGTGAAGAATATGAAATTGTTTATACAACAAATTCATCTAACATGTCAAAAATAAAATATAATGCTAAAATTCAAAAGATAAAATTGTTTGAGATAGGTTATGTTACAAGAGGCAAAGGAGTAATATACAAAAACAACAATAAAATAATTACAATAAAAGATAATGGGTGGATACATTTTAAAAATTAGTTTTTCTAGTACCATTATAAAAGATTCAAATATGTTTACACATTATAAATATTAGATGAGCCACAATGCAGAATCAAATGAAAAAATAGATCAGAAAGAACGGTGGGGAATAATTCATATTTATAGTAGTTACAATAATACAATAATTCATATGACTGATCTTAGTGGTGCTGAGACTGTTTCTATCAGCTCTGGGGGTGTTCATGTAAATGCAGATAGGTATGAATCGTCTCCATTTGCAGCTATGAAAGCAGCTAATTCTGTTATTGAAGTAGCTAAAACTAAGGGGTTTGTTGGTTTTCATATAAAAGTTAGAGCTGTGGGAGGAGTAGGATCAAGGGTTCCAGGACCTGGTGCACAAGCTGCGATAAGAGCTCTTGCAAGAGGTGGATTAAAAATAGGCAGGATAGATGATGTTACACCGATACCTCATGATACAACTAGAAAGAAAGGCGGTAAAAGGGGAAGAAGAGTCTAGTAACATATACAAATAATGTAGTAACTACAGACTTAATTTGATAAAGATAAGTTTTTCAGGCATCTATTAGCAGTGGTTATTGTTTAATGTTTTAATTTTTCTGATAGTGATACTATTTTTCCATTTTTTTCTATATTGATCTTTGTTTTAATTCTAATATTAATACCAATAGATCTAAACAATTCTAATAACTTACCACCATCTATGTATTCAACTATATATCCAGTTAAAATAAGATCGCTAAGTTTTTTTATTACTAGTCTAGTTTCATTTGGAAATTGGTGCTCAGCACTTTTTAGTACTTCAAGTCCACGGTAACCCAACTGTTTTATTAAAATATTTCTTGGGATTATAATACTACTTTCTTTTTCTGTAAGGCTATCACTGTTATTCTGTTTTATTTTATAGGATACATTTTTTTTCATTTCAGCTAATCTTTTTGCTTTTAGTTTTTCTAGTTCTACATCGCTCATCCTTTTATAACACCTATTGGTACAAGCCTTGCTACTCGTGTAGCGATATTTAATTTGTGCGAGACATCAACTATTTCATCTACATTTTTGTATGCATATGGAGTTTCTTCTACAATACCATTGCTTGTAAGTGATCTTATGAATACACCTCTATTATTAAGTAGTTTTTTTACTTGTGATTCTGTATAACTATGCCTAGCCTTCGTTCTAGACATAAGTCTACCTGCACCATGAGCAGTTGATCCAAAACTAAGATTCATGGAGTTTTTATTTCCAAGCAGGATCCAGCTTGAAGTACCCATAGAACCAGGAACAAATACTGGTTGTCCTATATGCATGTATTTTTTTGGTAGTTCTTTGCTATTAGCTGGTAGTGCTCTAGTAGCACCCTTTCTATGAACTACCAATGGTTTTAGTTGATTGTCAACCTTATGTTCTTCTATTTTAGCAATGTTATGTGATACATCATAAACTAAATCCATTTCTAAGTCAGATCCAGATTGCTTAAAAACACGTTCAAATGATTTCCGTGTCAAAAATGTGATGATTTGTCTATTACACCATGCAAAATTAAGTGCGGCATACATTGCTTTTCTATATGATTCTCCTTCCTCAGATGTATTAGGTACGCATGAAAGTTCTTTATCTTCTAATTTTATACCATATTTCTTTATTGCTTGTTCCGATATCTTAAGATAATCACTGCAAATTTGATGTCCAAATCCTCTTGAACCACAATGAGTCAATATAGTCACCTGATTTTTTTCTATTCCCATAATTTTTGCAGCATATTCATCATATATCTCATCAACTTTTTGTATTTCTAAAAAATGATTACCAGAACCTAGACTCCCTAATTGTTTAGAACCACGTTTGTATGCTCTATCAGAGACTTTATTCTGATCTGCATCTTCCATACAGCCATTTTCTTCACATGAAGTTACATCATCTTTGTTACCATATCCATTTTCTATTGTCCATTTTATGCCTTTTATCATGACTTCATTAAATTGAGAATAATTTAATTTAATTCCACTTTTTGAACCTATACCTGTGGGAATTGAACGAAACAGATCATTTATAAGATCTTTTAATTTTGGTCTAACTTCGTTTTCTTTCAATTTTGTTCTTAATAATCTTACTCCACAGTTTATGTCATACCCAACACCACCTGGACTTATAACACCATCTTCTGCGTCCATTGCTGCTACTCCACCTACTGGAAACCCATAACCTTCATGTCCATCTGGCAATACTATTGCATATTTTTGTATTCCTGGTAGATTTGATACATTAATAGCTTGGTTTATTGTTCTATCAGTCATCATTTTTTTTATAATCATATCATTTGCATAAATTCTTACAGGCGCGTTTTTTTTATTATCCAAGCTTACGTCATAGATCATTTCATCAATTTTTTTTGTGGTTATATGCATTAGTATTTATAAAACAATACAAAGATAATTTAAACTATAAGTAGATTTATTTTTAGCGTATGATTATAAATTACATTGCCAGTACTACCAATAGATAGCGGTCGATATGGTACAAAAGAAATGTTAAGTATTTTTGATGATAAAAAAAAACTCTCGTATCAATTGGATATAGAATCTGCTACTGCACTAGTACAAAGTAAGCTGGGAATAATACCAGAATCTGCATCTAAGGATATTTCATATGTAACAAGATCTAATAAGATAACAATAAACAGAATTAAAAAACTAGAAACCAAAAATGAACATGATACAGCATCTCTAGTAGAAGCATTAAGCGAAAAGTGCAAAATTAACACTAGACCATGGATACACTATGGGTTAACAAGTAATGACTTAGTAGATACAAGTAATTCTATGCAGATTAGAGATGCATTAAATATAATACAACCAAAAATTGCAAAACTAGCCACTTATTTATCAAATAAATCTGTTAAGTATAAGAATTTACCAGCTGTAGGCCGTACTCATGGACAACATGCTAGTGTAATTTCATTTGGTTTAAAATTTGCTAATTGGGCACTAGAAATGATAAAGCATATGGATAGAATTGACGAGTGTAAAAAAAGGATCTTAATTTGTAAAACATTAGGAGTTGTTGGAACTGGATCACTTATGGGGTCTAAGGCAGTTAAAGTTCAAAAACTAGTTGCAAAAAAATTAGGGTTGTATCCTACTGAAGCAGCCACACAGATAATCCCTAGAGAAAGATATACAGAATATATATTTCAGCTTTCACTTATTGGCTCCACACTAAATAAAATAGCTATAGAGATACGTAATCTACAAAGAACAGAGATTAATGAGGTAATAGAATATTTTAAAGAGGGGCAAATTGGAAGTAGTGCTATACCAATAAAAAAAAATCCAATTAAAAGCGAACGTATATCATCATTGTCAAAATTATTACATGCTCAAATAGTCACATCATTTGAGAATATTTCATTATGGCATGAACGAGATTTATCAAATTCTGCTAATGAGAGATTCATAATACCAATGTGTTCAATATTATTGGATGATATGCTAGAAACTATGAATAAAATTATTAGAAACATAATAATAAATGAAAAAAAAATAACTAGCAATATTAATTTAACAAATGGTAGAATATTTTCAGAATTTGTCATGCAAGCATTAATTAAAAAAGGAATTCCACGACTAGTTGCATATAAACGCATTCAAAGTATATCATTTTCATCTGATTATAATGAATCAGGATATATTGAATCATTAAAAAATGATAGTATGATATTATCAAAACTTACGAGGAAAGAAATTGATTCCATATTTGACCCAAAAAAACATTTAGGTTCTTCCTATTTAATAATAAACAATGTAAACAAATTAGTCAAGAAGGCATGTCACAAGTTCATAAACGCCTAATGTGTTTGTGTATAAGTGTGCCATATTGCATTGCTTTTTTCCTTTTGTATGCAGAAATTTTTGGTACTCCTATTTTATATGCTAACGTTCTAATGATGTGTTTTCTCATAAAGTCACCGTATCCATTTATTTTATAGTGTAGCGGTATTCTTTTAGCATAATTTATAAAATCATTAAATAGAAATGGACTAATTAATCTAACATCAGATTGCAAAGTAATCTGACAAGCTTTTTTCATAATCATAATTTCATTTTTCAATTTAGTATTAATCAGAGTGGGTAATGTAATATTTTCATACTGCATCATTCTTCTGTAAATATCATAACCACAAAATAGCTCATCTATTCCATTTGCAGTTACCAATACATTAGTAAAATTCTTTGATAATTTTGAAATATAATAAAATGCAATACAGTTTTCTAGTAATGATAATTCAGTACTCTCAACTTTATTTTTTATATAATCTACGGTCCTATGAAATACATCGTTATCTATTTCTATAGTTTTATGTGGTAATTTTATTAATTTACTTATGTGTTTAGAGAATATTATATCATGGGAATTTTTAAATCCAACTGTAAATAATGTCGTGTCATATCCAAGATCACTACATAGTTTAGCTAGTAGCGTGCTATCTACACCACCAGAAAATGCCACGCCGATTTTTTTTTTTAATATTGTAGATTTAATTGCTTTTTGGATCTGTATTAATAAATTTTCGTATAACATATATTATAAAACATATAGTTATTGTATGTAGTAGTTTAATAAAATATTGGTATATAATGGTATTTGTGAGAAGTCAGTAGTGTTTGTTGCAATGTATCTTATAAGTCTTATATGATACAAAATCAATAATAAATAGTGTTTATATATCAAATTTATCTAATTTTTTTAGATGAGTTCTAAAGATACTATTTTGGATTCTGAGTTTAAATATATAGACAAAAATGGTAATTTAATAAAAAATAGAACAGAGTTTTCAATTGCCAATATACTCTCATTTTTAGGTCATGATTATGAATATAATTATAAACTTGTATTAAAAAATGGTGAAACTACTACTGTTGATTTTAAAACTTCAGTGGGATTAATTGAGATAATAGATAAGTATGAAGATATTATAAAATACAAAAATATTAAAAGAATTATGCCGGAACTCAAGATATTCGCAATAGGAAATTCAACATATGGCACGCATATAAGTGAGCTTGGCGAGATGATGAGTTATAATAACAATGATGTACAAATTGGATCAATATTTATTGATGAACCAGCATTTTCATTTGATTATGCTCATATTTTACCATTAGTCAAAAAATGTTCAATATTGCATGGACATACATCATCAGTATTTGTAGAACTTGTTGGACAAATGAAGAATAACCTATTAATTGATTTCAGTATTGCAAAAAAAATCATTAAAAAGGCAATATCTGAACTTGATCACAAATTTTTCATTAATAAAAACTATTTAAAAAACATAAGCAATACTCACTATAGAATTATGTTTGAAGGCCAAAAAGGAGTATTTGATTTAAGTGTTCCAAAGAATACAACATATTTATTAAAAGGCGAAGCAACTGTTGAGAATTTATCTACAGAGATTATCAAAATATTAACTCCAATGTTACCAAAAAATATCGAAGCAGTTGGTGTCTATATATACGAAGGGTACAACAAAGGAGCACATATAATATCACATATATCAAAAACATGGAAAGCATGAAGCCAAAAATAAGTGCTAAAACATGGGAGTACAAGTTGGAGGAACAAATACGAAAGCAGTGGAACAGTGACAGTGTTTATAATTTTATTCCGAAAGAAAATAATTTTGTAATAGATACACCGCCTCCATATCCTTCAGGAAGTACTTGGCATATAGGTGCAGCAGCTCATTACGCACAAATAGATATGATTGCACGTACAGCAAGAATGGAAAGAAATAATGTGTATTTTCCAATAGGAATAGACAGAAATGGTTTACCTGTAGAGATATTTACTGAAAAAAAGTATGGAATAAAATTACAAAATATAGACAGAAATAAATTTTTAGCGTTATGCAAATCAACATTAGATGATTTGGAGAAAACAATGATACAAATAATGAAGTGTTTAGGCATAAGTGGAGAATTTACAGATTATTACAAAACAGATTCTGATGAATACAGAACGTTAACACAATCAACATTTATAGAACTATGGAAAAAAAATTACATATATGTAGCAAATAGACCTAACAATTATGATTGTTCTACTAAAACCACAATATCTGATGCAGAGATTACATATCTAAACATAAAAACAGAGCTGGTATACATTAAATTTAATTTAAAAGAATCAAAAAAAACAATAGTAGTATCTAGTACACGACCAGAATTATTGTATTCGTGTAAAACAATTGTAGTTAATCCAAGTGATTCAAGATATGTAGAATTAGTAGGCAAAAATGTAGTAGTGCCAATAATCAACAAAGAAATAGAAATACGATCTCATAATTCAGTAAAGGAAGAATTTGGATCCGGAATTGTAATGATATGCAGTTATGGGGATCAAAATGACGTGACATTATTTAGAGAGTTTGGACTGGAGGAAACAGTTGTAATAGATAAAGATGGAAAAATGACTGATGTTGTTGGAAAATACAAAGGACTCAAGGTGAAACATGCTAGAACTAAAATAATAAGAGATCTTGTGGATATGGGGTTAGTTGAAAAAATAGAAAAAATAGAACATCGTATCCCTGTTTCAGAACGTAGTAAAACACCAATTGAGATAATACCAATGAAAGAATACTATTTGAAACAAAAAGAAATGTTAGAAAAAGTAAAAGCTAACGGATTAGAAATTAAGTTTTACCCAAGAATGCATAAACAGATCTTGATTGATTGGATTAATTCAATAACAATTGATTGGCCTATATCGAGAAGACGATTTTATGGTACAGAAATTCCCATATGGTATTGTAAAAAATGTCTTAGACCTCATGTACCAAAACCTGGAAAATATTATAGGCCATGGAAAGAAAAATGTCCAATTAGCAACTGTACAATATGTGGTTCTGCTGAATTCGAAGGTGAAAAGCGTGTGTTAGATACATGGATGGATTCCAGTATATCACCACTGTTTATATCTAAATTTAAAAAAGATGATAAATTCTTTGAAAAAACATATCCTGCTACTATACGGCCTCAAGCTAAGGATATTGTAAGAACATGGCTATATTATACACTTTTACGTTGTGAACAAATTACTAAAACTAAACCGTGGTCAGAAGCATGGATTATGGGTTATGGATTAGACCATAAAGGATCCAAAATGAGTAAGAGTGCTGATAACGCTGTAAGTCCACTTCCAATAATAAAAAAGGTGGGCGCGGATGCATTCAGATTTTGGAGTGCTAGTGTAGTAAATCATGGATATGATTTCAAGTGCTCTATAGATAAAATAGAATCAGCAAAAAAATTTTTAAATAAGTTATGGAATGTCTCTAGATTCATTTCTAATTTCCCAATAGTTAATTTTGTAAATACTACAAATACAGATGATTGGATAATATCAGAGCTTGATAGGTTAATACTGAAATGTAGAAAAGGCTATGAAGATTATAATTTCTTTATACCTGCAACTGCTATTAGAGAATTTACATGGAATATATTTGCATCACATTATGTTGAGATGGTTAAAAATAGAGCGTATGGGATAGGTTTTAGCAATGAAGAAAAAAATTGTGCTATTTATACACTTCATAAGTCGTTATCTACTATATTGTTGCTTTTAGCTCCAATAACACCATTTATTACTGATCACTTATGGAAAATATTGTATTCTAAAGATAGTATTCACGTACAACTACAAGTGAAACATGAAGGTAGACCAGATATGAAAATATTCACTAGTAAGATTATTAAATTCAATTCCAAAATATGGAACGAGAAAAAAAAAAATAACATTTCTTTTAACGATAAAATAAGAGTTGACATCCCATCAGAGCTGGAACTGTTTAAAAATGATCTACGATCTATGCACCATATAGAATAGACTGGTATCTGGTTAGTTGTTAGCAGTAGTTATAAAAAAACACGGAAGTCATAATGTATTAACATATACAAATATAAAAAAACCAAGACATATGACTACTGATGTTATTGTAAAAGTTAGATATTGTGCAATAAATCATCTTGACATATTAGTAAGAAATGGATCTACAGTTAGAAAGATACAATTTCCTCATATTTTAGGTTGTGATGTATGTGGAACTTTGGAAGAAGGCTTTGGTAATTTCAAGATAGGTGATAAAGTAGTTATATATCCTGTAATCAATGACGGCTCATCTAATTTAATAAATATAATTGGTGGTTTTAGTGCTTATAATGGAGGATATGCAGAATTTATTAGAGTTCCAAAACAGTGTATTGTTAAAAAACCACATTACTTTTCTGATAAAGAAGCTTGCTCACTAAATATTTCATATCTTACTGCATGGAATATTTTAGAAAGTCTTGATTGTAAAACAGGTAAATGTATTTTTGTATGGGGTGCCGGTAGTGGTATAGGATCTGCTATTATTTTACTTGCAAAAGCTAGAGGTATTAATGTAATTACAGTAACATCAAATGATGAAAAAATGAAATTATCAAAAAAAATCGGGGCTGATGTTATAATAAATAGAAACAAAAAAAACATATTAAAATCAGTAACAAAATATTATAGTGGTGGGGTGGATTATGTGGTAGATCATGTAGGAGCAAAAACATGGCCAATTAGCATTAAACTATTAAAGGTAGGAGGTAAGATGGCTACATGTGGAATAACTACAGGATGTCAGACTAGGATAAATATATTAGATATCTATAACAAACAACTTACGATATTTGGAATCTATGCTGGTAGCAAATCACAGTTGATGAAACTGCATAGTTTTATGAAAAATAATAAAATAAAACCAGTGATAGATTCAACATTTTCTTTGGAAAATGCAGTTTTTGCTCATAAAAGAATGACTTCAAATAACCATTTCGGAAAAATAATTTTAGAGATATAGTACATGAACTATCGCTGACTTTTATTTAGATATCACTTATGATTTTTTATTATATTTAAGAAATACTCATGCAATGAACTATCATTTGTAAGTTCTGGATGGAATGTAGTTGCTAATATGTTATTTTGTTTTACAGTCACTGGTGTATTATTAAACTTTGATAATATTTCAACATCGTTTCCAGTTTTAGTTATATTTGGTGCACGTATAAATACTCCTTTAAAATTAATTAATTTGTCTAATCTAATTGCTATATCAGCTTCAAATGAATGTTGTTGTCGCCCAAAATAATTTCTTTCTACTTCAACATTTAATACATTTAAAATTGGTTGGTCTGTTTTCCCAGTGACATAGTCTATTACATTTTTTGACAAAATAATCAATCCCGCACAAATACCTAAAACTGGCATGCCTAACTTTATTTTTTCTTTTATTGTTTTTAATAGATCATCAATTAATGATAGTTTTCCAATGGATGTACTCTCACCACCAGGTAATATCAATCCGTCAAGTTTAGATATCTGGTTTTTTTTGTTTATTTCACACAAAGTGACTTCATAATCTAACTTTTTTAATATACTTTCAACTGATAATATATTTTCGTTAACATCACCTTGTAATGACAATACACCTATGTTAATTTTATTCATATATCACGCCCCTTTCTTGCATTTTTATCTCTAATTCTTTTGTATCTAGTCCAATCATAGATTGTTTTTCATCTATCATTTGTTGCGCATCTTTTACTTTATCAAAATCATTCCAGAACGTAGTTGCAAGTACAATAGCATACGCTCTTTCTTTTGAATCAACAGATTTAAAAATTCCAGAACCTACAAATATGCCATCACATCCAAGTGACATAAGATATGCAGCATCTGCTGGGGTAGATATTCCGCCTGCAGCAAAATTTACAACAGGAAGCCTTCCTAATTTAGCAGTTTTTTCTATCAAATCATAAGATGTTCTGAAATCTCTTGCAATTTTAATTATATTTTGATCATTACCAGTGTTATAAATTGAGTGTATGACACTCAGATCATAATTAAGTTTTTTTATATGTTTTACTGCTTCTACAACATTGCCAGTTCCTGGTTCACCTTTTGTTCTTATCATTGCTGCTCCTTCTTCCACTCTTCTTAATGCCTCTGCTAATGAGCGACATCCGTTTACAAATGGGGTAGTAAAATCCCATTTCCATATGTGATGGTTTTCATCTGCGGGGGTCAACACTTCTGATTCATCAATCATGTCAATACCTGTTTTTTCCAGCACATGCGCCTCATATGTATGTCCTATTCTACATTTTGCCATTACTGGTATTGTTACAGTATCCATAATTTCTTTTATTATTTTTACACTTGCTGTTCTAGCTACACCGCCTATTTTTCTTATGTCTGATGGAAGTTTGTCTAGTACCATTACAGCCACTGCACCTGAATCCTCTGCAATATGTGCATGTTCTACAGATGTTACGTCCATCACAACACCATTTTTTAACATATGGGAAAAACCACGTTTTAAAGTTGATGTACCATGTATCATAGATCCAATATTTGTTTTTTTTTTTGATATTCCTTTTGCAGTAGGAATATCACCATATAGCGGTATCATGTAAATAAAAACACGTCTTCAACATATTTACTTTATCAATTATACTATATAGACTAATTTAATTTATTTAATAATTAATGTTATCAGCTTGATATTTTTATCTAGTATTTTATGTTAACTAGTTAGCTCTATATATTAAAGTTCTATTTTAAGTATAATATTTATTAAAATTATCAACTATTACTTATGAAATGTTTATACAAGTAATAGAAAATTATCATTAACATGTTAAGTTTTTGTAGTTTATCATTACCAATGATAAATTCTTTTTCATGACATAGGTCTTTTCAACTACACTTAACAAGTACTTTTTTCTAATTAATATCCCTGATTTTGTGATCATATTGTCATGATATTAATATGTAATAATTTCAATGTCTTCATATTATATTTTAATTAGATTAATCTTATAATTATGCATGATATAATATCTAATGTATATTACCAAGTTGGCAATAATTGTAATATATTTAATATTATTCTGTTCATTACAAAAAGTTTTATTTATTATTTTTTAATTAAAATAAGTTAAAATTTCAGTATAGTTTATTTGTAGTCATGGGGTCGTTGTCTAGCTTGGTATGGCGACAGTGAATAAACACCGCTAAGGGCTCCAGAAGAGAAATGTATTACTGATGTAAAGATGATGTGTATTTGGAGCTGTAGTGACCCGTAGATCACCGGTTCAAATCCGGTCGGCCCCATATCATATAAAAAGTACAAAACACTTTATTTGCGAATATGTATACATAATTATAAAAAAGTATTATCTCAAAATATAAATAAAAAGTAATATAATATTAGGTGTCATATGTAAGTAGAAAGATTTCAGTTAATTATATTCAGAGATGAACCTGCGTAAAACCAATTTAATTGTAATTCGTCATATGAATGTACTAATAATACATGTTCTATTTTATTTTTATTTGTTATATAACATGACACAGGCTTTTTTGGTTCTAATTTATTCAATCCAACTATATTCAACCTATCATTTTCTGATATTTTATGATAATCATTAGAATTTCTGAATCTAAGTGCAAGTATTCCTTGTTTTTTTAAGTTATTTTCATGTATACGTGCAAAACTTTTAGCAATTACTGCAACACAACCTAAGTATCTAGGTGTCATTGCTGCATGTTCCCTACTGCTCCCTTCACCATAGTTATTTTCTGCCACTATAATCCATTTTAATTTTTTTGATTTATAATTCCTAGCTATCTGTGAAAAGAATTCTATTTTATTATTAATAATGTCCAGTCCTTTACCTATTTTACTGTTATAAGAGTTTACAGCACCAAGTAATAAATTATCACTTAACTTATCTAGATGACCTCTGTATATTAACCATTGTCCAGCAGGTGAGATATGATCTGTTGTACATTTACCCTTAACCTTAGCTAACACAATCAGGTTTTTATAATCTTTTTTGTCCCATGCTTTAAATGGAACTATTTTTTGTAATCTATTACTATTTTTGTTTATTATGATTTCAATATTTTTATTTTTTGGTTTGGATACATAGACATCATTAGTATTCTTAAATCCATCAACAGGAATACTTGATTTTTTTGGTGGTCGTAATTTGAATTTGGAGCCGTCATATATAGAAAGATGATCAGTGAGTGGGTTAAATGAGAGATTGCCAGAAAGTGATAATGCAACTATCATTTCAGGACTAGCTATAAAATTCATTGTTTCTCTTTTTCCGTCATTTCTACCTGGAAAATTTCTATTAAATGATGTAACAATTGTATTTTTTTCGTTCTCTATTTGTCTATCCCATTGTCCTATGCATGGACCACATGCATTTGCAAGAACAGTAGCACCTATTGATTGAAGTAGATTCAAATAACCTTCATTTTCAATAGTCGCTCTTATTTGTTCAGAACCAGGAGTAATGAATAAAGGTATTTTGGTTTTTATGCCCTTTAATTTGGCTTGTTTTGCTAAATCAGCTACCTTAGACATATCTTCATAAGAAGAGTTTGTACAACTACCGATTAAAGCAGCTGATATTTTGTCAATATACTTATATTTTTTGATATCTTTATAGAAATTAGATATAGTGTGTGCTAGATCAGGTGTATGTGGTCCTGATATATATGGTTCAAGTCTGGATAGATCAATTTCTATTATTTTATCAAAATATTGTATTGGGTTATTTTCTATTTCTGGATCTGCTATTAGTAAATTTTTATTGTTATTTGCAATGTCAGCTATATCATTACGTGACGTAGATCTTAAATAAATTTCCATTTGCGTATCATAAGGAAAAATAGAACAAGTTGCTCCTGTTTCTGCACCCATATTTGTTATGGTAGCTTTACCAGTACAACTAATTGAATTTGTTCCAGTTCCAAAATATTCAATGATATGATTTGTTCCACCAAAAACTGTAAGTTTATTTGTAATGTAAAGTATGATATCTTTCGCTGAAACCCACCCATTTAATTTTCCAGTTAAATGTACTCCTATACGCTTAGGGTATTGAAGTTGCCATGGAGATCCAGCCATTGTTTCTGCTGCATCTATTCCTCCTACACCAACTGCAACCATACCAAGACCTCCAGCATTTGGAGTGTGAGAATCAGTCCCTATCATGAGGCCTCCTGGAAATGCATAGTTTTCCAAAATTATTTGGTGTATTATTCCAGATCCAGGCTTCCAAAAATCAAGTTTGTATTTATTACATGCAGATTCTAAGAACCTAAATATTTCATTATTTTGTTGTATTGCATTGTGCGTATCGTTAACTCGATCTGTTCTTGCTGGTATAAGATGATCACAATGAACTGTGGTAGGAATTGCAACAGTTTTTAATCTAGTTTGCATGAATTGAAGGATAGTCATTTGTCCTGTCACATCTTGTAATGCAAGTCTATCAGGCTTAAAAAATACATAACGTCTATTATTTTCCGTGATATCACCAATATTAACAGCATGTCCAACAAGTATTTTTTCGGTTAATGTTAATGGTCTATTACTTCTCTTTCTAAATTGTATAATTTTTTTGTTAGATAATTTATAGATTTGAGATATAAATTTTTTATTGAATAGCTCCATGACAAATCATTACTAAAATTATACACATGACTCACAAATAAATAATTTTTGCTAACAATTATAAGCATAATACAGCTATATACCTATATTAAAATGGTATTATTATATGGTTTTTGGTTGGTGGGAAGATGGTAAATAAGGGTTTTCCTAAGTTTGGTATGTCCCAAGCTGGCGCGTATATAGCATCATTAAAAAATTATAATTTACCTGAAATAGTATTAAAATTGGTTGCAAATGACTGTAATTCTGATCTACTAGTTAGAGGAAGAATAGATGACAGATTACAGAGTATGAATGATCAAGCGTTAGAGCTTTTACATAAGGTTTTTGTAAATTGTGATGCTGATAAACTTGGTAAATATGCGCAATATAGATTTTTTGCATATATTTCTAGTATGTATCATAAATGTGAAATTTTGATTAATGAAACTATTCCTGGGAAATCAGGAAAAAATCATAAGGTACCTGTAGCAGTTAAAAGTAACGGGGCATATATTGCAATAGCATTCAATAAACCAGTAGGAAGTTCTGTAACAAAAAGCGAGATGGGAAAATTTTATAAAATTGCCGATGATTTAAAGAAAGGTGATCATGGAACAATGTTAAACGAGGTAGTATATGGTACATCTGTTGGATTTAGAGGCGATGCACTTCTTGAACTAGAAAAATTAAGTAATCGTAACAACTACGACACTGAAAATAAAATCATTTTTAAAATTGCTAATTTTGAGAATAGAATATATTCAATTACAAAATGTTGAGTACTTATCAAAGATTACTTATTAATACTTTATAATTGTGTCTGTAGCTTCTCAGGTGTAATTTTATGGTAATATAAGCTATCACTTAGTTCTAGACTGTGTTTAGAATTGAAATGTTTTTTATTGGTGTATTTTTAGTATTATTTGTCATGGATCTACTTAATTTTTGTACATATTGGGTAATACTATTTGTTGTAAATAATTAGCTCAATTTATTAAAAAAATAAAATTAAAAAATTATGCTTGGCCTTCTATTCCCATTAATGTAAGTGTGGAGCGTATTTTTTCTATTTTACGTATTTTCCACGTTATAGTTTCACGTAATTCTTCAACAGTTACTGATTCTATTTTTGCCAATATATCATATGCACCAAATGTCCCATGTACCTCTTTAATTCCTTCCATTCCTTTCAATTGTTTTATTATTGTTTCTTCTGAACCAAGTTCACAATTTATTAAAACATATGCAGTCGCCATAGGTATGTGTATACAAGCTATTATATCAATAGATCTACTATAGTAACTCATTTCATTACACATAACATATTATTTTCAGTTCTTGCAAATTAATAAAATAAATTGTTTATAGCTAAGATTAATTTTTTAATAATATTATTTTTGATCCATTTTACAATTATATATAAACTATATTACTATGTTAATTAAATTATGTATTATTTTATGTAATTATTAATTTTTGTTGATTGTAAGTTTATAGTATAACATTATTTTTTTTATGTTCATGATAATCATTTATTTTCATCCTACTATGCTAATAATAGTACTATACAAACCAAATGTCCCCCGACTCTGACATACAATATCATTAAAATAGCCATATTTTCAATTGTTTACTACGTCGGGGTATCCTTAGTATTATAAATTTAAAGTTGTTGATATATGTTTAGATCATATAACAACACCATTAATTACTGATATGTTTATATGCTAACATAACGTAATAATTTATTGTTTAAACAGTCCAGATAATTTAACTTCAAAAGCTGTTACAGGAACACGTATCTTAAAATTATTTATAATATTATTATTTATTTCACCTATAACTCCAATATGTGTTTTATTTATAAATATCGATGCAGCTCTTCCTTTTGAGAATAAAGTGTTGCTTAGAATTTTTGTATTTAATGTGATACTAAATGGTTTAAATATTGATTGTAATACTGACTTCATTTCTGTATAGTTAGAATTTTTATGTGCAGTTACACACACAAAATTAATTGTTTCATCAATTACATCATCATTAGAAAAAACTGTACCAATTTCAAATAGTTTTTGAGGATATGAAACATGTACATTAGTAGATAAATTATTTAATAATGATGGTAACAACATATCACGAAGAATGTAATGTGATCTAGTTTTAGATTCTGCAACTTGAATGGGTTTATAATTACTATGATTTGTTAAAAAATATTGAATCTGTTTATTTGTTAGACAAGAATTTAGCACCTCAGTATATCCTAGACCAATCATAATCATAGTCAAATAATTTGTTCTTTTAGTAATAATATTTTTATTGCCTATATTATTAGATAATGGTATTTTTGGTTTAATATTTTCAATTCCATATCCTAGTAAAACTTCTTCTACGAGATCTATCTCTCCAAATATATCAAATCGAAATCGCGGGATTGTACAAATAATTTTATTCTTTTTTATTTCTGCATCTAATCTATTTTTTTTTAGTGATTTTACAATTTGTGGTGATGTAATACAAATACCTAGGATGTTCTTTACTAATTTTGTATCTAAGATAATTTTCCTGTGTTTAAGAATAGTAGAAATATTTTCACCATTTATATTTACATCATAAAGATCGTAGTCAGCACTGTTCAATGTAGCTGCAATTATAGAAAGTACATCGTTAGCAGATATGTGATCAGTTGCAGTAATTTCTACTAAAATATTTTTGGTGTTATTTTTTATTGCAGTAAGTGCTGAATTTATTATTGGTGGTAAAGAGATTATATTTCTATTTGAATCTAAAATTACATGTACACTAGAATCTTGTAGTATGTGCCCATATTGTTTTCCAACGCTGAATTTTTTTAATATATCTGTTATGGAATAGTCTACTGCTTCTCCTAAAGGCACAAACTTATGATTTTTTTCTATTGTAGTATATTTTAGTGGGAAAGTGAGTTTATCTAAATCATGAATTCCTATTGATACTTTAGTACGTTTTTTTCCTATTCCATTATGAAGATCTTCTTGCAGTGAGGTTAGCTGTCGTATAGTATCAGAATCAAGTTTTTTGCCATATGCAACAATAGCTTTTAAATGTGGTCTAGTATTTTCTGTGATTTGTTCTATATTTATTACATAATTACTTTTATTTATGTTGATATTCTGTATTCCATTCTGTATATTAAAAAAACCTCTTAGTGTTGCTGCAACTCCAAACTCAGTTGCATAATCAGGTCTATTAGGGCTATACTCTATTCTAACATATTCTTTCGTTTGTTGTTCTATATCTAATCCTATTGATGGCAGCATAGAAATAATATCATCCTTACTAATTCTATCACTAACTAGACTTTGTAATCTATTAAGATGTAGAGTAACTACAGGCATCTAATATTCCTCAGCATGTCAAGGTTGTTATTATAAAATTCTCGTACATCATCAATTTCATATTTTAACATCGCAATTCTTTCTATTCCACCACCTAATGCTAAAACAGGCTTTTTTATCTTAAGTGGTCGTGTAACTTCAGGTCGTAATATACCCATACCAAATAACTCTACCCATTTATTTAATTTTTCGTTATAAACCATTGTTTGTAATGAAGGTTCTGTATAAGGGAAAAATGTTGGCCAAAATTTAATTTTTTTTAATCCTATGAGACTACAAAATTCTTTCTGTATACCTATTAAATCTCGCAGTGTCATATCATTACCAATTATAATTCCTTCTACTTGATGAAATTCTACAAGATGTTTATAACTTGGTTTCTCGTTTCTAAAAACACTTCCCAATGAAAATAGTTTTGCATTATCAAGTTTTTTCTCTGCAAGATATTTTATTGTTACACATGTAGTATGTGTACGTAGAACAGTTTTTTTTGCTTCTGATAGTTCCCAATTGTAATGCCAATTTTTTTTGTGTGTATTAGATACATGATTTATTTGAGAGTCTGAAGCAAAATTATATTTTAAACCATGATCTATATAAAAAGTATCCTGCATTTCCCTAGCTGGATGATCTTGAGGTGTAAAAAGCACATCAAAATTCCAAAAACAAGGTTGTATTAAATTCCCAAGTATTTCAGAGAATCCAAGACTTACAAAGATATCACTGATTTCATTTATTATTTCTTTGATAGGATGAATCCTTGGTATGTGTAGTAATGGAACACTTGCTTCTACATCAATTTGTCTATTTACTAAATCATCATTAAGATTTAAATATATAGAAATGTCAATGCCACTCTTTAACGAAATGGTCTTATGTTTAATTATATAAGACTTGATAAAATCACGTCGTTTTTTAAGTTTAGCTAATGATTTTTTATCATATATTAGTTTCTCAGAAACATTTTTTTTGCCAATGTATAAAATAAGTTCTTCTTCTGGAGTTTTTTGAGGTATTGTTTTTTTAGATGTTATCATTATTCCTAATATTGGATCATGAGCCATATAGATCCAGTGATTTTTTTTTGCATTAGCAATGGCCACATTAAAATCTTCTTTCAGTGATTCTCTTAATTTGTTTAAGCTTAACGGCTGCTCTAGAATTAAATTAATTAATTTTCGTTCAGGTAATCCATATACATAAGCATTAAATGCATTTTTTCCCAAGCTTACAAAAGTTTCTTCGTATTGTAATACGTTTACAAGGTTTTTTAATTTTAACCATTCAATTCCACGTCTTAGTTGGTCATTAGTTAGTTTTGTTTTTTCTGCTAGAGTTTTGAAATCATATGTAGTTTCAGTCCTAAATACACTAATTATTCTTTTTTCTATTGGATGAAGTATTGGTGTTGACAATAACAGGAAAGTTTTAAAAAGACTTTTTAAACCTTAGTTCAGTTATGACAAATAATAATGATTTTGTAGTAACACCATGGCATGTTGAAGGTGATATAGACTATAACAAACTAATAGAAAGGTTTGGCACTGAAAGAATTTCTGAAGAACTCTTAAAAAGGATAAAGAAAATTACTGGTGAAATTCATTTTATGTTAAAACGTGGGATTTTTTTTTCCCACAGAGACATGAATAAAATCTTGGAATGCTATGAAAACAATAATAGATTTTTTTTATATACTGGACGAGGACCGTCAGGAAATACCCATATAGGACATCTGATACCATGGGTTTTTACAAAATGGCTTCAAGAAAAATTCAATACAGATATATATTTTCAGTTATCTGATGATGAAAAATTCTTTTCTAAGAATGAACTAACTCTAAATACTACTAATAAATTTGCATATGAAAATGCAATTGATTTTATTTCATTAGGATTTAAACCAAAAAACACTAAAATAATTATAAATACTAAAGATATTAATATTTTGTATCCCATTGCAGCTCAAATTGCAAAGAAAATAAATTTTTCAAATATTAAGGCTGTATTTGGATTCACAAATGAAACTAACATCGGCATGATTTTTTATACTGCACTTCAATCAGCACCGTGTTTTATTGAGAATATCCCTGTATTAATTCCGCTAGGAATAGATCAAGATCCACATTTCAGAATTAGTAGAGACGTTGCCCCAAAAATTGGGAAAATAAAACCAGCAATAATTCATGGCATGATGCTACCATCACTACAAGGATCTAATAAGAAAATGTCATCGTCCACAAAAAATAGTGTGATTTATACTACAGATACTCCTGATATAGTAAAAAAAAAAATTAACAAATATGCATATTCAGGGGGACAATCAGACATAAAAACTCACAGAAAAAAAGGCGGAGATCCTAGTATAGATATAGCATATCAATATATGAGAATGTTTTTTGAACCAGATGATAAAAAATTAAAAGATATTCATGACGATTATAGATCTGGTAGACTACTAACAGGAGAACTTAAAGAAATAGTTATTCAAAAAATTAACGAGTTCTTAAAAGTTCATCAACAAAAACGTAAGAAAGCAATAAAACAGCTAAACAAATATTTTTTGTCATGAAAAAAAAATTTGCATGTCAAGATAAATATGAAGCTATGAAACTTTCAAGTTTAATTTTTATAAAACAGTTCAACAATACATTCATTACTGAAATTTTGGATGTAATAGATAATGAAATAGTAATATTATTAAAGGACGGATCAGCACATAGCATAATTCTTGAAAATAAATTTCAAGTTGAGATGTTTGTAGATTTTGTTCAATCTGTAATAGAACATAAACATAGGATTGTGGATATCAAAGTTTTTACAAATTATGTAGAAATATCAAAAGAGTAGAGACATGTACATAATTAATACACTGATCAAAACAAGATAAATTTCTGTTTGGTATAGAAAAAATTATCAATGTTAACTAGATAACTATTACATATTTTTAATACATAATAATTATTGCATATAAGAAATTTGGTGTGTCATGTAAATTGTTATATGCGTTTACAGTTTTTTATTTTTATTCATAAAAACCTACAGTTAATAAGTGAACCACTATAATAATTTCAACTAATATTAATTTTTAGTCATATTTCCATCTGGATCTATTTCTAAATTTTTTATTCTAGTGGAAGAAATTCGCATACCATCTTTTGCTAGCACCATGGGGATTATTATTATTTTCATTAATGGTAGCTGCATTTTTTTTCTTATTCCATTTATTACAAAAGCATTATGCTTAGTTTCTTCACTTGCTATTAGTACATCAATACTATTTTTAAACATAACTGGTCCAAAATAGTTATCTATTCTATTTATGGAATATGTTGGACTTATGAAATTCTTATTTATTGCGTATGTTAATGATTTAAACCTTATTTTATAATTGTTCAAAATTAATTTTTTTTTTATTACAAATAAATCACTTGTAAGCCCTATCACCACGCTATGTGAAACAGAAAATGCTTTGTTAAGTAGTTCTATATGTCCTTTATGCAATATATCAAATGTGCCACCTAATACAGCTAAATGAAATCTATACATGTCCTTTGTATATTACTAAACAAATATTAATTATCTTCACGGTGTATAACAACAGCAGTAGTTATATGTAAACTATAAAAATGTAAGAATGTAAAATTATGTTTTACTATCTTTTTTTCATAGCAGTTATAACAAACCAATAAACTAGTCCTGGTGCTAAACCAACTATCAGCGGTATCCAAACTCCAATAGCCTCTATTTCTCCTGCCATATTATTTTTCAGTAACTAATCATATTTAAATTAATCTTAATGCATATGTAATACTATTAAATGGACTGAAGGGGATTTGAACCCCTGACCACCCACATGCAAAGCGGGTATTCTACCAGTCTGAACTATCAGCCCATGATTTGTTATGACAGACTAGATATAATTATCAATATATAGTATTAAAAACAATTTTATTTTAAAAAAAAGTATCAATGATATGGTATTATTAAAATCAGAGTGTATATTAAAAAAAAATTCAATTGCTCCAGACTTTAGTTTAGTAGGTACTGATGACAATATACATTCTTTGAGTGATTATGTTATGTATGACGGATTAATTATTATTTTCATGTGTAACCATTGCCCATACGTACAAGCTAAAATAAATACTATAAATGAGATATATGATAAATTTAATGATAAGATTGCGATAGTAGGAATAAATAGTAATGATTCTACGAGATATGTTGATGATAGTTTTGAAAACATGAAAAAAATGATCAAATGCAAGAAAATAAAATTTGATTATTTATTTGATGAAGCACAGAAAACTGCTAGGAGATATGGTGCTAAATGCACTCCAGATTCATTTCTATTTGATAATAAAATGAAGCTTGTGTTTCATGGAAGAATAGACAATGCAATGAAACTTAATGACGGTGTAACTGAGAAGACAATTATTATGAATTCAGAGAAAATGCTATCAGGAAAAATAATAGAAAACTATTTTGTTCCATCTATTGGATGTTCTATAAAATGGAAAAAACAGCAAATTTAAAATGATATAAAACAAATTTAATTTGGGCCGGTAGCTCAGCATGGCTGGAGCATTCGACTGATAATTTCTCAGACATCGAAAGGTCGTGAGTTCGAATCTCACTCGGCCCATATTTACTAATCTATTAAGCTTTCAAATTTTGTTTCTGACCACTGAAATAATATATTAAAGTCATTTGTGACCAATCCTGCGCCTATATTAGTTTTTTTATCACTAAATAATATCAAATGTATATTTTTTCCAAATTTATCTTTAGTAGAGTTCATAACATCAGAAAAAAATTTTAATTTTTTCTCTGATTCTGCAAAAATAAGTATTATTAATATTCCATTATTTTTCCATATTTTTGTGAGAAATTTTTGCAAGTCTAAATCAAATAAAATATCTATTGTGTCAGATACATCTCCAAGAAATATAACAGACCAATTATTTGAATTAAATGAAGCTGACACAGCTTCTACGTGTAAGATGTCCACATCGGTAGAAATTATAAGTATGTTTTTTTTTGGATTTGGATCATATGACATAAAATTAATAGTTCTAATAGATGTAAGGATTATTCTATTCAATAATTTTTCTTCAAATTTAACAATTTTTCCATCTGAATATAGTGATCTAACATATTTTATTGCAGGTATGATTATTTCTAATATAATTTTAGTAGTGTTTGCACCGAAATATAGTGAACTTTTTATCAAGTTTGATGTATATTCTTCAGAAAATATTAACAAGTGTTCAAAATATTTATTTTTTATTTTAAAATAATCATTAGGAAAACAAAACTGTTCTATACCTTTTTCTATTGACCATAAGTTAGCACTACCAATTATTTTTTGTTTAATTAAACCTTCTGTTGCAAAAATATTTAGATATTTAGTCATTGTGATTCTACTTATTCCTAGCTTGTTTGATATTTCTACTCCTGTTAGGCCTAATTTAGAGTTACTAAGTACATCTATTAAATTTTGTTTAATTTCTTGAATTTTATGTTTTTTTGCCATATAAACAGATAATAGCATATGTGACAGTAATTATAAATTAATATATAATTAATACTTTAATGTACGGTAAGGTAGAAATAAGATGCCTAAAGCTGGATTCAAATCAATAACAATATCTGAGATTGTATACAATAGGTTTTATACTGTGTACATAAAAAACAGAGATAAATTAATGATGAAGGGAGTCAATAGTTTTGCAGGATATATAACATATATGCTAGAAGATCTGATGAAAAAAAATAATACAAATTTAAGGTACCTTCCAAAACTAGAAAAAATTTCAACAGATGATGATAGAATTGTAATAAAGGACAATATAAAAAACAGAATAATAGAAGTAGCTTTTAGAAATGACGAGCCTTACTGCCTTTTTTGTGAAAAAAATAGTTGTTTCCACATAGGTTTTGTGTTTTCTATTCCTGATATTTATGAGATATTAAATAACAAAGGCGTAAAACAATCAAAATAAAAAAATGCAGGAGGTGAGATTTGGACTCACGAACTCCTAGAGACGGGATAACTAATTTGTAAGATCTTAAGTCCCGCGTATCCAAAAGACTGTTTATAGTCTTTCGTTGGCCAGGCTTGACTACTCCTGCATAAAAGTACTTCATATTTGATTAAATTTAATGGTTTATCATGAGTTAAGTAAAAATTATATCTAAAACTAATCATCATATGCTTCGGTAGCTCAGCTTGGTAGAGCGTTACCTTGGTAAGGTAAAGGTCACGGGTTCGGATCCCGTTCGAAGCTGTTTAATAGTTAGTAATTATAAGTTCACAGCAACCCCTCCTATCCTTTATATTGGAATTTATTGTTCTATTTGTTTTTATAGTAACTATATTCCAATATGAAGAAGAAAATAAATCCGCCACTATTGGAGAGTTAGAATTAGATATCATAACTTTGCAACCTTTATCATTAAGTTTTTCAGATAGTATCGCTAGTCTCTTTAAGTCAGTATGCTTGAAATTTTTATTGGTATAACTAGTAAAATTATTATGTATAGGATAGTACGGAGGATCAAAATATATAAAATTATTTTTTTCTGCGAAATTATATATTATCTCAAAATCTTGACATTTTATTGACGTTATCTTATTCTGTAGTACACTACTTATATTTAATAAATTTTCTTTATTCACAATATTAGGATTACAGTATTTTCCAAGTGGTACATTAAATCTACCATTTTTATTAACTCGATATAATCCGTTGAAACATGTTTTATTAAGAAATATGAATCGTGAAACTTTATCAATCTGTTTCTTCGGACTTGACTTCCTGATTGAGTAATAATATAACATTGGGTTCATAAAATAATTATAAGAATGATTTTCTAGTGATTCTATAAGTTCATTTACATTGTCACGTATCGTAATATATGATAATACCAGTTCTGGGTTTAGATCAGATATATTAAACTTAGTATGAATAGTATTGTATAACATATTAAAGAATAAGGCACCGCCTCCTAAGAATGGTTCAAAATAAACGTCTATGTTTTTTGGAATATATTTTTTTAATTCTGAGAGAATTTGTCTTTTCCCACCTACCCATTTTACAAATGGTCTTATGTTATTAGATGAGATGTATTCGTAACATTGTTTCAATACACAATGATCACATATTCATTTTCTAATGGCTATGCGAAAAAAAAATTACAATGTGTACAACATTTCTTTAGTAAATCTGTATGTATTCATACTAAAAATAAAAAAGAATGATCAGTCCCACTTGGACCAAGCTGCCATCCATCTGTATGTCCACGTAGTTAGTTTACATCCCAATGCAGTAAATGTCACAGCAAGTACGGCGCCTGCTCCTGCACCTAATGCTACAGGGCTATTATAGAATTTACCAACTTGCGGTTCTATTGGAGTCATATATGGAGGTAACGTTGGTCTGGGATATTTAAATGCGGTTTCCAGCGGATCTGCTACAGTAATGAGATTAACCATGTTAAACAAAGGCAACGACATTCCTACAAGCACACCACCAAACAGTATTAGTGAGTGTTTATTTTTCTTTGTTGCCCAATATGCTAGATCTAATAACATTGCTGATGGAATCCATACAGGCACCACAATGAAGTCATATGGGTAACCCAATGCAAACCAAGCACCTTTAGCGATCCATGTATAGACTGTCATAATCAATGCGTAATAAGTTGCAGTTCCTGGAACTCCAGTAAATGTGAGATAGTATACTGCACCAACAGATAACATTAACGTTTGAGATATTGAGAATACTACAAATGAAGTCCAGGCCCAGTCTGTATAGAAGATATAGTCACCTGCATTAATTGACAACAACGTGGAGTTTACTGCTACAACTACAATAAACAAGTAGTGTGTACTACGTCTAAGCCAAACCATTACCAAGTAGTCGATGTATTCACTATATATAATTTTAGTTATATTCCACGCCTAAAATAAATGATATAAAAAATTAGATATTTGTTTTGTGTTGTTTATATGCCAACAAATAGAGATATCAACACAGTTCCTACTGCAACTCCACTCAACACTAATGCCATAACACCACTACTCCTCTTTCTGCTACCTTCTTCTACTACTTTAACACAGAATATGTAGCCAATTGATTCAATAAGTGTAAGTACTATAAATGCATAATGTCCACTAGGTGTAGGGTATGCCCAAGGATAATAGAAATAACCTGCTGCAGTACCTCCAAATGTGGCTAACCATGCAGCTATGTATGATATTGTAATAAGTCCTACCATATTCTCTACTCTACGCCCGATCATTTTTTCTACATCAGCACCTGATGTTCCACTACCAGAGCCAAAGCCTTTTGGTAAAGTCATTTGCGTTAATGGTACAGATAATACTTTTAAATCTTTCTTATTAAATTTTAATTTAATAAAAAAATATGTTGTGTGTTTATGGAATTGATCTACTGTACAATTTACCTTCTAGTGCCATTTTGTACATTTCAGCCACATGCGGGTTTTCTCCTGGAGTTTCAGCTCCAAGTTCAACTAATCTTGCGTATACTCTTATTACATATGCTAGTGCACCCATAAATGCAACTACTACACCCATATTAAACATCCAATGATTTGGAACAGCAAAAATTTCTTCCACAAACCAGAAGTGCCACATTTCATTTACACCTATTGTAAACATAGTTGCAAGATACCCCAATATTGTCATCTTTAACCCAGTGTTCATTGAATTATTAGGACCTCTAAGAACTGGTACTCTTCTATCATAAATCGCTACAGCACCCCAACCTAGTGGTAATGCAACGAAATGAGAATACAGCCACCAATGAGCAGGTGTAAAAGCACTATCTCGTATAGACGTTTGATGCAGTGAACCATCAACAAAATTATCTACTTCAACTGACGCAGCTATAGACCCCATCGCAATCACAATAAGCCAGATCTTTTTAAGTCTCTGGACCTCAACTTCTTTTGGAATCAATGCAGGCATTTGTGCCATAACTAATGTACGATGTATTGCAATATAAAGCAAGGGCCATGTATTTGATAAAAATTGTAATAAAATTTAGATTAAAATAAACTAAAAGTTGTTATTATTATATGATTTCATTAAATTATATAAATAATTTTGTGTATAATTTTGTTCTATGCAATGGTTAAACACTAGTGTTAATCTAATCAATACAAGCGACGGCAAAACATATATTCCATTAATAATCTTTCTGGATTGAATAACGTGATTAAATATGGCGACTAAAAAACCGATATCTATAGCATTGGCATTCAGTATGGTGCTAACTTTAGGAATTATTGCACAGGATTTAACGTTTATCCAAGTTGCAGAAGGTCATGGTGTACAAGCACAACTACAAAGTCGCTTTGTAAGAATTGAAGACGAAACATTTAATAGACAATCTCTTCAGACTGGTGAAGTTTTAACTATACAGGGTAAATTTGTGAGTTTAGTTGAGAGAGATTTAAGAGCATGGAATTCAATTTTTTCTGAATCTACTAATGCTGGAAATAGGTGGGAGATATTAGCAAGAGATCCACCAGGAAATGTTTTTGATATTCCAGGAAATGGAATTATAGATTATTCAATATCTGCAAAGGCACTTGAAGCAGGAGTTTACCATGTACACAGCCAACTTAACGTTGCTAGTGTAGGACCAGGTTTGGGTCCTGGACAGACTGTTGTAGTAGAAGGAGACCCTATAATAAAACCAATACCATATACGAATGTTGCATATCAGTCTATTCTGATTAGTGTGGCATATATTGTTACTTTTGCAACAAGACCGTGGCAAGTAATATAAAACCACACAACCATTATTTTTAATTCTAAATCTAGACTTCTTTGTATGTATCTGTATATATTATATTTCAGTATATACAAAATGGAAATAATTTTAAGATGATGATATCTATATATTAGATATGTTTTGGCCTGGAATAGGGGATCCTGCTAGGCGAAGAAGCACAATAAAATTTCTTCTTGTTACAGCTGCAATAGCAATAGGAGTGGGAGTGGGAAGCAGTATAATACAAGGAAATCTTAGCTTAAAAGATCCATTAAAAAATTGCATTAATGAAAGAGAAATGAGTTACAAATTATCAGCAGTATTAGAAGTATTTGTTGATGGAAAAAAAATAGGGATACCCGCAAATGTAGGATTTACTGGTGTGTGTCAAAAGTCTCTATATACATTAACTAGTGATGGAACAATATATGCTGAATGGGAAAATGAATATCAATTTGAGATAGGGCATTTTTTATGGGTATGGGAGTTTCCATTGAGAGATATGGATCAATCAAAATCAAAAATTATTGTAAATGGAAATGAATCCCCAATATTCATAAAAACCCATATAGTTGATGGATACAGATACAAAGCCGAGTTTATTTCAAAGAGCTACGATACATCTAATGATAATGATTTTTTACCTCCAGGTACAAGATAGTACTTATAATATTCACAAAAAGAAGAAAAAAGAGTTACCAGTATTTTCCGTTGTCAGGTATCAAACCTATACCTTCTCTTTCAAAGTGTCTATCTAATTCGTCAACCCATTTTTCACGGTTGTCTTTATATGACCAACCATGAACACGTAACCAAAATGCTATGATACCCAACAAAAATACTGTAAACATGATGGTACCAAATATGTACACCATTACATCATAAAATAATGGATCATAGCTAGGTCCTAGTTGTCCCGAAATAGAAGATATTATTCCTAAGCATGTATTTATCAAGGTCATTATTTAACAAAAAAATATTTGCATGATATATATATTTCTTTTATTAATACGCCTGACTAGTCTATACTTAAAATAATAAAAAAATGGTGTGTTTGTTTATCCTCGTCCTTGTGCATAATATTTTCCTTGTCGTGCTCTAACAAAGAAAGCTATTGCAATTCCGCCGAATACTGCACCTGCTATTACTGACGCTCCTAATACACCACTCGCGTCAAGATAAGGTGTACCTGATCCTGTTGATGGATTATCTGCAGCATACTCTACACGTCTTTTTGCAAGTTCTAGTGTTTCCTCTAGTGTATTAATACCAGTTTCTCCTGCCTGACCAACATTACCCATATATTGAGCTAATACTGGTGTCACTGTTCCTACCACTATTAAAGCCGCAAATAAAGTTCCGATCTGTATATTATTCATTTTACCTGTTCAATCATTATTGAATATTTAACTTTTTACCTCATATTTTTAAAAACATAAAAAAAAATAACATTTATGTTAAATTATAACTATCTAGGGTATATGAGTAGATTACATACGCATAGATATGGTAAGTCACATTCTACTAGACCAACAAATATACGAGTACCACAATGGGTACACCAAAGTGTTGATGAGATCATTGCATTGATAGTAAAATATGGAAAAGATGATTTAAGTTCTAGCCAAATAGGGATGAAGTTACGCGATCAGCATGCAATTCCGCTTGTAAAACCAATAATAAAGAGATCTATTACCGATGTACTATCACAACATGGGTTAAAAGGTGATCTTCCAGAAGACTTAGGAAACATAGTCAAAAAATCAATTGGTTTACAAAAACACTTGAAAAGTAATAAATCAGATAAAAGAAATATCAGATCATTAGAGCTAATAGAGGCAAAAATCCACAGATTATCAGAATACTATAAAAAATACAACATAATAAAAAAAAACTGGAAGTATAAGTCAACTGTAGCACAATTAGAATAAATGAGAAGATCTCTAGAACAATCATTATCGTATTTCAATGACAGAGTTTCTGACTGTGTGAAATATAACAGATCAATATCTGTAATAACACACATAGATTGTGATGGTATAGTATCAGGTAGTATCATAACAAAGTCATTAATACGTGACGGCGCAAGATGTACACTACGAACTGTTAATGAATTTAATAGTAACGTAATTAAGAATATGAAGAATGATTCTAGAGATATGTACATAATAACTGATCTAGGTGGGCAGTTTTCTGGTGAGCTTGATTTAAATCTACAAGACAAGTGGATAATTCTGGATCATCATCAAATTGACGAATCAGAATATGATAATGAGAGAGTGATAAATGCCTGGAAGTACGAAATTAACGGAAATGTAGAAGTGTGTGCAGGAGGTATGGCTTATCTAGCATCAAAGTACATCAACAAGAAAAATACTGATTTGGCATGGTTGGCAGTAATTTCAGCTTTGGGTGACAGACAAGATCAAGGAGAAAAAAAATCGTTTATAGGAATAAATTCAGAAATTGTAGATGTAGCTAAAAATAAAAAGCAATTAGATGTTAATTTAGATTTGTTATTTGTAGGAAGAGAAACAAGATCTATATCAAATGCATTAGCGTCTACGTCGAGTCCTTTTATAGATGGTCTTACGTGGAATAATGACGCATGTTTATCGTTATTAAATTCAGCTGGTATTAATCTTAAGGAAGGAAATAAATGGAGAACCCCATCAGAACTAAAATCTGATGAAAAACAAAAAATTATAGAAGAGATTGCAAAATTCACAAATAGTAAGAACTCTACAGATATAACTAATGAATTGATTGGATATGTATATACGCTACCTAATGAAGATAAACAGAGTTTTTTGCATGACTGTAGAGAATTTTCAACAATGCTTAATTCATGTGGCAGAATAAAAAGATCAAGTATTGGAATTGCTTTGTGTATTGGAAATAGAGGTGATACAGAAAAAGGCAAGAATATTCTGTTTAAATATAGAAAAATGCTTAGAGAACAAATGAATATTTTGATGAATGAACGTTGGAGGATTAATAGTACTGAAAATTTCATAATTGTTAATGGAACTGATATAATTCCAGAAACCATGACTGGAACAATCTGTTCACTTATAGCAACATCAAAGAATGATGATGGAAAGGTTGTTGTTGTTAGAACTAATGGGGAAAATGACACAATAAAATTTTCTTTAAGAAAACCTATGAATTGTAAACAAATTATTAATCTAAGTGATCTTATGAAAAAATGTGCTAAAAAAGTTAATTGTACAGGAGGAGGACATAACAACGCAGCTGGTGCCAGAATACACAAAAATAAGTTAGATGAGTTTTTAGATTATCTAGAAAAATGTCACAAATTTGTAAAATACAAATAAACATAAATAATATATCAAAAAAAGTATCCAACGCTATTATAAAATCACTTGAACCAGACAATGTAAATTTTCCAAAAAACTTAACTTTACAAGTAAATAATACTAGCAATAATCTGACTTTAAATTTTAAAAACAGTGGAAATATTACAAAATTGGCAAATACTATAGATGAAGTTTTAGAACATGTGTATTTAGTTATTGAGGTGATTAATCATGTTAGATCCTAAGTTAATCAAGTACAATCAGAATGAAGTACGAAAGATGTTGAAAGATAGATCTATTAAATTTGATCTTGATAATTTTATATTATTAGATAAAAAAAAACATGATTTAGTTATAAAGATAGATAGATTACGCAACAAACGAAATGAAATAACTCATATAATTTCACAAATTAAGAAAGTGTCTTATGTTAATATTAATAAGACTATGTTTATCAAGAAATATGATATTCCTAAATTTGAGTTAAAATATATAATTAAAAAAATGCAAATAATATCAAAAGATCTTAGCGAGCTAGAACATAAAAAATACAAGATTGAGATAGAATATAATAAACTGTTATTTATATTACCTAATATGGTCCATGAGTCAGTTCCAATAGGCCATAGTATATATAACAAAGAAATAAGAAAATGGGGGACTGTACCACAGTTTGATTTTAAAATACATAATCATGTAGAACTATGTAACAATTTAGATTTGGTTGATTTAGTACGTGCTACAAAAGTAGCTGGTTCTAGATTTTATTATATGAAGAATGATTTAGCAAGATTAAATCAAGCCATAATTCATTATGCAATAGATTTTATATACAAAAAAAAATATACAATAGTACAAACACCGTATATGATAAATAGAAAGTCTATGGAAGGTTCTATAATTGCAGATGATTTCGAAGATGTGATATACAAAATTGAGAACGAAGATCTTTATCTAATTGGTACCTCTGAACATGCAATAGCATCTATGTATTCTAATGAAATATTAAATGGAAATGATCTGCCGCTAAGATATGCTGGATATAGTACATGTTTTAGAAAAGAAGCTGGTGCGCATGGGGTAGATCAGAAAGGTATTTTTCGTGTACATCAATTTGAAAAAATAGAGCAGTTTGTGTTTTCAAGTCCTGAAGAGTCATGGAATGAGCATGAAAGAATGTTAGCAACTACTGAAGAATTTTATAGAAGTATAGAAATACCATATAAAGTTATACTACTATCAAGCGAGGATATGAGTAAAGTCTCAGCAAAAACTTATGATATAGAAGCTTGGATGGCAGGACAAAAAGCATATAGAGAGGTAGTATCATGTTCTAATTGTTTGGATTATCAATCAAGACGATTAAAAATTAGATTCCGTAATAAACAAAACGGGAAAACTCAGTATATACATACACTAAATAGTACATTAATAGCAACATCAAGAGTTTTGGTTTCAATTATTGAGAATTTTCAAACAAAAGATGGCCATATTAAAATACCAACTGTATTACAGAAATATTTAGGAAAATATATAATTTGATGTTGTATTATATTTTTAAGTGGTGTTATTAATTGGTAAGACGAAAAACTAAGGTCAAAGATAAATGGAGAGAGAAAAAATGGATCACTGTATTAGCCCCTAATTCGTTCAATAATGTTCCTATAGCATATATTCCTATCACCGCAGAAGAGTTGGCAAAGGGCAAGGTCATAGAGGTCACTTTATTTGATATATTAAAAGGAGATGCATCACAATACCAATACAAAATGTATTTTCAAATAGATAAAATAAATGACGGGAAAGCTACAACTATTTTCAAACGATATGAATATGCAAAAGAATTTTTACGTAGTCTTGTAAGACGTGGATCATCAAAAATTAATCTTATTTTTACAGCAAAAACTAGCGATGGTTATGTATTCAGAATTAAAATGATAGCATTATCTAATAGACAGTTGAACACATCAAGGAAGCATGCACTTAGATTAATTGCAAAAGAAGTTATGGAAAAAACAATAAACCAAATGAATATAGATCAGTTTGTACAAGCAACTTGTTATGGAAAAATAAGTTCAGATATAATGGGATCTATAAAAAAAATAATACATATGAGACATGTTGGGTTAGAAAAGGTAAAATTAATTAGAACAGCTGACGCAGAGATTAAACTTCTTAAAGCTGAATAAATGAAAGTGATAATAGAGGTAATAATCCATGCAACTGAGGACGTTAAAAAAATCTGTAATGCACTATTTAATCTATTTGGTATAACATACAATGAATTTACTAAGCGTGATCTAAAAGGACATTTCGACAATCCAATAATACTGTTGAATATAAGTATTATTAAAAACAGAGCTGAGTATGTAATACATAAAATATTTTCTGGTATGACAAGATCAGAAATAAATAGAATAATTGAAACCATAAATGATAAAATTTTAAATTCAGCACTATGTTTACGATTAAAGAAACAAGATTTAATGAATGGAACAATAACATTGGAAGAAAAGAATTCAATAAAAGTAAAGATATGCAATACTAGCTATGTAAGTGATATTACAAGTTCATACGTATGCATGATCAAGAAAATATATGAGTAATATATGTTAGTTAATAAAAGTGCATCAATAGTGTCTTATTTCTGAGTAAAAAAAAAAATGAATAGTAAAACTGATTACGATGTGATTGTTGCTGGTGGTGGTATTGCAGGAGTAATTGCTGCACAGTCTACTGCGTACTATTCTAATCAGAGATTATCAATTTTGGTTATTGACAGAAATTCATCTCCTTTTATAGGCAAAAAAACAATCAATGGATGGATCTGTGGAGATGCCGTAAGTAAAGCTGCTGTAGACTTTATGAGTGGTAAGATAAAAATATCTTGGAAAAATCCAGAAATAGAACATTATGTGAAAGGCGTAATTGCATTATCACCTGATAAAGAAACCTCAATTAGATTTGATGGGGATGGATATATGCTAAATAGACAGCAGTTACCTCAAATTCAATATGAATATGCTAAAAAAATGGGCATAAGCTTTGATTTTGAAGTAAATTTAACTAATCTTCTTTATGATGGTTTACAAGTTATTGGAGTAGAAGGATACAATATTAAAAACAAAAATTGTTACAAAAAAAAATCAAAGGTGGTAATAGATGCTACAGGAATAACATCAATGTTAAGAAATGGAATAAAAAATACAAATAAAATAGAGAAGAAGATAAATAGAAAAGACATAGAATCCACTGGCAGACATATAATGTATTTTGATAAAGATGGGGATGATATACATTATTTTGATCCTGATCATTGCATAATACATCTAGATCAAGATATTGCCCCTGGAGGATATGCATGGGTATTTCCAAAAGGAGAAAATAAAGTGAATATCGGACTAGGAATAGAAAAAACACTTTTAGAAAAAAGAAATAGAAGATTGAATAAAAATGATAGCGTACTAAGTTTAATAGATCAATATATAGTAGACAATAAAGTAATAAAGAATCCAAGATTATCTGATTCTCCAAATGATAAATTGAATGTTAGTGGTACTTGGCAAGTGTCTGTAAGGCGACAAAATGATTGTATGGTGTCTAATGGTTTTATAATAGTTGGTGATTCTGCATGGATGCCAAAACCATTAGATGCAGGCGGTCTAGGGCCAGCAATTATTGCAGGTACCATAGTAGGTAAAAACATAGTAGAAGCCATAGAATCTCATGATGTTACTGAGAGTGGACTATGGAAATATAATACAGATTTTATTAAAGAATATGGATACAAAACAGCAGGTCTTGAGATTTTTAGGAGATTATTGCAAACGTTAACAAATAAACAAATAAGCTATGGAATGAAAAACTTTTTAGGAGATACGGATATAGATGCAATAAGCAGTGGAAAACATCCTAGTTTTGGCATGTTAGATAAGTTAGGCATGATTATAAAAAGTGTAAATAATAGAAAATTAGTTAATGGTCTTAAATTTACTTCAAAACAAAATTCATGGCTAACTAATCATTACAATGACTATCCAAATAAACCTGATGAATTCTATACGTGGTATAAACAGTTACATAAAAAACTTGACGAATCATATTATAAACTAGGAAGCTATGTTTGAGGAACTAATGTATTTTGATTGGAATAATTCATTAACGTTACTAGAGAAGGCATATGATGCTAAGCTATTTGTTTTAGTTATTGGTCCTAAGGACACTGGAAAAACCACGCTAGTAAGAGACTTTGCTATAAATAAATCATCTAAATTAGAATCAATAAATTAGTCTTAGAACAAGAGAAAGTCATTTAGTAGGCACAAAAACATTGATTGATGGTTCAGTAGGTTTCTCTGAAGGGATTTTAATAAAGTCAATGAGAGAAGGAGGCATGTTATACTTGGATAAAATAAATTCTGCTGAAGCTGATGTGCTTTTAAGATTAGATGAGGCCTTGGATGATAGACGTCAAATTGTTCTAAAAGAATCTACAGGAGAAATTATTAAAGCAAAGAAAGAGTGGTTTGTAATATCCACTATAAACCCGTTAAGCCATATTGGAACTAAAGAGATGCCACCACAAATAATAAGTAGATTTCCAGTGAGAATTATATTAGAATATCCCCTGAAAATATTGAACTTGAAATTATCAAAAGACATGTTATAGATAACCATGATCCAGAAATATCACGTGGAATAAAATTAGCTAATACATTACGGCAAGCATCTTCGGTGGAGGAATTGTATTATTCACCAAGCTTAAGAGAGAGTATAGCATTTGGAAAGATGTAGATTCTGGACTAAATAGTAAAGAATCTGCACAAATTATTTTTGGTAATGTATATGTACAATTGGCATTACTGAATATCAGAAAGTTAACGATATAATAACATCCATGTTTAAATAGTAAATGGAACTTAATCTTAAAGCTGATATATTGGTAGAAGTAGCTACATTTCTTGCTAGATGTTGGTCATCTAAAAGTAATGTCATAGTAAAATTCTCTAATAAAAACAAAACCATTACAAGTATTAATGAAAACAAAATAATTTTATTACCAACTGAAGGGTACATAGGAAATGATTTTTAAAAATATAGGCAGTTTAGAACTAGGCTATGGTATGAATCCATGCGTATAAGATTTTGTAAAAAGATATTAAGCAATGATCATGCGTTTGGTTACATTTTAAATACATTAGAAATGTGGCGTATTGAGATTTTAAGTAGAAGAATTTGGAGAGGTGTGGGTGATGAATTAATATTTAATTATTAATATGTATGGAACTATAGACCAACTTTAGATTCTGTATATAGTAATGTTAGGGTAGTAGAGGCTTTCTATCAATATTTTATTTTTGGAGATATTAAAGGTGAAATTCAATCAACATGTTTTAGAAATATAAAGGAAGCTATAAAATATTCAGAACAAGTACTCAAAGAAGCCATAAATAAGAACTATAACACAGAATGGATTGAAAAAAAAGTTCCACATATAATTAATCTCTTGAATATAGATTCACTTCTTACGATTCCTATTCAAATACAAAACCACGATAACAGTTTAATTATCTCACAAAATAACATATTAAAATCTATAATTAAAATATCATCAACAAAATATGGTAAACAACTCGATAGATATGATAACATATTAAAAGGAAAAAGAATAAACAAAGAATACAAAAATCTAGTTGATGAAAGTATAAAAAATGAAAATAAAAAAAATATGAGATTAATAGGTATAATGGTATCACTTACTGATAAAGATAAGACAAAAATTTATGATTCCAATCTAATAAATAATTTAAAGATAAAATTTAAAAAATTTAAAACTAGTCTAAAAGAAAAACATGCAAGCTCTGGACTTGAATTTGATGAAGAATCATATATTGATGGATACAAACCATTCTTTATAGACATAAATACAAGATTAAATACAAAAATTGTTATTCTATTAGATCATTCTTCAAGTATCTTGAAAAAGCAATCAGAATACAAAAAAGCTGCATTGGCACTATGTGAAGTATTATCTTATTTAAGAATAAAATTTTCGATATATGCATTTAATACTCAAGAAAAATCCGTGATATGTTAGCTCATTAAATCTGATAATGAAAAATGGAGTGGTATAACATCTAGAAGATTAGCTAAAATAGTAGCAAATGGTGGTACGCCTCTATCAGAAATATATTTCAGGATGAAACATGTATTATTCTCAAAAAAACCAGATATATTTTTAACATTGACTGACTGAGAACCAACAGATCCTGATGCTGTTAGAGCTGCAATAAAATCGTTAAGATCATTTGGAATAATGATGATAGCTACAGGATTTGGATCAGATACATTGCATTCTATATCAATAGCAAATAATCTAAAACTTCTTGGCTATGAAAGAATATTAGCAGTAAGTAAAATAAATGATATTATTAACAAAATTATTAATATCTTAGATAGAAAAAAATGATCAAGATCATGAAATTAGTATTTATGATATTTTCATCTATATACTATATATTTACCATTAATGTTACTAGTTTGATAATTATTTAATACAAAAATATAATTTTTGTGTGCATACAAAGATTATTATATATATATAAGGTGTATTTAGGAGATTATAAATGCCACAAACAAAACCTATTGTAAGTGTTGAGAACGTGGTGGCATCTGCATCAGTGGATCAAAGGATTGATCTTAACGATGTTACTAAAAAATTTCCAGATACTGAGTATCACCCTGATCAATTTCCAGGACTTGTATTTAGGTTAAGCACACCCAGAACTGCGACATTATTGTTTAGGACTGGTAAAATGGTGTGCACTGGTGCAAAATCAGAAGATATGGCTATAAAGGCAGTTAGAACTGTGGTACAAAAACTTCGTAAAGGTGGAATAAAAATAAAAAAAGAAGCAATAATTTCTGTACAAAATATAGTAGCTGCAATAAATTTGGGTGGAAAAATTCATCTAGAGTATGCAGCTAGAGTTTTACCTAGAAGTATGTATGAACCAGAACAGTTTCCGGGATTAATACATAGGATGCTTGATCCAAAAACAGTAATTTTACTTTTTGCATCTGGTAAATTAGTTTGTACAGGTGCTAAGAAAGAGTCTGATGTGTACAGGTCTGTACATAACTTACATGCACTACTTGAAGAAAAAAAATTGATGATTTATAGTTAGTTCATATATAATTATTCATTATGATTTAAATATAAATTATAAAACATTAAATTTTTTTCCAGTCTGATAGAAATTTTCTAAGGCCGATATCAGTCATATTATGCTTCAACATTTTACCTAATATGTTTGGAGGAACTGTAACTACATCAGCACCAATTTTTGCAGCATCTATCACATGCATTGGATGTCTGATACTAGCAACTAAAACCTGTGTTTTATAGTTATAATTTTTGAAAATTTTTTTTATTTCTTGTATTAGATACATTCCATTACTTCCAATATCATCAAGTCTTCCTATAAATGGACTCACGTATTTTGCACCTGATTTAGCAGCAAGTATTGCTTGGTTTGAAGAGAATACTAAAGTTATGTTTATTGGAATACCATCATTTGTAAGTTTTTTGCATGCTTTTAATCCATCAATAGTCATAGGGCATTTTACCACTATATTTTTACCATATTTACTCAATCTGTATCCTTCTTTTATTATTTCTGAATATGTAGTACTTATTACTTCTAAATTTACATCACCTTCTATCATATCAGAAATAGTCTTCATAATTTTTTGTGGATGTAGTTTTTCTTTTGATAATAATGTGGGATTAGTTGTTATACCATCTATCAATCCAATATCATTATACAATTTTATATATTCTAAATTAGCTGTATCAAGAAATATTTTCATTTTCTAAACTCTCTAGTACTATTTGCTATATTAATTGATGTTAGTCCATGCTTTTCAAATAACAATTGTATTTCATTATCTCTAGCTGATTCACCAAACCTATCTTGTACTCCTATTCTTTTTATTGGTACTGGATATATGCCTGACAGTACTTCGCATACTGCAGATCCAAAACCAGCCATTACGTTATGTTCTTCACATGTTACAATGTAGCCTGTTTCTATAGCGGCTTTTTCTAATGCATCCACATCTATAGGTTTCACTGTAAACATATCTATAACTCTACATGAGATACCATCTTTCTTCAATATCTTTGCTGCATCAAGTGCCATTTTAACTGTTATTCCACATGCAACTATAGTACAATCAGAACCGTCTAGTAATGTAATTGATTTCCCTATTACAAATTCTTGCGAGTTAGAATGTATTATATGCGTCTTTGTCCTGGTCATTCTCATATAAAATGGTCCGTATTGTTCTGACATGATGCAAGTAAGTTTTGAAACTGATGTTGTGTCAGATGGTATTATTACCTTCATATTTGGAATTGTTCTCATTATTGCTATGTCTTCTAATTGTTGGTGGGAACCTCCATCTGCACCTACAGAAATACCTCCATGAGAAACAACTAATTTTACATTCAATCCATTCTTGTTTTTATACGTTGGATATGCTATTGAATTTCGTATTTGATCAACACATCTACCAGGTACAAATATTGCATATGTACTGGCAAATACAATTTTTCCTGATATTGCTAATCCAGCTGCTATTGAAACAAGATTTGCTTCTGCTATTCCCACATTAAAAAATCTGTTTTTAAATGATTTTCCAAATGTAGATATTTTTAATGATTCTGTTGTATCTGCACCAACTACAACAATTTTTTTGTTATGACTCCCTAGCTCCAGTAGTGTTTTTCCATATTCTGTACGCATATCTGTTAAATTATTAGCCATTTAAATAGTTCATTTTTTTTGCAATGTCAATAAGGTCATTAACTTTTTTTTTATTATGTAAATTTATCCATTTTTTAATTAGATCTTTTCCTCCTATTTCATTAGTTTTTTTTATAAGTAATTGTTTTATTGTTTGTGAGATCAAAGTTCTGAACTCATTTATGGCATATTTAACATCTTGTTGTCCTACTATCGCACTACCACCAACAAATATTCTAGCACCGTCAATAAAACATTGTGCTATATTTTGTTTACATAATCCTCCATCTGCTTCTATATATCCTTCAAATTCATATTTTTGTAATACTTCTTTCAATTTTTGTATTTTTTTATGTATAAAGTAGATATATTTTTGACCTGATTTTCCTGGGAATACAGACAACACAATTAATTGATCGAGATTTTTAATAAATTTGTATGCCCACGAAGGTAATTCTGTGTCTGGATTAATTGCTAGTCCAATACCAATTTGGTGGTTACTCAAAATATCATATATCTCTCCAAAAGATGATTCGTTACATGCTTCAGCATGTACTGTTATTATATCACTCCCTGCATACATATAGCTTTTAATATGTTTTAGTGGGTTACGTATCATTAAATGTACATCAAAAGGTAAAATAGTGAAGGATCGTAATTCTTTAATTTTTTTAGAATTAAATGTTTTATTTTGTACAAATTTACCATCCATTACATCAAGATGAATATAATCAGCTTTACCATGTTCACATCGTTTTATTTCGTACTCTAAATTATGTGAATTGCCAGCAATTATAGATGGCGCAATCATAAATTGGGAATCAAGCTCCATATTTACTATTGGCATAAATTCTGCTTCTACAGCCTTACCGTGCCATTTTGGATTTTTTTCCATGTGATCAAGTCCCTTTCCTTTTATTGTGTGTGCTATTATTATAGATGGTTTATTTTTAGTTTCGGTGGATTTTCGTATAGCATCACTAATCTGTTCTATTTTATGACCATCTATATCTAATACATTCCAACCAAATGACTCCCATTTATCATTTATAACATAGTCCTTGTTTTCATAATTTTCTAATGAATAGCATTTGTCCAACGGCATTATTTCCTCAGTATATGAATCCTGCTGTATGTAATTCCTATCTAGGATTACTGTCAAATTATCTGTTTTATATTTTGTTGCAGTCATAGCTGCTTCCCAAATCTGCCCTTCATTTGATTCACCATCACCTATTATTGTATATACTCTATAATTTTTTCCATCAATTTTAGCTGCAAGTGCATTACCTATAGAAAATGATAATCCAATTCCTAATGAGCCACCACAAAATTCAACTCCGGGGCATTTTAGATCAGGATGTCCTTGTAATCTACTACCAAATTTTCTTAATGTATTGATTTCATCAACATCAAAATATCCAGATATTGCCAAATAAGAAAATAATCCCGGAGATCCATGACCTTTTGAAACTACAAGTCGATCACGTTCAATCCATGATGGGTTTTTAGGATCGTATTTCATATGTTCATAAAACAAACAACCAAGTATCTCTACCATAGATAATGAACCTCCAGGGTGACCAGAACCTGCTGATGTTGTACCTTTAATTATCAGTTTACGTGCCTTTAATGTACTCTTTTTTATTTTATAATAGTTTTTTACCATACAGTATCAATAACTAAAAATCTGCTAATAAATATATTAAAATATCATATTACTACTTAATTTAAATATTAGATCTTATGTGAATTGTGGTGTACTATAATTGTAATACATACTGATATAGAATTACATATAAAAATTGAATGTATGCGTAACAATTTATTAACATAATTAGAAAGATTTAAAAAAATAATAGTCTGATCATGAAATATATAAAAACACTAAAACTGTATTGTAAATAGTGCACATATACTACTTTAATTAATAATAAATATGTAAGGTAATATTACAATACTAAGTTATTAAAAAAGTATGTTATCATAACAAATAATTATCTCCTTTGGTAAAACTTGATTGAATTATGAAAATAATAGCTGAAAATACAAAACCACTAGAAAAAAAAACTACCGCACTATGCTATTTTGTGTATGATGCAGATACACAATGGACTTACAATAGTAATAAAATAATTGACTCAACAATAATACAGTCTATAAAAGATACTACATGGAAGGTTGGAACAGTAAGAACTATTCATACACACAAGACTATACATGCACATAGAGTTTTATTAGTAGGGCTTGGCAAAAAAAAACTAACAACTGGAGATACAATAAGGATTGCAATGGGAAACATAATAAGAACGATGCAGGATCTTGGTTTATACGAATGTTCAATCATATTACCAAATAATTTTGATCAGTATTCAATTTCTGCCATTGTAGAAGGTGCAGAGTTATCAATCTATTCTTTTGACAAATATAAAACCAAAGAAAAAAAAATATCAGAGATTTACATATTAGCATCAAATCATACTGAGATCAATAAATGGATTAAAACTGCAAAAAAAATAACTGACGGCGTAATATTAACTAGAGATGTTGCAAATCTACCACCTAACGATTGTACACCTTCCACGATTGCTAAGATTGCGAAGTCGCTAACAGTTAACAATAAAATAAGATGCAAGATCATGTCAAAAAAAGAATTGATACATAGTGGATTTAATGGAATCATATCTGTAGGTCAAGGTAGTAAAAATGAATCAAAATTAATTATTTTGGAGTATAATATGATGTCAAATCTCAAGCCTATTGTTATAGTTGGCAAAGCTGTTACTTTTGACACTGGAGGAATATCACTGAAACCTAGTGAAAAAATGGATGAAATGAAGTTTGATAAGTGTGGTGGATGTGTGGTACTAGGAATTATGAAGATAGTAGCAGAATTAAAGTTACCAATTAAGTTGATAGGTGTAATTCCATCTGTAGAGAATATGCCTGGTGGTGATTCATACAAACCTGGAGATATAATTAAATTATATGATGGAAAAACTGTAGAGGTTATAAATACTGATGCGGAAGGAAGATTAATTTTGTATGATGCTATATCGTACAGCGAAAAAAAATACTCACCTAAGACAATAATAGACTTTGCTACATTGACTGGTGCATGCGTAGTTGCTTTAGGCACTAATGTAGCTGGATTCATTACTAACAATGACAATTTAGCATATAGTATCAAAAAATCTTCTGAAAAAACTTCTGAAGACGTATGGCAATTACCACTTGATGATCATTATAAAGACATGATAAAATCTAATATTGCAGATATAAAAAATGCTGGACCGTCTAGGGATGCAGGTACAATAACCGCAGCAGCATTTTTATCTCATGCGATAAAAAATACGCCTTGGATTCATATTGATATTGCTGGAACTTCATGGGTACAACCTACTACCAGAAAGAGACCATACAATTCAATCGGTGCTACCGCATTTGGAGTTAGATTAATGGTGGACTATCTCATGAACAACAAATAATATATTGATTTTATTTTTTAGTTGTAATACTTTAAATTGATTATTTTAGTAATTTCAACAGACTGCATCTTACATGGCCCATTGTAAAGTAGTTTGTATATTAAGTATACCAGCACTATTGCTTCCCAAGGGCTCTCGCACCTAAGTAACACAATAGCGACAATAGGTTTGACTTCCAGGTTCGGAATGAGGCTGGGTCGCACCCTACTGCTATGACCGGCTTGATAAATAATTATTATGATCTACTCTATTAATGTAACTAATATTTCCAAGAAATATAAACTGGAAAAAATTACATGATTATATGACACAGCGTGTCGCAGTAATTGATAATGAATTATGTCAACCAAGGAAATGTGGATTAGAATGTATAAAATATTGCCCAATTAATAAATCTGGAGCTGATTGTATTACATTAAATAAAAATACAAAAAAAGCACAAATTGATGAAGATTTATGTAATGGGTGTGGAATATGTGTAAAGGTTTGTCCTTTCGATGCGATCACAATTGTGAATTTATCAAATGAACTAGCCAAAGATAAGATACATCAATATGACAAAAACTCATTTAGATTATATAGACTACCTACACCAAAAAAAGGTAAAATAATAGGATTGCTTGGGATGAATGGGATTGGAAAAAGCACAGTAATCAAAATTTTATCAGGCAAGCTAATACCAAATCTTGGAAAGTATGACGAAAACCCAGATTGGGATGATGTGATAAGGTATTACAGTGGTAAAGAGCTTAAATCATATTTTGAAAAAATTAAAAACTGTCAAATTAAAGTTGCTATAAAGCCACAACAAGTATATAATTTGCTAAAAACAACTAAAGTTACATGTAAAGAGTTATTAGAAAATTATAATGAAAGAGGGGTAATAAATTATATAATCAAAGAATTATACTTACAAAATTCCATAGAAAAAAACATAGATGAACTCAGTGGTGGAGAGTTACAAAGACTTGTAATTGCTATCACAATATCAAAAGAAGCTGATTTGTATTTTTTTGATGAACCGTCATCATATAACGACATATACCAGAGGACAAATGTATCAAGGGTTATCAAATACTTATCAGAAATTGGGAAAAGTGTAATGATAGTTGAGCATGATATAACACTGCTAGATTATATCAGTGACTATATAGAGATAATGTATGGAAAACCAGGTGCGTATGGAATAGTTTCTAATGTATTATCAACTAAAACAGGTATTAATGTTTTTTTTGACGGATATATTCCTAATGAGAATATAAGATTTCGTGACAAAAAATTTATTTTTGAATCCACGCTTACTACAAATGAGTTTTATAGTGACGAAGTATTAATAAAATATCCGCAGCTTAATAAAAAATATCCACAATTTTCATTAACAGTAGAAGAAGGATATATCAAAAAAAATGAAGTGTTAGGCGTGATTGGATCTAATTCACTTGGTAAAACTACTATGCTAAAGATGATTACAGGAGCAATAAAAACAGATCTGATGGTAGACAATAATATAAAAGTTGCGTATAAACCTCAATATATATCAAATAACATAGATGTTGAAGTAGTTTCTTTATTAAATAGTGCCAATAAAAAATTCATTGAAGGCAGTATAGAAGAAGAACAAATAATAAAACCATTAAAAATTAAAAGACTATACAATAAATCAATAAAAAATTTATCTGGAGGTGAGTTACAGAAGGTTGCGATAGCAATAGTGCTTTTACAAAAAGTTGATTTATTCGCATTAGATGAACCGTCAGCATTTTTAGATGTAGAAGACAGAATCACCATTGCAAAATTTCTTCAAAAATTTGTTCGAGGGTATGGAAAATCAGCTATTGTAATAGATCATGACTTACAATTAATAGATTTAGTTTCTGATTCTATAGTTATATTTGAAGGAATTCCAAACACTGAAGGTTATGCAAGTAAACCGTTATCTAAAGTTACAGCAATGAATAGATTTTTAAAATCATTAAACATGTCATTTAGAAGAGATGAAAAAAGCAGTAGACCACGAGTCAATAAATTAAATAGTAGACTAGATAAACAACAAAAAGAATCAAACAATTTGTATTATAGGATTGATTAAATTTCTAAAAAAATCATTGCAAAGTACCTTTTCCAAGTATGAAATAGATAATATCTTTTCATCATTTGATCAGATTGGCAGTATCATAATAATTAAAATCCCTAATATACTAGAATCAAAAAAAAAAATAATTGGCGAGACGCTATTAGAAAAAATAAAAGTTACTAGATCAGTATTTAGTCAATCATCTATTACAAAAGGAGAGTTCAGGATAAAGGAATTAGAATTATTAGCAGGAGTTGACAAATCAGAAACTGAATATAGGGAATATGGATGTAGGTTTATAGTAGATGTTAAAAGAGTATTTTTTTCACCGAGATTATCTACAGAAAGAAATAGGATATCAAATCTAATAAAAAATAATGAAGTAATAATGAACATGTTTGGTGGAATTGGTATGTTTTCAATACTAGCTGCTAAGCATAAAAAATGCATTGTTTATAATATTGATATTAATCCAGACGCTATAAAATTATGTAAAAAAAATATAAAACTTAACAGACTTATCGGTGAAGTAATTCCAATATATGGAGATGCGTCAAAAATATTAGAGCAACGATTTCATGACAAATCTGATAGAACGCTTATGTTACTTCCTGAACGATCTGATGAATTTATAGATTCCGCAATATTAACAACAAAAACTAATGGGATAATTCATTATTATTCCCATATGCATTCTAATAAAAAATTAGCTACGAGTATGGCGATAAGACATTATTATCACATTACAAAAACAAAATCATTGATACTCAACTCTAATATAGTAAGACAAGTTGGCCCTATGTACTACCAGACTGTATTAGATATAAATATTAAAAAATGATCTATTTGTTTTCATCACGAGTTATAAAAGATCTTGATACATGTGTTGTTGCCATGGTATAACCAATCCACGATAATGCACCCAATATACCACCTGCAATCATAAGCATTGACAACTGTAATACAATTGGACTCCATTCAGATAGCATTACCAAATACGCATATATGAAGAATGATGTTATACATAAAGCAAGAATTATAATTCCAGATATGCGTTGTTTTAGCATCAGTAGTAATTTACATGCAACATGTTTATTTAAATCTAATAATCAAGTTCTATTGCCATTAGGTATGCATCTTCACCGTCACGATAATATGTTTTTAGTGTATGCATCATTACAAACCCTATTTTTTTGTAGAATCTAACAGCATCATTATTACTACAACGAACTTCCAAATAAAGCTCATCACATTTTTTTGATTTTATGCTATTAATCACTTCATGTACAAATATATTACCAATTCCTTTTTTGCGATGATTTTCTAGTACTGATATGGATACTATATGACCTTTTTTTACAAATCCTAACTTTTTAAAATTTGAGAATCCATATTCGGTTTTACACATGATATAACCTACACAACTACCAAAAATTTCAGCTACTAAAAATGCTTCAGGTAGTTCAGAAAGTAGATGCTCATAAAAATAATCAGTGTAATGTTCTGGGAGTGTTTTCACGTTTATTTCAACTACATGTATTAGATCTGTATGTTTACAATTTCGTATTATATAATTCCCTACTTGTTTTAATATAATTTGCAATACAAAATTATTTTATTTAACTAATATTTAGTTTTAAATTAAAAAAATAAATAATAGTACAATCTTAGGAAATATCGTACATAGCTATAAAGTTGACATTACTAGAATTATCTTGTCTATTCCTGTTGTTACATATATTAATATCAACATACATGTATTTGGATTTAGAATAAAATATAAACAAATAAAACAGAAATTTTAAGTTGTCTCAAAGTATGGAAACAAAAAATTTGCTATGTGAGCTAAAAATGATTTCAAATAATGTATATTTGATAATACAACTGTATAAATCAAAAAAATATACTAGTATGTTATTTAGATCATGGATCTCATATTTTTTAGTTGTAATCATATTTGTTATGGCTGACTGATATTATAAAACAATTGAAATAAACTCTAATGTATATAAGAGATCCTAACAATATTTCAATAGTATATACAATTTCTATGATTGATATTCTAGGAATTCATGAAGCTGGACATATTAGTTGTTGCTAAAATTCATGGAATTAAAACATCATCACCATATTTTGTTTCGTGGATTCCAATATTTGAAATTCCTACATTTAGTGCATTTATTAAATCAAATAAACTGCTGATAAATAGGGACGTTCTGTTTGATGTTGCCACTGGGCCCTGTGGTAGGTCTAGTAGCAACTACCGTAGTATTATTCATGGAATATATACTGTGCTAATAATAGACAACGAATTAGATAATGAAATATTTAGTGGTTCCAGACTAATAAAAATAAATAATAATATAATTACAACATTAATGTTATTGATATTATACAAAAATGATCATAAGATATTGATAACCCCAGTTTTATTCGCATCTTGGTTAGGATCTTTAATCACATTTTTAAATTTATTACCTACATGGCATCTAGATGGAGGCCATATGGTACATTCAGTATTAGGGAAAAAACACATAGAATATTAACATATGCAAGTATAGTATTTTTGTTTGTATTAGGATACTTTATTATGTGAATAATTATTTTGCTATTTAGTTCGTTAAATCCAAATACTTATCTGCTTGATGATATTTCAAAGTTGTCCAATAGCAGAAATATGTTATATGTAGTAATGATCATATTAATTATATTGTGTGCACCTATTACAATTACATTATTTTAATAAAACATGAGAACCATCATAGACAACTGTTATTTTTTGCTTAATACCTCTTGAATTAAGAATATGACTTATAACTTTGTTAACACCATTAAATTGAACTATGTGTAATTGTTTTGTATAAAAGTATGGTAATGCAGATACTAAACCAATTTCAAATTTTTTTTGTAGTTCTTTCAAAAATAATAAATTTTCCATTCCATCTATATACTCTATTGGGTTTTTTAATACATCTAAATTGAATCTTTTTTGAACAAAATATCTAATAGCTTTTGAACCTAATCCATTTTTACATTCAGCTAATAGTACAAATAATCCATTATTCTGTATTACATTATTACAATTCCAAAGTGATGTTAATGAGCTACTAAAAGTATTGTTCATATTACCTGTACTAATTATTACTGCACTATGTTTCTCTACTTTTTGTGTTGCTGATGATCTGAATAATTCTAGTATTGACGATGTAAAAGAAGGATGACCTACAAATATATCTTGTATTCCACTTGAATTAGATATTATTTCTATAGACTGTATTTCAAATACATCAGTAAATTTTTGTGCGATTTTAAGAGATCGTGTTTCTTTTCCTGGAGATGGATAATCTCCATCACGTTTTTCATATGCAGAAAGCATTAAATTATTTTCACCGAATTTTTTTAATAGTATGGTGGATACTGTCTTAAATCCAAATAATCCATCAAACTCGATCTCATCTATAAATATAAACTTCGATGTGCTACTAAAATCAGTAAATTCAGAAACTGATTTTATATATGGATAATTCTTTTTAAGTGTATTTAAAATTTTTGACTCGACTAATATATTTGGTGCCGAAATTGATTTTTTATTAAAATGTTCCAACAATAAAAAAATTATTTTCATTATTGATTTTGTGTAATTTAGTATAACTAACTGAGTTGACTTATCAATAACTAACAACTTTAATTTTTCTAGTATTTGAAAGTCATTAATATACGTACAATTGCTATGTATTTTTTTATGAAGATTTTCTGCCATTATATCTAGTACTATTTCAGTATCACCATAATTCAACCATAACTCTGGCATATTTATACAAATAAACAAACTAAAATAAATCTGATATGATTGTTTTTTATGGATTTTAAAAAAGAGTTCATAAGTTTTTTACAAGAAAAAAACATAATAAAATTTGGAAAATTTATGCTTTCTAGTAGAAAGATCAGCAATTTCTACATAGATCTAAGAATGGTATATGGTTTTCCTCATCAATTTCATAAAATGATAAAATATCTTCAAAATATGATTTCTAGTGAAATTGGATTTGATAATTTTGATTGTATTGCATCGATACCAACAAGTGGGCTTGTAATTGCATCAGCACTATCATTCGAATTACTAAAGCCATTAATATATATTAGAAATGAATCTAAGTTACATGGAATAGTAAAGTCAGTAGAAGGTATCACTCACAATACTATTAGAGCTATAGTGATCGATGATGTAATCACAACAGGTAGAACTATAGAAAATTGCATAAAAATATTAAAAAATAATAATATAACAACTGCAGACGTATGTGTAATAATAGATAGATCTAGAAGTGTGGTAGATAAATTAGATTTAAAAAGAATAAAAATTCATAGTATTACAAACATCATAGAAATTTCAACACAGCTAAATATTAAAAGTAAATTGTACAATGAATAATCGACTAGAGTTGTTTAGCTAGCTCAGACAAATACCTTAACATCACTTTTCAGAAATAACTCTGATTCTTCATCGCAGCAGTAAGATAAGTTCAATAAAGATTAAAATTTGTTTCTCAAATTTGGGCCCAAAGGGCTTCGATCCCTTGACTTACCGGTTATGAGCCGGTTACTCTACCAAGCTGAGTTACGGGCCCCAAGACAAACATCAACCATGTGATATAAAATGTTATATTTATAATCATAAGCAAATAATTGGTAACAATTTGTAATATTATTTAATTGATAATATAAAGAATTATTACAAAAGATTTTATTGATATAATAGTACGTGCAAATCTATGCTCCTGTGGTGTAGACAGGTCAAGCATACCGCCCTTTCAAGGCGGTGATCCCGGGTTCAAATCCCGGCGGGAGCAATACCAAATATTAATATTAAAAGATGTGCATTGCTATTTGTTAGTTTTTGGACAGAACAAGCTTTGCTGTAAATCCATTGATTTCAAACTACGATGGTTATATCAAAAAGATCAATGATACACTATATTCCGAATTAAGTGAATATTCATGCTCTGAATTTATAGGACCTCTTAAATATGCGCTAAAAGATGGAAAGAGAATAAGACCTATAATTTTAGTATTAAGTGCGGAAGCAATTGGTAATGTGAATAATAGTACATATGTTGCATCTTGTGCGGTAGAATTGTTGCATACTGAATCACTAATACATGATGATATAATTGATGGAGAAGACTGGAGAAGACAAAAAGATCCGTTTCATATCAAGTTTGGTTATAATACAAGTATCTTAACTGGAGATTTTGTTTTAGGTCTTATTCTTAATATTTCATCCAAAATTAATAATCCACTAATCACTAAAAATCTTGCAGCTACTGCAATGCTTATGAGTGAAGGTGAATTATTAGAAAATAGACTACAAACAAATTGTGATATAACATTTGATGATTATATAAAAGTCATCGAATACAAAACTGCTAGCGCTTTTGAAGTAGCTGTTAGAATTGGTACAATAATCTCTGGTGGGAATGAAGATGAAATTAATATAATGTCAGAATATGGTAAAAATATTGGTATAGCATATCAAATTAATGATGATTTGTATGATTGGAATAATGAAGACAAACTGTTTAATTTGTTGATAAAAAATAGTACTGATCCACGTGACATTTTTAATCATACAGAAAAATTATTAAACACATATTCTAAAAAAGCGTACGATGGGTTAAGATGCATTAAAAATAATAATGCAAAATCAAAGTTAGAAAATTTAATAGCATTTACAAAATTTAAGGTATGATAGTATTTACTTGAGATACAGCCCGTTCTGTGAATTGTATTATTGGATCTGGAAATATGCCTATGCCAATTATAAATATCATGGAAAATACCATTACTGCTACTACAGACCTCGGTTCATTGATTCTTTCTTCTTTTTCACCTTCAAAATACATTTTTCTAATAATCCAACCATAATAGGCCAATGATAATGCGCTGTTTAGTATTCCTGCTATGGCAACCCAATAAATCCAAGAATATGTTATGCCTGCATCTAGTGCTGAACCAAATAACATCAGTTTACTCCAGAATCCATTTAATGGAGGCACGCCTGCTAGAGCAAAAAGTAGAATTACAAATCCTAATGAAATTATTGGCATTTTCCTTCCAAGTCCTTTTATTTTTTCTATATGTGTACTATGTATTGTTATAAATATTCCTGCAACTGCTATAAAAGCTGCACATTTCATAACTGCATGATTGATAATGTGAAATAAAGAACCTTGAAGCCCCATAGTTGAAAATGGATGTGTAGCCAAACCAATTAATATATAACCTGCATGTCCTATACTGGAATATGCTAGCATCCTTGTAAGATTTTTTTGTAGAATAGCTGCTATATTACCTATTGTCATGGTCATTATTGCAATAACTCCAAGAACAGAAGTCCAATCTAAATTTAATGATATTGTGCCAATTATTACTATTCTAATTAATGCTGCAAATCCAGCTTTTTTTGTACCAGCTGCTAATAATGCAGCAATTGTTGGTGGTGCACCTTCATATGTATCAGGTAACCACATATGAAATGGAACAAGACCCATCTTAAATCCAAAACCTGCTACAAACATTGCTATTGCTAATAGTGCTACTGGTAACATTTCAGCATCAATTGTGTATAAAACACGTACAACTTCAGTAATGTTTGTAGATCCTGTTAGTCCATAGACTATAGAGATTCCATATATTATGATTGCAGAAGAAAGTGCCCCAAACAAAAAATACTTAAGTGCAGATTCATTGGAGCTTGGATCTCTTTTCATAAATCCAACTAGTATGTATGTTGGAATACTCATTAGTTCCCATGATACAAAAATCATTATCAAATCTGTAGAATATGCCACTAAAACCATACCGATTGTAGATAGTAAAATTAATGAAAAATATGCTGCAGAGTGAGGTAGTTTACGTATGAAATCAAATGATCCAAGTACTGTCATTATTGCTACTAGTAACATGGATATTGCAAATAACCCACCTAGAATATCATTAGTTAAAACATTTTCTGGAAATACTGATGTTTGTTCTGTAATTAATTGATATATAACATAGCATATAGAAGCTATTAAAACTAATAATGATGTAATTGCATATACTGATGTGGTACCGCCTTCTTTTTTACTTATATGTATAATAGGCAACAAAACACCAGTAGTACCTAAAATCATTACCAGCATAATTGGAGTTGATATAAATTCCATCATCATAGCAACACCTACATCAATAATAATAAAATTATAAAAAGTAATCCGGCACTAAATACGTATAGATATGAATGTACCACACCGGTTTGTGCTTTATGTATAACTTTTGCGCTCCATGATACAGCATATTCAAGTCCATTATTCATTCCAACATCAATTATTGTTTTTTCAAAGTATCTCCATATTATTCTTATAAATAGAAGAGGAAACACTACAAAACACCAATAAATCAATGAGTTAAGATACCATCTGTTTATAATTAATTTATGAATTGCATAAAAAAATAAATTAGAATTTACAAAGTTGTGAGGGTTCATGTATCTTCCTATATAAAAAATGTAACCCAAAATAAAGCCAACTGCAAATGCAGTTATAGATGCTAATACTGCTGTAAAATTAAGATTTGAAAAGAAATTTGTGTGTTCTGTGCTACTAGCTTCTGTATAAATTGAATGTATTCCAAATGAATGATCAAGATATTCTGTAAATATATGGTGTATGTTATTCTCTGCTATGAAACCAAAAATACCTATTCCTATTGTTAACATAGCTAGTATTCCGTAAGGAACCCACATTACTTTATCAACTTCATGGATATGTAATCCATCGTTTTTTATTTTAGATACATGTTTGCTTTGTTCTCCAAAAAATATAATTCCTATCATTCTAGTTGTATAGAATGCAGTTATAACTGCAGTTAGAACCGCTATTATAAAAATTGGTAATGCCCACTCATTTCCTGATTCATATATAGCTGCAAATATTGCATCTTTACTCCAAAAACCTGTTGTTATAAATGGTGCTCCCATTAATGCAAGTCCTGATATCCATACAAATATGTATGTTTTAGGTATTTGTTTTCTAAGCCCCCCCATATCATTCATAAATCTAGATCCTACTATATGTATTAATGAACCAGCTGCCATAAATAAAGATGCTTTAAACATTGCATGTGATATCAAGTGAAAAAATCCTGCGGTGTAACCATCAACAAATTGTTCTGATAGGCCAGCAATTCCAAGTGCCATCATCATATATCCTATTTGTGAACCAGTAGAATAAGCTAAAACTTTTTTTAATTCCATATTAACCATTCCTTGAGTAGCTAGCAATAAAGCTGTAATCGCACCTATCCATGTTACAACTTCAAAAAATTGATCTACTAATATGCCTGCCATACTTAATGAAAATAATAATGGGCCAAGCCTAGCAACTAGAAACACACCAGCTTTCACCATGGTTGCTGCATGTATTAGCGCTGAAACTGCAGTTGGACCAGTCATAGCCTCAAGTAGCCATTCATTTAACGGAAATTGTGCAGATTTTCCTATCGCACCTCCAAATAGTAACGCTATTGCTGGTATAAGTAATCCACTAGAATCCATTTCTGTAGCCCAAGCAGTACTTTCTGTAAGCTCTTTAAATCCAAATGTACCTGAAAATATAAAAATCAAAAACATTCCTGCAAGCATCATTATGTCGCCTACTTTAGTCATAATAAACGCCTTCATTCCTGCATGTGTCGGAGAATAATATTCTATCAAACCTAATGTTGTATGATTATCAATACCTACATGGTGTTGTTTTTTATCACGATACCAAAATCCAATCAATGAATAAGATGCAAGTCCTACGCCTTCCCAACCAAAAAACATCTGAAGTAGATTATCAGATAGTACTATTAGTTGCATTGAACCTATAAAAAACATCATCCAAAACCAAAAACGTACTTTGTCTTTATCATTTTTCATGTATCCAATACTATAAACAGTTATAAGAAAAGATATCCACCCTACGACATTCGCCATTATTATAGAAAGTGGATCAGCTAGAACTCCTGCTTTTATATTAATAGAAGAAATCCATGATATTTGAGTATGGATTTCTTTAGATTCAATAACATCACGTAAAATAATAAATGATGTTACAGCACTTGCTAATGTAAAAATACTTGCAACATGTCCTGTTATATTTCTAGAATATTTTCCAACAATAGGTATCATTACTGATGCAATAAAAGGCAAGATCCAGATTGCCCACACAATAACTTCTATAATACTATATGATATAATTAACTCAGTTGACATCTAGCACGCCTATTGTTACTTCATTCATATATGGTACTATTTTATTCAAGAATATATCTGGATATATTCCCAATACAATTGTAAATCCTGCAAGAACTATCATTGGAGATATCATGTACCAGTTTCCATCTTTCACATGTGACAGATTTTCTGGTAATTTACCAAAAAATACTCGTTTAAGCATCCAAAGAATATACGACATTGTAATAACTGTAGATATCAATCCCAAACTAAATGTTATAATTCTCAATGTGGAGTGTTCTTTTATTGCAGTTTCTAATGAACCATAAAAAAGCATCCACTCACCCATAAAACCACTTGTAGGTGGTATACCCATTATGGTTAGTGCTCCTATAACAGCACAAACAGTAGTTATAGGCATCTTACTTGCTAAACCTCCAAGTTTAGATATACTACGTGTTTTTACCTGCACAATTAATACACCTGCAGTCATAAAAAGTAATCCTTTTCCAAGTGCATGTGTAACGTACATCATTTCAGCACCTGTGACACCTAAAACTGAATTTGACCCAATGCCAAATAAAATATATCCCATTTGGCTGATACTTGAATATGCAAATAATCTCTTAATATCATCTTGCATTAGTGCCATAGTTCCACCATAGATCATTGTTACAAGTCCCCATACATGTATCCAAATAGTTATATCAGAGTATTGCGCTGGAAAAAATTCCATGAGTAGTCTAAACATACCATACGCTCCAATACCTATCATTGCTGGTGACAATAATGCACTTATTGGTGTAGGAGCTGCACTATGAGCATATGGCAACCATATATGAAACATAAATGCAGCTAATTTCACAAATAGACCAATAACCATAGCTACAACAGCAAACAGTATTATGTCAGATGGGATCTTAGATTCAATAATTTCTGCAAAATCAAAACTTCCAGAATTAATTCCTATTATTAAAAAACCTAGAAGTAATATTACAGCACCTACGTGAGTCCAAAAAAAGAACATTAATGCAATTCTACGTTTTTTTCCGTCTCCATAAAATGCAATCAAGAAAAAAGCTGGTATTAGCATTACTTCAAAAAATACATAGAATTCTATCAAGTTTGTTGCTAGAACAGTGCCTAGCATCCCCATAGCAAATACTAGATACAGCGAAAAATAGATTCCAGACTGCTTGTTTATATATTTTGTGAGATCTTGATTTACTAGTGTTATTTGCTTTTCATTACCATGCTCAATGTTTCTATTTATGTTGTCAAGCTCAAAGTTTTCTTTAAATTTGTGTACCATATATGGTTTAGAATATAACGTCAATACTGTACAAAGCATATAAATAATAATTGCAAATGGAGCTGATAGTCCATCTAATAAAAATCCAAATTCTCCAAATAATTTTGTCCATTTGTAATGTTCTTCATAATTACCATAAATTGTTTGCAATACTATAAGGAGTGTACAATATAATAGAATTCCAAATGTAAACCACGTAACTGTGTTTACTCCTAATTTTTTTCCTATAAAATATGTTAGTGGTGCTAGTAATAGTGGTAAGAGCACAGATTGTAATAGTATATAATACATTATCCTTTCAAACTCCTAAATTCAGCAATATCTATATTTTTGTGGAGTCTATATGATACTATTATTAATGCAAGGCCAACTGCAACTTCTGCTGCTGCAACTGCAATAGAAAATAGCACTAGTGTTTGTCCACTACTATGTGGTAAAAACCTACTGAACGAAATCAAATTTATATTAGCAGCATTAATGATTATTTCTATAGAAAAGATCATTCTAATGGCATTCCGTTTTACTGCGAGTCCATAGATCCCAATGCTTAGTAAAGCAATAGAAACAACCAAAAAATCAATTAGAGTATTGTTCATTTTTAATATCATCTTGTCTTGCTAGAATAAGTGCACCTATAATTGAACCATATAATACAAGCGCCATAAGAATTAATGCAGGCCAATAATATGTTAAAAAATCTTCTCCTATTTCTCTAAAATCTACAAATGTTTCATTTGTAGTAATTGAATTTAATCCAGAGTTAATGAGTATGGATCCAATACCTATCATCGAAATTAACATTAATCCTATACCAACATATTTTCTTTTTGGATCTTCTATTTTTTTAAATATTAACTCCCTTTTAACAAGCATAACAGTAAACAAAATTAATACAGCTATAGAGCCAACATATACAGCAATTTGGAACATTGCTACAAAAGGAGAATCTAGCAGTATGAAAAAAAATGCAACTCCACTAAGTGAACCCATCAGTGCTATTGAGCCATAAATCAATGAACGTAATTCTAGTGCAGCGACTGCTGAACTAACTATTAAAACTGATGTTGCAAGAAATGTTACATCAACCATGTACAGCACCATTATCACTTATTTTAATTTCTGCATTTTGCTCAACGTGAGGTTTTACTTGCAACTGAGCTGGCGTATAGATCAAAGATTCTTTACTAAATGAAGATAGTTCGTAATCATTTGTCATATATAACGCGTAAAATGGACACGCATCAACACAAAGTCCACAAAATACACATTTACCATAGTCTATTTGAGGCATTATTGCTTTTTTATTTTGTTTCCAGTTTTCATCTACTTTGACCATTGCGATTGCTTCTGCTATTCCTTCACATGCAATAGAACAAAGTTGGCACCCAGTACATTTATCATGAAAAAGTATATGTCTTCCCTTAAGACCTGCTACACCTACACCTGATATTGGATCAAATTGGTACCCATCTCCAACAAATTTTAATTTTTGTTCTGGATATCTCAAAGTAAATCTTTTAACTGCAATATGCTTAATCCCAGAATTCAATGCACGGATTATTTTACTAGCACTACTCATTATAACACCATTCCACCAGGCCCTATCACACCAGCATACAACAAACTTAGCGTTATAAAGATGTTAACAAATGCTAGCCCAATAAGTTTGTACCATCCTATATGTAGTAATATGTCTACCCTTATTCTTGGGAATACTCCTCGTGGGATAAGAATAAAGAATATAACTACTACGGTTTTGATTGTGAACCATAGTACACCATTTAACATTTCTTGTGTAAATAATGGCAAACCAGGAACTGTTACAGAGATAGGACCAAGCTCTATTCCATCTGTGATTATTTCTTGTGGGAAAGTAGGTATAATCATTGGTCCATGCCATCCACCTAGAAATAATACAACAAAAATTGCAGCAAAAGCGTACAATTTCAAATATGATCCAAGTTGAATAAGACCATACATCATACCTGAGAATTCAGTTAACCATCCAGCTACAATTTCACTTTCTGCTTCTGGTAGGTCAAATGGTATTCGCTCTAGTTCTGCTAATATAGTTATAAAGAATACAATTGCACCTACTGGTACAAATAGCATCCATGGAAAATCTGATTGACTTTCAATTATTTCTGATAAATTTAGAGTTCCAGTTAGTATAACTACTCCTAATAGTGAAAGAATTAATGGTATTTCAAATGAAACCATTTGATAAAGTGCTCGTATTCCTCCAATAAATGGAAATTTACTATTTGATGCCCACGATGCTAGAAGTGTTATAATTGGAAAAAATCCTATTATTGCAAAAACAGCTAGTAAACCAACATCTAAATCTGCAATTACCCAACCAGGAGCTACTGGAATCAATGATACAAATGCTGCAGCCGTACCTACAAACAAAAGTGGTGCTATCCAAAATATTGGCTTATCAGCCTTAGCAGGTATAATAATTTCTTTTGATATTAGTTTTAGTCCATCACTCATTAATTGTAAAATACCTTCTAATTTACCACAATAAAACGGACCTACCCTTAACTGAATTTTTGCTAGTAATTTTCGTTCTATGAAAATCGTACCAGCTGCTATCAAAGCTGCGAACCCAAATCCAGGAAATACAGATATCTTGAAGAAATCCGTGTGCATTACTGATTTTATAATTGGTAAAGTACGTGATGGATCTGCAATCCATGTTAATGCTAGAAAAGGAGTCAACAATTCATCATTAATTATCGGAAGATCAATAAAAAACAGCATTACTTGTATTGCAGGAATACCTATCAGTGCCAATAAAATAAGTATCCAAAAAACATTATCTAATATAGATTTAATAAAATATCCCAAACGAAATTTTGGAGCTATAGTTGACATTATCTATCAGCCTCTACTGGCCAATAATTTAAACTCCAATAAACTGCTGGCATATTTCCAAGTTTTTCTCCTTTTAATAAATACGGCAAACATATAAGATTTCTAAATGATCCTACACTTATTTTTACTCTGTAAGGCTCTGGTTTATTATTAGAAATTATATACATACCTAGTGAACCTCTTCCTGATTCTACTCTCTGGTAAGTTTCCATATTTCCTCCTTTTGGGTTGGGTTTCAATTTAACTCTAACTGAACCAGATTTAGGCATCTTTTCTAATGCGTTTTTTATAATTCTACAACTCTCAAACATATCTAGCCATGGTATTTTTGATCTTGCATACGAATCACCGCTTTTCAAGATATTTGTTTGAAAGTCTAAATTATCGTATACGTCGTATGGTTCTTTTTTTCGTATATCAAAATCTACCCCACTAGCACGTAATACTGAACCTGTAGTACCTAATCTAATGGCATCATCTTTTGAAAGTATTCCTGTGTTTATTGTTCTAGATTGTAAAATTGGGTTACTATAAAAAATTGAATCATATTCTTTTATTCGTTTTTCAAAATAGTTTATTTGTCTAATACACACGTCTTCAAAATTAGCCGGTGTATCATTTCTAACTCCACCAGGAATAAAATATGCATGCGTAACCCTTGCTCCAGTCAATTTTTCCATCAAGTCTATCAGTATTTCTCTATCACCAGTTGGCCACATAAACATAGTAGAGTGTCCTAAGAAAATGCCATAGATAGCGAGCCAGTATTGTGTATAAATGCACCTATTTAGTTCAGCTGCTATTACTCTTATGTATTTTGCACGTTCAGGTACTTCAATTCCCAGTATATCTTCAACACCTAGACAATATGGATACAAAATATTACAAGAATCATGTATTACTGGCCTTTCAAGATGTGGAATGTTTGTAATATAGTTTCTATGTTCTGCCATTTTTTCCTCTCCACGATGAACATAACCAGGATCAGGATCACATGAAACTATATAATCTCCATCAATCTTTACTATTAGTCTCATATGTCCAGATCCTGGATGTTGTGGACCAACATTTAGTGTAATTATTTTTTCATCATCTATATCCTGTTTATCTTCATGAAATGGTTTAGAGATCATGTCACCTTCCTTTTATTTTAAAATCTTTTCTTAGTGGTGGTATATCTGCCCAATCTTCAGGAAGTAACAGTCTTCTATTATCTGGATGATTTTCAAAATACACCCCTAACATTTCAAAACATTCTCTCTCATGAAATTCAACGCTATAAAATATATTTCTAAGACTTGGTAACCTAGTTCTATCAGAACCAGGATTAGGATTATCCTCCCTAATTGCTCTTGTAGACAATGCAAATATTTGTTTAGACAGAGAAGACATACTGTAAGAACCGAGATGATAAACTACTTCTATTTCGTTTTGTCCTGGATAATCAACACCGCTAACAGATTCAACATGATCAAAATTTATATTTTTATTAAGAAACAATGCAATTTCAACAACGTCCTCTTTTTTTACACTTACTTTAACTCTATTTTTTTTTATAAATAGCACACTTATTTTTTGTCCAAATCTATGTAGCAATTGATCAACTATATTCTGTTCAGTAACATACGAATCTATTTTCTTTTCAACAGTTTTATTTTCATTACTTGTTACTTCGTTTTTTTTGTATGTAATATTATTTATAAACTCAGTATTATTTTTGGTATGGTCCATTGCTAAATTACCTAAATTTCATCCTTTTAATCTTCTCTTGAAGTAGCATACAGCCCTGTATTAGAGTTTCTGGTCTAGGAGGGCATCCAGGAACGTATACATCTACAGGTAGAACTCCGTCTATTCCAGGTAAAACGTTATATGAGTCAAAATATAAGCCTCCAGTTATTGCACAAGCACCCATTGCTATGACATATTTTGGTTCTGGCATTTGATCGTATACTAATCTTAATCTAGGTGCCATTTTTCGTGTTATAGTTCCTTGTACTACAACTAGATCACATTGACGTAGTGAACCAAAAGCTTCTATTATTCCAAATCTTTCAACATCATACCTAGGACCTGATGCAGCACCAAACTCAACACTACAACATGCCGTTTCTATATGAACTGGCCAAAGTGACCACATTCTACCCCAATTAATAGCATACCCCAAAGGCTGATCTATTGCCTTTACCAGAATATCACCTAATTTAGTAACAAAAGCATTAACATTCTGTGGTGTAATAAGTTCTTTTAGCAAATTTATTTCTCATTACTATATGCTGTAATACTATAAAAAATTACCATATGTTACGCATTTTTGATTGATAAAGTGAATATGCCATAGCCATAAACATTATACCTAAAAATACCATTATTGGAAGTGTTAATATTCGTTCTAAATTTAGAACTGCACTTCCCCAAGCATATAAAAAAATAGCCATCACATCAAATACCACAAACATAAGAATGTATGAATAATATTGCATCATAAAGTGTGTTCGTCCTTCACCTTTTGGTACTTGACCACATTCCATGGGAAGGAATTTTACAGGATTATTTCTTTTTTTTGGTGATATCATTTTAGATAATAAAAAAGCTGGTGCAGTGGCAATGACTGCAAATCCAAACATCATTAAAACATGATTATAATCCCCAACTAGTTCTCCTACCAATGCCAGCTAATCAACTAATAAATTATATAAAAATCTATTTACAATAATTTCATAATTTCTAATTATCAATATATATATAATCATATTTTATTATGTGTATGGCTTTAGATGTTGGTGACATAGCACCAAAATTTGAACTTGTTGATACAGAATTAAAGATAAGAACAAACTACGAATTCAAAGGAAAAAAGATTATGCTGGTATTTTTTGTAGCTGCACATTCACCTGTATGTAAAAAAGAAATATGTAAATTTCAAGAATCATTGGAACAAATATCAAATCTTGGAGTACAGATAATTGCAATAAGTAATGATGGTCCATTTGCAAATAAAGCATTTGCAGAAAAATATAACATAAAATTTCCAATTCTGGGTGATTATAACAGCAAAACTATAAAAGAATACGATGTGGTAATGCGTGATCTTTTGCATATCAAGGATTATAATGCAGCAAAACGCTCTATTTTTATAATTGATGAAAATGGAATAATTACATATAAATGGGTCACAGAAAATCCTTTGATCGAACCTGACTATCAGATAATAAAAAAATTTTTAGAAAAACAAGGCTGATTCATTATTTTATTCTATTTCAGCAATTACATAATTTTTAGCTACAGAAAACCCTTTTTGTATTTTAATATTTTTTATAATGCCATCTTTATGTGATCTAACAGAAACTTGCATTTTCATAGATTCTAAAATACACACTGTATCACCTTTCTTTATTTTATCACCTTCTTTTGTATTAATAGATACCACTTTACCTGGTATTTGACTTATCAAATTAGTTTGCATACTAGCTGGAGATAAATCACCAGAATTTTTGTATACAATATTATTTAGATTATTATGCATGTTTAATGTAATAGGAATTCCATCAACAACAATTTTCATTTTTGCAGTTGAATTTTCAATGTATTTTATATTATGGTACTCTTGATCTAAGAGAAACTCAATACCGTTACTAGATATACTAAGTACGACAACACTTTTTTTTGTGTTATTAATTTTTATTAAATATTCTACATTTGATATATTTTTAATAATACCAGCTTCCGATATGCCTTTAATATCTTCTATTTTATATTTCAATGTACCTATTATAGCTTATTTTTCCAATTAATGTTTCTATTATAGACATGCCCTAGTTTATTTTTATAATATATATTGTACAACATAGCTGCAGCTAACGCAGCATTCTGTTTTTCAGCTATTTCTTTTTTCATGTCTTCTTGCAGTTTATCAAGAATGTTGAATCTATCTAGAAAGTTAGTTGATAAATTACCACCAATGAATTCTTTTGTATTAATTATGGTCTTATAAAGTGGTATTGATGTTTCTATTCCTTGAATATAAAAATCAGATAACGCAGCATGCATCCTAGCTCTTGCTTCTTCAAAATTCTGTCCCCATGTATTGAGTTTTGCAATCAATGAATCATATAATGATGATACTGTACATCCAGGATATAGATATGTGTCTATACGAACTCCAGTACCAAATGGCATTGTAACATCTGTAATAAATCCCGTAGATGGTGCAAAATCTAAAAACGTATTTTCTGCATTGATTCTGCATTCTATTGCACATCCATTAATTGCTAAATCTTTTTGTTTAAATGGTATTGTTTCTCCATTAGCTATACTGATCTGCAATTTAACAAGATCTAATCCAGATACTAGTTCAGTAACTGGGTGTTCCACTTGTAGTCGTGCATTAATTTCAATAAAATAAAATGTCCCATCATCAAGTCTAAGAAATTCAACAGTTCCAAGATTATCATACCCTACTGCTTCAATTGCAGTTATTGCTAGTTGTCCTATTTTGTTTCTAATATCATGATCTACTACAGGAGACGGAGACATTTCTATCAATTTTTGATGACGTCTCTGAATAGAACATTCTCTTTCAAATATATGCACAGTATTGTTATGTTTATCACTAGCTACTTGAAATTCTATATGTCGTGTTTTTGGCAAAAACTTTTCTACAAGCAATGCAGATTTTCCAAATGCACTAATTGATTCTCTCGTAGCAATTTCAAATGCGCTACGTAGTTCATTATCATTGTTTACTAGTCTTATTCCTCTTCCACCTCCACCATAAACAGATTTTAATAAAACTGGATATCCAATATCACCTGCTATATTTATAGCATCATCTATATCATTAGCTAAATCAAAGCTTCCTGGAATAATAGGCACATCAACACTTTTCATTATCTCCTTACATTTCATCTTATCTCCACATAATCTCATTGATTTTGAAGATGGTCCGATAAAAGTAATATTATTTTTTTCACAAAGTTCTACAAAATCATGATTTTCTGATAAAAATCCGTATCCAGGATGTATTGCATCAGATCCAGTTGATAATGCTATTTCAATTATTTTTTTTTGATTCAGATAGCTTTTTGACGGAATGCCGTCACCAACATAATATGATTCAGTAGATTTTTTTACATGTAATGAATTATAGTCTTCATTTGAATATATGCTAACAGACTTGATATTTAATGTCCTACATGTTCGTATTATACGAAGTGCTATTTCCCCTCTATTTGCAATGAGAATTTTTTTTATCATTTTTATAAATTTATATTACCATGTTTACGTGGAAGTTGTTTATCTCTCTTATTTATAAGTAATTCTAACGCTTGTATTAGCATAGGACGTGTTTCAGCTGGATTAATAATTGTATCAATTTTTCCATAAGAACTAGCTACGTATGGGTTAGAGAACTTTTTTGTAAAGATATCTATAAGTTGTTTCTTTAACTCATCTGGATTTTTAGAATTACTAAGATCTTTTTTATTGATTATTCGTACTGCAGCTTCTGATCCAAGCACTGCTATTCTTGCAGTAGGCCATGCATAATTTATATCTGTTCTAAGATTCTTGCTGCCCATTGCTATATAAGCACCTCCATACGCTTTTCCTATGACCAGTGTTATTTTTGGTATAGTTGCTTCACAATATGCATACAGTAACTTACTTCCATGTCGTATTATTCCACTATGTTCTTGATTAGTACCTGGTAAATATCCTGGTGTATCAACTAGTGTTACTATAGGTATGTTATAACAATCACAAAATCGTATAAATCGTGCAGCTTTATTTGATGAATCAATATCTAATGCACCTGCAAGGTTAACAGGTTGGTTTGCAATAAAACCTATAGATCTACCATTAAGTCTACTAAAACCTACTATTATATTTGGCGCAAATAGTTTATGAATTTCAAAAAACTCATGATTATCAGATACCGAAAAAATAATTTTTTTCATGTCATATGGCTGTAACTGGTTCTCAGGTACAATATCTATTAAGCTATTGTCTATTCTGTTTGGATCATCATCATTATGTATCACTGGTGGATCTTCTGTATTATTTTGAGGTATAAATGAAAGTAGTTTTTTTATATAATCCATACATTCAAATTCATTTTGTGCCACAAAATGTGAAACTCCACTTTTTGTTCCGTGAGTCATGGCACCACCTAATTCATCAGATGATACATCTTCTCCAAGCGTGGTTTTTACCACATCTGGACCTGTTACAAACATAGTCGCTACTTTATCAACCATTATTACAAAATCTGTCATTGCAGGAGAGTATACAGCCCCTCCAGCAGATGGACCTATACTGGCAGTTATTTGTGGAATAATACCTGACGCCAACTCATTATGATAAAATATATCAGCAAATCCGTCCAGACTTAATACACCTTCTTGTATTCGTGCTCCACCAGAATCAATAATTCCAATTATTGGACAGCCTGTACGTATTGCATGATCCATTAACTTTGTTATTTTTTTAGCACCTATATCGCTTAACGTACCACCTAGTACAGTAAAATCATATGCAAAAACAAAAACTTGCCTACAATTTATTTTTCCATAACCTGTTATAACACCATCACCAAAAAACATCTTTTTTTGCATATCAAGTTCATGGTAATGATGTGTTGCTAATGCATCTATTTCAACAAAACTTCCCTCATCTAACAATATGTCTACCCTTTCTTTTGCAGTTAATTTTCCTTTTTCATGTTGCGCTAATATTCTATCATCACCACCGCCTCTACTAGCTAGCTCGTTCTTTTGTTCTAATTCATCTATTTTATCATAGTGTGATGTCATATGTAATAACCATCAAGCATGTATTAATTTAGTCATATTTTTATTTTCTAAGCTTATCACGTCCATGTTTAGCAGTTCGAAAAACATTCATACCAATATAGTAGTTTTCATATAGACAATGAAGTGTTTTTAGATCTTCCTTTATAGCATTAATTTCACTTGACATTGATACATTATTATTTAAATGGTTTAATTTTTTCTTTTTTTCATTTATTAGATTATTTATTCCTACTTCATAATTTGAGACGCCACCAAATTCAGGACTTAAAATATGGTTTGGTTCATAATTTGGAGTTTGATACATTATTTTATTCAAACCATGACTGATTTATAATTATATTGTTTGTATTTAATTTTTTACGTACTATATTTTTAATAACTAAATTTTTATATTTCTCAAGGAATTTCTATAAGCAGAGAACTGATCATTAATTATATTGCATTTTTTACAAATACATAGTGTTATAGATGTATTGTCACAGTATGCATTAAATTCACATTGTGCACAAACAACTAAATCTCCACAAATAGTGCAACTTATTTTGTTTATATACATGCATTTTTCGTGTTTTATACCAATATCCTTTGACCATAACCCAATATCACCTTTTTTTATTATTTTATTACAAACTACACAACTACCAGAAAATTTTATTGTGATTTTATTCCAGTTCATAACTGTTCATATAAGACCCGCACTATCATGCAACATATTTTTATTTTGTATATGTAACATGTATGGAAGATAAAATGTTGCAAAAGTACTTTTAGAAACATGAAAATTCATTGCTGAGTTATATAGTATTTTTCTAACAATATTACCATCATATAGTATTTTATTAAGCAATTTCCACGATATACTAAATTTAGAATATTTTATTGATAAATTAGAATGATATAACTCCATAATTATTGGGTTAAGATATTTAAGTAGGGTCCACGACTGTGTTTTTATTATTTTAGCATATAACATATCAGCTTTTGATAGTGATTGTAACATTTTTGTTAATATTGTTAATGGAATATTATTTGCCATTACAGTAGAATAAAATGCATTAATAACTGTATAAGGATCTACTCTCATCGAATATAATATAGTACGAGCTTTATCTATTGAACATGCATTAAAAAAATTTGTAACACAGATCTCTATGTTTTTATTTATTAGTGATTTTTCTTGTATTGGTTTAAATCCTGTAGCAATTACTTGTAGAGAATTTAACATGGATCTTATATCACTTTTTGAGTCTATTACTAATTTGTACAGCTGATCATATTTAATTTTAATATTTTCTAATTTTAATATATTTCTTATATATAATAATAAAAGTCTAGGAGGTACTGGATGAAAATAAACTGTTTTTGTGACTTTTTTTATATTCATAATCTTATCTGTATAATCTGAATTGGCTGCTAAGATTATCGGTATTACAGGTTCTTTTAAGATTTTTATAAGCATTTCAACTCCACCATAATCATGTCGTCCATGTATACCATCTACTTCATCAATAAATACAATCACATTTCCAAATAGACCAAAATTATTTGTGATTGGATTTAGAACATCGTATAGTTGTTGTTTATTTCTGACATCACTTGCATTAAGACAAATTATGTCGTACATAAATTTTTTTGCTATTATATTTACAATGGTAGTTTTTCCAATTCCTGGTTGTCCTAATAAAAGAAGTGGTTTTGTTCCTTTTTTCCAATTCTGAATCCAATTAACTATGTAAAATCTTGTTGATTCATTTCCTATCATATCTATTATATTTAGAGGTTTATATTTTTCTGACCAAATCAACACAATTCACAGAACTCAGTATTTGTCTATGCCAGAAATGGTTATAATGCCGTACAGTAAGAAAAAGAAAATTTAAAAAATCTTTATGAGAAAAATCATCAGGTAAAGTTTCAAGTGCTGCCTTAGCTTCACAAGAGTATAACTCACTTTTTTTAATAGTTAGATCAAAACTTTTTTTTGTATCATTTGTTAGTAAATAATAATACAAAGGCCAAGATGGATTTTTAATAGATCTGTTTTTTATTGTGTCTTCTATTTCGTTTCCACATCCAACACATTCTGCTGCTTTTGCCATACCTAAATAAAATATCTCACCCAATGGTTTTCTGCATAATGCCATGTTTTTTCCTGCAGTTCCCATAACAGCACGATATTTTTTATAACAAAAATTCATTTTACATTCACTTATACACCCTTGTTTTGATTTCAATAAACGATCCATCTCTTGTCCGCGCATTGCTTCTTTAAATCCTTTTTCAAATTCACTAAGAATTTTTTCACCGCACTTGGATATTTTATCAATGGCAAGATCTAGGATATATGGACTCATAAGTTTATAATCATTTAGATATTGTAAGTCTTCATCTTTGTCTATTATTCTATCTATTGGTTCACTAAGATCAATTGCGATTATATGCCCATAAACTATATTCTCTCGTAATTTTTGATCACTATCTCCATAAAAATTAGATGCAGCATCATACAGAGCATTAAAAACAGGCATTGTCATTTTTACAAAATTAGAATTAAGTATGCGTGAAACACGGTCATATAAAACATCAAACTTTTCTAATTTTGTTTTTGTTTTATTCAATAGCTGTTGTTCCAATATGAATTCAGAGCCTATCTTATCACCAAATTTTTGTTGTGTCCGATTTGGTTCCATGTCATTTTTAATTTTTTTTAATAGGTCATTGGTAAATTTACTAATAAAATTTGGAAATTCTCTTTGTATCTCATTTTGATACTTACTAAATTGCTTATATCCTTTTGTTCTAAATAATTTTTGCATTATAATTTTTTTACCTGGTCTAGTACATATCAATGATAATTTACTAAATACATTATTGTCTTTACTTATCATACAGTATAGGCTTATTTATTATTATTTATTCTTTCAATTAATAATTAAAATTAAATTGCCAGTAAATATTGAACATATTGTGGAAATAGTAGAAATTCTTCGTAAAGCATCTCTTCAGGTATATAATAATATAAAAGACATGGTAGGCACTGAAGAAGCTAATTTTAGTTATGGTAGAGGAGCTGGTGGTGATATATCAAAAGAAATAGATATTGTTGCAGAGAAATCAGTTATTGATTATTTTAAAAAAATTAATTTTGAATGTGTGGTGCTTGGTGAAGAATGTGGGAGGATAGAACTGTCTAAAAAACCAAAAGGGTTTGTGATAATGGATGCAATTGATGGAACCACTAATGCTGTAAGAGGACTTCCATTTTTTTGTTGTTCACTAGCATTCTCTACTAAAGAAAAACTTAGTTCTGTAAAAGTCGGAGTAATAATTGATTTAACTTCAAGGGACATATATTATACAACTAAAGGAAATGGTGCATATTATAATAATAAAAGAATTTATGTTAATGATAAAAAAATAGATAATACAATAATTAGCATAAACACATCTAGAGCAAATTCAGAGTCTATACAAAAATTGCAGCCAATATTTGAAAAACAAAATCATATACGACATTTAGGTTCTAGTGCACTGGAATTAGCATTTTTTGCACGTGGGATGATTGATATTTTTTTAGATCTACGACTAAAAATTAGATTTCAAGATATAGCTGCAGGATATTTATTGATAAAAGAGGCAGGTGGATTAATTTTGGATTCTAATCTGAATGCATTAGATTGTGACTTTAATTATAGTGAAAGATTATCATTTATAGCAACTACAAACAAAAATATTCTTACTAATGTATTAAAAAGCGCCCTCGGCGGGATTTGAACACGCGTCTCAGCCGTGACAGGGCCGAATTCTAGACCAGGCTATACTACAAGGGCTTATTATAGTTTAATAAAATTTAGTTTAAAACTTTACTAGGCCAGTATATAAACGACTAAATTACATATGTTAAACAAAAAATTATGGGTCTATGGCTCAGCCAGGTAGAGTACCGGACTTTTAATCCGGCTGTCGAGGGTCCGAATCCCTCTAGACCCGGTCTATAATATGTTTAATTTTAACTAAGAGTAATGATAATGATTCTTTCGTTTCATTACAACGTTTATTTACTTTTATTCTGTATTCACCAATCTTTTTTATCCTTTCTTTAATCATTTTTTTTTGTTCATTTATTCCTGATGAACCAAAAGAAATTCTATCACGTAACGATGAATTTATTGTTATCGATCTCATAATTTCTATTAGTAATTGAAAATCATCATAGTTATGAATGGAATTTTTTATTTCAATTAAACTAAGTTCTAAAAGTGGTTTATTTAGATCATTTGATAATTTAACTAGCTGGCCTACTATTTTATAGGCTAGTCTAAATGATATTTTTTTTTTTACTAGTTTTTCTACTATATCCAATGATATTAAATTACTATCTTGCATTATTTTTTTCATGTTTTCTTTTTTTACTATGATATTATTCAACATTAATTTTATGACTAAAAGTGAGTTTATTGAGATTTCAGAAGTGGACCATAGAGATGGCTTAATTTGTTGCAAATCACGATTATATCCTGTTGGTAATCCTTTCAATGTTGTTAATATGGATACCAAGTTGCCAATTACTATTGATGCGTTTCCTCTAGCAACTTCAAGTACGTCAGGGTTTTTCTTTTGAGGCATTATGCTTGATGTGGATGTAAATTCATCTGATAATTCTATTAATGAGAATTCTGACGTGGACCAGATAATAAAATCCTCTGACATCCTACTCAAATTTGTCATGAGAATAGAAATTATAGAAACATATTCCGCAGCAAAATCTCTTGCACTGGTAGCATCTATGGAATTGTCAATAATTCTTTTAAACCTTAGCATTTCTGTTATGGTTTGTCTGTTTATTGCTATACTTGTTCCACCTATAGGACCAGCACCTAATGGACATTCATTTATTCTGTCATAAGCTGTATACAACCTATCAAAATCTCTTAATAACGAATCAGCATAAGATAAAAGATAATGAGAGAACAGTCCTATCTGTGCTTGTTGAAGATGTGTATAAAGTGGCATTACTGTTTTCTTGTGTTTATTTGCTAATGAGATGAGTGTTTCTATGGTATCAATTAAACAAATACATAGTGTATTTATATCATCACGTAATTTCATACGAATGTCAAATGATATTTGATCATTCCTTGAGAGTGCAGTATGCATTTTTCCTCCGCATGACAATCCTATATTTTTAACTACAATAGACTCTATCAATTCATGAATGTCATCATAATGATATTCATTTACAAATGTTTTTTTTTTTAAATTTTCAAGCTCAATTAGTATTTTTCTAGAGTCATCTTTTGTTATTATTTTATTTTCATATAGCATAATTACATGTGCTTGGCTTCCAATAATATCATAAAATATAATTTTAAGATCATCATCAATTGATGAAATGTAGTTGAGTGTAGTCCTATCTATATTAGTATTGAATCTTGATCTGTACATAAGTAAATTCTATAATGGTTATATATAGCGTCAACGTTTTTTTATTTATGAGTGATGATATAAAACAATTACGAATAAAAATTTTTGATGAGCTATCAAAAATTGTAGATCCTGAAATTAATACGTCAATTACCGAGTTAGAACTAATCGACGATGTCATTATAAACAAAAATGATATTAAGGTAGATTTACATTTGACTAGTCCATTCTGTCCAGCTGTTTTTGGATTTAAAATATGTCAAGATGTACATGATAATTTATTACATATTGACGGTATAAATAGTGTAAAAGTCAATGTTTCAAATCATTTTATGGCTGAACAGATCAATGAGCAAGTAAATAATTCAAACCAAAAAATAAATACTAGCGTCTAATTCCCAATAAGTAACTTTTTAATAGTTGTATTCCAAGTGCTGGATCTACACCTTTGGGGCATACTTTGCTGCATGAACCAGCAAAGTGACATCGCCAAGCTCCATGTGAAGTATCCGCTATCTTTAGCCTATCATCTTTTCCTGCATCACGGTTATCTGCTATATATCTATAAGACTGAGTTAATGATTGTGGTCCTATAAATGAAGAATCTGTTGCTACTGTAGGACATGCAGAATTACATAAACCACATTTTATACAATTTGAAAATTGTATAAATTTTTCTACGTCACTAGGGCTCTGTATGTATTCTTTTTCATTAGATTGTGTTATTTCTGAATCATCACGAATTATATATGGCTTCATTTTTTTATGAGCTGAAAATAGTGTTTTAAAATCTACTACTAAATCACGTATTATAGGAAAGTTTTTCATTGGTTCTATTTTGATAGTGTTAGAATCAATTTCATTTATTTTAGTAAAACAAGATAATGCTGGTTTTCCATTTATTGTAACACCACAAGATCCACATGACGCCTGTCTACATGAATAACGTATCGCTATAGATGAATCAATATATTTTTTTATTTCTAAAATTGCATCCAAAACGGTCATCCATTTTTCATATGAAATTTTATAACTAACAAATTTCATACTACTATCATTTTTTGGATTAAATTTTGCTATTTTTAATGTAATATACTTTTGTATAGGTATAGAATGCGATGCTTCAGGAATTTTTATATTTTTCATTTCATACCACCAACACTAATCATTAATATAGTTCTTGAACCATAAGCAATAAGTATGATCATAGAAGCTAGACAACAATAATTAACAAATGTTTCATATTTTTTGTTATGTTTTAATTCAAGTAAAATAATACGTAATCCGTTAAAACCATGTATTGAAATTAATATAAGAATAAATTCAAGCATGAGAGCGTATGACAACATAGAATAATTAGTAAAAACGTTTTCAAATTTTAGTGAGTTATGAAAATTTTGTGTCATCCTAAATATGATATGCACTGCAACTAATATTACAGAACCTAATGCAGTCCCATAATGTACTTTCATAACTAAACTTTCACGCATATATTACTCACCAAGCATTATTTCTATTCCGTATACCATCGCTAATACAGCAAGTCCAATTGATGTGTATATACAAAGCTTATTTTTTATGTTTTGAGATTGTGGTACATATGGGTAATCAGGTCTTGTTGGTTTACCTATTCCTATACCGCCAGATCCGATCATTATTCTAATTCCATTTATAGTATGAAAGATGCACATTCCAATAACAATAGTCAACACTATATGTCCTTCTGTGGTTTGTGTCATTTCTAACATTTTATCCCATGCAGCTTTTCCATTAAGTATAGTGCTAGTTTCATAAATATGTAGTACAAAATAAACAAGTAGACCTATACCAGTCATCCTCATAAGCCAATAAGCAACACGTTCTATTCCATAACGTCCTGGATTTAACCAGGATTTTATACCCTCATTATTTGTATTTTTGTTGTTCATTTAATATTTTCTCTCTACTGGTTTGTATTTAGTTATTTTCACAGGATATTTTCTCATGATTGGTTCATTTAAATCATGATAAACAAGAGTGTGGTATAAAAAATTACGATCATCTCTCTGCGGGAAATCAGTCCTTGCATGCGAACCTCTAGATTCTTTTCTATGTATAGCACCAAGAAGAACAACTTCAGCAATTCTAAACATTGAGTCTATTTCCATGACATTAATAAAATTAGTATTATACTCCTTAGCATGATCATCAACATTTTTCCATGTGGTATTTCGTAGTTTTCTGATTTTCTGTAAACCACTTATCAATTCAGATTCATTCCTGTATACATATGCTTTATCATTTAATGTATCAGTTAGTTCCTGTCGCACTTCATATGGGTTTATTTTCCCGCTTCCATGGAATATGTCATCATATATCCTTTTTTCTTCTGTTTTTACCATGTAAATAGGAAACTGATATTTGTGAGTATTTTGTTCTATATAATCTACAGCATGTTGTGCAGTTATTTTTCCCCAAACAATGCATTCAGATGTGGAATTAGCACCCAGCCTATTTGCGCCATGTGCACTATTACATGCAGCTTCACCAGCTGCCCATACACCGTGTAGTTCTGTAGCACCATCTATATTAGTATGTATTCCACCCATCATATAATGACATACTGGTCTAACATGCAATGGTTCTTTTGATGGATCCGTATCTGAAAATTTTAATGATATTTCACGAATAGCACTTAATCTCTCTTTAATAATCTTAACATCTATATGTCTAAGATCAAGTTGTATGCATTTAACTCCAGTCTCATGTACAAATCCACGATTTTCATTGATTTCAGTTATAATAGCCCTTGAAACTATATCACGAGGAGCTAACTCCATTTTAGTAGCTGCATATCGCTTCATAAACCTTTCACCATTATTATTTATGAGATATCCACCTTCTCCTCTTGCACCTTCTGTAATTAAGATACCTGACGGTAAAATTCCTGTTGGATGAAATTGTACAAATTCCATATCTTTAAGCGCCATTCCTGCTCTGTATGCCATATCTAAACCATCAGGAGTAGATGTTAGTGCATACGTTGAATAACTATATATTCTTCCTGCTCCACCAGTTGCAATTATTAACGCTGTTCCTTTAATCACATAGAATGTACCACTAGAAAGTTCAATAGCAGTTATTCCAACAAACTTTTTCCCAACATTAATTATAGATGTCACATACCATTCATTAAAAAATTCTATATTATCAAATTTTAGACATGTGTCGTATAAAGTTTGCATTTCAAAAAATCCAACTTTATCAGATGCATATGTGGCTCTAGGGTAACTATAGCCACCAAAATTTCGCTGTGCTATTTTTCCATCTTTTCTTCTAGACCACGGCATGCCCCAATGTTCTAATTGGTATATTTCTTTTGGTATTTCATAACAAAGCTTTTTTGCTACATCTTGATCAGCTAAAAAATCACTGCCTTTTATTGTATCATATATATGTGATTCTATAGTATCACCATCTTCTTCAAAAATAACTGCAGCGGTTCCACCTTCTGCTGAAACAGAGTGGGAACGCATAACTTGAACCTTTGAAATTACTGCGATTTTTATATTTTGATTTTTTTTTGCAGCTTCTATAGCTGCTCTCAAGCCTGCTAATCCTGATCCAACAATTAGTAAATCATATTCAATTGATTCTGTCATCAAAACAATCATTCAGTAATTATTTAAATATGTAACATCTTCAATTATTATAACTTTATATATATCACTTATGATATCACTAGTGATGATTAATTATTGGCTAAAAAGAGTTGGTAGTGTAGTTCCGCGGGGGTTTTCACGATATTTTATACTAGGAATATTAAAAATCAAACCAAGCTCTGGAAAAGAAATAATTAATGCAGCGATAGAACAGAGTAAAGGTGTATGGAAACCATCGCCAGGTTTGATATATCCATTATTAAGGAGACTACAAAATGAGGAATTGATAAAAGTTGATAATAACAAGTATAAGATCACTCAAAAGGGCAGATCTACTACCGATGACTTAAATACCATAAATAATATAGTTAAAAAACAGTTAGATGTATTTTTTAGAGTTGGTAATGTAGGTAAGTTTATCGCAATGGATATGTTAGAAAGAATGAAAATAGTAGGATCATTATTAAGCTCAAATATTTCAAGCATGACTGATGACGAGACTAATGAATATAAAAAATTTTTAATGTCAGAGTTATTGAAGATAGATAAAAATAGGAGTACCTCATCATCCATGTAACATAATTATATAGTACTTATTGCACTAGATTCTTATAAAACCATAAGTTTAAACAAAATAAAAAATTCAAGAGAATGTCATTTATTTGGATTTCTCTTTACTTCTATATCTATTGTTGAGACATTTCTTGTTTTGCCATCCTTTGATTCTAATACTTCAGAACCTATTTTTATGCTACCTACTGCATACCCAGCATTCTCAGTTTTACGAGATATTATTTGTGCAACGTCAACTGCACGACCTATGCTAAGTCCTCTTGCTTTTATATTCACTGTAGACAAATTTGCCAATTGAATTAATGTTGAGGTAACATATGCCATCAGCGGTTTCTTGCCAATAAATATGGTGTCTCTGTTGTCGTTAGACATATTATTTATTTCATTGCGGATAATTTAAATCTAAGAATAAATCTGATGGTGTAATATAAGTACATATATGGTTTTAATGGATACAACAAAAATTTGTTTAATAATTAAATCAGGTTCAAAGAAATCAAAAATCAAAATCTTGAAAAAATTGGAAAAAATAAAAAATCCAAACATAATTAAAAATATAATTTCTATGCTAGGTGAAAAAGACAAAGAGGTAATAGGAGAAACATTCAGTACTTTGTTATCTAACACCAACAAAATTTCAACATTGCTAACTGGATATATGAATACAACAAACAATAAAAAAATAAAAGCGTTTTTAATTTTGATACTGGCAAACAGAAAAAGCTATGGATCTATTCCAGCAATGATTGATACTATTGATGATAATGATACGTTAGTAAGGTCATGTGTTATAAGCGCCCTAGGATATTTAAAAGCGCATGAAGCAAAAAATTATATTCATAAGTATATTCATGACAATAGCTTAGAAGTAAAAAAAAGTGCATTGAATGCGATAATTTGTATGCATGACAAATTATCACAAGAAGAACTAAAAGTCCTTTCAAAAGAAAAAGATGTGGAGATCATTAAATTAATTTCAGCAATAAACATATTTTAATGGACCGGATGGGATTTGAACCCATAACCTCGCCCATGCCAAGGGCGCATCCTACCAGGCTAGACTACCGGCCCTATAATTAGAAAATAATATATGAATAAAATTTAAGCATTAACAAACGTCATTTATATATGAGTACAAGAGCTAACATAAGATATTTAACCATTGTTAAATAGATCTATTAAGTGTTAATAGATAATAAAGCAACAATTTCTTTCATCCATGTATTAAAAGATGATCTATCAATTTTTAGATTGACTCCAGTTAATTCAGAAATCCCTGATTATAAAGCTGGTCAATTTATAACAATAGGGTTAGAAAATCCAGCTGAGAATAACAAAATAGTAAGACGCGCATATTCTATTGCATCTAATCCAGAAAATAAAAGGTACATAGAGTTGTACATTAGATGGGTGATGAAACCATTACCTGGTAGGCTAACTACTATGCTATTTAATTCAAAAACAAATGATCAGATAAATTGGTTAAAGCCTACTGGTGCATTTACTATAAATGAGATTTTGCCTAATGGTAGTAAAGATGAACGCAGAATTATTTGCATAGGAGGAGGTACTGGTTTAGCTCCATTTGTTAGCTATACAAAACATCTGCATAACATAGGAGACAAAAGAGAGATAGTAGTTTTACATGGCGCTAGTTATGTTGATGAACTGGGCTACAGAGAACTACTGACAGGCTTTGATAATGAAAGTATTGATAAAGGGAGAGACAGGTGGAATTTTATGTACAGAACAGCAATAAGCCGTCCACAAGAAAAACTAAATAGATCATGGTCTGGCCAGAAAGGAAGAGTGGAAACATTTTTGAGATCTGAAAATGGAGATAAATCTCCATTAGAAAAATTAGTAGGCGAAAAAATAACTCCTGAAAATTCTATTTTTTATATTTGTGGATGGCAAGGCACAATTGATAGTGTAATGGATGTCCTTAAGCCTAGTGGATTCGTAACAGAAAGAGAAAAAAGAGATGATGGGAGTTTTGAAGTAAAGTATGAGTCGTATGGTTAAATCATAGAGAATAGTTGATTTTAGTTGGGGGATGTAGGTTAGATTGGAATACTGCCAGCCTCGGGCGCTGGAAATCATGGGTTCAAGTCCCATCATCCCCGTCTAGTTATTTTGAGATTAAATGGTGATATCAATTTATTTGGCTCATTTGAATCCAGTGACTAATGCACATGTAGAAATTATAAATGAATTAAAAAACAAGTATGATGTTAAGATAATGCCTGTAATATTTTTAAAGAACTATAAAGAAATAAACAGTCGTAGTTTTCCTTTTAATTTTAAAATAAGAAGAAAAATGTTAGCTGCTGTTTTTAAAGATTCAATATCAATATCAGATCACTATACTTTTTATGCACCATATTGGAGATATTTACCACCACTAGTTTCACCTATGTCATGGATATTAAGAAGGCAGATATTACGTGGAGTGGATAACAACTATTTTACTTATACTGGTGATAAGTTTGAATGGTTTGTACTAAAGCTATATGGACTTAATCCAATAATCGGTAAAAGAAAAAAACTATCTGCTACTTCTGTAAAAGATAAAATGTATGACTCAGCAAATGGAAAAGATACGGATTGGAAAAAGGATGTACCACCTGAAATAGTACAAATAATAGAGAGTAATTGGAATGTAATAAAAAGATTTAGCAGTGAAAATGCCATGACTACAAAAATAGTAGGTATGAAATTTCCAATAGATGGATATTGGACAAGGTAACTAAGTGTATTTTATGAGAATATCAATTTCAAAATTTGTGTGGTTTGATGGAAAGTACATCACTCAAGAAAAAGCTAATGTACCAATAACAACTCATGCAATCCATTATGGAACTTCAATTTTTGAAGGAATTCGCGTATATTGGAACTCCAAAAATTTGTTTATATTCAGATTGGATGATCACATTACAAGATTCAGAAATTCTGGTAAGTTGTATTCAATATCTCTTAATTTTTCTAATAGTGAAATAAAAAGTGCTATTATAAATTTATGTGTAAAGAATAAAATTAAAGAGCCGTGTTACATAAGACCTATCTACTTTGTTGGTGAATATGGAATAAGTCTACATATTACTAAGAGTGCCCCTACACATGCAGCTATATTCATGTTTCCACTTGGAGATTTATTCAATAAAAATGGGATAAGTGTGTGTATTTCATCATGGAAAAAATTTGATGATTCATCTGTATTTACACTAGCAAAAATGGGTGGAAATTATCTTAATTCTATTTTAGCAACACAAGAATCAAAACTAAATGGATATGACGAAGCTATATTATTGGACAAGGAACATAATGTTAGTGAGTCTTCTGGAGAAAATGTATTTTTAGTTAAGGATGGACAGATATTTACTGCACCTATCAGCTCATCTATACTAGACGGCATAACAAGGAATACAATAATTGAGTTATCACATGATATGAATAATGATGTAATAACAAGAAAGATTACTAGAAGTGAATTATATTTAGCTGATGAAGTTTTTCTAACAGGTACAGCTGCAGAAATAACCCCAGTTATTAAGATCGAAGATAAGGTTATTGGTGAAGGAAAAATAGGCAGTATAACTAAAGAATTAATGTTAAGATATAAAAAAATAGTAATTAATAAAGATGAGAGATATTCTAAGTGGATAACTAAGGTATATTAATATGAAAGCTGTGTATATTAGAACAAAAAATGTAGAAAATGAATGCATGGATATTCTTATGAAATTGGGTGTGTTAGTTGCATTATGTGATATTGACAAAAATAAAAAAAAAATAAACAATAAACTTAGCATAAGCTGTTATCATTCCACAGATTTATTATTGGAGTCAGAAGAATTTGATACTGTCTTCATCTATACTAATGATGACATTCATATGCCAATAATAGACAAATTTATTAAAAAAAAGAAAAATATATTTATAGAAAATTTAGATATGTATTTTATTCATAATTGGGAAAAGTCTGTAAAGCTATCAGAAGCTAATAACATCAAATTATCATATAGTTTAACTGGTAGATTCAACCCATTTGTAAATATAATTAAAAATTATTTAGATTTAGAGACGTATGGAAAATTAGTTATGCTACAAACCCATAGTACAAATATAGTTGACAATATGTGTAATGTTAGAGATATTTATGATTTATTGATACGTGATATAGATGTTGTATTGTGGTTATTTGATGATGTTCCTGAAATAGTATATGCAATAACTAACAACATACAACATAAGTATAGTGATATAATAACTGTAACATTTGGATTCAGTAATAATAGAGTTGCTACTATTTCATTAGACCTAATAATAAATTCATCAGTAAAAAATTTTAATGTGGTTTGTACAGACGGGTTAATATTTTATAATAATATTACACAAAATATGGTAATTAAAACTAACAATAAAGTACTCACTATTAATAACATAAAAAAACAGTTGTTATTAGAAATAATTAATTTTTCAGATACAATTAGTGCTAAACCAATGTTAAAAGTTAAAAAGTCTGTAAATATTACAAAAATAGTAAATGCAATTAAACTATCCAGTAAAAATGGAATTCCAATTTATTTAAACATATGAAATGAATAAAAAAATTCTTGATATTTTAGCTTGTCCAATTGATAAATACTCACCACTAGAAATTTTTGAGTTAAAATCTAATGTTGATATAATAATAGAAGGCATATTGTATTGTATTAGATGTAGAAGATTTTATCCTATAATAGATGAAATTCCAATACTACTTCCAGACGAGTTAAGAAACGAGGATGGTGACAAAAAATTTCTCAAAAACAATAAAAAAAAGTTACCTGATAAAATAATTAGGTATTCATTACCATGGAATATGCTTTCTGAATTATATTAAACTATAGATATAATTCATCTACACTCTATTATAATGGTCAGGTTTTGATTCATAAATTGAAGCTTCTCTAAGCATTTTTTTAATGTAGTTTTTAGCTTCATCTTCTGTAAATTTGGTTGATTTTACAAGTTCATCTATAAATAATTTTTCTTCCACTGCAGTTTTATTATTTCCCTCAAGTTCTTTTAAGATATTCATAAAAAGCTGCATTTTTGATACTTCACTTCTTGGTCTACCTTGCAGAACTCCTAAATCTACTTTACCAGTATTAACATCAACTCCTGCATTCTCAAGCATACTTTGAATTAGATGTATTGCATTATCTGCGTCATCTGAATCAACCTGATCTTTCATTAATAATCTTGCACGTGCAGTTGCAAGTCTTATCAGACCTTCTAATTGTCTAGGAGTTACTGTAATCATGTCATCAGATTCTACATTCCTCATTTTCATGTAATAATCAAGTATCTTATTTTCTGCTTCCTTTGTAAGTATGGGGTTGATTCTTTTTGTATATGATAAATATTTTGTTAGTAAGTTTATATCTATTAGTGGACTGATGTTGGTGTTTGTTAAAGAATGTAGATTGATTATATGCTTAGCAATTTTCATATCTTTTTCTCTTGATGGAATATCCCTTACAACAAATATTAGATCAAATCTAGTAAGAAGCGGTATTGGAAGATTTACGTTCTCAGTGATGTTTTTAAATGGATCATACTTTCCATACATTGGATTAGCTGCAGATAAGATTGATGTTCTTGCATTTAACGTTGCAACTATCCCACCTTTTGCAATACTAACAGTCTGTTGCTCCATTACTTCATGAAGAGCGCTTCTATCTTCAGGTTTCATTTTGTCAAATTCATCTATACATACAAGTCCTTGATCACCAAGAACTACTGCACCAGCTTCTAACATCATAATACCTGTCTTATCTCTCACTATTGCGGCTGTCAAACCAGCTGCAGTGGATCCTCTTCCTGATGTATATAATCCACGTGGTGCTACACGAGCACAGAATTTTAATACTTCACTCTTTGCTGTACCTGGATCACCTACCAAAAAAATGTTTATATCGCCACGAATTTTTGTTCCATCACTAAATATTCTTTTTGTAGAACCTACAATCAATAATAATATTGCTTCTTTAATAAGAGAATGACCATGTATATGAGGTGCAAAAGAACTTATTAATCGTTGATATAGATCTGGGGCGCCTGACAATGATTTTATTATTTTTTCTTCATCTGGTGATATTTCTTCTCTTTCAATACGTCTAGATGTTTTTGTTCCTATTCCTCCAAGAAACTCTATATTATTACCATCTATTCTGAGTTTGTATAATGCACTATTTGTTCTAGCTCCAGGGATTGGCTCTTGTTCAATTCTAACAATACCAGTTAATATGATACGATCACCAGGTCGTGCATTATCAACTAGATCTTGTTTCACAGTGACATCTATATAATGTGGAAGTTGTCCAGGAGGCAGGTCTTCAGGCAGCTCTTGTAATCTAACTATCTGGAAATCAATGAATTTGCTTGATTCTGATTCTATTCCAAGCTCACGGTGTACACATTTTGGGATAGAACATTTGATAGGAGCATTCAAACGTAATCCATTTTCCAAAGTCACTTTTGTTACATGACCATCTGGACATATGTATATTAATTCTTTAGCTAGAGGTTTTATTTCTGATGCTCTAACTACCATTCCAGAAACACTAGTCATTTTACTAATTATCTCTGCATTAATTTGACGAATACTTCTTTGTACTGGATAATTAGAGATTCGTGCTCTTATTTCATGTTTTATTTTTTCTGCGTATTGTGGAAATCTTTCTTGCAGTATTTCTTTTATTGCTCTCCTAAATGCGTTCAGTATCTTATCTGCTTGTCCATCAAACTTTGTTTCAATATCATGATATAATACTAGATCATTATAGTCTATCACTATATAGTAGATGTATTTTGCCATCATCTCATCTATCTGTTCTACGTATGTATACGAACCAGTCTTATCTTTAAATTGTATAAGAAATGATTTCACCATATCTGATAAAGCTGACGGTGTATATGTCTCAGCAATTGTCATTATAAATTATCAAAAATCTGTTTTTTAAAGTTAATGCTATTTCTGTGTATTTGGTTGTAAAATTCACGTTCTTCTATAGTCAATTTCTGTGCTATCACATTTGTTAGTCTTGACGAGTCTGCTAATCTTATTATCTTACCTTGTCTTTTCCTAAACAATGATTTTAACAAACTCTCTGTTTTGTCATGATCGTTGCTAGATAATCGTTTCATGTAGGATTTAACCTTTATATAAAAATAGTAATCTAGTGTAGATAGATTAAATTCATCTTGTGAATTTTCTTTGACTATTGATTGTTTGAGTTCGTCTATAATACTGCTATCTTGGATTTCTACATGTTTATTTGATTCCAATATATTTGCAATCCATCTAGGTATGACCAATATTTCTCCATGATTACCACTAACATGTATATCTGATAATTCTATTTTGAGATCATGATTAAATAACACTTTTACATCTTGCAAGCTATAACCTATAGTGTGTATACGTATAATCTCATCCATGGTAAATATCATTATTTTATACATTTAATCAGTATTATTAATTAATACAATTAACAACCAGCTATGATTATTTGATCCTATATAATTTATTGGAGTATTATAATCATAGATTAGATGTTAAATAATATCATGTGGGTAGAAAAATACAGACCAATAAAAATATCATGTATGATAAATCAAAAAGAAATAGTTGGCAGTTTAAGTTCTCTATTAAAAAACAAGCAAGAGATACCAAATTTATTGTTTTCTGGATCCGCTGGAATTGGCAAAACAACTATGGCAATATGCATAACAAAGGAAATCCTAGGTAAATACTGGAAAGAGTTCACATTAGAATTGAATGCATCAGATGAACGTGGGATAAACATGGTAAGAGACAGAATTAAAAAATTTTCTAGGTTTGCTGGATTAGATACAGAGATTCCATTCAAAATTATAATATTGGATGAAGCTGATGAGATGACTTCTGATGCACAGACTGCATTACGTAGAATAATAGAAGATGCATCAAGGTTTTGTAGATTTATATTAATAGCAAATAATATATCAAAAATAATTGATCCATTACAAAGTAGATGTGCTATATTTAGGTTTACTAGGATCTCTGTAAAAGAGATGGTATCATATCTAAAAGAAATTGGAAAGAATGAGAAAATAGATGCTGATGAAAGTGGTTTAGTTGCGATATGCGAATATGCAAATGGAGATTTGCGACATGCTATAAATATATTGCAAGCAGCCGCCAGTATAGGAACTGTTAACGAATCAAATGTAAAAATATCTTTAGGCCTAACAAAAATAAAAGAAGTAGAGAATGTTTTAAAACTTGCGATGAAAGGTAAAGTGATACAAGCGAGAGAGAAAATGATTGAGCTTATTAAGGTGCATGGGATGTCAGAATCTGATTTCTTAAAATTTATAAACCAGGCTGTTTTCAAATACAAAACAAGTAATTTAAACGAGATAATAAAAACAATTGCTAAATATGACTACAGGGTAATTATGGGAACAAATTATGAAATTCAATTGTCTGCACTTCTTGCTGAACTAGGGTCTTTAAATAACGCAGAGAGAGGGATTTGAACCCTCGAGTGCAAAAGCACACAGGCTCTCAAGGCCCGCGCCATTCCAAGCTAAGCGACCTCTGCAAATAGTACTTCAAAATACCAATTAAAATTTGTTTAACAGGTTAACTACAGATATATAACAAAAATAAATTGAAGATTAATCATGTGCGTGTGGGTTAGCTTGCCCAGAACCTAATTTTTTATATGTTCCAGATGCTTTCTCATGTGCCTCCAGATTTGCTTGGTCTACCTTAATTGCTTGTGGCGGACAAACTGATACACATGCCATACACCATATACAATCATGTTCTCTTATAGGATCTGCTTTATCTGTATAGTCTTTTCGTTCTTCTTTTACATCACTACCAGTTCCATTAAAAGTTTCATTTATTGCTTGTATTGCTGGTATATCCTTTTCAGTTCTATACCATTGAAATACTTGAACCGGACATGCTTCTATACATGCACCATCTGCTACACATGAATCCCAATCTACTGCTACCATTGTTCCACTAACACCGAGTGGAACATGTTCCTCACCACGTTTAGCATATGCAGCTTTCACATCATCATTAGTAGATGCTTCTGCATCTGTACGTCCAGGACCCCATACATAATGATAGTTCTCACCACTTTCATGATTAATTTTACCAATAGGTTTTAAGCCTTCTGGAAAGTTTTCTGCAATTGGCATACAGAATACTATTGCTAAATATTATTTAAATCTAGCATATACATAAAAAGTATAACATTACGTTCATATTTTTTTAGTGTTAATGTTGGTTATTGGACATTATAAAATATAATGTATATAGCAACCCAAATATCGGAGTATACATAAATGGTAATGATGAATTTGTATTTCTTCCACATGGACTTGCAAAAACTAAAGCACAAAATTTAGCCAAATATCTTAAAACTGACTATATTTTTACTTCTGTGGCAGATACTAGATTACTAGGTATATTGATGGTTGTTAATAATTATGGGATGTTATTACCAAAAACTTGTCACTATTCTGAAATAGAATATTTAAAAAGAAATACAAAGTTAAATGTGGAGGTACTTGATGTTAAATATACTGCACTTGGTAATATCATATGTGTAAATGATAGAGGCGGAATAATATCACCAATAATTCCAAATAATAAAATAAAAAAAATTGAAGATGTATTAGGAATAGAAGTAATACAAAGTGATGTGGCAGGATATAATCAGGTAGGTGCAATGTTTATTGCAAATTCATGTGGAGGTGTAATACATCCTAGAACAAATATTGATAATATTAAGAGTATTTCTGATATATTAAAAATCAACATAGTACATACAACAATAAATAGTGGAGTTCCTTTTGTGTCATCTGGAATGATCATAAACAATAAATCAGTAGTTGTTGGAGAGTCAACTAATGGATCAGAAATTATTACGTTAACAAAATTATTTATTAGCTAATAAATCCTTCAAGTGTGATGTAAGGCCATCTATTGACACTTTTTTTTCGTTACTAGTTGTCATATTTTTAAATATAACTAAACCTAATTCAAGTTCCTTGGGAGCTATTATTATTATAAATTTATAGCTGGTTGCATCTTTCATTTGTTTTTTAAATGTTTTTAAAATAGCTACATCAGCTGGTATTTTTTTTTGTTTTAGTGTAGATGCTAAATGCAATGCATTTTTTTGCATGTCCTTATTTACAAATGTAATTAAAATCCTCTGATGAAATTGTAAATCTAGTTTATTTTGTATTTCTAATGATGAAATAATACGTTCAACTCCTCCTGCGGCTCCTACTGCAGTTAGATCATTTCTTTTAAATGCTTGTAATAACACGTCATATCTACCACCACCTATCAATGCGTCTCTATGATATGAATCAAAAGCCTCGAAAACTATACCAGAATAATAATCCAAGCCTCGTACTATACCAAAATTTATTTTTATATTTTTTATATTTCTTTTTTTTAGTGAATAGAATAGTTTTTTTAGATCACTCCATCCATCAAGTCTAGTTATAAATAAATTTTTTTCTATTTCTTCTGGAGTTCCATTAATTTCTGCAAATTCTAAGATTTTTTTTAGTTTATATAAATCATAGCCTTTTTTATTATATTCTGTTATAATTTCATTTTTTGATTTTTTTTGTGTTTTATCTATTGCCCTACATATATCAACTACTAACTTTTGATTACTAGAATTGAATATATTATTAATGTATGATTCTGCTAACTTCTTATGTGATATATGAATTACTATATTTTGTAAATTTAAATTACAAAAAAAACATGCAACAAATTCTATAAGTTCTATATCATATTCTATATTTAATTTTCCGTACAACTCAACATTCCACTGATGAAAAAATCTATATCGATTTTTTTGTGGTTCATCATATCTCCATACACCACCAAATGTGGCTACTTTAATTGGTAATTTTACTGATTTTTGTGATGCTACATATCTTGTTAATCCAACTGTAAAATCAAATCTCAGAGCTATTTCCCTACTACTTTTGTCTTTAAAATAATATATCTCATTTTTGATTAGTGGGTTACTCTTTAATTCTATCGTGGAAAGAAATTCTATAGGAGATGGTTCCATTAATTTAAATCCAAAAATTTCAGATGTCTCGATAAATTTTTTTCGTACATATTCTATTTTTACAATATCCATAAAATCAAAATCTTTCATTCCTCTTGGTAGATTCAATTTATAGAAAAATCTTTAAACAATTAATTTAGATGTTACTATTACAGATACCACAACTAAATATTATCATACATATGAGAAAGTGTTGTCATATAAATATCTAGAACATAAAACAGATGTTTTTATTGAGGTAAATGCATCGACACTAGAAAATGCATTTCTGGTTGCTGGTTACGCAACAATAGAAACAATGCTAAATAGGAATAACGTGCAAGAGAAAAAACAAAAAACATTGATTATCAACGGTATAGATCTTGATTATTTATTATATAATTGGTTGGAAGAACTAATAATATTAACAATTACAGATGGTTTTGCTATTAAAAGGATGATACTATCTATAAACAAAAATAAAACATATGAAATGAAATCTAATATTTTTGGAGAAACACTAAACATAAAAAAACATAAATTCAAATTAGAGATTAAATCTCCAACTTTTCATTTGATGGATATAAATGAGTTAAACAACAGGATTAGGTTTATTTTAGACTTGTAGACTTTTTTTTAGTTGCGATAGTATCTTTGATCATGAAATTTCTTCATATTGTTAATATTAATCAGTGTATGTAATTTACTGATATTATTAAAATTATAATGCAGATTAGTATCCATAGGCAGGGTCTTTTTTTCGTTTTATCTCAACTATTTCATTCAAGATTTTTATTTCATCATCACTGAGTTTATGTATAAATTTTTGTAGTAGCTGTTTTGCTTCATAGGAACTTGGTAATGTATAAAAAATATCACCTTCTGATATTTGGCGTCCTATAAGTACACCATGTATTGAACATGCAGCCTCTTGACCACTCTTTATATACTCAACATTTTTTCCGTTATTTTGTAATTGGTGTATTATTCCAATTTTTTTGCCATTTTTATTTATAATAGATGATTTTTGTAGTAATGTACCAACATCAATTCTTATTCCAAATATAGCTGGATTACTCTTTCTGAATACATAACCTTTAAGAAATGTGAATTTAGAAAGTGGTTTAATCTCTTCAAATAGTTTTTCATCTTCATTTGTAATATTTGTTTTGATCCATTTTATGTAGTTGTCAATCAAACTATAAATTATTTTGTCATGAAATATTTTTATATTGTTATTTTCAGACTCTATTTTTGCATCTGCTAGTATTTTTACATTAAATGATAGAATGGTGCCTAAATTTCTGTCATTTTCTTTTATTGCTTTAGCTTCCATTACATCACGCTTATTAACTGCTCCTATATTAGCAGTTGATATTGGTATATTCTCTTTTTTAAGCATCTCTGTTAAAGCTTCAAGAGAACCTATTGTATCACATTTTATAATTACTCCAGTTGTATCAGTCTTTATAAAAACTGATTTTAGTTCAGCCTCTAATAGTTTTTTTAGTTCGTTTGCATCCAATTCAGTTTTTGCTGCGTAGATTGTACTTCCTGGTAATACATTATCTAGATCTTGTGACGATATTTTTATTCCAGCAGCAGCAGTGACCTCATTAACATGTTTAAATTTATCACTAGGATCATGCATTTCATCAAGTGATTTTGGTAGTAATATAGTTTTTAGTTTGGTTATTATAACGGAATCATTTTTTGCAGCGACTATAAGATCATTCTTTTTTATTGTTCCTTCAATTAAAATTACGTTAGCTGTGGGACCTAAACCGTCTTCATTGTTTATTTCTATTACTATACCTCTTGTATTTTTACCTTTATAAGATAGTTTTTTTCTTAAGTATTGTTGAGCAAGTCCCATCAACATTAATACAAGTTCAGGAAGTCCTATTCCAAAACGTGCACTCACTGGAACAATAGATATTTCTTTTGTAAAATCTTTTACTCTATTAAATAACTCTGATCTATATCCTAGTTGTGACAATGAACCAATTATAGCATATGTTTGCTCTTCAAGTATTGTTTTTGTGTACCTGTCTTGATTTTCTATAGCTTGTGTGATAGACTTAGCAGTAGTTTTTTTCCACCCAGTTATCATGTCTATTTTATTAAGTGCTACAACAAATGGAACTTTACGATTTTCAAGAATTTTTATACTTTCTATTGTTTGTTGTTGAAAACCACAATTAACATCTACAACTAAAATTGCAATATCCGCTGCAGAACCTCCACGAGTTCGTAAATTTGTAAAAACTTCATGTCCTGGAGTATCTATTAATAAAATACCAGGAAATTTATTATTGTTCTTATTTAATTTTTCATACAAAGAACCACATATTTTTTTAATTGTCTTATTAGGCAAAAAGCTTGCTCCAATATGTTGGGTTATACCACCAACCTCTTTTTTCTGGATTCCAGTACCCCTTATATTATCCAATATTGATGTTTTACCTGAATCTACATGACCAAGCACAGTTACAATAGGTTGTCTCATATCGGATTTTATCAGAATATTATTTGTGACTCAACTTCAAAATTTTTCTTCGAGTCAGATGCATGGATTACATTGTCAATAAGTCCTAGTGCATAATCACCTCTAATTGAACCCGGTTTGGCTTCAAATGATTTTGTAGATCCCAACAAAAATCTAGTTGTTTCAATTGCATTGTTCCCTTCAATAATAGCTGCAACCACATTTCCAGATGTCATGAATGAAACTAGATCATTAAAAAAGTGTTTAGACTTGTGAATATAATAAAATTTTTCTGCTGTTTTTTTATCAAAAGTAAACATCTTTAGATTTATCAGTTTAAATCCTTTTATCTCAAAGCGTTTTATGACTTCACCTACCAGACTTCTTTTAACTCCATCTGGTTTTATAATAATAAGAGTCTGTTCTGTCAATTTACTTTACTTTAATACCACCCTTTACATATTTTTTTGTCCATTTTAATTTACGTGGATCACGTTTTAATATTAACATATTCTTTTTACATTTTGCTGAGCAAAACCATATAATTGTTCCGTCATTTTTTATAAGCATTGTTCCAGAACCTGGTAATATTACTTCGTTGCAAAAACTACAAATTTGTGACATAATTACTTTATTTTCTTAGCTTCTCTTTCTGTTTCTCTTAACATAAGTATATCAGACATTCTAACTGATCCTTTTACATTTCTAGTTATTATTCTACCTTTATCTTTGCCGGATATTATTTTTACTCTAACTTGTATTACCTCACCTGCGATACCAGTTCTTCCTATTATTTGTATAATTTCTGCTGGTACTACATCAGTGTTAATATTCATTTATTATCATAAGTCTTTATTTTAGATATTGATGCTATCACTTGTTCAACTATATGTTTAGCATCACCTGCGTCTAATATTGATGCTGCGGCTGCAGTGATATTAATTCCCAGTGATTTTCCTAGTTCTTGTTTGCTTGGTACAAATACATAAGCTGCACCATGTTCTTCGCATATTATAGGTATATGTGCAACAACTTCAGGCGGTTCAACATCTTCTGCTATTATTACTAATTTACTTATACCACGTTCTATTGCTTTAGTTGTTTCATTAGTTCCTTTTCTTATCTTACCACTTTGAGCAGCTACTCTTACGGCTTCATAAATGGGATTTATTAAGTCTGAAGGCACATCAAATTTTACGTAATACGCTTTAGGCATATATATCACCAACTATACTATTTTTTTGCATTTGAAGGACTTCGAATTTTTGGTTTTAAAAATGTTGTCTGAGAGAATTTATTTTATTCACATATCTAAAAACTATAGTATCAAGTTTTTTTTTGTTGTTTCCTTCTGCATAAATTCTTATTAGCTGTTCTGTACCACTTTTTCTAATCATTATCCAGTTTTTTGAATCAAAAATAATTTTTAACCCGTCACTATCATCAAAATTTGAACATTTACTTTTTAGTTTAGTAATTATCTCATTTGCACTTTCATTAGAACATCTAAGTTTAGTTTTGATAGTAAAAGCATGTGGGATCATATCAAATTCTTGTGATAAGGTTTTATGAGATATAGAAAGTAAATTAAGCATTAGCGCCATTGTCATAGCGCCATCTCTAACTTCAATATGTTTACCAAACATAAATCCACCATTTTCTTCAAATCCAATTATTGCATTTATTGATTTCATTTTTCTAGAAACGTTTACACTTCCAACTTTGGTTCTAATAACTTTTGATTTCGTAGTTATTGTAATTTCATCTATACTAGAACAAGAATTTAAACACGTAACAATGGTAGAATTAGGATGTTCTTTTAAAATGAAATTTGATATTATTAATGCAGAATCATTTCCGTCTAATACTTTTCCTTTTTCGTCACAGAATATACATCTATCACCGTCTCCATCAAAAGCAACCCCTAAATCTGCATTAAATTTATTAACTGTATCAGATAGTACTTGTAGATTATGTACAGTTGGTTCAGAACCACGTCCTGGAAATGATCCATCTATATTTTCATTAATTGTTATGACTTCGCAACATAGTTCTTTACAAATTTGAGGCGCTGTTAAAGATTGAACTCCATTACCAAGATCAATCACAACAACAAATTTTTGTGATCTAATTTTAGATATATCTATATGTGATTTTATACTGTCTATATAGACCCTGGTTGCTCTATTTTCATTTTTTGTTTTACCCCATGAAAATATATCTTTAATCCATTTTTTATTGGTGTATATATGTTCTATTATTAATTGATCCACTTCAGAAATTTCTATTCCATCTGATGACATTACCTTAACTCCATTATATTTTGGTGGATTGTGTGACGCTGTAACCATTATTCCACCATCATATCCAAGTTTTTTTACTGCTAATTGAAGACATGGGGTAGGGATTAATCCTGCTAATTTACAATCTAATCCTGAATAGTTTAATGTAGAACAGACGATTTTAGCAATCAGCGGGCTAGAATACCTTCCATCGTAACCTACAAGTATAACGCCATTTTTAAAATATGATGCAATGGACTGAGTAATATCATGCACTAAATCCAATGTAAAATCTTTTGAAAATACTCCTCTAATTCCATTTGTACCAAATAGTTTCATATCAATATCATTTCAAAAATAGATAAATTTGTATTTAGCTATTACAAGTTGCGGAAGTTGCCGAGTGGTCAAAGGCGCAAGGTTTAGGTCCTTGTCTTTAGTGGTTCGTGGGTTCAAATCCCATCTTCCGCATATCCATATAGTATATATAATACTTTGATTAGTTCTTGATTGTTTGTAATGTATATGTGACATCGCAAGAATTCTATAATTACGTATGATAGACTTGATACATAAAGTAAAAATTAAATTTCATGAAACTACTTCTGATATGTTATTGTAGTAATAGCTAATTATATTTTAATGATATTAAATGTATGTTAAATAATAGAATAAATGAAGAATTTGTTTATATGTACTACTAAAATACTATGTACCACTGTATACAGTATTAGATATTTACATGCTATGTTGTGATAAATTCTAATCTAGTACCACCAATTATTTCAAACTTAATTTTAATGTAATACATTAAAATATGTATGAAAATCATATTGATTATAATGCAATGATAATTTTAGTAGCTCATCATGGTGCAATATTAAATTATACCTATCTAAAAAGAAGTATGGTGGATGTACTTAAGTATTATTGAAAAGCTGTACATATACACTTCAGATATTCTATACACACATTGAAAAATGTAATGGGTATTAGTTTATGAAAATACAAGATCAATACGATCCTACTATAAGAAAATTAATAAATGAATATGATCAGACTGCACTGATACCCATTGGATCTCTGGAACAACATGGATCACATCTCCCAATTTCAACAGATTCAGATATAATATCAAGAATAGCGAAAACAGTATCAAAGAAGTGTGGGTTCCTATTATTGCCGTTATTAATGTACGGATGCTCTAAAGAACATTCACCATACTTTAATATAAGTTTAAAAAATACTACACTACAGGAAGTATTAGCAGATATCTGTTTTTCATTATATAAAAATAATATTAATAAAATAATTATTTTAAATGGACATTATGGAAATATGAGATCTATAAACAATTTAAAACACAGAATAGATAAAATGCATAAAGGCAAAATCAGTTTAATTGTTTTATCATATTGGAAATTTATGGAGCGTGAATTTGATCATGCTGGTTTTGTGGAAACATCTTTGATGCTTGCAATATCAAATAAAACAAGAGTAAACATGGTTAAAAAAGGTATCATAGTTAATAATCTATCAAAAAAAGCCAGATTAAAGATAAAAAGACTACTAACTAAATCATTTCCAATAGTAACAAAAAGCGGGATAATAGGAGATCCGACTGGTGCTAATGCCAAAGACGGCAAGATAATCCTAACTGAAATTATTAAAAATTTAATTAAATCTATAAAGTTTATTAAATGATATAAATACAATGAAAATGAAATTTTAATATAATACAGTCAAGAGAAATGATTGATATGTCTGTGGATATGGCTGTAAAAGTACTGAATGAAAGCATTGATAAGACTGTCTTAATCAAATTGAGAGGCAGTAAGACAATAAGAGGTAATTTGCTTGGATTTGATCAACATATGAATTTGTTGTTATCTCAATCAGAAGAGCTTTTATCAGATGATAATTCAAAAAATCTTGGGACAATAGTTGTACGAGGAGATAATGTTATAATGATTTCTCCTCCACCTAATAAGTGATACAATAATGGTAAAAGGCACAACTTCAATGGGCGGTTTTACCAAGAAAAAACCGCATATAAGATGTAGGAGGTGTGGTAATAACTCATATCATAAACGTCATAAACGCTGTGCAAGTTGTGGTTTTCCTAGTCCAAAAATAAGAAAATATTCTTGGATAAAATGGTATCCGTAGATGCAAGATACTGTTATCTATGTAATTGTTGTACTAACTACAATAGTTTGTACATTGTTATCAATAAAATTAAAGATAAGTAAAAAAGATACAATAACTACTAACATAAAAATATTATATCTTGATATAGAAAAAGACATGATAATTAAAACAATATCAAAATTAGATTACTTAAGTATCAAAGAAAGTAACCGCATTAAGTTAATATCAAAATATCAAGATAAATTAAAAATTATTTTAAATAAAATAGATGAAATAGAAAATATTAACAATACTGATATTATTGGGATTAGCAGTATCGCTACAGTTATAAACGATAGATTTTCAAAAATTGAATACAAGTTAAACCAATTAATAGCATCAAAAATCAAAAGTACACAACCACATGAAACAGATAAACGCAATATAAAACAAGATCAACCATTACAAACATTAGAACAAACTAATTCCAACGAAATAAATAAAATCACAAACGTTGGTAGTGATCAATACATTGATAATATTAACAATGATGAAGTCAAAAAAATTAAAACTGATATAATAAATACACTTTCAAAATTAGAAAAGATGGAACTTGAATAATGCATTACAATTCATTAATTACAGCATCAAATAGTGCATTGAAATTTATCAATAGTGGTCAGGTAATAGGTCTAGGAAGTGGAGTGACTATGTCTATATTTGTAGACGCGCTATCAAAATTTATAGATAAAAACGATATCAATGTTAAAGGTATAACAACTTCATTACAAATAAAACTATTAGTAGAAAAAACAAAAATTCAATTAATTGAAGCAGATCTTGTAAAAAAAATTGATGTTGTTTTCGATGGAGCAGATCAAATAGATTATAAAAAAAATCTAATCAAAGGTGGAGGTGGCGCTCTGCTTAGAGAAAATATATTGATGAGCATAGCTAAAAAAATAGTAATTATTGCGGACGAATCTAAATTCGTGGATATGTTAGATATGGCTGTTCCAATCGAGGTCTATCCATTGGCTCGATCTATTGTGATGGAATCACTTATAAGATTACATGGAAAACCAACTATTCGTATTTCACAAAAAGGATTCCCATTTGTAACAGAAAATGGAAATATAATAATAGATTGTGAATTTGGAAAAATAAAAGAGCCTGAAATTCTGTCACAGGAAATAATACGTATTACTGGGGTATTAGAAGTGGGAATTTTTACTAAAAAACCAGACGTAGTATATAAAGCTAATATCAATGGAAGTTTTGATGTTTTGTAGTATGCCTCTCTATCATCTTGCCATATCTATGTTTACCAACAACATCAAAGTTATCGTATATTAATTTGCCTCTTACTAATGTTTTTATTGGCCAACCTTTTAGCTTTTTTCCTTCGTATATACTATAATCAGAATAACCACCAAAAATATCCGCAGTTACTTTAATTTCTTTTTTTAGATTAAAAATAGTTATGTCTGCGTCAGTGTTTTTTTTAAGTGATCCTTTTTCAGGATACATACCAAAAATTTTTGCTGCATTGATACTTGTAATATTAACTAATTGCGTTAACGAGATTCTATTTTTATTTATTCCTTCACTAAGTAAAATAGGTAAATATGTTCCGAGACCAGGAAATCCTGGCAGTGTATCCCAAATTGTGTCTCCAAGTTTCATATCTAATCTATTAGCCACATGATCAGTTCCAATTGCATCAATTTGTTTATTAATAACATAATTCCAAATATGGTTGATATCTTTAGATGATCTTATTGGAGGCATAACTTTTGCTAGATATCCGTATTGTTCTTCGCATGATAATGTCAAATAGTGTGGACATGTTTCTACATATATTTTTGTGCCTTTTTTTTTTTCCTTTATAATTTGTTTCATTGCCAATATAGAGCCAATATGAACAAAATATAATACACAGCCAAATTTTCTTGCTGTCTTAGAAACATCTGCTATTGCTTTGACTTCTGAATCTTGAGATCTACTTTTTGACCACGTTACTAATCCATCTTGATTTTTCTTCTTTGCATTTTTCATACCGCTTGAACATAGTTTGTAGTCTTCTGCATGTACTAATACAGGACAGCCTAAAATTGATGCGTTTTTTATTACATCTTCTATTATCTTCTCATTTGTTTCTACTTTATACTCATGTAAGAAATTTTTCCCAATATCCATATCCATGTTAATTGTTCCTATATCCATTCCTAAATTCATGTACAACTTAAATGATGTAATTCCTTTTTCTACACAATATTTCATTTCATCGATATGCTGTTCAGTTAATATTGATGCATGAAATGTATAATCTATATAGTGAGAATTTGAACTTGTAGATAACTGTGGATTTAAAAAATTTCTATATGAATTCACTGTTCTTAATATTCTCATCATTGTTGTTACACCTCCTATTGCAGCTACACGTGACTCTGTGACAGCAGATTTTTTAAGTGGTGAATAAACCCCGTAGTGTGTGTGAGTATCTATAATGCCAGGAATTGAGACTAATCCATTTCCATCTATCTTTAAATCACATTGAGGGTTATCATTTGTCAGCGAAATAATCTTTCCATCATTTATGATGATATTTTTGTTTACAATCATGTTATTTAGTACTACATGAGAGTCAGTTATTATGATATCATATGTCATACAATAGTTTAAAAAAAAGCTATACTTATTTTTTGATCAAATAAATAACAAACTAATATTTTATTAAGTAGGGCCGGTAGTCTAATGGCATAACATCGCGTTCGCAACGTGAAGGTAGAGGGTTCAATTCCCTTCCGGTCCATTAGCTAAAGTATTATAGATATCATGAAATCAATTAGGTATATGAAAATTTTCAATTCTAAGGCTGCTGCAGAAGAATATATGTCTAGCCATACGCTTACGTTTTCAACTCCTGAATTAACGTTAATGAGATATTCTTTTTGGTTGGGTGATATTATACCAGATCCAAAAAATAAAGAAGAAACTATGCCAAGAATGATGACATATTTAGAAGATAGAAACGAAAAGCCAATACAAATCATAGATGATGAGAAGTATATTCCAACTGGTGCGGTAAGAAATATTACAAGAGAAACAAATGGACAAATTAAATACTGTTCTGAATGTGGCACAAAAAATTCATTGGTTGCAAAGTTTTGTATAGAATGTGGAGATATTCAGAAATAGTAACGTATCTAAACTTTGTTTCCACATTTTGTACAAAATTTAGCATTCAATTTTAGCATGTTATTACATAAACTACATTTTTTATCTTCATTATGTGTTATTAATCTTGGATCTGGAGAAGGCAATGTACCAATGCTCTTTGATCTTTCAGAAAAAATTGATGGAGGCATGTTAGATATGTTACGCACGTTAGTATTGTGAACGCCTGTATTATTACCAATATTAGAATTGCCAGTAATTAATTTATTAGATAATTGATCAAGTGATTTTTTTATTTCAAGTATTACCTTAATTGAAAGAAATTCCAGTGCAGAATAGGCAACTACATAATCACCCAATTTTTTGAAGAAATCTACATCATCAATCCTACCATCTTTATAAAGTGTGTTAGAATCAAGAAAAGTTTCATAATAATTTTGCGATTGGTTGAACAAATCAGATAGTTTTTCTGTAAGTAACGTTAGTGTGTCTATTTCTTCAGTCATAAGGTTTTTTCTATATTATATTATTAATTGTTTTATGTCATATGTTATAACTAATTTAATATTTTGTTAATCATGTTTTTATATGATTCTTTTGATGCTGCACCAACCTGCTGATCGACTATTTTTCCATTATTAAATACAATAAGCGTAGGAATGCTGAAAACATTATATTTTGATGCTAATTCATTAGCTTCATCTACATTAACTTTCACAAAACCAATTTTACCATCATACTCAGTTGCCAACTCTTCTACTATAGGGCCAATCATTCTACAAGGCCCACACCATTCAGCCCAAAAATCAACAAACACAGGTACCTTGGAATTAATAACTGTTGATTCCCATAACTTAGAATCAGATATTTTTATTATCGACATATTAATAATAATTATATGCATACCTAAATATGTTAGGAAAATCTAATTCTGAGAACAATCAGTTGAAGTATATATATTTGAATTAATCTATCAATACGTAATGGAATTAGTAAAAAAGAAATTACGAGGTTCCGGTGGCTATATTATTGCAAACGTTAGTGATGAGCAACAAAGAAAAGGAAGTTTAGGAGGGCCTGACCTATTTTTAGCTCCTCTAGGAAGAATAGATTCAGACAAAATTTCAAAATATTATTGTAATACATGTGAAAAACATTATGAAGGATGTCCAAAAATAGAATTCAATAGTCCAAATGAAGAGGTGGCAGATAATTTAATTTTGGTAGAAAAAGGACAATATATTTGTGAAAAATGCAAATCTATCATTGCCGAATATAGAGAATTTAAAAAAAATACTGATACAAAAGATGTTGGAAATGCAAAATCACTAGATAAGTCAACTTTGTACGGTGATGCACTATCAGACAATGTTATAGATTCATCAAGTAATGTTAAAAACTCTAATTTTTCATTCAATTCTATTGTAAATATGACAGTGTATGATGAAAATGCAAAAAAAATTGGTATCGCTAAGCAAGTTGGTATAGATTCATCTCAATCTATTGTTTTGGCAATAATAAAAAATGATGGTAATAACGACACAATAAGATGGGAACGAATTAAAAGAATAGGGGAAATTATTTTACTTGGTACTAATAATGAGCAGTCCAAAATAGATAATGATAAAAAATATTCAAAATGCCCAAATTGTAAATTCAGTAATATCTATTTATCAAAATTTTGTGAAAAATGCGGAACAAAACTTGAGTAATTCTAATAATACAAATAGATTATTCAGTAATATAATTTCAAATCGATTTGTTAAAGAAGTACTAATAATTTTAATAGGTGTTTTAATAGTTTGGATAACTTTTCAGACTATTTTTGGAACATATAATCCATTTTATGTAGTTTCTAGCGGAAGCATGATTCCAGCAATACAGATTTTTGATATTTTGGTGGTACAAAGCAATTATGATTTTAATGCGATAGATGTAGGAGATATAATAGTTTTCAGTAGACCAATTAATCATGACAAGGTAATAGTACACAGGGTAGATGCAATTATTGATCAGGAACATAGTGTAATTCGTACAAAAGGTGATGCAAATTTAGCTCCTATACCAGGAACTGATTTTCCAATAACTGAAAATGAATATATTGGAAAAGTGATGTATGTAGTCCCGTATATAGGATATTTTATAAGATTTTTAGCACCACCAGTCAATTACGTGGTAATAGTAGTCGTTATTTCAATAATGATTTATAAACAAATTTCAAAACATAGAGTTATTTCTTCAAGTAAGAGCTAACTTATTTACATGCATAAAAGATATGTTCATGATAAGTATTCAATAAAGATATCATTCATGTATTGATGTTTTAAATACTCGTTTAAAATACTCAGAGTGTAAATCTGTATCATCTTCATCATCTTTAATATTAGAAAGATTCTTTGCTAATTTTTTTTTATATCCTAATTGCATTTGTCTAGATATTTGTATTCTTTGTGCTTGTGGAGAACCTGCGCCATGCATAGATTCTGTAAGATATCCTACAGCATTTCTTCCTAATGTCATATTTTCAATTAATCTTAATATTCTAATTTTATTTTCTACGTCTACACCTTTTCTACCTACCAGATATTTTTTTATTAGTGGTCCTACTTTCTCACTTTTAAGGTCTTTTTCTGATGGCATTGTTGCAACAAGTCCACCTGCAATATCTTGTGCAAGTCTACTAATTTCATATGGAAACCGTGTAACGTTATGCTTACATATTTGAGCTAACATATCATCGTTCAACCATACACCTGATTTCATTCTGTGTGCTTGATAAGATGATGCTATACCTGCTGCATAAATTGATTCATTAAGATGTGTCATTTCAACTAGTTTATCTTTTATATGGGACACATTAGGTACCCCATTATAATCTGCTGCTGTAGCTGCAGCACCAATCAATACATCACCAAGACCAGTTTTACAAACATAGCTTCGTCTATGATAACAAGTAAATCTCTCTATTAACATAGAAGCAAATTCGTATTCGCCACACATAAATACTTTATCCCAAGGAATAAATACATTATCAAAAATTATAATTGCTTCTTGACCTGAAAATTTTGCATTTCCTGGATCTATATCGCCACCTTCTATACTCCTTGTATCACAGGATTGTCGTCCGTATATATAGGTAATTCCTGGGGCATCTACAGGTATTGCACCAACAACTGCATAATCTTTATCAATTTCACTTAATCTTACAGTTGGCATTATTATAATCCAGTGTGAGTTAATACAACCAGTTTGATGTGCTTTTGCACCTTTTACAATAATACCATTGCTATCTTTCTTAATGATATGAACAAATAAATCTGGATCGTCTTGCTCTGATGGGTTTTTGCTTCTATCTCCTTTCGGATCAGTCATAGCACCAGCAATTACAAGATTTTCAGCTTGGATCAATTTAATAAAATCCAACAGTCGTTTATGATATGGTGTACCATATTTTTCATCAATTTCAAAAGTAATCGAATGTAATGAGTTCAATGCATCCATTCCAACACAACGTTGAAAACATGTACCCGTATTCTGTCCCATCTTACGTTGCATTTTATTTTGTAAAACTAAATCTTGAGAATTTTCAGCAATATGTAAAAAACGGTTAACACGTAACCCAGATATTGATGATTGTGCAGTTCCCAATTCATTTTCAACCATAGCTAGGTTATAGGTTTCTGCAACTGCATTGATAGAAGGTTTTATAATTTGGTGTTCAGTAGGTTCTTTAACTAGTTCTCCAAATAGATAAACCTTAAGATTTCTTCCTTTCAAGCTGTCAATGTAATCATCAGGTGTTATAATTGGTTTCTTTTTTAAATTTCCAATGTATTTTTCTGTTGTAGACATAGTAGTAATACTATGTCATAGTATAAATATTCTAAAAATTTAAAATGTTTTCAAATAGTCATTCTTACGTCTAATATTTTGTATCCATATCCTTTTTTCATAATGCTGATTGGATTAATATCAAGTTCTTTAATAATCTTAAAATCACATACTAACTGTGAAAGCCTTTGAATGCATTCTGATAATTTTTTGATGTCAGATGGTGGTTCTCCTCTAACACCATCTAATATTTTCTTTATTTTTATTGAAGAGATCATTTCATCTGCATCAATATTTGTTAACGGTGTAATTTTAAATGTAACATCTTTAAAAATTTCGACGTATATGCCACCCATTCCAAGCATAATAACATGACCAAACCCTTTTTCAGATTTAGAACCTAAAATCAATTCTATACCACCTGTAACCATTTCTGTTATTAAAACCCCATTGATTTTTATTTTTTTATTGTATTTTTTAGCATTATTTATTATTTCATTAAATGCAGTAGTTGCCTCTTGATCATTTCGTATATTAATTTTAACGCCACCTATATCTGATTTATGAGTTATCTGGGGCGACACTATTTTCATTGCTACAGGATAACCAATAGAATTAGCAAGTTTAACAACATCATGTTTTGTTTTTGCAAAAGTATTCTTTGGTAACTGAAATCCATAAGCACGTAAAATTTCTTGACATTCTTCTTCAAGTAGAATTTTTCTTTTTGATTTTACTACACTATCAAAAATATACTTAACTTTCATTTTGTTAATTTTAAATTTAGTTATTTTTCCTTCTTTAGTTTGTATCGATTTTGCAAAATTCAACATTGTTTTTAATGCACGTATAGCATTATCAGTGTATACGTAATATGGAATATTTCCAGACGTCAAAATTTCCTTATTTTTTTTACCTTCATCAAGACCCATCAAACTAGCAAGCAGAGTTTTCTTATATTTCTGTGACATTTTCACAATTACACTTGCAAGATTATCATAGTTGAGAGTAGCAGAAGGAGTACACATAACTATAATTGAGCCCACATTCTTATGAGCGAGAACAAGATCCAACACCGTCATAAATCTTTCATGATCAGCATCACCCACTAAATCAATTGGGTTTTTAGAACTTCCCCAAGGTGGGATAACAGAATTTATTTTTTGTCTGATTGTATCTATATTTGCGATTTTTAGTTCAAATTTTGAACATAAATCAGCTGATATTATTGCAGGCCCGCCAGCATTTGACAGTATAACTAAATCTTCTTTAAATGGTAATGGTTGTTTAGAAAATGCAGTAGCATATTCAAATAATTCCTGCATTGTATCTACTCTAATTGCACCAGACTGTTTTAATAACGTGTCATATATTTTATCAGAACCAGCAATCGCTCCAGTATGAGACATAGCTGCTTTTGCTCCTTCTGCACTACGTCCTGATTTTAATACTAATATTGGTTTTTTAATTTTATTTCTCTTTGTAATACATTTACAGATGTCAAGAAATTTTCTTGCGTCATATATATCTTCTAGGTACATTATTATTACTTCAGTTTGTCTATGCTTTTCTAGCATTTTAAGTACATCAACTTCATTAACATCAACCTTATTTCCCATACTAACTACAGCTGAAAACCCTATATTTTGAGCACTGGCATCTTCTACAAGTGCTGCACAAATAGCACCACTTTGAGATACCAATGCTATGTTTCCAGGTTTGGGCATTACTTTTAAAAATGTCGCATTCATCATAGTTCTTTTATCAAGATTCATAATTCCTAAACAATTAGGTCCTATTACTTTAATTTGATGTTTTTCTGCGATGTGATTAATTTTTAGCTCTAGTTGTGCTCCTTCTTCATTTACTTCTTTAAAACCTGCGGTTATAATAACAGCACCTTTAACTTTTTTCTTGCCGCATTCTTCCAGAACTAATGGAACTATAGTATTTTTAGTTATAATTATTGCCATATCTATTTTTGTAGGAACATCAAGTATGCTACTATAAGATTTATTATGAAAAATTTCTGTTCGTTTTGGATTAACAAAAAAAAATGATCCTTTATAGTCTTTAATTATATTAAGTGTAATTGCACGACCAATACTACTCGGTTTATCAGAAGCACCAATTATTGCAATTGATTTTGGAGATAATAAGCTAAAATCTTTCATGCTATATTGTTATCTGATGACTTTGTATTATGTAATAAAGCTTTATTACTAGATTTAACATGATCCACGTGTCAATTAAATACTAGCTTCCAAGAATTTTTCCAGCTAAATTTTTGTTTCTTGGAATCCATATTAGTTTTATTTTAGAAAATTTGCTTAGTAGAACCCAAGCTTCTTTTGCAAGTAAACGTAGTTTACTATTATTTATTGCATATTCATGATTTAATTGATATACTGTATTTTTCGAATCACTATAAATTATCAGTTGTTCAGATGTATTTATTTTTTTTAGTACACATATTATTGCAAGGTATTCTGCTTGATTATTAGTAATGTTATGTTTTTTTTCGTAGAACGACTCTCCAGTGTTTTTAATATAAAAACCATAGCCAGAATTATGTCCTCCAGATCCATCCACATAAACAGTAAATACTAACCTAATCACCGTTCTACATGTTTTAATGATTAATATGAATTTTATCATTTTAAAATACAATAAATCTTTTATGAACTATGCTAATGGTTAATACCGTGGACGATAATAATATTAAAAAAACTTTGCTTGTATCATCATTCATATTATTTTCATTTATATTTATTGGGTTGATTTTTTTTCTAAGTTTTAATTATAATGCAGATAATAATTTATCATATTCTGTTTGGATCATAATTGCGTATATAGCTGGATTATCAATGATTGTTCTTCCATGTACTATGCCATTGGTTTTCATTATAATTCCTCTTAGTTCAGGAAGTGGATATAAAAAGGGTTTTATTATGTCACTATTGTTCGGGTTTGGGTTAATAATAACAATAACACTGTATAGCGCCACAATAGCTGAAGTAGGTAATATAACTTCATTACATAGTATTTCTACTGTAATATTTTTTGCTAGTGGTATTGTTGCATTCTTATTTGGACTAGTACAACTAAATCTAATAAATCTAAGATTACCAACATATTCTGGAGTACCAAAATTTATTCAAGAATGTGGAGATTATGGTAAATCATTCTTCATGGGTTTATTGTTAGGTAATGTTGGAGTAGGCTGTCCAAACCCTATGTTTTATTGGTTACTTGTGCATATAGCGGGAACTGGGAGTTTGGAAACTGGAACAGTATTAGGTTTAGTTCATGGTGTAGGAAGAGCCGTACCTTTAATATTTATATCAATAATTACAATTATCGGCATAAATATTAAAAAAACACTAATTGAAAAAAGAAATACCATAGAAACTGTAACTGGATTCATGTTAGTTATAGTTGGTTCATTTTTAATAATTAATGGAATACCTGGAGGTCATGAATGGTATGAAGAAACTGTCGTGCACAAGCTATGGAATAATACAATTGAAAATTTATCACTTCCATCAGAATTGGTAACAAATGTACATGCTCACAAACACGACACCGCGGTACCAAAAGAAATCATACCTATAATACTGTTGATATTAGTATGTACACCGTTTATATTTTATATGAAGGCAAGGAAGTGCAGTAATGTTGATGGTAAATCTATATGATGTCAGATTATAACTATCCACTATACAGGCCACCATCAGAGTCTGAGTCGTTAATATTTCAGGTTACGCTAGGATGTTCGTATAATAGATGCTCGTTTTGTGACATGTATAGATCTAAGGAATATTCTGAAAAATCATTGGGTAATATAAAAACTGAGATTTATGAAATGTCTAGAAAAATGCCAGAAACAAAAAGAGTTTTTTTAGCTGATGGTGATGCATTGAACATAACTACAGAGAAAATGCTAGAGATATTAAATTATATTTATGTATGTTTTCCTAAGTTAGAAAGGGTATCATGTTATGCAATGCCAATGAATCTGCTTAAAAAAAATACATCTGAATTAAGTATGATAAAGCATGCAGGATTAAAATTACTATATATAGGAATCGAAAGTGGTTCCGATATAATATTAAAAAAAATTACCAAAGGTGCGACATCACGTACAATAATAAATGCTTGTAATAAGGCAAAAAAAGCTGGGTTTGTACTATCATGTATGATAATACTTGGATTGGGTGGAAAAAAATATACACATGAACACATTAAAAAAACTGCAGACGTGATAAGCTTAACTTCTCCTGATTATGTAGGAGCACTTACATTATATCTTGAAAATGGAATAAAACAAGAATTTTTAAATAAGTTTAATGAGAAATTTATCTCAATAACTGACTCTGAAGCATTAGAAGAGCTGGAAGAGTTAGTAAAAATGATCCATACAAAAAATAAAATTATTTTTAGAGTTAATCATGCTTCTAATGCATATTCTATAAAAGGTACACTACCAATTGATAAGAACGATATGATTAAAAAAATTATATGGATGAAGAAACATCCTGAAATTTCAAGACCGAGTGGATTAAGGGGATTCTAGTAGTTATTATGTATAATCTTGTTGTTAAACACTCTTTTAAAATATATACTATAATGGGCTCACAGGGATTTGAACCCTGAATCTTTGCCGTGTAAAGGCAATGTCATAACCTAATTGGACTATAAGCCCAGATTGTTACAAATTAAAATAAATTTAAACTTTAAGATATGTTCAATTTAAAGTTAATTACAATATAACTTTTAATAATTAATATTTGATGTTGTTTATTACAAGTTCTGTTGATTAATTGGACAATTTAATTATAGCAAAATTTGGAAGTAGTGCAATTGGTATCAATGGAATGAACATACCAACAATTATTAATAGAATAAAAACATTCAGGAAAAATTCAAAAGTTATCTCTGTTTTTTCTGCTCCCCTTGTTATTGAAAGAAAAAAAACAAGATCTTTGACTGACATAGTATTAGATATAGGATATAAATCACAAAATGGTAAAGATGTGAATATATACCAAATCAGAAATGGATATAATAAGATTATCAAATTAGTAAACAAAGAATATAAAAATATAATCAAAAAAACAACTGAGGTTTTTTTTTCCAAGTTAGAATATGTTTTAGAATATACAAAACAAAAACAAAATTTTTCTGATATTATTAGAGCTAAAGCACTAGCATATTCTGGCGAAATGTTGATATCTCATATAATGAAATATGTGATGATAAGCAATGGGATTTCATCAGAATCAATTTCATTTGAAAATTGGCCTATAATAACTGATAATAATATAGCATATGCAAATTTCTTATTATCAGAATCTTCTAAACAAATAAAACACATGGAAAAAATATTAAAAAATAATGTAATTACTATTGGTGGATTTATTGGAAAAACAATAGATGGGGCTATGACAACTTATGAAAGAGGAGGATCAGACAGAACAGCTGTAAATCTAGGAATATTATTACACAAAAAATATAATACCACGGTATCATTTGAAAAAGATAGCTCTGTTGTTTCTGCAGATCCAAAGATAGTACATAAAGGGTTGGTGGAGATAAAACATCTGTCATATAACGAAGCTAGGTTGGCAAGCATGTTTGGTATGAAAATACTTGATTCAATAGTAATAAAAGAGGTTATAGAAAATCGAGTTGACATGCCTCTCATAATTACTAATATGAAAAATCCTAAAAAATCAACAACTATAACAAAAAAAATAAATGATAGAAATGAGCATCCATTAAAAATCGTAACTGGAAAAAAAAACTGCGTAATTTTACGAATAAAAACTTCACGCTCACGAAAGTTATTAAAGTCACTTTCAGAAAGACGATATAATGAATATATAGTATTGTCTCCTTTTATGAGAAATGGTGTCGAGTTTACTAGAATGCTTTTTTTAGATGGTACATATGTAAAAAAAAATGAACAGTACATGTTAAGTTTTGATCCGTTTACTAGTATAACATACAATAGAGGAGTAATCACTATAATAGGTGACGAGATGTGGCGTGTTCAACATATTGTAACAAAGATAAGTCATAAAATAGGAGATGCTGGGCTTAACATATTAAATATTGATGCACAAGAAGAAACTTCTAGGATAATAATAATTATGGATGATTCTAATTACAATATAGAAAAAGCTATAAATGCTATACATTCGGTAAGGTCTACAATAAAATTTGTTTGATACAAAAATACATATAATAAATAAATTTATTTATAAACAAAAAATCTGCTATACAAAAACTGTCTTGGTACTAATAATTCTTTAAATTACTAGTTTTAATTCAATCACTTATGAAGGAGATTAACAATATTTGGATGAATGGAAAACTAATTCCATTTAAAAATGCAAAAGTACATGTACTAACTTATTCATTGCATTATTCCACAGCTATATTTGAAGGGATGCGGTGCTACGATACTGTTAATGGTCCTGCAATTTTCAGATTACCTGAGCATATAAATAGATTTTTCAAATCTGCAAAAATGTATTCTATGAAAATACCATATTCAAAAGAACTAATTTCAAAAGCAATTATAGACACTGTAAAAACTAATTCTTTAAAGGAGTGCTATATAAGGCCAATAGCTTATTATGGGTATGGAGAGATGGGTTTAACTCCTAGAAATGATGTAGATGTAGCTATTGCATGTTGGAAATGGAATAAAGGTGAAATAAATAAAAAAACTTCTGGAGTTAAATGTAAGGTTTCTAGCTGGCTAAAAATAGACTCTAGATCACAACCTATGAAAGCAAAAGCAGCAGCAAACTATTCTAATGCTGCACTTGCACGTATGGAAGCACTAAACCATGGGTATGACGAAGCCATATTATTAAACTATCAAGGAAAGGTTGCAGAATGTAGCGCAGAACATATTTTTATTTTTAAAGATAATAGTATATCAACTCCTCCACTTACTGCTGGGATTTTTAATGGAATTACAAGGGATAGTATTATAAAAATTCTTAATTATAATAAAGAGATTGTAATAGAAACAGATTTGGACAGGGAAGAACTGTATACAGCTGACGAGGTATTCATAGTAGGTACTGCAGCAGAAATAAAAGCAGTTGTAGATGTAGATCATATCAAGATAGGGAATGGGGTTGCAGGAAAAATAACAAAAAAATTACAAAAACAGTTCAAGAACATAACAACTGGTAAAGACAAGAAGTTTATGTCATGGTTAAAATACATTTAAAAAAGTTTTTACGTAACTAAAAGACACTTGTCAGGGTGAATTCTTTATAAGCAGTTTTAATCATGAAATATGTTGGTTTTGTAGAAACAATAGACATAGTGAATGTATGAAAAAAATACCATTAGATAAGAAATCTGATGGGCCATATGATTGTACATTTGATATTTTACTAATAATATGCAAATGTGAGCATTAAACCAATTTAATAAGTATACTAAAAAAACTATATTATAGATGAGTCTAGAGGGATTCGAACCCTCGACAGCCGGATTAAGAGTCCGGTGCTCTACCTAGCTGAGCCATAGACCCATAAAATTATTAATTAGAATCAGTAATCTAGTTTTTTATTTGTGTTGCTATGCTGTTGTATTTCTCAAGTATATTAGACAGTGCAGTAGACACAGAAACATTATTCATTTTTTTCTTTTCTGATATAAGTTTTTTATATGCACTAAGTGTTATGTATACTGGTATAGATCCGTTTCCTTCTAACAGTCCTCTAACTTTATAAAGCGCAGTTTCTATCCCATTTAAAACAGATTTTCTAAACGTGAACTTATCAATTAATTTTCCAACTATCCCTAATGGCATTTCGTAGTCCACTGTAATTAATATATTAGTAAGATTCTCATTAAGTGATTTAAATTGTGTGGTTATTTCCCATTTTTTAAATTTCCCTTTTATCATTTTTGCAGATATTTTTTCTTCCTTTTTAAACTCAGTTGTTATACAGTCCCATTCCAATCGTTTACCATTAAAATCACCTATTATTCTAAAAGTTGTGCCTACTCCCATCCCATCTTTTATATCAATTGGTATCACAGTCATAGCAATTCCTTTTCCGGTCATCTGATCTGATACATGCTCGGGTCTTGCAAAATACGTAAATGCAGTACTTACAGGTACTTTAATATCTATAGATTTTTGTACAGTTACCAATGGATAAATTTTTATCCATATAGATTTAAAGGTTTGTAGAGTGTATTGATATAATACATTAATGTTACATATAGTGTATAAATGAAAATGAGAGTTGCTATTATTTTTATTTTATCGTGTTGTCTATTTAACGAGTCATATTCACATTCGTTGTTTAATTCATCTGAACTAGTGATCGGAGATTTTAGAGTGCAAATAGCAACGCTACCAGAGATCCCTACAACTGGTAAAAAATCACAAATTTTATTTAAGATTGATAATCCTAATGTCAAACTAGATGGATTTACAATTGGAATAAGAATTTTTTATAGTGATGTTCAAATTGATGAAATTAGGCCAATGTACCATCATGGTGATCATTGGGAGATGGACTACACATTTAAAAAATCTGGTAATCATATTTTCAAAGTTGATCTGTATGACGTAAACAAAAAAACAAAGTTATCTACATATGTATTCAATATAAGTACCCATAATCCATTTGGATATATTTTTTTTTATTCGATAGCTGCTGGAAGCATTGGGTTAGGAATTATATTTTGTTACATATACATTCCTAAAAAAATTAGGAAGTTATATTAGATAGTTGTTTTTAGTTTATTATTTAATCTAAACGCAAAAATAGTTGTAAGTAATACAGTTGCAAAAAGAATTATTCCTACACCGAGATGTATTGCTACTAACAATGCTTGAAGTTTAAGATCTATGACAATAGCACCAAGGATGATCTGTATAGAAACAAGAACTGCAGATAATGTGCCAACTAATCTAATTTTATAATTAGAATTTTTAACTGTCCAGCAATTTATAGCTGTAAATATTATAATAGTTCCAGTTGTTATAGCAATAAACCTATGTATCCATTCAATAATATATTTTTCATTTGGTAATATTCCATTAGGACACAGTGGCCAGTCAGGGCAAACAAGACCTAATCCTGCAGACGATACATAACCACCTATAAACATTAAAGAGTACAGCATAATAAGTGATGCAAGAGAGATATATTTTATTGTCAATTATTCTACAATAAAAGTGCCTTTCATACCTTGTAATGCATGTCCAGGAACAGTACAAATATAATAGTATAATCCTGGTTCTCCGGCAATGAATGTGGTATCTCCTGATTCACCTGGTTTTAGTGGGTTGGACGGTGATTTAATGTCAGAATCAAATACAATGTTACTCAAATTTTCAGGATCTTTTACTATGCCAAATGAATGAAAGGATTTTCCATTGTTTGTAGCTTTGAGTGTAACAATATCTCCACTACTTACTTTTATTTCAGGATTATGATTTTCTTCACCAGGTAGTGCATTAAATGCTAACGTTCTAAAATCAGCAGACTCTATGAATGACAACGAGATGTAAATTTCTGATCCTGTATCTTGTGTTTTCATTTCTATTGATTCAATATCTGTTTGTACCACTGAATTAGGTGTAAATGATATCCAATAATCCCACATTGAGAAGAAAACCACAGCTCCAGAAATACAGATTCCTACCATTATTATCAGCATCTTTAATGTTCTTATAGAAGATGTTCTGTAAACATAATCTATGTTTCCATCTTGATTCATAGCAAGCTCCTAGTGGTGAGGCACCTTATTCTGATGTGGATAATAATACTGTCCTATACCTAAGTTCCAAGGATCATCCATGTTAGCTTCCTTTCCTTTTCCAGAACTATATATAATATTTCCTAAAAATATGGCCATACTGATCCCAATTATAATTGCACCAATTGTTATAAATTGATTCATTGTAATCCACTCAGGAATAGGAGGGTAATCAAATACTCTTCTTGGCATACCATATAACCCAAGTACATGCTGGGTAAAAAATACAATTACTGTGCCTATAAATGACATTACAAAGTGTATTTTTCCTAGTTTTTCATTATACATCCTACCTGTAACATACGGAAACATGTAATATAGAAAACCAAAGGATCCAAATGCAATCGTGCCCATTACAAATAAGTGGAAATGTCCAACTACCCAATAACTGTCATGAGTCATAAAGTCAAGAGGCATTGCACTATTTACAACTCCTCCAGCTCCAGCTGAAAAAAATAATGCAATTCCACCAACAGCCCACATCATTGGTGTAGCAAATTTAATTCTACCTCCCCACATAGTTGCAAGAAAATTAAATACATGCATTGCTGATGCAGGTACTGCTGATAAAGTACCGATCATGAATACAGTCTTCTCTGTAAATGACATGCCTGTAGCATACATATGATGTGCCCATGATGCAAATCCTACTATGCTTAACAATACAAATGCAGTTATTCCTGATGTATGGCTGAATACTTGTTTTCTAGAAAATCTTGGAATTATATCATACATAAAACCAATTGCTGGGATTACTAGCACATATACTTCAGGATGAAATGTAAACCAAAACAAATGTTGGTAGGATATTGGATCACCTCCCATAGCTGGATTAAAAAAACCAGAAAATCCAAATCTATCAGTAAGTAACATCAGTAGTGCTGCAGCAAATGTAGGCATAGCAACTAGAATTATCAACGATGATGTTAAATAAGACCATGCTAATAGTGGAATTTTACTTAGTGGAAGATCAGGATGTTTACACTTTAGGATTGTTACAATGAAATTAATTGCTCCTAATATTGAAGATATGCCCAAAATTTTTAGACCAAGTATCCACATATCAGCCGCTGGTCCAGGCGCACGTATTACAGAGTATGGCGCATACGCATTCCAAGTAAAATCTGCAAAACCAAGCCAAATAAGTGCAAAAGCTGGAGGAATCATCCAATATGCAACAGCATTAAGTTTTGGATAAGCCATATCTTTATATCTAACCATTATTGGCACTAAATAATTTCCAATAGCAGAAGCAAATGGGAGTATAAAAAGAAATATCAAAGTTGTTCCATGCACAGTAAATAATCTATTAAATGTCATAGAATCAGAAATAAACTGAGAACCAGGTAAAAATAATTCCAATCTTATTGCAATAGCCAGAGAACCGCCCATAAATAATGCAGCTAATGATGTTATAAGATAAAGTAATCCAATATCAGTATGATGCGTAGAAAACATTATTTTCCAAATTGGGCGTGGTTTTTGAGTATCTAATGTCAATTCAAACTGCCTCTATTTTGTTTATATTTTTAAACAATGTATCGTCATCAAAACATCTATTCAAACTTCATCTACATAAAGTTTAGCTCTCATATTATAATGAATTAATCCACAGTATTCCTTACATTGAATATCAAATTCGCCTGTTTCGTCAGGAGAAAACCAAACTGTATTGATTCTACCAGGTACTGCATCTATTAATACAACGTAATCATGTATATTAAATGAATGTATAACATCTTTTGATACGACTTCAAACTTGTACGCTCTGTCTTTTTTTAGATGAAGTTCGCCTATTTCCTTTGTTCCATCTTCGTGTTCAAAAGTCCAGAACCATTGTTGTGCTGTAACTTTAATAGTTTCAGCATCTGCGGGGATATGTTCTATTATTCTTTCAACATTCCAGGCTTCTGCACCAACATAAATTAATAATGCTACTACCACACCTATGTATACCCACTCATTCCAGTTAGAATGTTTTTTCATGGTATCACTTTCCACTTTCTTCATATTGTGTCTTTTTTGCTTTTGGGTTAGACTCCCTAAATCTCCAAACTAACCAAATTATAGTTCCTGAAACAACAGAACCAATTACAAATGCAATTGTCATCATTCTATAAAATAAATTCCAAATTTCTATTTTACGATTAATATATTTACCTGGTTCGTCATCAATAGCAAAAACAAAATCTATTGTAAATATTATATTTAATACTATTAACATGTATAGATATATTCTTTTTGTTATCAACCATTCTGACGTCACTAGAAATTTCTATTTAAGGGTTATGAAGCAAAATATATCAAAAATTTTGTTTAAATCTTGAAATATTAGTTAGATTTATTGCTGACACCACAAGCTTGCCGTAATTATTTTTTATTATTGTCATTGATGCATTAGCAATTATTAGTTCAAATAATGATTTTGGTGTGAGTTCAAGTATATTAGAGATCATTGCTTTTATAGGGTCCATATGAGTAACAAAAAGCACATTTTGATTTGGGTGTTTTTTGATTACAAAGTCTACTATGTTTGAGACCCGTTTCTTTACTTCAATAAATGTTTCAACTCCATGACGCATTATATCATAATGTCCTTCATAAAACTTTAAAAATATGTTACCATATTTCAAAAAAAGTTCGTCATAATGCACACCAGTAAATCTTCCCATATCCAGCTCAATCAATCTATCATCTGTAATAAATTTAATAGAATTATATCTGGAAATTATCTCAGCAGTATTTTTAGCACGTTTAATAGGGCTTGAGTATATTATGGATATATCTAATGGTTTTATGAGCCTGGCTATATTTTTAACTTGAATGATTCCTTCATCTGTAAGATTTATTCCAGGAGATCTGCCTGCAAGAATCCTATCTGTGTTATTTTTTGCTTGTCCATGTCGTAATAATATTATCATTGCCATTTTTAAAATAAAAATAATAACAGCCTCATATATTATCACTTTATGAAGATAGGTATAATTGGTGGCACTGGTGGAATGGGAAAAGGGTTTGCAATAAGGTGGTGCATAAATCATAGTATATTAATAGGTTCAAGGGATCCAACACGTGCAATAGATAAAGCAGAAGAATATATTAACATTACAAAAAAATTTTATACATTAATTAATGGTACAATATCAGGACACGAAAATGACGTCGTTGCAAAAGAAAGTGATGTGTTGATTTTATCTATTCCATATGAGAATATAGATATAATTTGTTCTAAAATGCTATCAAAAATAAAAAAAGAGTGTATTGTAGTATCTCCGATAGTTCCAATGATAAAAACAAAAATTGGCTTTGAATTTTTACCACTAAAATATAACAAACCATTTTCTTATCAATTAATAAAAAAATATATGAAACGTGATATCGGTAATCTTGTGTCGGCTTTTCACGTAATATCAGAAAAAAAGCTCATGAACCCTAATAAGTACTTGAACTATGATGTGTTTATTTGTGGTGATGATCAAAATTCAGTTAATGTTGTGAGTAACTTAGTTACAGAAATAAAAAATCTGCGTCCATTATATTTAGGATCTGGTGAGTTGTCATACCTTGCTGAGATAGCAACTCTATTGTTGTTAAATATAATGATCAAAAATAAACTAAAGAATCCAGGTTTCAAAATCTGTTGAACTTACATTGTTAATACAACATGTATTAATAATGGTAAATTACGTCGTACAGCTTAGTGATTATTATTTTTGATATATAATTACCATAAATGGATTTTAATTTATTATGTTTTTTAGATTATAAAATAGCTAGAATGCAGATACTATATTTTTAATATATTATAATAAATTAACTAAACTAGGTTGATTGGTAATTTTCTGGTTCATAGTAATAATTGTCTAATAAGTTAATATTCATAAGTATGATAAGCTAATTAATAAGATATTTGGACTCGTAGCGTAGTTCGGATATTGCAGACGGCTTCGAACCGTCAGATCGAGGGATCGAAGCCCTCCGAGTCCTTAAATTAATAGAACAACCATACAACTCAAATGGTTAAATTTTTTTATTTAATTGGATCTATTTTAGTTATCATTGGTATAATACATACTATGATATTACCAAACATTATATCTACATCTAGTAATCTATATGTAAACTCATCACATTATATGCTGTTAAATGTAAATACAATAAATTATGATATGGGGTTTTACGAAATTATATTAATGGACTCTAATGATGATTTACTTTTTGTGCAAATTATAGATCCGTATGGAAATGTAATTGATGAAAAAAAGATCAAAACTAAAATGTCCATAAATTATTTTGATTTAGAATATAATGGTACATATGTAATAAAAATAACTAATCTTACAGATATTGCAAAAATTAAAATACAAATTGGTAAAATTAGTGTTGACAATGTTATTTATTCAACTATTATTCTATCATCAGGAATTATTATTTTTGTTGTTTTATTGTACATAAAATTAAAAAGCTATAAAATAGCACATCCTACCAAAAATATTTTGTAAATTGGAATACATAAAATAATTCCAGCTACTAATAAACTTAAATTAAAGAAAATCCAGATGGTAGAAAGTATCATGGATACCACCGACAAATGAAGCATTATATTATTATATTGTTTATTTTTATTTTTAATAAGTATTAAAAATACACCAAATGATATTACTACTAGTCCAAATTCGAGCATTTGATGTGGCCATGAAATCAATCCATCTAATCCAAAAAAACTATGAGCTATAGAGTCTGCATAACCTGCTACTATTTGTAACGTAGAACCAATAACGATTATTCCCAATCCTTTTTTAATTATATCAATATAATTTTTTATTAAAAATAATAGTCCTAACACAGAAAAAATAAAAATCATACAAACACCTATGTATACTACTGTGTGTTGTATTGTCCAAAAAGATTCAGGTTCGTTTGTTATGTGAGATAACGAGTCCCAAATACCACCACATAATTCTAAAAATAATCCACAGATAATAATAAGTGGTAATATATTTTGAAAGCATCTAAAATTTAGAACATTACATGATAAAATACGTGTTATAACTGAGTGCATTTAATCTAGCTGTCAGATTGTATAACTATATATTTTATTCCATAACTACTAGTTTATTGACTTAATTATAAACAATAATCAGCAACATGTCAAAAATGTTATTATTATGTATTATATTACAACAGTATAATTAATACTAAGTAGAACTATTTTTAAACTTCACATTTGGTAATTCATTTTGATTTATTATTATTAGTCCTCCTTCACGCAGTTGATTAATAAGTTGCATGACTTCTTTCTCCACATGTGTTCTCTTCAAGCCTTTTTTTTGAGAGAAGATATCAACTAATTCTGTTATCTTCCTTTCACCGTTACAAAGCTTCCAAAAATCTATAATGTGTTGATTAACCATAAATCCTTGCTTGTGTCCATTGGACAAAACCAATGAACCATCTTCTTGTTTTATTAACTTACCTACACCTTGTGGCATTGCAATATCATAGTTTACTGATATTGGATTCACGTTTTGCATTGACATATTTTTAAGAATGGCCTTTCCATTTTCAGACATCATATCAATTGACCATGTAGGATCCCACACAATGTCTATTTTTACTTGATTTACTCCATATACTTTTTTTGTATATCGTGTTACATCATGTATTAGTGTATCATGAAGTGGACAACCTTGTGTTGTCATAGTCATTCTTATGTTAACGTCATTGTTGTCAGAAACATCAATATTATAAATTAACCCCATATCAACAATACTAATCTGTATTTCAGGATCCATACACTGTTTTAATGATTCTCTTATTTTTTCAGTATCAACTTTCATAACTAAAAAATTAGTTTAATAAATAAAAACCTTCTATTGACTAGATCTAATCAACTTTTTTATTGATTTTTTGTAAGGAGATCTTATTATTCCTTTTTCTGTTATTATTCCAGTTATTAGGTATGGTGGAGTTATGTCAAATGCAGGATTAATTACACCGATATTATCAGGAGCTGTTTTTTTATTTCCTATTTTTGTGACTTCATCTGGTTTACGTTGTTCGATCACAATATCTTGTACTCTATTATTTAAGTCAAAAGTTGATGTCGGAGCTGCTACATAAAATGGTATTCTATGGTATTTAGCAATTATTGCTAATTGATATGTTCCTATTTTATTAAAAACATGTCCAGTTAATAGAATCCTATCAGCTCCCACTATCACTTTATTTATTAATTTGTTTATCATTACATATCCAGCTGCAGTATCAGGTATAAGATCTACACTGATTTTGTCATATTTTAGCTCAAATGCTGTAAGACGTGAACCTTGTTGCATTGGTCTTGTTTCTGTTACAATTACTTTAATTTTTTTTCCATGCTCTTTTGCATAACGTATAACACCTAATGCTGTACCATATGATACTGTAGCTAGCGAGCCAGCGTTACAATGAGTCATTATCATATCATTACTATCAAATAATTCATATCCATTTTTTCCAATAGATAAATTATTTTTAATATCGTCTTGTGCTATTTTATTTGCTTCTTTGACTACAAGATCTTTGATTTCGTCAATATCATTACATGATTTAGCAGTTTTCATTATTTTATCTAATCCCCATGATAAATTAACTGCTGTAGGACGTGTAGACAGTAATACTTTTTTTGCTTTTTCTAGATCATATATCAATTTACCACGTGTATTTGCTTTGCTTTTTAATACAGCTAAAGATAAACCATAAACTCCTGCCACACAGATAGCTGGAGCTCCACGTACAACTAAATTTTTTATTGCTTTTGCTATTTCATTATAATTATTACATTTTATAAATACTAAATTACCAGGTAGTTTCGTTTGATCGATCATGGTTACTGAGTTATCTTTCCATTCTAGTGTTTTTAAGTTCAATAAAATCTGGTGTACATAACACATTGTTTAAATGTAGTTATTTCCGCAGCAGCAATAAATTAAAACCAGCTATTTTAAAATATACAATAAGTAAAGATTAAAAATTTTTAATTCGTGGATCACAATTATATATTATTTTGTAAATAATATATTAAAAAATTAGTTATCGTGAGTGAAACATTTGATTTTTTGCACAACCCACTGCCAATTCATCACCAGTTCCTCTTCTCATTAGTCCACGATAAAGCCCTTCTTCTAATTTAACACCATTCTTTTTTTCCCATTCTTCAACAGTAATGGAATACTTTTTCTGTATTCTATCTCTATACCACTCTGGAATTACATTGAAAGCACAAAATGGAATTATTCGTAAATCTGGAGTTAGATAGTGAATATCACATCGTTGGAGTCTTTCTAGATCTTCATTATATTTATCTTGAAAATGCATCATACCAAGGAACAAACCTTTTACATGCCATGATCCTACAGAATCAAATGTCCTTTTCATTAATATACGCCCAAACATTTTTGCGAGATCTAATCCAGCAGGCTGCTTTCTTCTATCTATAAAGCTTGAAAGCTTTCTTACTACATCAAGCATTACAAAGTATTTATTTTTTCCAGAATGTATCTCTCCGACTTTATCTTCAAATAATTCTAACATACCCTGAATATCACAGAATTTTGTAAGAGGTACAAATTTCTTTGTGTCTTCATCTTCAAATATATATGTCCCAGCACCACATGCGAAATGAATAGATAATTCATATTTTGGTTTATTTGAAAATGCCTCAATTACATTAGTAAGTGGCATACAGCTTGGTACAGGAAACCAGTCATCTATTGTAACTTCTCCATTTGTTTGTTCTTCTATTCTTTGAATGCAGTCAGGTATAGTTATTCTATATTTTTCACGTTCTGTTTTTCCCATTCTACCTGTTAGTGAAACAGGCTGAAAATTTACAGCATGAACAACATCCATATTTTTTTTTGCATATCTTATGATGCCACCTAATTCATGATCGTTAATAGATTTAATCACAGTTGGAACAAATACAACAGTAGTACCAGTTTTTCTGCAACTATCTAGTGTATATGGTATCTCCCAATGATTTTTTGGATTTGTTCTTGGTGTAACTCCATCAAAACTAAGATAAAGATTATTACAACCTGCTAATCTTACTTCTCTAGCAGCTTCTGGATCCATTGCATGTCTTATTCCGTTGGTATTCATTTGTATATGGCCTACTCCTTCTTCTTTCATTATTTTTATGATGTCTGTTATATCGTCCCTAAGCATAGGTTCTCCTCCTGTAATTTGTATCGAGTTTCCAGGAATAGGTTTTTCTGCTCTTAATGTCTTCATCATTGCCCTAACTTGATCATGAGTTGGTTCATACATATACGCGCCTTCAAGCCCTTTCTTTACATAGAAAAAACAATACCAACATGTAAGATCACATCTATTAGTAACTATCATATTTGCAAGACCACTATGAGAGAGATGGTTAGAACATAAACCACAGTTATTTGGACATGAACATTTATCAATGGTCACGTTTGGTGCATGTGTACCCTTTCCATCCATCCAATATGTACTAAATTTTTTATACAGTTCATATGAACCAAAATATAGTTCTTCACACTCACCATGTGTAGGACATGTTTTTGTCATGTACACCTTACTATTTCTTTCAAATATTTCTGCATCTAAAATCATATTACACTCTGGACATATACTCTGAGTAAATCTAATACTGGATTTTTTCCCAATTTTCCTGGTAGATTGATTAGAGATCTGAATTAATTCCATATGAATTTAGTGTGTTTTGTAGTATTTAATAAATTTCATACAACACCCCTTATATTTAGTGAATAAAATATATGGAAACTTTAATAGTCAAAATAATAAATGAGTTTATGAATATTTCTGATAAAACACATAAATCATTAGAAAATATTGGTCTTACAAGTTATGAGATTAAAACGTATTCATCTCTATTAAAAGTAAATGAATTAACTGCATCAGATCTTAGCCAGAAATCAGGAGTACCATACTCAAAAATATATGAAGTATTAGGAACATTGGAGGATAAAGGTTGGATAGGTTCTGATTATTCAAGACCAACTAAATATTTTGCAAAATCTCCTACAACTGGTTTAGAATATACAAAACAAAAAATTGAATCTAAATTTAAAAAAAATCAGAGTATTATTCTTAAAGAATTAATACCGCTATATGAAAAAAGTGGCACAAATGAAAAACCAGATATTTGGGTACTAACTGGGATAGCAAATATTGCTACAAAGATTTTAGAAATGATAGAATCATGCACAAATGAAGTGATGGTTGCATTACCGGAAGTTGATGAACGATTATTAAAACAGGCATTACCAAAGTTAAGGCTATTGCATGACAGAAATATCATGATAACGGTATTGATGTCGGACAAAACAAAAAAAGAATATCTAAAATTAATATCAAGATTTGCCAAAATAAAAATAAAAAATACGCTGTTTGGAGGTGGGATTATTTGTGATAAAAGATATGTAATGATATTATTTAATCAGGAGAGAGATTCTGATAAGTTTATAGCAATTTGGGCAGATCATACTGGACTAGCAGGTTTTGCAACTGAATATTTTGAATATTTATTAAAAGATTCTCGTGAAGATGGTTAATGACAACGCAAAACGATGAAATTCTTTTTGTTGGTACAGCTGATAAAGAACACATTGAGATGTATCTTAAAGCGATATGGCATATAAAAGAAAAAAAAGAACCTATAAAAATTAGCGTTATTGCAAAAATGCTTAATGTAAGACAGTCAAGTGTTATTCAAATGTTAAAAAAATTAGATGGGGAGAAATTAGTTAATTATAACAAATCTAGTGTAGAATCAACAAAAATAGGAGAAAAAATAGGCTCCATAATGATGCGTAATAGTAGGATTTTAGAAGTGTTAATGGATAGTGCTTTAAAGGTAGCAATGGACGAAGAAATGGTCTGTGGAATAGAGCATCATATGAACGAACAGTTTACTAATGCAATTTGTACTATGCTAAAACACCCTAAAAAATGTCCACATGATAATAGTATACCACGCGGAAAATGTTGCTGCATATAAAATAACTTATAGTAGTATGTACATTGATCTATTTATGACGTGTTTCTGTGGTTGTATAAAGTATGTTAAAAATACTGCTGCTGGTGGTTTCAAGATAGGCTGTGTTAGCTGTAGTCATGGACCACAAAATCATGATGATGAATTTAAGAGTAACAAGAAGGCATAAAATTTAAATTAATTGTATGTCTACTTTATTATAGAATCATAATTCAATGTCTGTAGTATATTCATATATATATACATGTGATAGTTAGTGCGTGTATAATCAAGTTACTAGTAGTCTTAAGAAGCTTGATAAGCAACAAAATAACAATATATTATAAAAGATGGTCTACATAGATACTTCCACTTCATTAGAGAATTTTAGAAAATTCATAATAATAAGTACATGTAACTCATTTATACCAAGAAGTTATTTTGACGATTATCAGATATTTCCAGAAAGGAATGACGATTTAGGTTCTGTCTATGTAGAAGCTGCAGACAAAGTTACACTCAAAAAAATGCGTGAAATTATATTCGTAAATGCAATAGATGTATTGGGTGTAATATATAATTCTAAGAGTGGAAATACTAACTTAAAATGGAGACAGATTAGGAAGTATCATGGAAAGTTAACTGGTGATGCGTCACAGAACTCTCTTGTAAATCTTTCAGAATGTAAAATAATAACATTAGACTGGGTATCAAAATACATTAAAAACAAAGTAAAAAGTAACACATAGTATCATCTATAAAAATTATGATTACAAAAATCATTGATAAGAATTCTATTTACGCAAAACCTGAAGAATTTGATGATCTGTTAATTTTACGTAGGATAATAAATCATAGTGACAAGATTGTTGGGAGTACAAATAGATCAATAAAAAAAGAGTATATGTACAATAGACCTGACAAAGGCAGACGTGTCAATATAAAAATTATTTTGCAAGTTGAAAGAGTATCACTAAATGATATATTTGATAGGTTACATATACATGGAACAATCGTTGAATCAGATAATGAGTCTGTTTCTAACGGAAGTCATCACTCTATTTATGTAAGTATTAATGACAATATAAAATTAATTAAAAAGGAATGGGGTGGTTATGAAAAAAAACTCATTAATGGAAATAAGCAAACTGGCTTTTTACTTCTATCCATAGAAACTGGAAATTGCGGAATAGGAATATTAAAAGGTACACACCTACGGCTACTACAAGATATATATTTTGGATTTAGTGGAAAGCAATATAAAACTAATTTAAATATAGAAAAATTTTTTGACGAGATTAAAAAAACTATTACTCCATTATTAAAAAAAAATGATGCGATTATAATTTTTGGTCCGGGTGAAATTAAAAAAAAGCTATGCAATTATCTTATAATTAGAATTAAACAGCATGCAATTAATGTGGTTGATGGGATAGATTCAAGTGGGGAGGATGGAATTCACATATTCATTAAATCACAAACAATGAAAAATCTGATGACTGAAAGCAAGCTAACAAAAGTTGCAAATATTATTGATGAAATAATGTTTATGGTTCACAAGAAAAGTAAAAAGTTTACTACTGGACTTGTTGAAACTATAAATGCTGATAAATTTAATGCAATAGAATCAGTGGTATTTTCAGAGAAAATTATGAAAACTGATGATGAGGTAAAAATAATTAAATTCTTGAATAGTATTGAAAAGAAAGGCGTTAAAGTTTATAGCGTGGATTCTACTACTGACATAGGATTACGTGTCAGTGGACTAGGAGGAATAATATCTGTGTTAAGGTTTCCCGTAGGAATTTAGTGTTTGTTGTACTAACCAATCAGAATATTTTTTAGTTAAAGAAAATGCATTTAATTCTATTATTTCTGGAATATCATAAGTATGGTTTTCTTTAATAATATTTTTTAAAATTGATTTATTTTTTTTAGTTGTCTTAAAAAAAACTATATATTCACTACAATCATTAATTCTACCTTCCCATGAATAAATTGATAAAGTTTTAATAATATTAATACATGCAGCAAGATTATCCTTAACTGATTTATATGCAATATTAATTGCTGATTTTTTATTTGGAAATGTTGATACCAAAATTACAAATTCCATAGTAAATGATAAATGTATGTAATTAAAAAAGTAACAGTTGTATTGAACATTGATCTAATAACAGAAAATTCAATAATATATGTATTAATAGTGTGGACACTAATGATAGTTTTATTCAAAATCTTAAAATTAGAAAGATACGGTTTTAAAATAAAGATATATAGCATCACTTATAAGAATAACAAAATACAGTCACTATTTACAAAATTATTATCAAAAAATAAACAAATTGTATACATATTTGCAAATGTAAGTGTATTTGCTGGTTTTTCTATGATGTGTTTCGCATTTTGGTTTTTATTACATAATATTTTCAATTTTTTTATAGAGCCTACCAAGTTTTCTGAGATGACTTTACTAATACCAGGTATAACATTAACTTCTTCTTCATCAATAGCGTATTTTTTATTGTCTGTACCAATAGTATTAGTCATACACGAAGGTGCACATGGAATAGTCTCTACATTAGAAAAAATAAAAATAAAAACTGGTGGGTTTATTGTGTTTATTACAATGTTTGCTGGATTCGTTGAACCAGACGACGATGAATTTACCAATGCAAAAAAAATATCTAAACTTAGAGTGATCGGAGCAGGAGCTACATCAAATATGATATTTTCATTTATTTTAGGAATTATTTTAGTTACAAATCCATTTTTGCAATTATATTACCTGAGCCTTTATTAAGCTGGTTTTACGAGAAACCGAATGGAGTTGCAATAATTTCAATAATGGAGGAGTCTGGTGCTGAGAAAGCTGGGATGATTCCTGGTGATATTATTATTAAGATAGAGAATACAGATATCATAACTCCTATAGATTTTAGAAATGTAAAAATATTACCAAATGATGTCATTACTGTCACAGTAACTCGCGATGGTGAAAAATTAGAATTTCATATTAAGACTATTCAGAATGCTGATGATCCAGAAAGTGGACTAATAGGCATAATACGAGATAATTCAATTTCATATAAACCACTATATGGATTCATAGAGTGGACAAATCGTGAAGTGTCCATGTTTTTATTATGGTTATGGATGATTTCATTTTTTATAGGGATAATAAACATGCTACCACTACCAATATTAGACGGAGGGAAATTTGTTCAATGTATGATAGATAAAAATGTATCAAAACATCATAATGAAATCATAATGTATGTAGTTTATTCTTTCACATCTATTCTATTTGTATTAAATATTGCATTATCCTACATAAAATCTGGTTGGTTTACGATATGACAAACACGGACCAATATCACAAGAATGAGACTAGTACTATTACCATGTGTAGCAAATGTAATGATAGTAATGTAGTATTCTCAAGAAAATATTCTGGTGAAAGATTGTGCGGTAATTGTTTCTCAAATTCTATTTTTCTAAAAACATCCAAAACTATTTTAAAATACAATATGATGAAAAGGAATGATCATGTATGTGTGGCTGTGTCTGGTGGAAAGGATTCACTAGTGTTATTATACATATTAAATAAGATCTCTAATAAATTGAATTGCAATATTAATGCAGTAACTATAGATGAAGGCATCTCTGGGTATAGAGAAGAATCCTTAATGATAACAAGAAATTTTTGTAATAAATTAGGTATAGAACATAAGATATACTCATATAAAGATTTGTTTGATCTAACTTTAGACGATGCACTTGATTTAAGAACATCAAGAATATCATCATGTTCAATTTGTGGTATATTAAGAAGAAGAGCAATAGACTACGCAGCAAAGGATATAAATTGTGACATAATAGCTACTGGCCATAATCTAGATGATATGGTTCAAACATTCTTGATTAATATGATTTCTGGTGATGTGGACAAAATTGGTTTTATGTATCCAGAAACTAATAATTTTCCAAGAAGAATAAAACCATTTTGTGAGATTTATGAATCAGAAATAGTTTTTTTTGCATTTATTAATGGGATACCATTTCAGTCAGAATCGTGTCCTCATATGAACGAAGGAATACGAACAGAAATTCGTGAATTTATTAATTCATTAGAAAATGAGCATAATGGCATAAAAAATAATTTATTTAGGTCAACATTAAAAATAGCACAAACAATAGGAAGATTTCAACATAAACAAAGACGAAGCTGTTATAATTGTGGAAGCTTGTGTACAAGTGAGATTTGTTCTGTATGTAATATAACATCAAAAATTAAAAAAACCTAATGCAAATATAACACTAATTTCTAGTATAGTAGATAGTAGGTAGGATCTGGGTGCTAGCCGTGCCCTATTCTGAAACCGGCTATAAGCAGAGGTCAGTAACTGCTAGGTAAATTTCGTAGATGGAAATTCCCGCTTAATATACTGATATGAAATCACGCCGAAGAGGGTGGTTATAGACCTATGATTATTTGAAGGAATGATCTAAGGTTTGACTATTGAAATGGGCCAGTACCGGGAGGGAGCAACTCTAAGATAGAATAGCCACGCTTCTTCGTCAACGTGGTGGATCTTGTGTATTTTGGAATGGGGTTGCCAACTGCGATTGGAGTTAGTAGGACTACTATCACTAATTATATAATTCGTTTCTAGATTTATATAATATAACCATCTACAACAATAAAAATTATTTAATACAATACATCAAATGTTTTAAATTGTTTCTTGTGTTTTTCGTATATTATTTCAACATGATCTATCCTAGAGCTAGCTGGACCTGTATGACACCATTCTATTAGTTGTAATACATCTGCATTATTTCCTTCAGCTATTGCTTCTACACTTCCATCATCAATATTTTTTACAAAGCCTTTAACATTATTTTTTTTTGCTACTGTTTTTAGTGATTGTCTAAAAAATACCCCTTGTACTTTTCCTTTAATAAAAATATGGGCCCTTTTTTTTAGCATGTCTTAATAATATTAGTTGACAGTTTACTACTTACGTTCCTTTATTCTAGAACGACCAGTCTTTCTTGCTGCTATGCTGCCTACTTTAGCACCTGGTGGAGCATCTCTCGCAACGGTTGAACTTTTTCCTACGTGTTGATGTCTACCTCCACCATGTGGATGAACATATGCAGCCTGTGCTACACCTCTTACTATAGGATATTTTCTTCCTTTTGATCTTGATCTTCTCCATTTCATGCCAGCTGACATAAACGGCTTTTCAGCCACTCCACTTCCTGCTAAAGTTCCTATCATTGCTCTATTTTTTGGATTAAGTATAACAAACTTGCCTGAAGGTAATTTTATTGTTACACCACCGGATCCATGTGATGATACTATTGCTGTAGTACCAGCTGATTTTACTATTGTACCACCATCACCAAAATGTTTTTCTATGTTACAAATATTAATTCCGTCGGGAATATTTTGAATGCTTATAATATTGCCTTTTACAACACCTGACTTCAGTCCAAACTGAATTTTAGAATTTATTTTTGTTCCAACAACAGCTGGAATATATGAAACTGTACTGTTTTTAAATCTAACCTTTGCTAGTGGTGCATCCCTTCCTCGTTCGTGCACTAAATCAATTACTTCACCTTCATGTTGTTCGTGTAAAGGATACGGTGGATATCTAGCCTTGGATATTTTTCTATTAGTGGACCTAAATTGCATACCACCACGCCCACGCCTACGAACTAATGGTCGTTTTCCCACCAAGTAAGATTTTTTAATAAGAATTTTAAGGTTTTGGTCATATAATATAATAAAATTTAAACATAAAGGATATAAAAAATATGCAGAGTAAATTTGGCTATGAATCAAAATGTGCTATCACTGAAAGTATTAGAGGCATACACCAGAGATGTAGGAAGAGGGGTAGCTAGAATTGATTATGATTCTATGGATGCACTTAGTGCTTCAACTGGGGATGTTATTGAAGTTAAAGGCAAACGAAGGACTGTTGCTAAATGTTTGCCACTGTATCCATCTGATGAAGGAAAAGGAATAATAAGAATAGATGGTTTGGGACGCAATAATTCAGGAATAGCAATAGGTGATACAATCTCAGTAAAAAAAATAAAGGCTATGGCAGCTGAAAAGATTGTAGTTGCTCCATTAGAAGCTATACCACCAATAGACGAACGTTATTTAGCAGATGCATTAGAAAGTGTTCCATTGATTAAGGGAGATAATGTAATGGTTCCATATTTCGGAGGAAGACTTACATTTCAAGTAATTAGTGTTACTCCTGCTGCAGACGCTGTTCTAATTACTCAAAAAACAGTATTCCATATAGCAGAAAAAGGAGAAACATTAAGAGGAGTTCCACAGGTAACATATGAAGATATAGGAGGCCTTACTGACGAAATTAAAAAGGTCAGAGAAATGATTGAACTGCCTTTAAGACATCCAGAAATATTTGAGAAATTAGGGATAGAGGCTCCTAAGGGTGTCCTACTATATGGTCCTCCTGGTACAGGTAAAACTCTTCTTGCAAAAGCAGTTGCTAATGAAAGCAATGCACATTTCATAAGTATATCTGGACCTGAAATAATGAGTAAGTTTTATGGAGAGAGTGAAGCAAGACTGAGAGAAATTTTTAAAGAAGCTAGAGAAAAGTCTCCGTCAATAATTTTTGTTGATGAAATAGATTCTATTGCACCAAAAAGAGAAGAAGTTACTGGGGAAGTAGAGCGAAGAGTTGTTTCACAGATGCTTTCTCTTATGGATGGGTTAGAAGCTAGAGGAAAAGTAATAGTAATATCAGCTACAAATAGACCAAATGCAATAGATCCAGCACTTAGAAGACCAGGTAGATTTGATAGAGAGATTGAGATCAAAGTTCCTGATAAAAAAGGCAGGAAAGACATACTTGCTATACATACAAGAAATATGCCATTAACAGATGATGTAAATGTAGATAAAATTGCTGCAGTAAGTCATGGATATGTTGGTGCAGATTTGGAATATTTATGTAAAGAAAGTGCCATGAAATGTTTAAGACGGTTGTTACCTGAACTTAATTTAGAAGATGAAAAGATACCTCCTGAAACATTAGATAAGTTAATTGTAAATGCTGAAGATTTTCAAAAGGCACTGATAGAAGTAACGCCATCAGGTATGAGAGAAGTATTCATAGAAAATCCTGATGTAAAATGGGAAGAGGTTGGAGGACTGAAGGCAGTTAAAAGGGAGCTTCAGGAAGCTGTAGAGTGGCCTATGAAGTATCCTGCATTATATGATAAATTGGGGCATAGAATGCCACGCGGCATATTATTACATGGTCAAAGTGGTACTGGAAAAACACTTCTTGCGAAGGCTGTAGCTACTCAAAGCGAAGCTAACTTTGTTTCTGTGAGAGGTCCAGAATTATTGTCAAAATGGGTAGGTGAATCAGAACGTGGGATAAGAGAAATATTTAGAAGAGCTAGACAAGCATCTCCATGCGTTATATTTTTTGATGAGATTGATTCTATTGCACCTATAAGAGGTGCCGGTGGAGAAACAGCAGTTGCAGAAAGAGTAGTAAGTCAATTATTAACTGAATTAGATGGGATGGAGAATTTAAGAGGTGTAGTAGTATTAGCTGCTACAAATAGAGCTGACATGATTGATCCAGCATTATTGAGACCTGGAAGATTTGATAAGATAATACAAATTCCTGCACCAGATAAAGAAGGTAGAAGAAGTATTTTGGATATAAATATAAAGCCAATACCTGTTGTGTTAGATCCTAAGAATCCATCGCATGTGGATCTGGATAAAATAGCTGAAATAACTGATGGAATGACTGGAGCAGATGTAGCGGCTATAGCAAATACAGCAGTATCATTGGTAATTCATGAACATTTGGATAATCACCCAGAAGCTAAAGAAATAGAAAAAAGTGCGTTGAATGCAAAAGTTACCATGAGGCATTTTGAAGAAGCTGTTAAAAAAGTTAGAGAGCAAAAGGATTTAAAGATAGGACAAAAAGTAGTTGCGTCATACTATAGGTAAATGACATGTACTAATAATGATGGTTCTATAGTTATAAATAATACTAAGATCAGCACCGGTGATTTAATTAGAACTGAGTGTAACGACATAGAGCATACAGGAATATTGATGCCAGGATATGGGCATGGTAATAGTAATAATATAGTAATAAAACTCAAAAATGGATATAATATAGGTATATGTATAGATACAATACGAAAGATGACTGTAGTTAGAAGTATAAAAATAAAAGATACCGCTTCAAATAATAAGTATCATAATATATCGTTACCTAAAATTCTATTATTATCTACAGGTGGTACAATTTCAAGCAAGATAGATTATGTAACAGGTGGAGTAGTACCAACTTTAAGCGCACAAGAAATAAATGAATCAATACCAGATCTTGCTGGTATTGCTGATATATATACAGATATTGTGTTTCTGGAAGCGTCAGAAAATTTTCTTCCAATGCATTGGAAACAAATAGCTGAAAAAATAAATTCTAGCAATTATAAGTCGTACAAAGGGATAATAATTTCTCATGGTACAGATACAATGCACTATACTGCAGCATATCTTTCTTTTGCATTATCTGGTTTTCCTATTCCAATAGCTTTAGTAGGTTCTCAGAGATCATTTGATAGGCCATCATCAGATGCTGTTATAAATTTAATTTCTGCAGTAAAATTAATTATTAAAGTAAACATTAATGGAGTTTTTGTAGTTATGCATAATGATGAGAATGATGATATTGTTGCATGCCATATTGGTACAAGGGTAAGAAAGAATCATACTAGTAAACGTGGTGCATTTAAAACAATTGGGAATGAGCCTGCATTTTTGATACAAGGAAATCGTATTATAAAAAATATTAGTGATATAGTTAGTCAAGAACAGTACAATCCAAAACTTAATTTTGATTCCAGGGTAGTATTGGTAAAGTACTATCCTGGTTATGACAATAGATTTATTGATAATATAATGGATTATAATTACAAAGCAATAATTTTTGAGGGCACAGGTCTAGGACATATAGGTAAAATTATGTATAAGAGTATAAAAAAAGCTAATAAGAAAGGACTGTTCCTTGGGATGACATCACAATGTATTAATGGTAATGTACAAATGGATGTATATGAAAGCGGCAGAAAGTTAAAAGAATTAGGAGTGATATCTCTACATGGTATAATTCCAGAGACAGCTTTGGTAAAAGCAATGTGGGCATTAGGAAACACTAAAAATATTAAAGAAATGAAAAAGCTAATGTTAAAAAATATTGCGTCTGAATTTTAATGTCTAATTTTAATATAGAGAATATTGGATTATTAGTGGGCTTGGAGATTCATCAACAATTGTTAACAAAACAAAAATTATTTTGCAGTTGTAAAGCAACAGAAAATAATCACTACAAAAAAACAATTTTACGAAGATTAAAAGCTTCCAAAAGTGAATTAGGACAATATGATCCATCTGCGTTATTTGAGAACGTCAAATCTAAAGCGATGATATACTATACAACTAAAAATAGCTGTCTAGTAGAAGAAGATGAAGAGCCTCCACATAATCTTAATAGTAATGCAAAGGATATATCTATTATAATTGCTTCTAATCTAAATTCTAATATTTTTAATGAAACATATGTAATGAGAAAAATTGTGGTAGACGGATCAAATACAACAGGATTTCAAAGAACTATATTAATATCTCAAGGCGGCAGTATAACAGTAAACCAAAAAAAAATAAATATTCAAACTATTTGTTTGGAGGAAGATGCTGCAAGATTACTTAATGATCAAAACAATGTTAGGGAATATAGTTTAGATCGATTAGGTATTCCACTTATAGAAATCGTGTTAGAACCTATAAATACTAGTCCAGCAGATATTAGAAAAATTGCTTTTTCATTAGGTAGATCATTACGTGTAACAAAAAAAGTAAAAAGAGGAATTGGGACAATAAGACAGGATGTGAATATTTCTATAAAAGGAGGCAACGTAGTAGAAGTAAAAGGAATACAGAACCTGGATCAATTAGAAAAAGTAGTAGAATATGAAGCAAGAAGACAATATAGTTTATTAATGATTTCAAAGATTTTAAAAAAAATAGATCCTCAAAAAATAACACAGAATGATATATACGATATGACTGATCTTATTAATTTAAGATCTAATGAAAAACTATTAAAAAATAATTTTAGAATAAAACTAATCAAATTAAAAAATTTTTCAGGTATGCTAAAATATAAATATAATGGTATAAGTATTGAGAATGAGTTAAATCAAGTTATAAGATTTTTTGGGATGGATTATATTTTTTGTTCAGATAATCTTCCAAATAAAGAGATAGATAAGAGACAGATTGAGTGTATCAAAAATGTATTAAAAATATGTTCAAATGATGGATTTGTAATATTGATTGGTAGTAGGCATAACATAGATGTTACGATTAGCTATTTGGTAAAAAGAATTGAGGATTCAAAAAGCTCTATACCATCTGAAACTAGAATGGCCACATTAAATGGCAAAACATTATTTCTACGTCCAAAATCTGGAGCATCTAGAATGTATCCAGAAACAGATATTTTACCTATAATTATAACAAAAGAAGAAATAAAAACCGCGAAAAATGATAAGTTTATGTCGTGGGACGAATCAATAATATGTATCAAGAAAAAATATAACATAAACTCACAACTAGCAGAACAAATTTTTGATTCTAACTATTTAAATATTTTTGAAAGTATTTGTTCCAATAAAAAACATTCTCCTAACTTTGTTGCTTCTATACTCTGCTCTACAATAACAAAATTGCAAAGAGAAGGATTAAATTTAAATCATTTGATTAACAGTGATATTATAAAAGTATTTGATTCGTTAGCAGATAATATAATTACAAATGAAGCTATTGAGATTATTTTTAGAAATGTTATGACCAAAAAAACAAAATCAATAACAGAGATTATAAAAAAAATAAGCATAAATCAAGTTAACATGGATACAATTCTAGATTCCGTAGTTAATAATAATAGAGCTTTTATACAAAAAGAAAGATATAGAGCCATAAACGCTTTGATGGGATTAGCTATGAAGGCATTACGTGGAAAAACTTCTGGAAAAATAATAAATCAAATATTACAAAAAAAGATAGATGCTGTATTATATAATAATGACTAGGTCAGTTTTCTTCTTTTTGTACCACGCTCAGTTGATATGTAACTACCTCTTGTAGAGATAGATTTTGTATCACTAATATCAGCAAGCTTTATGTTTTTTGTTCCTCTCCCTATTGTAATATACGAGTCAACATGCATTTCTTTTTGCTTTTTTTGATATTTTTTATATTTTTCTCCTGCCCACTGAGATTCTGATATTTTAACATTGCTACTTGATGTACCTCTATTACTAATTTTTTTAATATTATCCATATTAATAATTCAACTTACTATTGTTTAAGATTATTTATAGTTTATGTGATGCGGGAAGTGGGATTTGAACCCACGAACTTCTAAAAGATAAGAATCTGAATCTTACACCATTGACCGATCTTGGTTATTCCCGCAATAACTATAAAAAAAAAGTACAATATGTCTTTTGCATATAATACGACATATACATTACACGCACTATTATACAATTCTGTCATGTCAAAAATCATCTTTAAGTTTTTCTAATGTTTCTTTTTGATATTTGTTTAGCTTTTTTGGTATGATTACAACCAGTCTAATATATTGGTCCCCTTTCCCATATGAACTCCTAGGTAATCCTTCTCCTTTTAGTTTAATTATAGTATTGGGTTGGCTACCAGATTCTATTTTAATTTTTTTACTTCCATTTAGTGTAGGAACGTAGATTTTTTTACCTAACACTGCATCAAACATATCTATTTTTTCATCATAAAAAATATCTGCACCATCCCTTCTAAATTTCTGATGTTGTTTAATTTTTACACGTATAACTAAATCACCACTTACGCCACCTTGTATCATCTCACCTTCTCCTGGTATTGTGTAGTCTCCATTTTCTATTCCAGGAGGTATATTAAATTTAATATTTTTAATACCTTTTTTTTGACCACTACCTTTACAGTTTTTACATGGTTTTTCTATAGAAATACCTTGCCCGTGGCATAATCTACATGGTTCTACTGTTACAAAAGTTGAAAAACCCATATTACGTGCATGTCTTACTTGTCCACTTCCATTACATGTAGAACATGTTGTTTTAGAACTTCCTGGATAGCACCCAGACCCTTTGCATATATCACACACTATATTTTTATTTAGATTTACCTCTACTTGTTTACCATGGAACACTTCTTCAAGTGTAATGGATGTTTCGTAGAGCATATCATTCCCTTTTTGTTTTCCAAATCCTCCAAATCCCCTTAAAGTTTCAAAAATAGATTCAAAACCACCAGTTGATCTACCAAAAATATCATTAAATATATCATCAAAATTACCACTAGCACCTTTGAATATGTCTTCTGTACTATATCTACCATCCACTCCTACATGGCCATATGTATCATAGATTTTTCTTTTTTCATTATCTGATAAGACTGCATATGCTTCAGAGATCTCTTTAAAATGTTCTGCAGCTTCATTAGATTTATTTCTGTCAGGATGAAATTTTAGTGCCAGTTTTCTATATTGTGACTTTATTTCACTATAAGATGATGTTTTATCTATACCTAAAACTTCATAGTAATCACGTTTTGCACTCATTCCTGTTATATTATATCACAAAAAATTAGTTTTTCTCATTATTTTTTTTAATATTATCATCATTTGTTGTACTAGTATCACCAGTGCCTTTTTTATCAGATGCGTGTATGTTTTTATAGAGTTCAGTTGTAATTTCATTAACCATTTTTGTCAATATATCTAATTTTGATTTTATGGTATCTTTATCTTTATCAAAAGATTCTTTCAATTCTTTTATGGCATTATTTATCTTTATCCCATGTTCTTGGCTAATTTTATCTTTCAGATCGTGGTTAACTAATTTTTCAGTAGTGTAAATATAGCTTTCAGCTTGATTTTTAATATCTGTGGATTCTTTTTTTTCTTTATCGGCGTCTGCAAATTTTTCTGCATTTTGTTTTAATCTTTCAATTTCATCTTTAGATAACTTTGATGCTACTTCAATTGTTATTTTTGCTTCTTTTTTAGTACCTAGATCTTTTGCTGTTACATTAAGTATTCCATTTGTATCTATGTCAAATTTAACTTCTATTTGTGGAATTCCTCTAGGCGCAGGAGGTATATCAGAAAGATTAAAACTTCCCAATGAAACATTGTCAGCAGCCATTGATCTTTCTCCTTGGACTACATGAATTGTAACTGCAGTTTGATTATCTGCAGCAGTAGTAAAAGTCTTATTTTTAGATATTGGTATTGTAGTATTACTCTCTATTAGTGGTTCTCTAACACCTCCTAGCGTTTCAATGCCAAGAGTTAGTGGAGTAACATCTAGTAATACAATATCACTTGTAACATCACCAGCTATTATTCCAGCTTGAATAGCTGCACCTAGCGCAACAGCTTCCATAGGATCAACACCACTCTCAGGGTCTTTACTAATCATATCACCGACAAATTTCCTAACTAGTGGAATTCGAGTTGGTCCTCCTATCAACACAATTTTTGATATGTCTGAAGAAGGAAGCTTTGAATCTCTGAGTGCTTTTTCAATTGAAGGCCTACATTTTTCAACTATTGGTGTTATAAGCTCATCTAGTTTAGCTCTTGTCAATTTCAACTCTAGATTTTGTGTGCCTGAAGATTGATCATATGAAATAAATGGTAAATTAATATCTGTTTCCAATACTGTAGACAATTCAATTTTTGCTTTTTCTGCACTTTCTCTAATTCTTGTCATTGCAGTACTATCTTTTGTAAGATCTATGCCAGTAATTCTTCTAAAATCATCAACAACATAATCAATTATTACTTTATCCATATCAGTACCACCTAGATTTGTATCACCTGAAGTACTCAAGACTTCAAAAACACCACTCCCCATTTCCATTACAGTAACATCTAATGTACCTCCTCCAAAATCAAATACAAGTATCTTCATATCTACTTTTGTTTTATCTAAACCAAATGCAAGTGAAGCTGCAGTAGGCTCATTGATTATTCGTACCACGTCAATTCCAGCTATAGTTCCAGCATCTTTAGTTGCTTGTCGTTGGTTATCATTAAAATATGCAGGCACAGTAATTACTGCTTTTTCTACTTTTTCTCCTATAAAAGATTCAGCATCTTTTTTTATTTTTTGTAGAATAAATGCAGATATTTGCTGAGGTTTATACTCTTTGTTATCTATTTTAAATATATGATCAGTGCCCATCTTCCTCTTAGCAGCAACTATTGTTTTATCTGGATTAGTAATTGCTTGTCTTCTTGCTGGTTCACCAACAAGTAACTCATCACTTTTACTAAATGCCACATATGATGGAAATGCTTTTCCTCCTATTGACATTCCTTCTGCTGCTGGTATAAGCACTGGTTTTCCTCCCATCACCACTGCAGCTGCTGAATTACTTGTTCCTAAATCAATACCAATTATTTTAGCCATTTCAATCACCTTTTAATTTTCTTGATATTACCACTATACTTGGTCTAATTACTCTATTATGAGAAATATATCCTTTCCTAATTTCTTTTGTTATTGTATTCTCATCTAATGTGTCATCTTCTATAATCTTTATAGATTCATGAAAATTTGGATCAAACAATTCACCTAACGCTTCAATGGGACTGACTTTATACTTTGTTAATAAAGATGTAATATTTTTCAATATGGATCTAATTCCACTTGTATTTACTTCTTCAGAGTCTAATATATTCTTTGCACGTACAAGATCATCATAAATCTCAAGAAAATCCATCATGAATTTATCTATTTTATAATTTATTTGGTTTTCAACATTTAGTTTAATTTGTTTTTCTAAATTTTGAAAGTCTACTATTGATCGTTGTAATTTTTCTTCTAGTAGATCTATATGTCTATCTTTTATTAGTAGTTCTTCTTGTTCTTTTGGTTCTGTGGTAGGTGTTGTATCTTGTTCTTTTGGTTCTGTGGTAGGTGTTGTATCTTGTTCTTTTGGTTCTGTGGTAGGTGTTGTATCTTGTTCTTTTGGTTCTGTGGTAGGTGTTGTATCTTGTTCTTTTGGTTCTGTGGTAGGTGTTGTATCTTGTTCTTTTGGTTCTGTGGTAGGTGTTGTATCTTGTTCTTTTGGTTCTGTGGTAGGTGTTGTATCTTGTTCTTTTGGTTCTGTGGTAGGTGTTATATATTGTTCCAAGATAATACTACATTAGTTTAACATAAATTTATTTTTATCGTAAAGTTTCATATAAAGGATTAGCTTTAATGATTATAATACCACTATTTTTTCTTTTGTCAACTATAGTTTTATAGTCATATTTAGAACATGCTACGAATATAACAGTTTTTTCATTATGAAATAGATCAAAATTTGGATCCATGTGTGCTTCTACATCTATCACATAATCTTTAATTTTAGTTGTAATATTATTCAACATTTCTAGCTTATCACCTCTAATATCATTTTGATCTATTTTCCACGATAATATGATTTTTGTTTTGCTAGCCTTCAGGGAATTTTTTTTAAGAATGAACCTTATTTTATCTGTCAATCTTTTGATATATCCATTAATACTTTTAGTGCTACCATTAATAAAATACATGAGAGTATGTATATTATCAAATGATGAACCTATGGATCGTAGATCATATAATTCACATACTATATCATCAAGAAAAATATTCTTAAACTCCTTATATGCCACATCACTTTTTAATTTATCATCTTTTACAGATTTACATACCTCTAATATACTACACAGATTTGAAAATCTAGATGTTATATGTACTACATGGAATTGTTCAGCAGATTGTATTGGTATAAAATTTTTTTTATTATCACATAGAAGATCACCCAATACCAAGTCTTGTTTATTATTGAAAGAGCCTATAAAACATGGCTCATACGTACTGTTCAACGGATAATAGAAATACGAGATAGATTTTCCTATTTCCAGTCCCGTTATATGTTCTAGCAACAACATATTTTCATTATTACCACCTAGCCCTGTTGGCAAGTTATATATAATTGAGCTATTCTTTTTCACAGGAGCTACTGCATCTTTAAATTTAGCGTTAACTTCATCTTTTGTATCAAATCCTGTTTTTCTTATTCTTGGGGCAAAAAACAGGTATTGTGAACTGGATATGGCCACATCTATTGGTACCACTGAAAGTAATTGTTCATATTCTTTAAGTAATGATATGTTAGGATATGATTTTACAGTTTCGGGTTTTAAATTTATTGCTGATGATGTAGATTCATCTATTATATGAACATTTACTCCTTTAATAGATATTTTACAAGCAAGTGAATAGCCTTCTGCACTAAGTCCATAGACAACAGCATTTTTCATGCATGTATATAATAAAAAGACAAAAAAAACGTATTGAAATTTATATTATTCCAAAAGTATGAAATAGAAAATGTCATTAACATGAATATGGTTAATATATTGTCCGGCAGCCCGGTAGAAATTATTGCCGAGTGTAGAGGTCAAGCATAAGGGCCTTTGGAGCCTTTGACCCCAGTTCGAATCTGGGCCGGGCTACAAAACATTAAAAATCTATATCAGCAACAAATTTTATAGCTATAAAAAATGAACATAATGATAATACAGCAATAATAAAGATTTCCAGTACTATTATATCAGAATACAAATTAAAGATTGCAGCTCTAATTATATCTACTACATATGTCAATGGATTAATATAAAATACAATAGAAAGTGCTTCTGGTAATCTTGTTGCAGGATAAAATGCAGTACTTGCAAATGCAAAAAATAGAAATATGCTATTTGTAATCACATTAAATAATTCACTTGTTTTTATAATTGTGGATATTATAGATGCGATAGAACCAAATAAAATAGATCCTGTTATAGAAATAAAAATTATAATAGGTATTGTAAGTAAATTAAATTCAGCAGATTTAAAAAATACTGGATATCCTATTATCATTATAATTGCCGCACTTGAAAAACCAATTATTCCTATCGTACACATATTACTAAATATATAATGTATTTTTGTAAATGGTCCTACCAATATTTGTTCAAACATTCCGTGCTTTCTATCATTCCATATAATAGTTCCAGACACAAGAGTGCTATTCATTATATTAAATCCAATCATTCCAGTAGCTAAATATGATTGGTAATCTATAGATCTATTTTGAAATACAACATTGCTTATTAGTGATGTGTATGCAAAACCAGCTATAAATATATAAATTAATGGGAAAACAATTTGCCAAATTAAGAACATTGGAGTAATCGTGACAGTAAGGTTTCTATTAATAAGTCTAATTATTTGATGCATTATTCACTGACTATCTTAAGAAAAACATCTTCTAGGTTATTTTTAATATAATACAGATCTTCTATATGTACGCTATTATAATTCAATATTTCTAAAGTTTTTAATAATGTAGTTTCAGTGTTATTAGATCCTATTAAAATCACCAAGTCTTCATAATTAATTTCACAGTCACCTATTTTTGATATCTCATCTAATACAGTTTGTTTTGTTTTTGAGATGTATATTTTTACTCTTTTGGTATCACTAAAATGGTTTTTTAAGTCTTGTGGGGAACTAGTTGTTATGATTTTCCCATTGTTCATTATTGCAATTTTATCACAGATGTATTCAGCTTCTGTTAGTACATGAGTTGTAAAAAATATAGTAAGCCCAGATTTTGCCTTGGTACTCATAAAATCTAGCAGATTTCTTTTAAAGTATGGATCTAGTCCTACAGCTGGTTCATCTAAAAATAACAGTTTCATGTTGTGCATAAACTCACGTGCAATCTGTACTATACGTCTCTGGCCAATTGATAAGTCATTATTTCTTCTATGTTGTATTTTTTCTAAATTAAATTCTTTAATTATTTTTTTTTTTCTAATCTCTCTTTCAATTTTATTAACATTCCACAGCATTCCATATTTATCCAATGATTTTTCAACAGTTAAAAATGGTTCATAGCTAGGTTTTTGAAATATAACCCCTATTTTATTTCTAATTCTTAATGGATGTTTAATAGCATCAATACCAAATATACTCAATTCACCACTAGTTGGTTTTATCAAAGTAGTCAATAATTTTATTAATGTTGACTTACCAGCACCATTAGGACCAATAAAACCAAATATTTCACCATATTGCACAGATAAATGTACGTCAGATACTGCGTTAATATTAGCATATGATTTATGGAGAGATACAGCATTTATGCAAGACATATTTTTATGTTTCTATACCTATTAATTTACTTAATGAAATTTTTATTAATGTAATTCAATATTACATAAATAGTTGCCAGAATTTAAAGAATTATTTAATAAATTACTTGAACAGAAACCAGAACTTACTAGAGATCATATCGAGAAAATGATTAAACAAAAGAAAACAGTTGTAGGATCTGGTTATCTTACTGACCAGGGTGCACTTTTTTTGGTAGCTTCTGATCTTGATGTAAAACTAACAGAACCACTAAAAATTGAAATGAATCTAAAGGAATTATACATAGGTGCACGTGAAATAACATTAGAAGCCAGGGTGATGTGTATTTCTCCAATAAAACAGTTTTTACGTAAAGATGGAACTATGCTTCGTCTAAGAACTATGATAATATATGATAAATATGCTACTGCAACAGTTAAGATGTGGAACGAAAAAGTTGATTTGGAGACTATTACAAATTTAAAACCAGGGGAATTTATAAAAATAACAAAAGCATACATAAAATCTGATATAAATGGAAATCCTGTTATAAATATAGGTTCCGGATCAAATATAAACATAAATAAAATTCAATGTAGTATTCCTACACTGGATTTAATAACAAAAGATGTTAGTTCTATTAAGGAGTCAAGAGAATATTTATCTATTTCTGGATGTATTGACAGAACCATACAAACTATAAAATTTGTAAATTCACGTGGACAACAATCAAAAGCATTAAAACTATCAATAAAAGGACCTAATAATAAACTAATAAAAGTAATATTATGGGGAAAGGATGAATACGATTTACCAAAAATTGTTCCCATTAATGCAAAAACAACATTGATAGGTGTCAAAACAAGACCTGACAAATACAAAAATATAGAAATTCATGGAAATGAATCTACTACAATTAAAGTTGATGGAAAATATGAAAAAGGCACGATGTTGGTTAAAATTTTATCAGTTTTAGAAAATAACATGGAAGAAAACATTGCATTATGTATAGATGAGACAAAAGATATTTTTAAGATTAAAGACATAACAGATAAGATTAATTATGAAAAAGATGATACAATAGAATTTATACCATCAAAAATATACGGAAATACTATAATATTAGACAACAATTCATTTGTAAAAATAAAATATAGTGATGTTGTCATTGATCCACGAACAAAGATAGCTGACATAGTAGTTGGAAAAGAATACTGTGTAGAATCAATTGTATTAAAAGTTTCAGATGAATCTATTATACACACAAGAACTGGTGAATCTATACCAATGTCAGAAATGTTTATGGAGGATGACAGTGGCCATATCTGGATTAAAGGATGGAGAAAACAAGCTGATCTTATCAATAGATGTTCTGTAGGAGATATAATATCAATAATTGGTGTTGGAGCTAGATCAGGTTTGGATGGTAAAACAGAATTATTTTTAACAAAATTCTCATCAATTGATAAAAAAAATTAATTCCAAAATCCCTTTGTTATAATGTACTGCCTTTCTGCCTGATAAATCTGTTTGTACAGTATATCATAGCTTACCATATTTCTGAGTATTCTTGCAGCAGTATCAACTCCTATTCCATAGCCAGACAGTACAATCAAAGCTGTTTGTCCAAAAGTTTCTACCAACGAAGAAACTTTCCATGCACGGTTGAATTTATGATTTTCTTCAGCAGTAATCTTTTCTCCATTGTGTTTCTTTTGTATAATTTTTGATAGTTCATAATCAGAATAAAATGTTGCTGTAATCTGTCTACTTTTGCAATATGAGCATGAAAGCTTGTCTGGAACATCGTTTGTTGTTAAAACTTTTTGCCATAGACCACATCTAATACAAACTAACCTGTGCTTATTTTTAAATAAGCGCGTTTTAACTAAATCTAAAATCCCCTCATCAATATTAGCTGGTGATGAATAATATCTAATAGTGCGATTCAAAATAGGCTCTGATAACTTAGAGAATTTCCTAGTATCACACCATCTTATTTCTATGTCATTATCTCGTATTTTTTGTAATATGATTTTAAGATTTTTTATATCAAATCTATCATGTAATAATTCACGTACAGCTTCTTTTACAATTGGAGTATTACGATATCTTTCATAAATAAATCGTGCAACTTTTTTATCATAAACTATATTTTTATCTATAATACCAAATTTTTTTGCACTACACCATGTCTTCCAATTTAAGTTATGAGTTCCTATGATTGAAACGCGTATTAATTCATCTATATCATATTCATCATACATAACATCAAAAAAATGTTTTTTTAGTATTCTAGATTTTGACGATACTATTATTCTGTATGCATCAGAACTAGACTCTACAATGAAACCAGATAATGATGAAATCATGGATGAGAGCAATGTTGCAAAAGTTGAATTTATTTTTGTACCAAAACATACATGCAAAACTATTGTGTTTTCTACTACTACAGATTCTACAACTATAGTTTTTTCATTTGGAATGAAATATAAATTAGTATCAGATTTGAATTTAAATAATTCAAGCGGATGTATGGTTCTAATTATACCTACTTGCTTCGAAATCATATAATCTATAGGAATGTTCTCTCCTTCCCAGTAGGGTATGCTTCCACTTGATTTAAATGGTTCAGCATTTACTTTCATTGCTATTTCATCAATATTTATAACACGCCACTTGACTCCTCTTAGAACAAAAACATTACTATAATCAGATATTCCGGCAACAAATTTTTGATCTAGTGTACCGATTATTTTTTTATTAACTACATCAAGTACCTTAAATTTAAGAACATCTGAAATCGTAGAAATATTATTAAAATAATACCTGAATGAATTAGAATTACTTCTAAGAGTTAGTTTTTTTTTATTAAAATAAATAATAGAATGGGAATTTAATAAATCAATAATCTGAAATAAGTTATCTAGTGTTAGATTTCTGAAAGGATAAGCCTTTACAAAAGTATCATATACAAAACACGTAGATACCTCACCTAGTTGAATTGTCAATCCTACCATATGGTGTGATAATACATCTAATGAGTTAGTGTGTATTTTTTGCTCTTCTAATAACCCACGTTGCACAGAATTCAATATTGCTTTAGATTCAAATAAATCGTCTACATTATTTGTAACTATTAATCCTTTAGCTATAGAGTTCACACTATGTTTACTTCTACCAATACGTTGAATTAGTTTTAATGTTTGTTTAGGAGATCCATATTGTACTACAAATTCAATTGAATCAATATCTAATCCAAGCTCCATTGAGGAAGTGCATACTACTATATCTACATTACATTTTTTTAGGGCATCTTCAGTTTCTTCACGTATTTGTCTTGATAGTGATCCATGATGCAATTCAACATTCAATAAAGAGAATTCTTTAATTATTGATGCAATAGACTCAGCTTCTGCACGAGTATTTGTAAATAAAAGTACTGGGGAATTAAGATTCATTTTTTTTATAAAATTTATTATATATTTTACAGAGTCAAGTAATGTTCCATTTATATACTTTATTTTTATGTCATATTGTCTTCTTGATTTGTCTTTTATTATCTTATATCTTCTTTTTGTACCTATTAAAAATTTTGCAGATTCTTTAATATTACTAATTGTTGCTGAAAGTCCTATTCTAGTAATACAAAATTTAGAATTAAGTTGCAATCTTTCCAATGTTAATGTTAGTTGTGTTCCACGCTCATTATTTAATAATTCATGAATTTCATCTATTACAACCCACTCAAGATCTGATAATGCATTTAACATTTTTTTTTGTATTAAAAATGCAGTTAGTGTTTCAGGAGTAGTAATTAGTATATCAGGAGGATGATCAGAAATTCTAATACGATCTGATTTTGTAGTATCACCATGTCGTATTTCTATTGATAAGTCATATGCAGTTGCATAACTTGTTATTCTTCTATATACATCACGGTTTAAAGATTTTAGAGGTGTTACATACAACATTTTTATTTTTCCTATTTTTTTTGATTTTTTAATATGATAAAAAATTGGTATTATAGAACATTCTGTTTTTCCAGAACCCGTAGGTGCTATAACCAACGAATCTTTTTTTTGAAAAATTATTTGTGTAGCTTTTTCCTGTATTCTAGTAAGATGTATGAATCCAAACATATCAAAATATGATATTATGGCTGGATCTATTTTACAATGCACAGTAATAAATATTGTAAAATATATTTATAATCATAGTTCTATCAGACCGCTAGAACTCAGATCATAAGAAAATATTTTGTTTATCCACGGTGTTGATAATATTCCTGTATACGTATTATATTTTTTTAATAGATGTATTTTTACATGTGTAAACATACTAATTGAATTCCGTAAAATTTCTTCATCAACATTATTTATTTGGTATATATTATTTGTTAAAATTACAGGTAATTTTTTTTTAATTGCAATTAATGAAAGATCGTGCATATATTTCATAAATAAGATGTTTTTTTCTAAAAACTTACTCTTATATTCAAATGAAAATAAATCAGTGACATTATCAATTACTAACAACGAGATATTTTTTGATAGTAATACATTTTTAAGCTGATGTATCTGTTCAGCAGTATTAATAATTCTTCTAATTTTTACTTTATTCAATAAATCTATATTCATTTTATGTATTTTCATAATTTCTATCATTCTTTCAGGTCTAAATCCTCCTGTAGTATCATGATATAAAATCTGACCAGAATTTTGTTTCAGTAGGTTTACTGAAATTTGCATAGTCAATTGAGTCTTCCCAATACCATTTGCACCAAATACATCAATTAATATACCATAATTTATAGAACTCAATAATTGATCTATTTTTTTAATCCCAGTAAGCAGCATACCTTTGTTTAAATACAGAAATATATCACTTTATATACATTACACAAGGAAGGCTTTTATTCCAGTTAACAAGATGCATGACAAGTGAATGATGTTGACACAACAAACTTCTAAAAGACCACTAATAGCTCTCCAAAAAAATACTAAAAAAAAAGTAACAATTAGATTAAAAAATGAAGTAGAATATAAAGGCAAGATGAATAATATTGATTCATATATGAATTTAATAATGACTGATGCAGAAGAGATTCATGATGGCAAAGTCATCGCGAACTATGGGAGAGTAATATTAAGAGGAAATAATGTGTTGTTTATTAAATTAGAGAGTGAATTATAATTTAGTCGGTGAATACAACGACAAAAGAATTTCTTTTTACATCAGAATCTGTAACTGAGGGACATCCAGATAAGATTTGTGATCAAATATCAGATTCGATTTTAGATGAGTATATAAAACAAGATTCTGATTGTCATGTAGCTATAGAGTCTATGGCAACAACTAACTTGGTTATGGTAGCTGGTGAAGTACTATCAAGTAAAAAACTTACCAAACATACAATATATAATACTATAAGAAGAACTATAAGCGACATAGGATATATTAATAAAAAATTAGAGTTTGATGCTGATTCATGTAAGATAATATTAAAATTGCATTCACAAAGTCCAAATATCAATTTAGGAATAACAACAAGTAATAATGAGTTAGGTGCAGGAGACCAAGGAATTATGTTTGGTTATGCAACAAATGAGACTGTAGAATTCATGCCAATGCCAATTATTATTGCTCATAAACTAACAAAACAATTATCTGACATAAGAAAACAAAAGAAAGTGTCATGGTTAAGACCAGATGGAAAATCTCAAGTCTCTGTAAAATATAAAGACGACAAGCCAACAAAAATAACAAATATAGTGATTTCAGCTCAGCACGAATCAGGTATTACTAATAATGAAATAGAAGAAACTGTAATAGAAAAAGTGATAAAACCAGTATGTAGTGATTTATGGAATGATCAAATTAAAATACTCGTAAATCCAACTGGGAGGTTCGAGATAGGAGGACCTCATAGCGATACAGGTTTGACGGGGAGAAAGATCATTGTGGACACATATGGTGGTCAAGGAAGACATGGTGGTGGATCATTTTCTGGAAAAGATCCATCAAAGGTGGATAGATCTGCATGTTATATGTGTAGATATATAGCTAAAAACATAGTAGCGGCAGAATTAGCAGAAAAATGTGAAATACAGGTATCATATGCAATAGGTGTACCTGAACCAGTTTCACTGATGATTAATACATTTGGAACCGGAAAGATCTACGATGAAAAAATTGAGGGGTTGGTTAAAAAACATTTTGATATGAAACCTTCATCTATTATATCATATCTAGAACTAAAAAAACCAATATACAAAAAAACTGCAGCATATGGACACTTTGGAAGAAATGAACCAGAATTTACATGGGAAAAAATCGACAAGGTTGAGGTATTAAAGAACTCTGCAGTCTAGAGCTTTACTTAATGTACTAAATTCTATGTTACAAAATTTGTCAATTGTTCTATGATCTCCTACAAAACTGCCAACTAATATATTAAGATCATCTGTACTATAGATATAATCTGAATTATGAAGTGCATTAAAATATGCTTTTTCTAGATCAATAAATTTAATTTTTTGTTTCAGTTTTTTTTTTCTTTTGAAAACATCTATAAATTTTTTAAAACTAATTATGTCTGGTCCAACTAAATCAAATATACCATTTACAAATTTTTTGCTTTGTATTGAATATAGAATTACTTTCACGGCGTCATCAACATATATTGGTTGCATGCTATAATTTCCAGAACCAGGAATTTGGATACAGTCGTACTGTTTAATCTGTTTAATAATATTTGTTGACAGATGATCATTGTTTCCTATAATGTATGAAGCACGAAATATGATATAGTCTAACCCAGAATCAATAATCAATTTTTCAGCTTTATATTTAGATATGAAGTAACATGATGTTGTTTTTTTTGATACGCCCAAACCACTAATATATACAATTTTTTTTATTCTAGCCTTTTTACAAAGTGCAATAACGTTTTTTGTTAGATTTGTATTTATTTCATGGTAATCTAATTCAGTAGTTTGTTTTCCAATTCCAATTAAATGTATTAATACGTCATAGTTTTTTATTTTATTTGACAATGCTTCATCAATGCTAGAAGAAAGTATTTTATGTTCATTATTGTAACACTTAAAATTATTTCTAGATATACTAGTAAACTGTGTTTTATTATTGTATAATAATTTACGGATATGCTTTGCTATATAACCACTAGCACCTGTCACAACAATCTTTAGGTTGCTTTTATAACCCATCAACAATAATATGATATTCAATTTTAAATACATTATATAACATTAATTATTTCACATAACATAATTTATTATATTAAATAAAAAGATAAATAATTATGATCTGACTATTAGTGTGTTTAATAAGTTTAAAAAGCTAAGGACCGGATTCACAACTGGTACATGCGCCACTGCAGCTTCAAAAGCTGCAATGTTATCACTAATAAATCAAAAACAAGTAAAATTTGTAGAGGTAGATCTACCAAATAAAAAAAGATTAAATATTAAAATTAATACATGTGAATTTAAAAAAAATTATGCAAAGTGTTCAGTTATAAAAGATGCCGGTGATGATCCTGATGTAACTCATGGTGCAGAAATTTTTACTAATTTATATTTAACAAATAATATAAATCAAATTCAAATAGATGGTGGTACAGGCATAGGGAAAGTTACCAAACCAGGTTTAGGATTAGAACTAGGAAAAGCTGCTATAAACCCAGTACCAAAAAAAATGATTATCGAAAATTTAATTGGTGTTAGTAGAGGTATACTTAACAACAATGGAATAAAAATAATTATATCAGTAAATAATGGTAATAAACTAGCACTAAAAACTGATAACCCAAGACTAGGAATAGTTGGAGGTATTTCAATACTTGGAACTAGCGGGATAGTAATACCATATTCAACTGCTTCATTTGCGGCATCAATTAGACAAAATTTGGATGTAAGTATAGCAATGGGTAATAATACGATAGTATTATCAACTGGTGGAAGAAGTGAATCATTCATAAGAAAAATAATAAAGCTTCCTGATCATTGTTTTATCCAAATGGGAGATTTTGCAGGATATACAATGCAGCAGTGTGCTAAAAAAGAAATTAAGAAATCATATATAGTTGGTTTTATAGGAAAATTTTCCAAGATCGCATCAGGAATTAAACAGACACATATAAGAGGTTCAAATGTGGACATTGACTTTCTTTCAAGACTTGCTAGAAAGTGTAATGCTAATGAAAATATTATTTCATCCATAAAAAATGCTAATACAGCTAGACATGTACAAGAAATAGTTATGTATAATAATTTAAATACATTTTTTGATGAAGTATGCACTAATGTATATCATCAGATGCAAAAACATTCAAGAATGAAAGTAGTGTTGGATGTAATATTATTTGATTTTAATGGGAATATAGTAGGAAGGTATCCTTAATAATATAACACATTAGTAAATCAAACATGGAAAAAATATCAATCCTTGCAATAACAAAAAATGGAATAAAAATAGGATTGAAAATTAAAAAAAATTTTTGTGGTTGGAAAATATATGCACCTATAAAGCTTTCAGATAAAAATAGCAATATAACTTGGTACAATGTATCTACAAGACAAATCATAGTAAGGCTTTTTAACGATAGTGAGGGAATAGTCTGTTTGTTTTCATTAGGTGCTATAATAAGATTAGTTGCAACATGCATAAAAAACAAAAATGTTGATCCGGCTATAATAGCAATAGACGACAAAGCAAAATTCGTTATTAGTGTATTGTCAGGTCATATCGGTGGTGCAAATAAACTTACAAATGAAATTGCAAAAAAATTGAATTCTATTCCTGTAATAACAACTGCAGCTGATGTAAACAATACTATATCTATTGATATGATTGGAAAAGAACTTGGTTGGAAAATTGACAATGAATTAACTGTAACAAAAGTAAGCGCATTAATGGTAAATAAAGAAAAGATAGGGATATACCAAGATTCAGGAAATACAAATTGGTGGAATAAGAAATTACCAAATAATGTAAAAATATATACAACTATAAATGGAATAATAAACTCTAAGTCTAAAGGATTCATAATAATCTCGGATCAATTGTTGAGAATCAACAAAATTTTAAATAGATCTGTAATATATAGACCACCTACACTAGTGATTGGGATTGGACTACATAAAAATACAACAATATACACAATCAAAGAAAATTTAAAAAAATGTTTGAAAAAATACAACTTGTGTGAAAAATCAATTGTAAAATTTGCTACTATTAAAAAAAGTTATAGTGTAAAAGGCCTGCTTGATTTAAGCAAGGAAATGAAGATACCTATTGATTATTTTAAAAATGATGAATTAGTGAAAATCAGTGTTCCTAATCCGTCAAAAATTGTTAGTACATTCGAAGGTACATACAGTGTTTCAGAAGCAGCAGCGCTAAAAAGTTCAGGAGGAAATATAATAGTCGAAAAACAAAAATTTCCTCCAGATTTAACGTTAGCAATTACAAGAATTAAAAATTGAAACGTGGGTTATTGTTAATAGATAGAGGAAGTAGAGAAAAAGATGTTCAACATGAACTTCACAGTATTTGTGAAAAAATTAAACAAAAAAAAAAATATGAATTTTCAAAATATTGTTTTCTGGAAGTTGTACCACCGTATATAGATGAAATGATGATAAATTGTCTTAGTCATAATATTGATGAATTAATAGTAATACCATATTTCTTGTATTATGGTAGAAAAATTAGAGCTGCTATAAAAAATGCAATCAGATTTCAATCTACGACAAACACTAAAATAATTATTTCAAGATCAATGTCGATGCATAAACATATTATAAGATTGGTGGAGGACAAAATAACAGATGCGCTCTTAAAAAATAATATCATAAATCCTAATATGGAAATTGATATTTTGCTTATATGTCATGGAAGCAAAGAACCAAATTCACAATTTTCTATCAAATATGTAATAAATGAGCTACAATCAAAATATAACAAAGTGAAATGTTGTTTCCTAGAAATAGAACATCCAAATATACAAGAAGGTGTCATCAATTGCATAAAAAATAATCCAAAAGTTCTTGTAATAGTACTCTATTTTTTGCATAATGGGTCACATGTAAAAAATGATATAACTACTGAACTTGATTATGTTATTAGAAAATCTAATTTTAAAGATATCATAATCACTGAGCATATAGGTGCTAATGAAAAGTTGATTGATTTAATAATGACTAGAGCATTACAAGCTGAAAATGCAAACAAAAAAGGGTCAGTTGATAGAAAATAAAAGCATGCAAATTATTGAGAGGGAAATAGGTTTTCATCAATATAATTACTATGAATGGAATATAGTTAAACGTGTTATACACACAACTGCTGATTTTGATTTTGCTAAAAATAACAAAATAATTTTTCATAAATCTGCAATCAAAAATGGTATTGATGTATTAAAAAATGGTGGCAATATAGTAGTTGATGTAAATGGAGTAATAGGAGGTTTGAATAAACAAAATATAGTTGATTTTAAAAATGGCATTATCTGTAATATTTCAAATACTGCTGTCAAGAAAAATGCAAAAAAACACAGTAAGACTGTCGCACAGGTTGCAATGAGAGAGTCTGCAAAATACATGGATAATAGTATAATAGCTATAGGTAATGCGCCTACAGCACTTTTAGAAGTCATTAATATGTGCAAAGAGAAAATCATCAAACCGTCGTTAATAGTAGGAATTCCTGTAGGGTTTGTGTCAGCATCTGAATCTAAAGAAAAACTCAGGAAAATATGCGATGTTGCATTTATAACAAATATAGGACGCAAGGGTGGAAGCCCTTGTGCATCTGCAATTATAAATGCGCTTTTTAAATTCGTACGTAATTAATTATGTTTAATATATTTAAAACAATTATTTACAAATGTTTTTGCATAACATGACATATCAAAATAAATATGCATGTATGATGCTAATGTGTTATGTAATACAAGTCCATCTTGCTTATTTACAATACCGTCTCCAGTAGAGAGTTTATATGCAAATTTATAATCTTCTTTCATACAATAAACTTTTGAATAATGAAATTCATGTCCACATATTATATGTGGTACACGATCCGACAACACACAGTTAGATACCACATAGCCTTTAGTATAATTCACCTTAACCTTTTTACTCATAATTGTTTCTGCATCAATTAAACCAGTCATACGATATTTTTTGTTTTTATATTTAATTGAGTTTACAAGATACATCAATCCGCCACATTCTGCATAAATAGGAATCTCGTTCTCAGCTAGTTTTTTTATGATATTCTTCATCTTATTGTTGTTTTCTAATACATAACCAAAAAGTTCAGGATAACCACCTCCTAGATATATTCCATTACATTCTGGTAGTGTCTCATCATGCATGGGACTGAAATATTCAATTCTTGCACCTTCTCGTTCTAATGCATCAAGATTGTCACGATAATAAAAATTAAATGCCTGATCTAATGCCACTGCTATTACTACATTACGTTTTTTTATTTTGGTAATAACTCTAGTATTAAACTGTGTAGTATCAATGCTTATTTGAATTAATTTATCGATATCTATTGAATTTGAGATTATATCAGCTATTTTTTTTATTTTGTTGTTTGAAATAGATCTATCAATTGTGGACACAAGCCCTAGATGTCTTGAATTCAAAATGAGATCTGTATTTTCATATATGGAACCTAAAATTGGTAGATTAAGTTTTTGTAAAGCTTGTATACAAAGATCTTCATGTCTTTTACTATGTAGTTTATTTAGTATAAATCCAGATATGTGAGAATTTTTGTAAAATTTAGTATATCCTAATGCTACTGCAGCAATAGAACGTGCAGTTTTGCTTGCATCTAGTATAAGTATAACAGGGGCCTTTATAACGGTAGAAATATTATGTGTTGATGAAAAATTTGAGTTTCCAAATGCACCATCATAAAATCCCATTACACCTTCAATTACGGAAATATCAGAATTAGAATTATTTACAAAGCTTTTAATTACATTGTCTTTTCCCATTATCCACATATCAAGGTTTCTTGTAGTATTGTTAGAGATGGATGAGAGATATCCCGGGTCTATGTAGTCTGGACCTATTTTAAATGGTTGTACTGTATAACCTTTCTTTATTATCCCAAGAATTATTCCTAATGTAATAGAAGTTTTTCCTACACCGCTTCTAGTTCCTGATATGATAACCCGTGGAATTTTCAATTAATATTATATTAGTAATATCCAAATAAATTAATTTTTATAAATATAAATCATGTAAATATACATTAATTACAGAATGCAAAAAGGACTAGTTATTGTGTATACTGGAAACGGTAAAGGAAAAACAACTGCTGCTATAGGTATGGCTGTAAGAGCTATAGGATATAAATATAAAATTTGCATGATACAGTTTATCAAAGGTTCATGGGATTATGGGGAACTACATTCAATAAGGAGACTAAAACCAGAGTTTGAGTTACTTACTGTCGGTGATGGGTTTGTAGGAATTATTGATGATACTAAGCCACTAGTAGATCATATAAATAAATCACAAAAAGCAATGGATATATGCAAAATGAAAATAAAGTCTGGTATATATAACATAGTAATTCTTGATGAGATTAATTATGCAGTCAATCTAAAGTTGATAGATGTAAAAGATGTTATAGAGATGATTAGATCAAAGCCATATGAACAAAATATTGTTTTAACTGGAAACTATGCAAGAAAAGAAATAATAGAATTGGCAGATCTAGTGACTGAGATGAAAGAAATTAAACATCCATTCAAATCTGGAATAAGAGCTAGAAAAGGTATAGATTTTTGATCGTCAACAATAAAATTATATAATAGTTATTTACATTGGTGCCTATAGAAATACAAGAGCTTCCTGAACATGGTGAGATTGTTATTGCTACTATTATTAGACTTAACGATCATGGTGCATATGTAAGTATTGATGAATATGATGGAATGCAAGGTTTTTTGCATAAATCTGAGATAGCACCGGGATGGATAAAGTCTGTTGGAAAACATCTAAAGATAGGAGAAAAAAAAGTACTATTAGTTAAGAAGGTAGATATAAAAAGTGGCGACATAGATCTTTCTCTTAAACAGGTATCTAATGATCAAAAAAAGAAAAAATTACTAGAATCAAAAAAATATGAAAAAGGAAAAAAAATAATCCAGAACATACAGAAGAAATATCATGTTTCAAAAACTGACATAGAGTCATTAGAAGACAGCCTATATTCCAGATATGACAATATCTATGACGCGTTCGTGGATATTGCGTCAAAAGGGATAGCAGTTATTAGTGACTTGAAACTATCTAGAAAAATTACTTTATCTATAGAAGAGGCTAGTGCGAAGATAAAACCTCCAATAGTTGAAATTAGGGGCATGTTGGAATTATCAACTAAGAAACCAGATGGAATAGATATGATCAAAAAAGTTTTATTAAATACTATTAAAAACCAGGAAAAATGTGTGAAGATATCATATATTGGTGCACCAAAATATAGATTACGTATAATAAGACAAGACTTCAAGTCTGCCGAGAAAACTCTTAAACCAGTATTAGCTGAGATTAAAAAAAAGATAGAAAAGGCTAAAGGTACTTTTAGGTTCATTAGAGAGGAATCAAAAAAGACAAGGCAATCATAGTTGCATAAACAACTAAGGAGATGTATTGATTGTGGCATATACACATTTAAAGAACAATGTTCAAAATGTAACAAAAAATCAACACTAGCACACCCAGCAAAATTTTCAATAGATGATAAATATTTAATGCATAGAACCATCGATAAGTATATTTAGTTTAGAATTTTTAATAATTATTCTTTATTAAGTATTTTAACTTCACAACATGTTAGCATTTTACTAAATCTTCTTGCATCAGATTCATCGCCTATTATTGTTCCGTAATGCATTGGAATTGTTATTTTTGGTTTTATTTTTTCAACTGCAGATACTGCTTCACCTATAGTCATCACATATGTACCACTTATTGGAATTAATAGGACATCTGTTTTGATGTCATTCATCTCTGGTATAAAATCTGAGTCACCTGCATGATAAATTGATGTGCCATTGATATTTATTATAAATCCAATTTTATTATCTTCTTTTGGATGAAACTGCTTTTTGGTATCATGGTTTACCTTATTTGTATTATATGCTGGAACTGCAGTTATTTTTATTCCATAAACTACTTTTTCATCATATGGAAAAATACCGAACTTTTTTTTACAATTCATTGTAGATATTTTATCCATACATTCATGAGCAGCTATTATAACTGTTCTATCATTAGCTATTTTCATTATATCATTACTACTCAGATGATCAAAATGATTATGAGTGATTAAAATAATGTCTGCTATAGTTGTTTGTTTTAGTTTATAAGGATCTACATAAATTGTTTTTCCATTACTTAAAATGAATGTATCGTGACCACACCATTTAATTTTTATGTTATTAAATTCAAACATTATATGTATTATATAATTTTATAAGTTAAATTTTACTGTTCTAGTATAATTTTGTTGTTTGTGAGTGACATTACAGATCCTCCTAATTTCTTTATTCTATTTTTCAACTTGGTGTCTAATGTTGCAATTATACCACCATGCAATTTTACATTTAAAGATATAGCGTCGTCTACAAAAGTGCCTGGTAATTTTATTTTTTTTAGATTTTTAATAACTGAAAAAGTGTGAACTACAAGTTTTTTTTTATTTACATCTTTACAGAGCTTATTTAATTCATATATAACAATATCAGGAACAACAAATTGAATTGAACCTATTTCTATTCCTAGGTTATCAATATTTTTTATCCGTTTTGTTGCTAAGTGTAATAAAAAACTAGTATCGCATATAACTTCAACCAACTATACCAGATCCAATTAGACGCCACCTATCAAATATGCGTCTGCTAATTGCTCCAATACTTTTATCAAATATGCATATTGGACGTTTAAGTTCAATTTCTATGTTATCAGAATTTACTCTTACTACTTTAGAAAGTACGGGGCATGTTCCAATATTTAATCTTAATAATTCACCTACAGTGATAGGAGTTATTTTAGTTTCGTTAGAATCACCAACAGATGAATCAAATAAACTAACGCTGATTCTAGCAGTTAAAGAATCTTCAGGAAGAGTTCCAGGCTTACCTACGACTGAGCCTGTTAAAGAATCTCTACGAGTCAAAGTGGGATCCAGTTTTGTTCCTATTGCTATAAGGCCTCCAGGTTTAGCTATTTCAACTGCCCCAGCACTAGTTTGTAGTGATACTATCTCTGTTCTTATTGGTTCATATGACTTATTTTTATCATTAGCTATTCCTGGTTTTATTTCTATCTCATCGCCTATTTTCAGAGTCCCTTGTACTAAGCTGCCACCTATCACACCTCCACTAATGTCATTTATTTCTGTACTAGGTTTGTTTACATCAAATGATCTCAAAACATGCATTACAGAGTTTTTTGATTCATCTCTGTGAGGTGTTTTTATGGTAGATTCAATATAATATATTAACGCATTAATATTAATTCCAGATTGTGCAGATATTGGAATTATAGGATAATCAGTATGTGTGATACTTTTCATAAATTTTGTAATATCGTCATAATTTTCTAGTGCGTTTTCATATGATATCAAATCGACTTTATTTTGTACCAATATAATTTGATTTATTCCTAGTGTTTGCAATGCTAGTAGATGTTCTTTTGTTTGTGGCTTTGGAACTTTTTCGTTTGCAGCTACTATAAGCATGGCACCATCCATAATTGCTGAACCTGATAACATGTTTGCCATTAAACTTTCATGTCCAGGACTATCCACAAAGCTTACTACTCTAGATAATTCAGTATCCATATTACAGTTAGGACATGATGTATGTGTGGAATAACACAATGAAGGTTCACAGTTTTTACATTTATAAAATGCAGTATCTGAATAACCAACTCTTATGGTAATCCCTCTCTTTAATTCTTGACTATGTACACTTGTCCAGGTTCCAGTAAGGGATTGTATTAAAGTTGTTTTTCCATGATCTACATGTCCAGCTGTTCCTATATTTACGCATGGTTGATAACCATGTTTTTTGATATACCAATCAGGGAGGGTTTCTTTCCAATGCAATATTAAAAATTAAAAATTCCGATATGTAACTCTATTGGTTTTTTATATATGTAGTTTCAAATTTACCATCAAATTTACAATTTATTTGGTAAATCTCTTCTGTTATTGTGTTACCTCTAATAAGTTTACGAATACGTAGGCCTTTTCTTGTATTGTGCAGCCCTACTCCGTTTGATAATAATATATATTTCTTTACTGGACCACCAACATCAATTCTCATAGGAACTCCAGATTTATCACTACCACCAGTAATTTTCAATTGCCCTGTTAATTTAATTATTGATGCATTTATCTTGTTCCCTATTCTCATTCCTAACAATGCATTAGCAGAGTCTTCTTTTAGTTCTCTAGCTGCTGATTTGCCTATACTGTCAGATATATTTAACTTAAAGTTAGCCAAGAATTAAAAAAAAGTAAACCGCTAATTAATCTTTATGATTATCTCTTGAAATATATATTAGTAACAATTAGTACCTATTGTTTTAATTGGTAGTTGAATGATAATTCAAATGTTATTTCTTTCATAATTTCTATGTAATCATCATAGCTTGATCTAAAACTGCAATAACTACATTTAACTGCTGTCATGTATTCATCTACTGATGCAACATTACTGCACTGTGGACATTTTGCATCCATGTGGCTCTATATTAATATATCAATATAATACTTGTGAAATTATTTATTTGCCCTATACATATATATTTTTTAATGCTTCCAGTACAGTATCCTTATCATGTGCATCAGGTGTATACTTAAGATAATCACTGAAGTCTTGCTTAGCTAGATTTTTTTTGTTTTTTTCTAGTCTTGTAATTCCACGATTTTTATAAATAGGTCCAAATCTACTAGGATTTATTTTGATGGCTTTTGTATAATAATTCTCAGCAATTTCAAATTGTTTATTTTTTAAATAGTAATTTCCAAGTCCTCTATATGCTAAATAATATTTATCATTTATAGAAATGCACTTTTTATAGTATTTTATGCAATCACTAGAGTTTTTTTTGTTTAATAGACTACCTAACATACATAACAAGGTTGGATTTTTATCATTAATTTCTAAAGATTTTTTAAGCAATTGCATTGCTTCAGAAATACGGTTTTTGATAGTCAATCTCTCAGATATAAAACATAATCTGTTAGATTTTTCAAGCATGTTGTTTTTTGGTCTAATTGTGTATATTATATCAGTTGGAGCAATAAGTAACATGACCCTATTATCTTCATACCATAATTTATCAAACTTTTGTTCTGGGATGGCTCCTACTTGATCTGACTTTGGTATATAATGCATAATTATTTTCTCTATGTCATCGTAACCAGAAATAATCGATGCATGTTGTATTGTCTGATACAAACCAGGCATAATTACTATAGGCGGTATTCCAATATCAATCATTTTTTTTAGTTTAATAATTGACGAATTAAGGACCAAACTAGCTAGACCATATCTTTCAGCTAATTCTATTCCTTCAATAATAATACTACCATTAACTTCTTGATATTTTTCTGCTGATTCAATAGCTTCAGACATTGGGAGATCTACATTCCAATATTTAGATACGGCATTTATCACCAAAGGCAGGCATATATTTTCTTCAGTCACTAATGGGATAGATAATTCATTAAATGATGACATATGTTATTATTATGAAACACATTATTAAAAACTACCAAAGCAATACGAATGATTCTAGAAATGACTTACCATCAATAGTTACTTCTGGATGAAATTGTGTACCAAAAATATTAAGATCATTATATTGTATTATTTCATACATACAGTTTTTTGAGCTAGCTAAACATGATATAGATTCTCCTAATCTAGAAATTTTATAACGGTGATTCTTGAACACGTATATTTTTTTGTTACAAAGCTTGTTTTTTTTCAATATATCAATTTTTACAACACCTCTCTGTGCTGAACTCATCCTTACTATAGTACTACCTAATGTAAGTGCTAAAATCTCTGCTCCATAGCAAATTCCTAGTAATGATTTTTTTTTTAGTATTGAATGATTTATTATTTTAGAATTAACTACGTTCATAAGATTATTATTACTTTTCCTACCAGTAATAATAAACGAATCAAATTTATCAAGTTTTGAAATAGATATATCAGAATACTGCATAACATCAAAATTTATTTTCTTATTACTAAGAAAACTTAATAGATCTGTATTATAAAAAGAACCATTATTAATAACTAACATAAAACTCATGATATTTTTTATGATTTAGACTATTTAATCTAAACAAAAAATTGAAATAATCCTCTAGTTATTGATCACTATTGACATGTAATGCATTTCAGGAAAACTATCTACAACTACAATTGTACCAAAATTTACTGTGGTATTATCTTTCCACATAAATATTCTATCACTTCTTGGCTTAACAAAAACATCAACAAATTCCAGTATTGCTGATTTTACTAGTTCAAGATCACTTTCTATGTATAGTGTTACTTCACTTTCTTTGAATGAAAGCGGTATTTGTATGGATGTGGGTGATACAATTTCAAGACTTTCATTTTGGAATATAGATTTTACCATGCCTATTTTTATTGTAAGATCTAGCTCTGTAAATTCACTAGTAAAATTATTTACATGAATGCCAGACAATTTTTTAAGATATGATACAAACGCATCTTCTTGTGTGTCTCCCAATCCTACATAATACTCTCCTGTGAATGCTGCTCCAACAGCTGCTATGGTACCAAGTTGTGCAACTACACCACCAGAACCTGCAGTATATACTGGAATAAAGTAGACGTCATGTGTTCCTACACGATACAATATATTATCTCCTATTCTAGGATTACGTAAAAGTGTTTTAAGTTGTGCAAAGTCAGGATCTCGATCTAATGCTTCGCGTACAGCTGTAGGCCCTATAAGTTTGGTTGGAGAATCTAATGGAATCTCATAAAATTGCATATCACCTAAAGTAGATAAACTATTTTCCACTATCATATACCCAGCTAAATTTCTACCTTGTGAGCCTCTTAATTCAAGAGATAATAAACCTAAAAATTCAGGCTGAGTAAATCCAGGAGGTTTAGATTCTATATAATATGTATTTAATCCTAATGGAATCTCATAAAATTCATTTGCTTGAATAAATGTTTCTATATTAATAACATGGTATATGTTATACATCTCAGTTTTCCAATTAAATAGTTCTTGTGGATATCTCATTTGTTTTTCAAGCCATACAGGAATTTCTATAAATTGATCTCCATACTGTTCTTCAAACATATCACTAAAAAAATCATTTCCATATCTCAACAATGAAATTTCTCCATCGTATGAATTAATTAATGCATAACCAACTAGTCTGATATATGGATTACTAACTGACCATGGAACGTTATGAGTATCAAATCCAACTATCAGTGGCATAAGCCAGTAAGAACTCTCACCGTCAGTTACTGGAAAAGAATCGATCTCTTTTCCAAATAAATCATATAAAAAATACGGATACAGTAGTTTCATTCTTTCACTTACATCTTTGTATCTCATTACATGTATAGAATCTGCTGGAAATGATAATAAAAAATTTGGCTCAAAAATCCAGCTTAGTGGTGGTGCTATATCTAGTCCACCTTCTCCAGAATAAAATGAGTTATTTAGTTCAGAGCTTATATCGTCTCTATCAGTTAGATATGCTGACCAAGTTCTATTCAATAACCCACCTTCGCCATAATATATTGCCCTTTGTTTAAAAAATTCCTCGCTATCAACTATTTTACCACTGGTTGCATTTAAAGTAAGAAAGCCATTTGGAACATGAGTATAAACAAGATGTTCGTTATACCATCTATTTTCTAAACTAACAGATGGTGGTAAAATTGGTTTCATGGATGCCGTCCAATATAAGGAATCTTCAAATCTAAGAATGTCATTATCGTCAAAATCAACATATGGAATCAATCCAATTTCTGGTTTTAGTTTTGCAAAAGCTGCATTCCAATCCCAAATTCTTATAACATCTAATACATCGCTATTTTGTTTAACATAACCCTCAATATTATTAGATGTGATTGGATCTATTGTTACGTCATGTATATTTTTTTTTATATCGTTTAGTTCTCCAATATGTCTATTAATTCCTATCTGTTGTGCTGTATATGGACCTAAATATTCTATCTTTCTTGCATCTGCAATACTATTATTAATTGTCATAATTACCATAATAGATAACGCAATAGTTGCTATGGCTATTATTCTAATGTATACATCTTTCTTTAACATGTGTGTAAATACGCGTGATTTAATTTTATCAAGTAGTGAAAAAGCTACCATAATAAATCCTACTAAAAGTGTCCCACCTACAAAATATTTGGTATTATAATCAATTTGATCTGTAAAAAATAAATTAAAACCTAACCATATAATTACTATGCCGAGTATTACTTCTGCTGTTGAAACATAGTTAAGATATCTTGGTTTTCCATTTGATATATCACTAATGTATGATGTAATAATAACTAAAGTTTTGTGTATTACAACATATAGCAATAATCTAAAACTAACTGCCAATAATATAGGAGGTATTAATATTAGCAGTGGTGGAATCATAGGTACTACATTTTCAAATGAATATGATTGATCTGTTGGTGGTGTAAGAAATGGTAATGTAAACAGATTTGGTATGGAGTCTAATCCAATGTTATTCCCATCAAAAATATATGTAACAGTAAAACCAAAAATTATATTAGAAAAAAAAGCCCCAAACAACATAATTTTTGTTAGTTGCCAAACTAAGAATTGATGAGTGGATAACTTATAATCTTTAAAACATGTAATATTTTTAGTTATTTGATTGTTATATTTACTGCTATTTATGAAATTTATTACTGTATATATGGAATACCAGAAAATTGACTTTCTAGAAAAAAAGTTTACTCTGACAAGCGAAATTGTTGAAAGAAATATTGAAGATGCAAGAGAATATAGTAGTATCCTTGTGAAATTATCTCCAAATTCAGCAATATTCATGGACAATATGACTCCTTGCCTACCAACGACTATGAATATTGCAATTGCAATACATACTATAACACCTAAACGTAGGTAACTACTAGCTTTTGATGATGTACCTCCGCTATTTGATGTTTTATACAAAACTAATATGCATTATCCTATCATAAATTAATGTTTTACCTAATTTCACTCTCAAATATTGATAATATCTATACTGCTTCAGCTAGTCCCTTACAAATCATATATGTAGCAACATATTTTGGAACTACAATATCTTCATTTTCAAAAGGTCCAAATTTTCTATTTTTTAATGTAAATGTGATCGGACAAGTTGCTACGATTTTAGTCATGTCGTTATCTATAAAGCATGCGTCTAAAAGCGGATTAAATTTTTTCAAGTCTTTACACAATATCTTTGCTAAGCTGCTTTTACTATTAAGAGATCCTTCTAGTCTAAAAACCCTATGTATATCTATTGTAACATTTGGATCTATATTAGATTTTAATATATGTTTTAGATTTTCTAGTCTATGATCAAAACTATTTGGTTCTATGACTTTGTGTGATGTTTTTAAATCTTTGTGTTTAAGATGTTTATTTATTCTTCCTATCAAACCCTGTTTTGCTATATCTGAGAATAATGAGTTTATTTTATTTATAGTTCCTGGCAACATATCACGCAGTAGTATATAATCAACAAGATCAGCTCTTTCCATAGAACCTAGTTTTTGATAATAAATATTGTCTATACATAGATGAAACCCATCGTTACCAGAAAAATATACGCTAATATTTTTATTTTCAATTCCTAAATCATCAGTAAGTATAATTAATAATTTTTTAACTTCTTTTTTTGCTTCATTAATACAGTTTTTACATAATAGTGTTATATTTTGTATTTTATTTGAATTGCACTTTGAACATCTGGACTGTGCACTTGATACTTTATTACAATTAAAACACTTAATGCATGTATGTGATTGCCTGCAATCCAGTTTTAGATCTTTAGAGTCAATATCAAATATCAGGTCAGCTCCTTTCCAGTCTTTTTCAACCATAGAAAGATGTGGAAACAAGTAATATGCATTGGAACAATACATGTCAGACGGTACATTTGTCATAAGTAATAGATGTAGATCTTCATCAGAGTTAAGCGCAATATGTCTATATATTTTAGAATCAAAATTTTTATACGCAAATTCTCTTTCCGATGAATTTTTTGGAACATGAATCAAATTAAAATGTTCAAAATAATATTTTTTAAATGAACTTTTTAATAGTTTTATACTAGTATTATTCATTACTAAGATTATTACCAAATTGGATTGGGTTTCGTATATTATTGCATTCAGATATTTCAAAGCACAAATTCTGGCTTTTTATTTTTTTACATGATGGGCAATAATATTTTTTTCTGCTACCAGTAATTCCAGCAAGATGATTAAGCTGATACAGTGTTGTATTTCTATTATAGTCAGGAGCATTTTTAAATAATTCAGATATTTCTTTGATATTTTTTCCTCTACCCAACAAAAATGTAGCGAGTAAAAATCTTCCAGAATGGGATAAATTTTCTCCTTTACGAAGTGTATCTAGAGTATGTTTTATACATGGAGGGTAGTCTGTAGATGTAGTAATAGAAGTAGAAAACTTTTTTGCAATTATTAAAAGTTTTTTAATATAATTTTTTAGTGGATCTGGTATATGATCAATACGTGTGGATTGTATTTTTGAAAATATATAATTATCAAGCTCTTTTCTAACAAGTCTAACAGTCTCATGAGAAGACAAAAATACAAAACCACGTGAGATATACCTATTAACTAGTTTCCATTCACTCTCATGAAAATTAACAGCATGTATTAAATAGTTTGGTACAGTGACAACAAAATAATCATATTTTTTTTGTATATTAACTGAAAAAAGATCTCTCATGATTTTTATTGCTATGTCTTGTTGATTTATTTTGTATTCACGCTGGTTTCTTATATTATCTGAGTGTATGTCTATTTTTGCTTCTAAATCTTTTTCAAGGTATTTTTCAGCACGTTTTGCTTCAGCCAGTGAAAATTTTTTCGTAAGCACATTAATTCCACATGACTTTAGTAGAATAACAGATATAATAAATGAAAATACTTCATGTGAAAGTAACAAATCTTTGTCAACAACATCATTTAATTCAACATAATTAACATTATTATCTAGTGCAGAACATATCCTGTTATATGCTTTATCAATAATTATTTTTTGATCAGGATCATTACCAAACTGTTCAAGTGTAAACCTCTTATCTTTAAGATATTTTCCTGCTTCAGCAAGAAAAGGATATTTTACAATTTCATCTGTACCAAGATTCAACATATATTTTATTGTAGACTAGCATTGAATTCGATTTAAGTGTTATTAAAATCATATTTCTGTATTTTTTTTCAGTATAAAACTAATATCAGTTATTTTTATTCTTGTTTGTTTCATAGTATCACGTATTCTTATTGTTACAGTTTGATCGATCAGTGTTTGATGATCTACTGTTATTATATATGGGGTTCCTATTTCATCTAAACGCCTATATCTTCTTCCAATTGATCCAGAATGATCTAAGAAAGAATCAAAATTTCTATTTATTTTATAGTATATTTTATTGGTTAGCTCTTCTAAACCATCTTTTTTCATAAGTGACAAAATACCCACATGTATAGGAGCTAGATATGGTTTTAATGACAAAACTATTCGGTTGTTTTTTACATCATTTTTTAGGTTGTGATCCATAATTGAATAAATACTCCTATCAACTCCCATAGAAATTTCAAATACATGTGGAATTATTTTACAATTAGAGTCAACTACTTCAAAGCTTTCTTTAGTTTGATTTGAATGATTTAATAGATCATGGTTTGATCTATAATTACAAGATACAAGCTCTATCCACCCCACAGAAGTTTCAGCTTCAAAATCAAATGCATAATCCGAATAAAAAGCTCTCTCATCATTTGTTACCTTTCTGAATCTAGTTTTTGATATATCTATGCCAGTTTTTTTATAAAATTCTGTTAATAACCCTATGTAGTACACTATTAGTTTATTATCTATTATATTTTTATCAATAATTTCTTTACATGTCATTTTCTTTATTTCATTGTCAATATATACATTAATTATAGTATCTTCAACTATAACAAACTTTTCAAAAGTACCAAAGTTATTTGGATTACAAAAAATTTCTATTTCAGCTTGATAGAACTCTCTTAATCTTAATATGTTTTGTCTTGGTGCAATTTCATTTCTAAAACTTTTTCCTATTTGTGCAATACCAAATGGTAATTTGCCTCTCATAGTTTTAAATATTCTCGGAAAATCAACAAATATTGATTGACATGTTTCAGGTCTAAGATATGCGATCTCATTATCAATCCCCACACCTACTGAAAACATCATATTAAATTTATACGGGTTTTGAAGTTCGCCTCCACATACAGTACAACGTATATTATTACTATTAATTATATCCTCATATTTTTTTATTTTTTCGTTTTCAGTAATTTCTATGTTTATTGTATCTTTTATTAATTTATCTACTCTAAAAGTTGATCTGCATTTTTTACATTTAATTATAGGATCTACAAAATTTTTAATATGTCCAGATGCATCAAATACTGATTTTGACATAATTTGTGAACCGTCGATCTCAATAATGTTATCTCTCCTAATAAGCTCCTTTCTCCAGAGCTCAATAAACTTATTTTTAAGGTTAACTCCAAGTGGACCATATTCCCAAAAACCTGCATGTTTATCTGAATAAATTTCACAACTAGGAAAATAGAATCCTCTTTTTAATGCAAGGCTAATTATTTGATTATATTTAATCATGATAATACAGTTTAATACAATTACATAAATTAGTAGTTATGCAAGTTCATTTGTTTTTTTAATGTTGTCAAAATCATTTCTAATATCATCTATGGGAGTCTCTAGTATCATTGGAATTTCTTTAGAACTACTAAATTTAATAATTTGTGATAGTCCTGTTTCACCTATTTTACCTAGTCCTATATGGTAATGTCTATCAACATGTGAATTTAATTCATATTTTGAATCATTAAGATGCAAGAATCTTAAGTTTGAGATGCCGATGTATTTATCAAATTCATTGAACATTCCACTAATTCCTTCTTTTGTTCTTATGTTATATCCAGCAGTAAAAATATGGCATGTGTCAAGACATATACCAAACTTGTTGTTGTTTAGTTGATCAAAAATATACGACAATTGTTTGAGATTATAACCTATAGAATTTCTCTGACCAGCTGAATTTTCAAGTAATATCATAACACTATTTTTTGTTACAATATTCAATGCATTTACTAACCTATCAATTCCATTACTTTCTCCATCACCAAGATGACTTCCAAGATGTGTAATCAAATACATAATACCAAGCTCACTACATTTTAAGATTTCATTTTTAAGTAAACTCATTGATTTTTCATAAGTTTCATTGTTAGGTGAAGCAAGATTTGGCAGGTATGATGTATGTGCAACAACTGATGATTTATCTATATTACTACAATATAATTTATCTTTAAATTTTTTTATTGCAGTCTTATCTAGATTTTTTATACTCCAGCTTCTAGGATTTCCTGTAAATATTTGAAATGCAGAGCAGTTTCTCATAATAGCATTATTTATTGAGTTATCTACAGAGCCAGAGATCGAAACGTGTACACCAACTTTCAATCTAACAACACCATTTAACTTATTATTTTTAAAAAACCTATATAAAAAGTCTATTTTATATATAGTACCTGTGAAGTCAACTGGTACAGCTAATGAGTTATACTAAAATGCATATAAAAAATGGAAATATATTTAGTCTGTCTGTTCCTTAGTTTGTTGCGTCGAAAGACTAGTTGGTATTGACGGAAATTTATCGTTAGTTTTTTGTTCAGCTATTACTGATGCTTCTTGTAGAATTTTTTCAGTCTCCTCATTTGATGTATCAGACTCTACATTGAATGATTCTGCTGTAAGTGAATCAGTCATAAGACCATTTAAAGTATGCGTCATTGAATTTAGTTCAGAATCAGCCTCTGGCATAAACCGTCCCAATGAAGACTTCAAACCTTTCATGGTGGATACTGCAGGAGCTATTGCAATCATAGCGTCACCTAGATCATGTATAGTAGTTAGTCTTAGCTGTACTTGTTCCAAAGACATTCTAGCACCACCAAGCATTTTTGTTACTTTACGTATCTCTGCTAATTCATTTGACAAAACTTTACTTGCAATTGAGTCATGACGCTGCATATAGTTTACTATACGCTGAAAAATACTTGTGTCTCTATCTTTTAATTTTGATATCATTGAATCCATTTTTAATATCTGTGTTTGTAATTTATTTACAGCATTCTGTATCCTTGGTTTTAATGCTTCCTGTGGTTTCACTGCATATTTTAGTTTGTCAGTAACACTCTGTGTTTCTTGTTTAACCCATGCTTTATCAAAATTTGTCATAGTTCTGTATTACAAAATATGTTCTTAATATAATGTGTATATTTAGATCAACTTTAAACTAAATTTAGCTAACAAACAATAATTAGTCATAGATCATCTTATGTATTACTTTAAGATTCTCAATAGCACCAACATTACAGTTATGTTGTCTTAATAGAATTTATGTTACTGTTGATTGGTTTGTTTTTTGCATAGATTTTAAATATATTTTGCATTTATTCATAATTAGAATTTAATACTTTTATTATGCTACCAAATCTGCCCGGTCTTTCAAGTATCAGATCTATCGCATTTAATCTATTTGTAGTTAATACCTCCATTGTTTTTCCTCTAGCTTTTAATCCACATATAGGCCTGCATGTACACCATTTTGTCACATACTGTGAACATATATCAATTATGTTTTGTATTGAGATTTTCTTTCATATAATTAAACGATCTTTTTTCTGTATAATATAAAATTGTTTTTTGGTATTTCTTATACCATCTTTAAAATTATTTTGTTTATAAAAAATTACCAAAAACTGAAAAATTAATCTACGTTGATGTATTTATTTTCTGGTTTACCTGTTTTTATCAACTTGAATTTCAGTTCTAATATACCATTTGTATATGTTGCACTACCAGAATTTTTGTCTATATTTTCATTTACTTCTGTAATGCAACAGTATCTTTTTCTACCGCGCTCGCCTTTTATTTTTAGCTTATTTTTATCAAATGCTACTTTTATGTCATTTTTTTCTAATCCAGGCATCTCAATTACTAGTTTTAATACACCACCGCTCACTATTTTATCTATTAATGGCTCTCTATTCATAGATGTAGGAAGAGGATCTTGTTTTATGTTACCATATTCTTTTATTATTGGTTTACCATTTGGTCCTACAGCTATTATGTATCCATAATAAAACTGACCAGAATTAGGTTCTGATTTTGGATCATCAAGCAGTCCATCAACGTTAATAAACTGACGTGACATATACTCGAAGATTCTTTCTATTTCGTCATCAAAGTTCATGTAATATTCACCTAGTCTATGTAATAAATATTACATTATATAAATATATTGGTATAGTAATATAATTAAATTACAAACTATAAATATAATACAACATGTACTAAATCTATGCCGGTTACTGAAATAGTGCGAGAGATAATAACTAGAAATAGATCAATCTATGATTGTATGAAAATGGATATAATTAATTATACTGCACTTGCTGTAAAAATCCATCAAGATGTTGAAAAGCAGCTAGAAAATACTGTCAATTTAAATACAATTGTTGTTGCAATAAAACGATACTCAGATTCTTTTGAACAAAAATCAGACATAAAAGAAGAATCAATTTTAAAAAATGCCAGATTGTCTTTAACAAATAAAATTATGGATATAAGGTTATCTTTGGATGTATTCGATAACAATGAAGCATCATATATTTTAGACAAATTTTCACAAATAAGATCAGACTATGAATTTTTTAGATTAGCGGATTCACTGCGTGTTTTAACCGAGGATGATGATGATATTAGAAAACTATTATCTACATTTATAGACGACAAAAATTTGTTCAATACTGGTCTAGCCAAGCTAAAGATAGTTATTTCTAATGATAGAAACAGAAATGACATTACGTCATATATTACAGAGTTATTACACAACAACGGAATAGAAATGATAAATGCATTTTTTAGTCAAGACAGCATCATAATTATATTAGATACCAATGATGCGTCAAGGGCTTATGAAGTATTGCATTCGGATATAAATAAATAGCAGCTAAATACCAATATTCTCTGCCTTAGTTAATTCTAAGTATACTTTATCACCAACAGACAGATCAAGTTCTTTATATTCATGCATATCAAGCTTCATTGACGTAACAGCTCCAGGTGCTCCTGATGAACCTCCTGACAACATTTTGTTAAGTCCTTTCATCATATCATCCATATTAGAAAAACCCACCATATTAGTTCCAAACGGTGATGAAAGTGGTTGTTGGTTGTTTTCTTTAAAATCTTTACTAGATGACAAAAATAATACCACGTAAGGAGAACCATCAGGTGATGCATCTATACGCATCACAACATACTCTTTTTTCATAAGTTGTGTGTAATTTATGGTTATTTTATTGTTCTTATAATATACAAAGCTGTATAAAATAACGTGGATTTTATAATTTAGTTTTTATATAAAAATATATTAAATTATTTTATTGAATAAAACAAAAAAAGAAAATGGACTGTGATGAAAAAATTAAAACCCATATTATCTCTGTATGGATGGAAAATAGGAGATGGATCACATTGGGAGGAACTGAAGGAATGTTGTTCTTAACTGATAGACACATGATGTTTGTTCATAAAACTAAAGCAAAAATAAAGTGGTGGCGAGCAGTAGCTGATAGACAAATTACTCATATCTTAAAAACAAAGAATATAATGACTAAAAATGATGGATACAAAGAAACTGACTTAATAAATGATTTGAAAGATGAACGAAATTTAGAACTGCAGCTTAGTGACATTATTGATATAAATCATGAAGAAAAAATATGGGGAAGTGTATTAAATCTGGTGTTTATTAGTAAAAAAAACAAAAAAACTAAATGTAGATTTTCAATAGCTAGTGATTGGGTCAAATACCCATTAAAAGATCCTATAAAATATATGAAAGTTGATTGGGAACCATTTGTAGAATATATAAAAACTAAAATAGAAATAAAATGAATTGTGTTTCTGTTATAGGTGTAGGTCCAGGCTCAGATAGATATATCACAAGTATCACAAAAAATATAATTTTAGAATCAGATATAGTAGTTGGATATAAATTTACATTAGAGACTATAAAAAACCTAATAAAAAATAAGATAGTGTATGAAGTGACAATAAGAAATCAGGAAGAAATTTATAATAAGATAAAGAAAACAATAAAAAACAAAAAAATTGTAATTCCTTTTACAGGAGATGTAAATTTTTCAGAGTCAGAGATAGTAGACAGGCTAATAGAGATATTTGGTGATGTAAATATACTTCCTGGTATAAGCTCTGTTCAAGTAGCTGCATCAAAATCTAAAGTGCCAATTGATAAGGCAAAAGTGATTACTTTCCATGTTTCAACATCTATAGAATATAAAAAAATAGAACTACAAAAAGCACTATTAGATGGATTTAGTGTGATAATACTTCCAAGACCGTGGCCAACAAAACAAAAAAATCAATTCATGCAGTCTGATATTGCATATTATCTTAAAAAAAGTGGTTTTGATACAACAAAATTAAAAGTGTTTGTTTATGAATTGTTAACCACTTGTAAAGAGAAAACATTTGTTGGAACAGTGAAAGATCTGGAAGATAGGACTTTTTCTGATTTATCTATAATTGTGATAGACCAAACAAAACTAGAATCATATAGCAGTATAAATAGGTGACATCATGTATGGTTGATGTTTTTGTTTTCTAGTTTGTTTGTGTACTAATCAGGTATTAATAGATTCATATGGATCCATTTTCTAACAATGTTAACATATATGCCTCTAGTATTCCTCCAGACAATAGTAATAGTATAACCACAAAAACTTCTATTAATGAGGTTTTAATGTCGGATATCAATAATATGTTTTTAATAATTTTATATGACAGGATAAAACTTCTTGACATTGCAATGGAATATGCAGTTAGTTCTAATATCCCAAACGGTGTAAAATATAGTAAACCAAGCGGATGTATGTGAGCTAGCGTAGGTTTAATAGATTCCAATGCAGCAAATGCATATCCAGTTGACCATGATGAAAATAAACCCCAGATAATACCTATACCTGGTATAAACATTGGTAAAGCTATAGTTGTATTATGCAAGAATATGCCTATATGGTCAATTTCTTTAATTATTTTATTAAATTCATTAAGGAGCTCTTTTGCATCATCTTTATGTACTTTGTTTTCAGTACCTAGATAATATGAAATAGTAAATACCACAAGAAACGCAAAAAAAAACAAGACTCGTTTAAATGATGACATTTTTACTATATCTAATAGTACTTTCACTGAAGTATAATATATTTATTCAATGGTTGTGCTAAATGATATGAATAAAAACTTTGTATATATTTTAAATTATGCATTAAAAAATGGTTTTCAGGTTAATCCAGACATAGTAAATGTGTTAGACATGTTGGATATAAATACAATAAAGAATACCATAAAAAAAATAATTGCAGAAAAGACTAGTAGAAGTGAGTTTATAATAGGAAAAAAAGATTTTAAAAAATATTTAAATAGTAATGAGGAGCTTATGTGCAGGTATGAGATTTTGTTTGATCCTACAAAGCATGGTACTTCTGGTGAGGGTATAAACGGATATTATTCATTATTCAAAAATCGATTTATAAAATTAAAAAAAATAGCTAAAGAGAGACCCGAACTAAAACAAATTAAAACATCTCTAACAAGCATAAAAAATACCCATATCGTATATGTATATGGTCTACTACTAGAACGCAAAATAGAAAAAAAGTTTACGAGATTAATCATGGATGATATTAATAGTTTAAGAGAAGTACTTGTTTTTAGTGAGAACATAAAAAATATTGCAGACAAACTTTTTTTAGATCAATTCATTATTGTAAAAATCAAAACAAGTAATTGTGGTAATGATGTATGTAAAGATATAATAGTTCCAGATATACCAAAACACAAACATAATAAATCAGAAACTGAAACATGTGCAGTCTTTTTATCAGATTTACATATAGGTAGTAAATATTTTATGGAGAAAGAATTAAGTAGTTTCATAGATTGGCTAACCAGCGACGATCATATTGCAAAAAAAATTCGTTTTATTATAATTGCAGGGGATCTAATAGATGGTGTAGGTGTATATCCAAATCAGGAAACTGAGCTAGAACTCAAAAGTATAGACAAGCAAATAAAAAAAGCTGTTGATGTTTTGGTGACAATACCAAAACACATAAAGATTTTTATAATTCCAGGCAATCACGATCCAGGAAGAAAAGCACTACCACAACCAGCAATATCAGAAAAATTCAAGTTGTTGTGGAATAATGAAAACATTATTTTAATTGGAAATCCTTGTCTAATTGCTTTTAATGGGGTAAAAATATTAGTTTATCATGGACAAAGTATAGATGACATAGTAAGTTGTACTTCTGGACTAAATTATAAAAAACCAACTGATGCTATGAAAATGATATTGCGTACAAGACATATGTGCCCAACATATGGAAGCAAAACTCAGTTAGCACCAGAACTTGATGACATGTTAGTGGTTGACGAGATACCTGATATTTTCCATACTGGACATATTCACATTACTGATTTTAACAGCTATCGCGGAATATTATTAATAAATTCCGGCACATGGCAAAAACAGACCCCGTTTCAAGCAGCTATAGGAGTTGTTCCAACACCAGGAATTGCCGTAATTGTAAACCTAAAAACATTTAAAGTATACTTAAATAGTTTTATAAAATCATAGAATATCAGAAAATGTTATATCATTAATAAACGTATTTTTAATAAGATGTGGTGAGACTAATAAATTATATTTTTTTGTTCTTCCATGAGTACCTTGACTTATTATTCTTCCTGATATTATGCCTGATAGCTCCAATTCATTAAGTATCTGTGTTATTCTTCTTTGTGTTAGTTCTTTCTGGCTAATCCGTCTACAATTATCTTTGTAAATTAAATAAATTTCGCCAGTAGAAAATTTCATGTATTTCAGCATAGAAATAATTAGGAGTTTTTCATGTAATGAGTATGATCTAAGTGCTGTGATTTCTTTATCTTCTTCCATTTTTTTGTAGGCTGATTTTACATGCTCCTTCTTTACTAAATCAGATTGTTCTCTTTCAGCTATTTCACCAGCTATGCGTAAAAGATCTATAGCACGTCTTGCGTCACCGTGTTCTCTTCCTGCAAGAGCTGAGCAGAGATTTAGTGCTGATTCGTCTACACTGTTTGATACAAATGCATGTTTAATTCTATCTTGAAGTATTTCTTTTATTTGATATACGTTATAGTTAGGGAAGATTATTTCTTCTTCACTCAAACTACTAATCACCCTAGGATCTAGTCTTTCTTTGAAAGTAAGATCATTAGAAATTCCAATAAGTGTAAGTGATCCATTATTAATTCTTTCATTAGCTCTGGTCAATTGATATAAAACATCTTTTCCTGTTTTAGATACAAGATCTGCTAAATTATCTATTTCATCAATAACAAAAACTGTGTTAAATTTATTATCAGTAATTGTTTTAATAATACGATTAAAAACCATACTGATAGATAACCCGGTTTTGGGTAACCAATCATCATTATGTTTTGTTGGTTTGGTAGATTTTAATCCTAACTGGATGCCACAACTAACTAATAAACCATATAACGTCATTTCGTCTTTAGAGTTTGTGTAAACAAGTTTCACAGGAAACTTGTTTTCTTTCTCATTATCATCTTTTATTAGTCCTAGTATTTTTTTAACAACTAGGGTTTTTCCTGTACCAGGTTTCCCATAAATTAAAAGATTAGATGATCTAGATTGTTTTAATATTGGTGATAAAGCTTGTAAAACTTTTTCTTGCTCATCTTTTCTATGTAAGATTACATTTGGTAGATATGAGAAATGTAAAACGCTTCTATTTTTTAAAATTGATGTGCCACTTTTTATAGTATTTAATAATTTCTTAAGTGATTCATCAGACATACACACCTTGATTTCATTATTGATTTAATAAATAATGAATCAATATGTTTAATGAATTTTATTAAAAATAATATTTAATATAGAACCAAATGAAATTATGGTGTGTGTATAATTAACAGTGTTAATATCTGTTAATTTACTCATTTTTAAGAACTAGAACCCCAGTATTTCCACTCCAGATATGAAAAAATCACGTTAACAGTGTTAAAATTATAGATATTGTTCTTTTAGAGACTAATCCATATATTTCTAGTTTGGATTTTTACTATAATTATTTTATTGTTAAAATATTTGTTAATTTCAAATTAATTCATACTCAATATTAACAAACAATTTTGTTAACAAATATGATTTTTATTACTGAAGTGTTAAAATAACTTTTTAGATATTATTATGGTTAAAAAAAGAATTAAAATAGATTTGAAAGATAATGATGGAGTTAAATATAATTTCAATCTTGAAGGTGATATCGATAAAAATAAAATTATTAGGATATTTGAATTAATGGATTTATTAAATATAAAAGAAACACATGAAAAAATACACAATAGAAATTCTATTGGTTCTATGATCTGGAATATTATTAACAAATATTTTTTTTCTGCTAGATTTACTTCCACCATGGTCCTAGAAAAGTTTGAAGATGAATACAATAAACCAATTAAGCTTAGTATTGTATCAACTTATCTAGCACGATTTTTTTTAAAAGATAAAATTTTACGCTCAAAATCTGGTAGAGAGTGGACCTATGAAATTAGAAAATTAGTTGCTTTTAATTCCTAACTTTTGTTTTCCTTCTTCTGTAATTATATAACTATACGGTTTACTATTAGTATTTCTTTCTACACACTCTTCATCATGTAATTTCTTCATTAGCCTTGCTACATGTTCCCTAGATTTTTTTAAATTATTTTGTATATCACGTGATGTTAGTGATTTATCACGTAATAAATTCAAAATTTTTAGCTTTACATATTTATTTGCATGACCATCACTAGTAACGTCAAATTGTTTATTGTGATTTGAACTATGAACTCTCTCATCACGTTTTATATACAAAACTTTTTTTTGTTCATTTTCAATTCCTATTTCCTCTAGTTTGATTTTAATATCAATTAAGTAGTCTTCGTAGTATCTTAGTCTGTTTTTTACTTCTAATCGTCTCTCACTATCTTTTTTTGCTAATATTATATTTACTGATACTGAAATTGAAATGCTAACTATTAATGTCAATAAAACAGTACTTGTTATTATTTGATTAAATTCAATTATCACAGTGATTAATATCACACTAAACTATAAATATGATATGATTATTTTTAGTTTAGTATAATTAAGCCTAATTTATATCGTATTGATCTTGTTTATTAAATTATTTATCACAAACGTGATTTTATTTTTATTATTTATATTACTGCTAAATCTTATTATTGATATTTGCTTGCTTATTTGGTTTATTGTCTCCATACTATTACTATTTATCAATTCAAATGTATGTAATAGAATCAAAGTGTAAAACATTCTGGTTATTTTTATTCTGATCTGTTTTACTTGTCTGTAATATGCTCCTTTTGTTATAAGAAACTTTTTTCTTTTAATTTTTCTTTTATTTAAAATAATTTCAAATTGTTTGTATGTTAAATGAGATTCTTTTATAATTTCGTCTATTATATTGTTAAAATTATTTTTGTTGTTATAAACCAAGATATACATATGTGTATAGCTATAATAAATAACTTTTTATTGTTTTAAGCTGAGTTGGTTTGTGACTAATGTAGAATATGAGCTAAAAAGGGAACTAAAGGAAAAAAAAACATTGGTTTTTGTGCTTATTGACTCTGAAGCCTCTGACACAAATTCAGCGCTGATGCTTGCTAAAGATGTAGAAAACGTTGGAGCATCTGCAATTCTAATAGGTGGCTCATCAGCTACAGATCAATTAGAAACCACAAACTTGATAAAAGAACTTAAAAAAATAATTACGATACCAGTAATATTGTTTCCAGGGAATGTAACTGGTGTTGTGCACAATGCTGATGCAATTTTGTTTACCACTCTCCTAAATTCTGAAAACTCTTATTTTATTACTAAAGCTCAGGCAATATCTGCTCCATTAGTGCTAAAGTTTGGACTTGAAGCTCTCCCTACTGGTTATATTGTAATTGGGACAGGAACATCAGTTGAATTTATAGGATCAGCAAGAGGCATACCATTTGAAAAATTTAAACTTGCTGTAGCTTATTCTTTGGCGGCAAGGTTTTTTGGGATGAGGTTTGTTTATCTTGATGCCGGGTCTGGTTCACATCTTAATATAGAGCCCAAAATGGTAAACGAGGTAAGAAAAATATTTCATGGTTTTTTAATTGTTGGTGGTGGAATAAAAGATCCTAAAACTGCAAAAAACCTTTCTGATGCTGGTGCTGACATACTGGTGATAAGCACACTGCTAGAAGATAACAATAACATTGACAGACTATCTGAGATAATAAGATTGCTACAAACAAAAACTCATTAGTAGTATGATAAAAAAAAAAACATTTACATCCAAACTTATAGATTCGATTGATACAAATGAAGTAGTATCAGATCTGATTACCACACACATAATACCAGACATAGTTGGAAATTTGATGTCATATACTACACAGATTTTTATGTGTGTGTTGTGTGGAAAAAAGTATAGGCGTCCTCCACTTTTTCAGCATTGCATATGTGGACATAATATAACCCAAACAGTGACTAGAACATCAATAGAAAAACCCCTTCAATTAGCTGTACGACTAATAAAAAAATATTCTGTAGATGACTACATAAAAGATAGAATTATTACGCTGTGTGATGAAATGGAATTGGTTTTTGGAAAAGAAAATAATACACAACCATTAATCTCTGATTATATGTAGAGATCTATCTAATCTTGATATATTGATAAGCTTTTGTTTTATTATCAAAACAATACTTAACTGTTTGAAAACTCTTTCTAAACAACTTAATTTTATTTGTTATCTTTATAGGATCTTTTTTATCAATAATTATATTTTTGATAAAAGTGGCGATTTCCTTCATCTCTGATCTTTTCATTCCTAATCTTGTGATTTCTGAGACACCTAATCGTATCCCGCTTGGATGAAAATAATTCTTTCCTTTACGTATGTCTCCTGGTATAAGCTGCCTGTTTACAATTATTCCAGCTTTTTCTAAACATTTTTCAGCTTTTCCACCGTCAGAATATTTAGAAATATCCATAACAACCTGATGCGACATCGTAAATCCTTTTTTTTCTCCAAGTACGTTGAAACCAAATGAGTTTAGTGTTTCAGCTAACATTTTTGCATTATTAATTATATTTTTTGCATAATCTTTACCAAATTCTAATATCTCTGTAAATGCAATTGCTTTTGCTGCCATATGATGAATATGATGACTGCTAGTGAGTCCAGGGAATGTAGCTTTTTTTATACGTTCTTCATATTCTTTATATGAAGATACTAATCCACCTTGTGGTCCAAATAGTGTTTTATGAGTACTCATGGTCATAGTATCTGCACCTTCTTTCAGTGGACTTTGAAATTGTTCACCAGCAATCAATCCTGCAACATGTGCAGCATCATAGTTTATATGAATATTATGGCTTTTTAAAAAATCTGATAATTCTTTTACTGGATGCGGAAATAAAAATAATGAACCTCCAAACATCGCTAGCTTTGGTAGTTTATTTTTCCTATCAAGTTCTTTTATTTTTTTAATTGTCTTGTCAACATCTATGTTCATATTTTCTTCATTGAATGGATAAGACTCTATATTTAATCCATGTACTAGTCCAGCTGTTCCGTAGTTTTCCTTTTTCCCATGTGATATATGCCCTCCAGATGGAATTGATGTAGCGATCATTACATCACCTGGTATAGTAAATGCGGAATATACAATAAGATTAGCAATTACACCTGATATTGGTCTTACATCTACAAATTCAGTCTTATATATCTTTTTTGCAAGGATTATGCATCTTAATTCAACTTCATCAATATAAGAGCATCCTGCATATACCCTTTCACCTGGCCATCCTTCTGCATATCTATTTGCAAAGTCTGATATCATAGCTTCTCTAACTGCAGGACTTGTAATATTTTCACTTGCAATCAGTGGAAGTACATTTTCAAATAGTCTGCTGTGTTTTTTAAGTGACGTAAAAATATTATTGTATGTGTTTTTATAATTAGAGGTATTTGTCATATACAAAATTACTTTTCTAGTTTAAAATATGTTTATTTAATCCAGATTTGAAATAAGTATAAAAAAGGGTTTCTTATTTTGTATACTATGAGTGTACAAACACAGAAGGGTACATTACCTGTAGTATTATTAAAAGATGGGTCAAACGAAACTAAAGGAGATGAGGCACAAAAAAACAACATAGCAGCAAGCAAAGTCATATCTGATATAGTTCGTTCTAGCCTTGGGCCACGAGGAATGGACAAAATGCTTGTAGATTCTTTAGGAGATGTCACAATAACCAATGATGGTGCCACCATTCTTAAAGAAATAGATGTACAACATCCAGCTGCAAAAATGTTAGTAGAGATTTCTAAAACTACTGATAATGAAGTTGGTGACGGTACTACATCAGCGGTGATATTAGCAGGTGAATTACTAGGAAATGCAGAATCATTACTTACACTAAATGTTCATCCCACTATAATAGTAGATGGCTATAGAAAAGCTGCCAATAAAACCAAAGAATATCTTCAAGATATTGCAGAAACAATAACACCAGATGACAAAACCATTCTATTTAAGATTGCAAAAACTGCCATGCAAACTAAATTAGTAAGAAAAGAGTCTGACGAACTAGCAAAAATGGTTGTAAAGTCAGTTTTATCAATATCTGAGAAAAGCAATGATAGCTATTATGTAGATGTAGATGATATAAAAGTAGAAAAAAAATCAGGAGGATCTGTAAAAGATTCTAGGCTTATACAAGGAATTGTAATAGATAAAGAAATAGTACATGGTGGCATGCCAAAAAGAGTTGATAATGCTAAAATAGCATTGATTAACACAGCCCTAGAAATAAGTAAAACAGAAACAGACTCTAAAATTAATATTACAAATCCACAACAAATGAAAGCATTTTTAGATGAGGAGAATAGTATGATGAAAAATATGGTTGATAGAATAGCACAAAATAATGTTAACGTTGTACTATGTCAAAAAGGCATTGACGACATGGTACAGCACTATTTTGCAAAATTAAATATTATTGCAGTGCGTCGTATAAAAGAAAGCGACATGACAAAATTGTCTAGAGCTACAGGAGGCACAATATTAACAAACCTTGATGATTTAACAGAAAGCGAGCTTGGAGAAGCTGACCTGGTAGAAGAAAGATCTATAGAAGAAGATAAATGGGTTTTTGTTGAAGGTTGCAAACATCCGAGGTCTGTGACTCTTTTACTAAGAGGTGGATCACAGAGAGTTGTTGATGAGGTAGAGCGTTCTATACATGACGCTATAATGGTTGTTAGGAATGTTATAGAAAAACCATATGTGGTTGTTGGAGGAGGTGCGCCAGAAACTTATGCAGCATCTAAACTTAGAACATGGGCAAAAACACTTGAAGGAAGAGAACAACTCGCAGTTGAAAAATTTGCTGACTCATTGGAATCAATACCGCTTGCTTTAGCAGAGAATGCTGGAATGGATCCTATAGATACATTAGCTAACATACGTGCAAAACAACTTAAAGGTGAAAAATGGACAGGAATTGATGTAATGAAATGTCGTATAATTAATATGAAATCTACTGATATTGTTGAACCTTTATCTGTAAAACATCAGGTTGTTTCTTCATCATCAGAAGCTGCATGTATGATCCTTAGAATAGATGATGTTATTGCTACTTCCAAATCAGCTGGCCCTCCGCCAGGAGCTGAAGGTGGAATGCCTCCAGGAATGGGTGGAATGCCTCCAGGAATGGGTGGAATGCCTCCAGGAATGGGTGGAATGCCTCCAGGAATGGGTGGAATGGATATGTAGTTACATATCCATTATAATAATTTATTAGCAAACAAAGAACGATGTAGCAAACAGTATACCATACTAGGTATCTGGAAAGTATATTTGTAATATTTATACATCGAAATAAAGATAAAATTCATGTGGATGTGGTCTAATAGAAATCTCTCTCTGATCTTTTCTTTCTATTTCAATTATTTTATCTAGTACAGATCTAGAAAATATTGGACTTAAAAATTCCCTGTCGCTTTCTAGCTCATCAATCGCTTCTCCTAGACCAGATGGTAGTATATCTATACCTTTTTCCACTCTTTCTATTTTAGACATCTTGAATATATCATCGTGTACCTGGTTTCCTGGATCTTTTTTCTTCTTTAGTCCATCCAACCCAGCAGCTAAAACAGATGCAAAAACTAAATATGGATTTGATGACGGATCTGGCGCTCTAAATTCTAATCTCTTTAAGAACGAATATTTCTTTCCATTGAAGTGTTGTGGTATTCTTACTATAGCTGATCTGTTGCTTGAGCTCCAAGCTATATATGCAGGTGCTTCATAACCTGGTACTAGTCTATGATATGAATTAGTTGTAGGATTTGAAATTGCAGTTAATGCCTTTGCATGGCTCAGTATTCCTCCACAGAAATATCTTCCTATTTGACTAAGCTCATCACTATCATTCTCATCATAAAAAACATTGTTTTTTCCCTTCCATAAACTTACATTTGTATGCATTCCTGATCCTGCATCCATTGCTATTGGTTTTGGCATCATTGTAGCGATTTTATTGTACTTCTGTGCAACATTACGGACAACAAATTTATAAGTTTGTGTAGCATCAGCCGCAGCAGTTAATTGATCATATCTTATGTCTATTTCGCACTGTCCAGCTGTTGCTACTTCATGATGATGATTATCGCATAAAATACCAAAATATTCATTCAAAACATCTACACATTCATTTCTAAATGGTGTTAATGTGTCAGAAGGTGTACTTGGATAATATCCTTCTTTTAATCCCATTGGATATCCAGTCCCGTCTTCACTCCATGGAGCTTCCTTTGATTCAATAGAGTATGATTGCCCTTTATACGGGGTTAGTACATCCCAATGAATTTTATCAAATACAAAAAATTCTACTTCTGGTCCCCATAAGCTATAATCAAACATCTGCTTGTTAAGATATTTTTCAGCCATTTGTGCTATTCCTCTAGGATCTCGTTCTAATCTACCTCTATCTTTTCCCCAATATACATCGCATATTAACCTGGCAGTTTTGTTGTCTAACATCCATGGTATAACTGCATATGAATTAGAATCTGGTTTCAAAATAAGATCCGAATCATCGATATTGGTAAAGCCTATAATAGAAGATCCATCCAACTTGGGTAGACCATCATTCATTTGATCCATTGTAAATGTGTCAGTAGATATAGTAGTATGATGGAACCGTCCAACTAAACTAGAAAACTGTAGATCTATGAATTTTATTTTATCCTGTTCTATTTTTTTAAAAATATTATTTATGGAATACTTGACCAGCTTTGCCTTTCCATCGATCACTTTATATGGCAATTTTGTATCGTAAGATAAGGCAACATGATCCGCAATTTAAGGATTGCCAGTGTGGTTTAAATGGTAGAATCAAATATAACAGATCTTAATTCATTGTTCACAGTAGTGTTGAGAGAAGCTGAGACTAATGACATACAAGAAATAGACTCTAATTTTTATATTTCAATTTCAATTCTTCTCAATAAAATAAAAAATGAAGAATATAATAACATAGAAGCAAAAACCAGGGACACATTATTTGATATTTTTTCTGAGCTAGTATCAATATTTTTAAAAGCTAGGCTTTGTAAGTCCATCAAATTACATACATTTGTCAACTTACTTGATGAAGAACAATTTATTCTTGAATCTAATGATGAATTTAAAACAAGAAAAAACACATTTCTTTCTGCAGCACTAAATGGTAGACATAAATTTATAGAAACCATATCTAATTCATTTAAAACCAAATTAGTTGTGGTGCGGTTTTTAAAAAGTTTGGATGAAATTATTGGTTTTGATTTTAACAAATATGGTCCCTTTGAGATTGAGGATGTAGCTAACGTTCCCAATAAAAATGCACAAGTACTAATAAACAAAAAAATCGTTGAAAAAATCACATTTTGATCAATGTCTCATATAGATATAGACATAATAGATTTTATTTTATTAACAGTGTATCCCGTGTTATTACTTTTGATTATAGAAATTATTCATATGACACTTAAGTTTCATATCTGGCTTAAGTTGTTAATACAAGCTTTGACATTAGTTATATTTGGTGTAGTATATATAGCAGTAATAGAATCTCATTGGTTTACTGCATTAGTATTATTTTCGTTATCAGCTGCATTATTATACCAATCAAAAAAATCAAAATATATGTAAAATAACCAGCAAGAATTAATATATAAAACATATTTGTGTTAATACAACTTAATTTTTAAATATGTTACAAAATATATGATATTTACTGTGGTAAAAAGTATAGTTGCAATTGTTACAGGATCTAGTAGCGGAATTGGATATTCTACAGCACTGCGTTTATCAAAATATAAAATAAGAGTTGCAATAGGTGCTAGAAGAATTGAAAGACTAAAAAAACTGGAGAAAAAAATAATTGAAAAAGGAGGTGAGGTATTATCACAAAAACTAGATGTCTCAAAAAAGTCTAGCTGTGACTCATTTATTGATTATGTTATTAAAAAATGGAACCAAATTGATATCTTAGTAAACAATGCGGGCATAATGCCACTTAGTTTCATAAGAAATTTAAAAATCAATGAGTGGGAGAAAATGATTGATGTAAACATTAAGGGTACTTTGTATTGTACCGCAGCAGTACTTCCATACATGATAAAACAAAAATCTGGACATATAATAAACATCTCATCGATTGCAGGTAGAATTGTTTTTCCAGCTGGTAGTGTATACTGTGCTACAAAGCATGCTATTAATGCATTTACTGAAGGTTTAAGACAAGAACTTAGCTCAAGATACTCTATTAGAATTACAAACATTGAACCAGGTGCGGTGAAAACAGAATTGATTAACACCATCACTGATACCTCACTACAAGAATTTATAGATAACAGTAAAAATTTTTTTTCACTTAGATCTGATGATATAGCTGATGCCATATTATTTGCAATAACAAGACCAAAGCATGTAAATATCAATGAACTCTTAATAAGGCCAACACCTCAAAAATTATAATAAATCATTTTGTTAATTTTTTTAGATAGCAATAAATAGATTTATGAGTTCATTGTATGGTTATGAGATTTACCACATATTTTTACTTTTAGGTTAAATGCAGTAGTGTGTACAATAGTTTTTATTAATAAAAAGCAAAATATAGATGCTAATAGTAGTATGAGTGATTTTAAATTATGGGGCTATGGTCTAGATTGGAATGATTCCAGCTTGGGGTGCTGGCGACCGCAGGTTCAAATCCTGCTAGCCCCATTCTAAAGTTGTGTACATAAATTTAATTTACAGTTATTAAATGAGTTGTTTAAAATAACATTTTGTTAAAAAATATAGAATTTATTAATTTATACACTAATATATTTTTAAAACTTTTAGTACTTGTTCAAAATTACTACTAGTAATATCGTGCTTATACATTCTTAATGATTCTATCAGCTCAATTTTAGATATTTTATAATTTTTAATTTTAGTTGGTGATGATGATCTCATGTATATACTTTGAGTTGCAGAAGTTACATTTGATGTTTTTCTTTCTATACTTGCATTTTCGAAATCAATTATAGTTGTTTTAGATTTGCCTACTATCACATGTTTTTCCATATTACTTAATTCTCCATGATCCATTCCTATACTATCAAGCTTATAACAATCAAAAAGTATCTTTTTTATTGTATTTTTAATTGCATGTTTATTTTTAGTTTTATTCATCCATTTATTTATTGTTTTTCCATCTAAATACTCCATAATTATAAAATTTTCGCTGCAATCAATTATTTTAGGACCAACGTCAATATTGTTTGCAATTTTAAGGAGGTTATACTCTTTGTACATTTTTTGTTGATGTGAATCAACGCGTTTTATTTTTATTGCAATTTTTTTATTGTATCTTTTTGCCAGTATCACTATTCCATTATGTCCTTTACCTAAAATATTAATTGTATTTATTTTTGTATCTCCAAAAAATGATACGCTCTCAATACCCAGTCTTTTAATCTCATTATATCTGGATTTAATCTGTTCTTTTGTTGCAGTTGGATAACCTAATACCAAGAAATATGGTTTTTCTAGTATTTTATAAACTGGAAGAAAATATTCTTTCATTTGTAGATGCAATACTAACCAATACATCTTTAAGCAACTTACATTTTACTTTGTTACCATATGTTATTATAAAGCCATTTTTTATATCATCTTTCAAGTCATTAGGAATTCCAATTTTTTTAAGATTATCTTTTAATAGTTGCTGTAAAAATAATTTAATGTCGGTGTAGCGTCTTTTTTTTAGTGTATAGATCTTGCCATCATCATTGATCCATATAAGTTTGTTTTTTTTATTTTTAATAATAAATTTATTACAGTCAAACTCAGAAAAAAAATTTGGGCCACCTTTAACATAATATTTTTCTATCATTGTTTCTTTTATTAGAAATAATAAGTTAGAGTTATTTTTTTCATCAGTAAATGCAGTGTATCTTAGAACCTCAAAACCAGCTGACTTTATCTGTGTTGATAATGATTTAGATGTTTTTTTTATTTGTCCCCAAATTATATCGGGGCTTTTTATCTTATGATGGAATTTAATAATTATGACATTTCTTATATTTGGAGTTATCTTTGTTATTTTTTGCTTAAAAAATGTAATTGATGGATTATTTAGAAATGATCTGCATGTCATTATCATTTTACCTATATTTTCAACTGAAATAGCTGCAGCTAGATTTCTGTTTTCATCTATTGGATCAATTATGGTTACCGCGGTATTAAATTTTTTTGTTGTTTTTCCTATTATTGTATTGTGTTTTAATTTAGCAATAGAGTTTATTGTATTTTGAAAATTTCCAAAATTATGTATCAAGACTTCTGAAACATAACCACTGAATCCTTGTTTTGCCATCTCTGATCCATACATCTCGTTATTCTTAAGAAATACTTTAAGTAACCTAACATCATTTTTCATTTTATCTGTAAGAGATTTTGACATAAACTTTGTATGAAATGTTGATCTATCTGCAGAACTTTTCCATTTACCTAGTTTTACATCATAACATGGTACTACATTGATTTTTGTTTTTTTGATAGTTGCTTCTACATATGGATGCTCTGAATATCTTGTATGTGGACAAAATTTTTTTAAAGAATTAAAACCAACTAATTTTGTTATATTTATAAATTCACTTCTAGTAGTAGTACTATCAAATTTTATAAAAATATCTATGTCAGCATCTGTTGATAGCCATGTTCCCTTTGCATATGATCCCCCAAATTCAACATTTGTTATTTGTTTATATTTCATAGTTTGATTTTTAACTAAATCAATTGCTTTATCTGCAATTCTGCATTTTTCTAATGTGATTTTTTTTGATGGTATTGATAAGATAATTACTTTTTTGACTATATCATTCATAATTTTGCATTTAATGCTTGTAAGTTTGTGCATACTGACCCATATCTAGTTATTTTACGTGACTTGAATTTTATTTCTGGGACTAGCTGTTTTCCTAATTCATAAGATCCAGAACTGTGTACTTTTTTTATGTAATCATCTGCTTTTTTAACTCTAAACATGGTTACGTGCGGACTTAAATGTTTTCTATCTGATATATTCCATTGGGGCATATCAATTATTTTGTTTCTAATGTTAAGTACTATATTATTTGATATACCGTCAGTTTTAATCCAAATCATACTTGAATCATATTTTGTGAATGAATCAACTATGAAATTTAAACAAAAACTCCTAAAACTAATTTTCTGTAAAGTCTCTTTTATTTTATATGATTTAATATCAGTCATATCTCCAAAAAATAATACCGTGAGATGTAAGTCATATGAATCAGATCTTTTTATATATATGAACCTCTTTTGTATTTTTTTAATATTTCCTATTATATCGTCCGTTAATTTCCATAGCTATGAATATTCTCATATATACTACGCGACTAATCACAATTATTTATAAACTTCATATTATATCAACTACATTAATTAAATTTGGAAAAACTGATAGTATGCATAACTGGTATGCCTGGTGCTGGTAAATCTACCATTGCAAACGGTTTAAAACTAAAAGGATTTTATGTCATTAATATGGGTAATATTGTAAGAGAAATAGCAAAAAAAAACAGTATAATCCCTACGTTGCATAACTTGGGCACCATCATGTATAATATTAGAAAACAACACGGTACAGGAGTAATAGCTAATATTATAAAAAAAAAAATTGTTGGCTGTACTTCTAACGTTATAATCATAGATGGTGTGAGATCTACTGATGAATTTGAAATACTAAAAAAATTTGGTAATGCCAAGATTTTATCGATTCATGCATCTACTAATAGACGCTATAGACTTTTATCAAAACGCAAACGATCTGATGATCCTAAAACCAAAAAATGTTTTAATGATCGTGACATGAAGGAAATTAGAGTTGGCATAAGTACGCTTATTACATTATCTGATGAAAATATATCTAACAACAATTTAACAATTCAAGAGTTAATTGATTCGTCTTATAGAACAATCAAAAATTGGTTATAAATGCAAATTCCTAAACTTGAATGTGTTATAAGTATTGATTGTAGGATTAATTATACTGAAGATCCACAAAAAGTTAGGCATGCCATTTCTAACATTTTTTTAGATGTTGATATAGTAACAAATAGACATTCTGTACATGCAACTTCAAAAAAACTAGATTCTCTAGTAAAAATATATGACGCTATACATATTCATAAAACACAAAAAACATATTTTAGAATACTGCATAGTAATTTATTAGACTATTCAACATGGTTTTATTTAAATAAACAAGCTGCATTTGTTAATTATGTTGCATTATGTGATAATAGCGATGAATCTCCATTAGGTCCAATTAAAGCTAGAATAGAATCAATAAATATAGAACAAATTGTCAGATGGCTGATATCATAAAATATTACTTTGTATACATATTCATTTTAAGATTTATCAATCTACAAAACTAATTCTAAATAATTCTATTCTGTATTCTGTTTTTTTTACTGTACTATTTATTATATCATCAATTTTAATATAATCATGGATGTGGTTTTCAATATTACTAATTTTGTGCATATGATTATTATCAATTAAGCTATTAAGATATATATGGCTATTTTCTGATACTATTTTTGTATCATATGGCACAACCAGTATAACTATTATAATTATTGTCATAATAATCAAGAGTTTTATCATTATTATGATATTTAATAAAAAAATATAAAAATTGAGGTGGTCTTAACACATATTAATTTTTTTAACTTATGTTTTATTCTACTAAAATCTCCAAGAGATCCTTTGCTACTATAACAGATTTATGTGTTTTTTTTGCTTCATCCATAAATATTGTTTCATTAGTATGTCTTGTTGAAAAATGAGTTAAAATCAAATTTGCAACATTTGCTTTCTTAGCAAGATTAGCAGCTTCTTTTGCAGTAGAGTGTTTTGTTTTTATTGCTTTGTCTTTCATACCATGTAAAAAAGTAGAATCAAAACTAAGATAATCGCAATCGTTAAAAAATAATTCAAGTTTTTTAGTAGGTCTAGTGTCGCCAGATATTCCTATAGTCTTTCCGCGTATTTTTTTGCCTATTACATATGATGGTAATATAATTTTATTCCCAATACTGACTTTTTTGCCAATCTGTAAATGTTTCCACATTACACCTTTTGGTATTCCCAAAGATTTAGCTTTTTCTGGAATAAATTTACCAGGCCTATCTTTTTCTTTTAACATGTATGAAAATGAAGTAACTGAATGTTTTGCTTTACAAGAATAGATGCGATACTTCTTTTCATCCACAATTAATCCCTCACTTACAATAGTAATGAAAACAGGATATGATAAATTAAAATTAAGTATTTTCATATTTTCTATAATAAAATCAACTATTCCATCAGGGCCATAGATCTCTATTGGTCTAGATCTTTGTTGTATTGACATTGTTTGTAGTAATCCTAAAATTCCAATACAGTGATCCCCATGCAAATGTGTAATAAATATTTTCATTTCTTTGTTCCATTTTAGGCCAGATTTAAAGTATGTCAGCTGTGCTCCTTCTCCAACATCAAACATAAAGATATTGTTTTCCATCTCTATACAAATACATGTTAAATTACGTCTGGCTGTAGGCCTAGCTGCTGATGTACCTAAGAATATAATCTTCAAATCAGCTTACTAACTTCTTTATATTTTTTGATATCAAACTTGATACATCCACTACTGATGTGCAACTTGGTACAGTATTTGTGCTTATTATTGATTCTACTCCAGAATTAATTATATTATCTTCAGCTTTTTCTACTAAAATTGCATGAGTACATATTACAAAAATTTTTTTGCAGTTATTTTTTTTTAATAGTTGAACAGCCTTTATAATGCTATTTCCAGTTGTTATCATATCGTCTACTAAAATTAAATCTTTTTTTGATACTTTATGTAATTTATTAGATTCAATCTCTATTGTTCCGTTTGCCCTATCTCTATTTTTTTTTAATACTATATAATCTGATTTAATTATATTTGCTAGTTCTTTGGTCCTTTTAATGCTTCCTATATCTGGTGATACAACTAGTGGATTTTGTAGCTGTAATTGTAGAATATATTTTGCTAATAGCGGAATAGCAGAAATATTCACTATTGGTATTTTAAATTTGCTTAACAAATATTCATTATGTATATCAACTACTATTATACTTGTAGTTCCTATAGATTCCAGTAACTTAACAATTACATCGATTGTGACTATTTCACCTTCCAAAAACTTTTTGTCCTGTCTTGCATACCCCATATATGTAATAACAGCTACTACATGAGAAGAATATTTTTTTGCTTCATATATTAATGATAACATTCTAATTAAATTAGAATCCACTGGAGGGCATATTGGATGTAAAACTATAATTTTTTTGGTTTTTTTTATTGAGTTGATTGTAATTTTTCCTTCCCCATCTGAAAAAATTTTTAATTTGTATACTACATTTTTTGATCCGATTTTTTTAGCGATTTTCTTTGCAAGATCCTTTGATTCATTGTTACATATTACAGTAAACTCATCCAACAAAATATCTATTCTTAGATGTTAATAAATAGATACCATCTTTAACCATTATCAGGATTTTCTAAATCACCAATACCAAACTCTTTTAATATACTATTGCGTTTATCATCAAGTTTTGATATGTCGCTAGATTCTATTTTTTCGTTGCCTTGATAGATTGTTCGTATAGGCCACGGTATTCTAATATCGTACTTCTTGAATTCGTCAAATACTATTAAGTATATGCTGCTTTTAACTTTAAACTGCGTTCCATAATCCTTAACATATAAATACATGGTAAAATCCAATGATGATTCATTAAACTTATCAAATCTAATTATAGGCTGGTTTATATCACCAGCATCCTTATCGCAACCACAACTTTGTCTGTTTTCATTCACATATGGACATCTATTTTGTCTTATTAGGTGAACACTTTTTTCATCTCTGATCTCTATCATAGCTCGTTTTCCAATTTTCATTAATATTGCAGCAACATGTTTTGGATCATTCAAATATGACACTCCTATTTTTATAGCAACTGGAAATAGTTTTACATCATTTGTATAATTGGTTATTTGGTTAGATACAAGATGTCTTGTTGGGACCACAGCTAGTGATTCATTCAGTGGGTGTCTTATATATGTAACACGCGGCGTAATTTTGTGCACATATCCTCTGTATCCACTTTCTAATTTAATCATATTTCCTTCCTGGAGTACTTTATCTTTCCTAATTAAAATATATGCAAAATAGTTCTCCATTGTTTCTTTTAGTGCTAGTCCTATTCCTATACCTAGGCCACCTGTTGCTGTAGCTAAAACCACCAAATCTATTCCCCACCATGAGATGACAGCGATTACTGTTAATACAAAAATACCTATAGGCATCACCTGCTTCGCTGGTTTCGGAATACCCTTACTTATTTTTTTGTAGTAGCCTGGTGGCTTTGCACCAGCAACTGTTGGTTCAAAACTATTAAGCCTCTTTTGTTCTTTCCATATGTCAACCTGGTATATTTCTTCTGGAATATTTCCTGGTTTTAATTTATTACCAGATTTATTATTACCAGTTATACAATCATCATAATACTTCAAATATTTTATACTCTCGAATTCATTCCATTTTTTAAATGGATTTTTAACTAATTTACTGTATTCACCTATCTGCAAACCTTTTGAAGTACGAAATTTTTGTAGGATTTTTTTTCCTTCGTTTGTTTGTAAATAATTCTTGAATTGTTTAGTAGTCATATCATCAGGAGTTGTTTTAGGTGGTGTCCATTTAAATAGGCTATAAAAAAACTCATTATCATCCACAAAACCATGCAGATTTTTCCATATTTCAAAATCATTTAGTTCTTGTAGTAATTTTTCGTGTTTATCTAAAATAATTGGAATAAGTTGTGAGATTGTATATCCGACAATTATTATATTTAAAGTATTAAGAATTTTTGCAAAAGTTTTTTGTGGTGTTATTATCTCATTTAGTTTACCGTCTTCTCTAAACAGTTCAAAAATTTGAATATAAATATTGATTGATGAAACTAGTACTATTGCAAAGAATGGTAGTAATGCTAGTCTTATAAATTTAGCAAGGTGTGGTTTTGTATAATTAAATTTTTGTGATTGGATCCATCTAGCGAATTTACGATATATAGTCATAATTGTTATTATACCAACTACTAAAATTATAAATGCTATCTGAAGAGATAATGAAGAAGTAAATAACTGAAAAACAACCCCAAACTGTCCGCCAGCTATATCAGTAATCTCATCAACCATTTAAGATATATCTATACAAAGATTGTAATGATTAAGCTATTTTGTCAGTAGTTGTTACCATACTTATAAAAACTTTTTATGCACATGACTTGTGGGTATTAACACTTAACAATAACAAAAATTAAAATATGTGTGATGCTAAATAATGAAAAAACTATTTTTAATGAAGACCACTCTTATAAGATTATTACTTACACACTAAATAATTTTCGTAGAATCCCACAAATTGAAAAAATTGATGATAAAAAACAATTTGAAATTGAAGTTGTTGGGAATGTGTTTCCATTTAAAACAAATAATTATGTTGTAGACCAGTTAATTAATTGGAACGACGTCCCCGACGATCCTATGTTTATACTAACTTTTCCACAAAAAAACATGTTATTTCCAAAACACTACAAAAAAATGGAGTTTGCGTTAGAACACTATTCTGACAAAAGAGAAATTATGGACACTGCTAATGATATTAGAATGCAATTGAATCCTCATCCTGCAGGACAACTAGAACTAAATATTCCAACATTAAAGGATGGTACAAAGTTATTAGGAATGCAGCATAAATATAAAGAAACATGTCTTTTCTTTCCTAGTCAGGGTCAGACATGTCATGCATATTGTACATTTTGTTTTAGGTGGCCACAATTTATTGGATTAGATGAATTAAAATTTGCTATGAAAGAAAGTGAGTACTTAATTCAATATTTGATCGAACATCCAGAAATAACAGATGTATTGTTCACAGGAGGTGACCCGATGATAATGAATGCAAGAATATTTTCAACATACATTGATTCTATTTTAAATTCTAATGTTCCTAATCTTAAAACAATTAGAATAGGGACTAAGGCGCTGTCGTATTGGCCATATAAATTTCTAACAGATAATGATGCAAATGATACATTGAGAATTTTTGAAAAAATAATAGACAACGGGGTAAATGTAGCATTTATGGCTCATTTTAATCATTTTGTTGAACTTTCAACTAATGTAGTAAAGAACGCTATTAAAAAAATACTAAGAACAGGTACTCAAATACGAACACAGTCTCCACTTTTGTCACATATTAATGATAGCTCAGATATCTGGATCAAAATGTGGAATATACAAGTTCAACTTGGTTGTATTCCATATTATATGTTTGTGGTTAGAGATACAGGCGCACAACATTATTTTGGTATTCCACTAGTCAAGGCATATAATATTTTTAGAAATGCATATAAGCATGTAAGCGGTATCTCTAAAACTGTTAGGGGACCAAGTATGTCAGCTACACCAGGAAAAATACTAGTAGATGGTATAGTAACAATAAATAATGAGAAATTAATTGTACTTAAATTTATTCAAGGAAGAAATCCAGATTGGACACAAAAACCATTTTATGCCAAATACGATGAGAATGCTTTATGGATAAATGATCTTAAACCAGCTTTTGAAAAAAAATTCTTTTTTGAAAATGGTAACATATGAAAAAGTCTGTTTGTTTGTGTTTTATACAACAACATCCATAAAACCGTTGATTCATAAATGCCGTGGTGTTATAACTAGTAACAATTGGTTGATATGATAGAATCTAATATTAAAAAGGATAGATGTGTACGCTGTGCAAGCAATAAGGTTGTCACAGACAATGAATCAGGTGAAATGTTCTGCTCAAAATGTGGTTTTGTGTTGTCAGAGAAATTACAAGAATCTGGTCCTGAATGGAGATCATTCACACAAGATGAACATGGAGATAGGGCACGTGCTGGGGCGCCTACTTCTTTAGCAATGCACGATATGGGACTAGCAACAATAATTAATCCTGCGAATAGAGACGCTTCAGGTAGACCATTAACATCATCTATGAAAAGCACTATTGAACGCCTTAGAACATGGGATAGTAGAAGCCAAGTACATGAACCAGTAGATAGAAACTTTAGACAAGCGTTTAGTGAGCTTAATAGATTAAAAGATAAACTTGCTATTTCTGAAGCAGTTATAGAAAAAGCTGCATACATATATAGAAAAGCGTTGGATAAAGGACTAGTACGTGGTAGATCCATTCCAGCATTGATGGCATCTTCATTATATGCAGCCTGTCGTGATACTGCGACTCCACGAAACCTCAAAGACATTGAAATTGCTGCTAACATAAAACGTAAAGATGTTGCAAGATGTTATAGACTGCTTCTGAAGGAACTGGATCTTAGAATGCCTGTTACTAGTTCTGTACAATGCGTTGCTAGAATTGCAAGTAGAATTGGAATAGCTGAAAAGACGAGAAGATTTGCTATTAAGGTACTAAAAAATGCACAAGAGAATGAAGTTTCAGCAGGTAAGGATCCAATGGGACTAGCTGCAGCCGCTTTGTATTTATCGTGTGTTAAAACAGGTGAAGATAAAACACAGCGAGATATCGCTGAAGCAGCTAATGTTACAGAGGTAACAATACGTAATAGATACAAAGGATTAAAAGACTCATTAAAAACATAGTACTGAATTTACACATATAAAAAATGCAAACCACAACATAATTATTTGAAAAAAACATATTGAATGCAACTGATGTATTGAGGAATGATCACGTAGAAATAAAAAGACTAGAAAAAATAATATCCAAATGTTCTAAATTACTGTATAGTGGTTATAATGTACCAATTGAAGACATAGAAAAAATCACCATGATAATTTCAGAATTTTTAGATGCAATACATTATCACAGAGAAGAAAATTCATATTTTGCATGTATTTCGAGCTATGGCTTATTAAATAATGAGATACATGCATTCTTAATTGAGCATGAATTTGGACGTAGAATAGCTCAAAAAATAGTGAACTATATAGAAAACTGGAAGAACGGCAAGAATGAATCTGAGCATATAGCAAGATTTATGAGGACGTATTCTATTTACCTTACAGATCATCTGTCAAAAGAGAATACATTTTTTGATTTTGCTGAAAAAATATTATCCAAGGAAGAAGAACAGGCAATGCTTGAACAATTTCAAGCGGTTATGATAATAACAACTCAAATCAAAAAGATAATCAAAAGTATTGATCACTTGGAACGACAAAACTGGTTCAAAAATAAATAGCTTTTACATGATTTATTTGAGATTTGATTATAGATGATTCAAATATTATATATACCAAATTAGTATCTAGACCATAAATCTAAACCATGCGTATCTGGATATATATTTTCTCTATACGATTTTGTATTACACTCTGATTGTTAAGAGTTTTTCCACACAATGGATATTTCTCCAATTCAATTGGAAAAATCTTATAAACATATGTGGTACTTTTTTGAAAAATTATTTGAATATCAATTTAGGTTATGACTTCTACAATAGACTAATATAATTTGAAAATTAACTGATCTACATGACTAGTGGGCGTATTATGTTTTATGTTTCTAGTGTGAACTTAGATAGTGTATTGAATTAACATGATATTTAATTGGGGTTTTGGCAATAATATTTCTTTATATAAGTTTTGTTCCATAAAATACTACAACCATTTAAAATAATGTATCATAATGCATAGAGAACTTTCTAAAAATAAACTAAAAGTACGTTTATTTGAAATATTTACCTCCATAGAGGGTGAAGGAATATTATATGGCACAAAAACATTATTTATTAGGCTTGCAGGATGCCCGTTCACATGTTTTTATTGTGATACAGGACGAGCGTTGCCACTTAACTCAGGTAACGAATACTATATAGATGATGTTTATAAGATCATCGATTCTAAACTACAAAAAAAAACATATAAGGTTAATTTTACTGGTGGTGAACCGCTTATTCAACATAAGGCCGTATTAGAAATGGCAAAATACATTCAATCTAAAAACATTCCTACATACCTGGAATCATCATGTTTTGATTTTAATAAATTTTCATTATTGTTACCGTATATGAATTACATAAAAATTGAATTTAAGACAATTGATTCAGAGTTTGTAGATCAAGAGCATTATGGTAATATTTTACAAAACGAATTAAAATGTCTTCAAAACTCTATATTACATCATAAGACATTATACATTAAGATATTAATAGGATCAGGTACAAATTTATCTAATTTCAGAAAATTACTTGTAGATATCTTTGGTGTCTCTTCTAAAGAAGATATTGCTGGATTTGTATTACAACCAATATATGGTAAATCAAAACCAACATTAAGTAAGCTGCTAAAATTTTATGATTCAGTATATCCATATTATGAAGAAGTGAGAATAGTGCCACAATTACATAAATTCATTAATGCATCATAGTCATATTAGTTAACTTAAATACAAGCTGCTTTTTTAAATTTTATGGATAATAATAGAGTAAAAAGATTAGTTAGAGAGTTAATTGTTGAACTTGGGGAGGATCCTACACGTGAAGGACTACAAAAAACTCCAGAGCGTGTAGCTCGTATGTACACAGAGATTTACAAGGGCTATGATTCAAAAGCAGAACTTTCATTAAAATTTTCTGAGTACTCTGATGTTGTAATAGCAAAGGACATTAAATTCTATTCTATGTGTGAACATCATATGTTACCTTTTTTTGGGAAGGTATCTATAGCATATTCTCCAAATAAAAAAGTATTTGGAATTTCAAAGCTTGTTAGACTAGTAGAGAAATATTCTAGACGCCTTCAAATACAGGAAAGATTAACCAAAGATATTGCAAATGAACTTTATCAACATGGTGTATATGGTGTAGTGGTAATTATTAATGCAGAACACCTATGTATGAAAATGCGTGGAGTAAAAAATGACTCGAAAGTAACTACCATAACACGAAAAGGAATATATGAAAATGATCAAGAAAATATAGCTTCCATGATACATAGATTTGCTTATGATTTTTGATAATAAAAAAAAATAAATATCTGAATAAGGTTTATCAAGCTTATGACAGCACATAATAATATATACATACCAAGAGAATCATTTCCAACATGGATTTGGTATGTATTAGAATTAGTTATTATAACTATTGTATCAACGATCATCTCAAATGAATTTATGAAAACAACTAAAGAAATTGAAGATCCAATCTATAATTGGATGTTTTGGAGTATAACTGGAACTTTATTTATTTTGTGGTACATTTTAATAAGAAAATTTGTTTTACGTAAAATAAGTATTTGAATTGTTAATGAGCTAACCTATATATTTAGTCTTATCTACTATATTTGCTCTTGTAAATGCGTATTTACGATTATTACAAGACTCACACTTACCGCAATGAAATTTATTGTTGTTATAACAACTCCATGCTTTAAAAATAATATCACCTAGTTCCTTGTAACCATTTATTAGTAGTTCGCTCTTTGTCAATTTATTTATAAATGGCGACCATATGTTTATTTTTTTACGTATGCCTGATTTTATACCGTCTATTTCTGCTTGATTGAAAGCGTCTTCAATTTTTGCTGAAAACTCAGGTCTACAATCTGGATATTTATTGTCACCTTTATGTGCACCATATGATACTAAAACAGCTCCCAATGTAAATGCCCATGCTGTAGCTATTGATAAAAATACTGCATTTCTAATAGGGACTACAATTGTGTAATCAAATTTTTCTGGGATTTTTTTATTATAATTTGTTAGTGGATTAGTTTTTCCATAAATATTTTTCATAAAAGTCATATCTATGATTTTATGTTCAGCTAAATCAAGTAGTCCTGAAAAAAATTTCGATGCTTTTATTTCTTTACTAGCCCTCTGCCCATATGCAAATGTTATTCCATAGAGCTTGTATTTGTTTTTTAAATATGTGCACATGCAAACAGAATCTATGCCTCCACTAAATACAACAATGCATTTTTTCAATTTTTATGATGTCTGAATTCATTATAATTGATAATGGTTGCACCGTTACTTGGTTTGCATACAATTATTTTGTATCTTTTATTTAACACATCTAAGTTATTTGTAATACTGTTGCAAATTTTTTTTGTACTAGACACAGTATTTGTAATTGCAACTATGGTCGGGCCTGCACCACTTATTGTTACTCCTATTGCACCAGCAGTAATCATGTTTTTTTTAATAAATGAAAATCCATGTATGTATTGCTTTCTTATCGGTTCCACTATATTATCACACATAGACATTCCTATCATCTTAATGTCTCCTTTCATGAACCCTATCACCATTTGTGTTGCGTTAGACAAATTATATATACTATCTTTAAAATTAATTTTTGATGGTAGTATATCCCTTGAAATTTTTGTCTTATTTTTTTTTGTTTTTATTTCTGGAATTGCAATACAGATAATTAAATCTTTAGGAGGTTCTATTTTAATTATATTTAGTGGGTTTGTTTTTACTACTACAAATCCTCCTAAAATCGATGCCGCCACATTATCATAATGTATAGATCCAGAAATACTTTTTTCACCAACTCCTGCAAGTTTTATTAGTGATGTTTTACCTAAGTTGAGATTGAATAACTTGTTCATTCCTATTACTGCAGCTGATGCAGAAGCAGCACTGCTCCCAATTCCAAGTCCTACTGGAACTCCTTTTTTAATATGAATTTCTATTTTGTTTTTGATCTTGAATTCATCAACAATATTTTTTATTACTATACCTGCAATATTTTTTTCTGGATCTAAAGGAACTTCATCAGAAGTTATAATTTTAATTCCATGTCCAATTTTCTTGGTTATTTTTATCTTATCAAAAAATGCATTTAATGCTAAACCAAAAACGTCAAAACCTGGACCTAGATTTGCTGTAGACGATGGGGCTTTTACAATTATGCTTGATGGAATTATTATATTTCTTCACCACGATCTGTTATCATATTTATGTTGCTTTCTAAAACATTGATACCATAGTTAGTGATATTTGATATTGGAATTATTTCATCAATAAAAGAGTTCGCATCCAAGCTCATTAAAATTGAATTCATTAACGTATACCTTTCATTGTTTGTTTCTTTTGAAATTTGTGCTTTGAGATTTTCTAAATCTGTTGACCATGATAAAACATCATTTTTATTTTGTATTATGTCAAATTTTGTTAAAACATTAATTGTTGGTATGTTAAAACGTAACCTTATTGATGTTGATAATAATGCAATTGAAATAAAATTAGATGGTGTAGTAACTATTGCTCCATCGTATATGAAAATGTTAATTTTTTCATCAGAATTTAAATTTTTTACTAAAAACTTGCTACAGTTTCTATATGCAAATAATTCTATCTGTCCAGGAGTATCTATTATTAAATAGTCTGGGTTATCTTTGTCTATATTACTCTGGATCTCATCAAACTTTGTTGCCATTATATCTATAGCCATTATTGATGCTCCATTAGGTCCAAGACCATATCTATTCATTATTGATGTAGTATCAACATATTCTCTAATATCAAATTTACATATGTATGGTAATGATTCAACACCAGGATCCAAATTTAATATAGATACATACGCTTTATTTCTTTCATAATATTCACAAATTTTTGATGTTAATAATGACTTTCCAGATCCTGCAGTACCAGTGATGAAAATAGCTTTCATTATATTACATAATTATCAGCGCTTATATTTGAACTATGAAAAATTTATAGAATGAACTGGAGAATAATATCTGTAATTGCTAGCATTCTTCCATTTTTAATAATTATGTTGCAATTTAACATTAAACTAGAAGATGTGTTTGCAATTGGAATAACACCAATTGTTATTGCGTCTGCTTTTATGATTATGAGACTTGTTGTACAAGGGATTAGATTTAACTATGTGGTAAAAACATTCCTAGGTAATATAGATTCTATGTGGAAAATAATTCTAGTACGTATGGGAAGTGAGTTTGTTACATTTACCACTCCTATGTTTGTAGGTGGTGAAATAGTTAGAGTTGCTTGGCTAAGGAAAAAAAATATTGTTACTAGTAAAGCTTCATGGGTAACCATTTTGGAGATTGTAGTGGAAGTTATTGCCGCCGGTACTTTAGCAATTATTTCTGGAATATTTGCATTGTTAAATGGTGCTATTTTTATTGGCATTTTAGTTCTTATAACCTGCATACCGGTATTATCTTTGTGGTCTGTGCTTTTTTTCTTTTCATCAAAAAAAATTTTCAAGGTTCCTAATATAGTATCAAAACTTATTCTAAAGTTAAGTAAAAAAAAAGGTTTAGCGTATATTGAAAAAACCAATCAGTGGATGGAAAACATATGTATTATTAGTAAAAATAATCTTAGAACAAAAAAAACTCAAAAAACATTCATTGTTGCATTATTACTATCATTTGTTGCATGGTCATTATACGGATTGTCATTCATGTTCATAGCCAGCAGTGTAAATTATGATGTACGTATACTAGATTCTATTTTAGCTGTGATGGCATCTAATGCAATAGGTAATGTACCTATTACAGTAGGAGGATCTGGTATTTCAGAAGCAAGCTTATGGCTATACTTAGAAAGTATTGGGATATATGATTTTAAATTAGATGAAAATAAATTAAGTTGGAATATAATTATTGTATGGAGAATAGCTACTTACCATGTACCAATGGCTATAACATGGTTTTTACTTATTAAACTAGCACTAAGCAAGTATACCACAACTAACAAGTCATGACTATATTATGCATCTACGAGCATGCTTTTTTATAATTATTTGTTTTTGTCTTTTTTACTTTTTTGCCACCAATTTAAATATTCAGATTCTTTATCCTCCCTTGTTAATTCACTACTGTTAAATCTATCACGTATGTCACTTATTTGTTCTCTAGTTGCATATAGTCCACATTTTTTACAAATAAAATGTTTTGTTGCTGGATCAAATTTCATAGTTGTATTTAATTTACTAACTATCTCATCAATCTCTTCACTGGTTTTATTTTGTTTATAAAGTAATTTTTTTTCTTTTGCTATACATTCTGGACAACTTGGCAATATATTATTATCCTATGTTTTTTCCATAAAAGCTTTCCCAAATACTGACATACATTAATGATCATCATTCCAAAGTCAGATTGCCCATCGAAAACATGTATGTCAATTTTGTAGTTATTTAATGATTTATTACATTTTATCTTCTAAAACTTCATTTACTATCTTAGCTGCATTATCGGCTCCGCTACAAATAAAATTTTTTGAAAAATCACGTATATTTTCTATATATTTATTATAATTATTCTTAATGTTTGTTATTGCATTGATAACCTGTTTTTTATTGTTAGCTAATATTCCCAAACATTTTTCATCAACCCACTTTAGTTGATTTGTATGTTCATCATATACTGGGATTCCTATTACGGGTTTTCTATTCACACCAATAATTTCACCCATTACTGTATGAGATCCATTTATAACAACATATTTACATAATCTTAGTACTGACTGTTTTTCTTGTTCTGATAAAAAACCAACATCAATTTGTTTCCAGCTTATTTTTTTTTCTATCGCATTTGAAATAGAATATTTTTTTCCATCAACACCAATCACGCCATCTATATTTTTGTCGCTTTTAGCATGTGATATAATACGTTTTTCATTTTTCATTTCATTAGTTATAAATATTTCATTGTATCGTTTTCCAGTAAAATTATTTGTTGATTTGTTTCCAGTACGCATCCAATATCCAAAATCGTTTTCAGCTAATAGACTTTCAATTTTTGTTGTAACAGATTTAGTTTTTTCTATAAAGTGACCTACATATGTCACTTTATTTTTTAGTTTTTTTGGGAAATTTAAATTGTATTCACACAATGTATATGGCGGTGGTGAGTCTGCAACTAATATCTTTTTAGCCTTGGAAATTTGTTTAGAAATAAAGACTAGTGCTGGATAAAAATAAAAATGAGAGTACCATAGTTTTGGCATGAATTGGTTTGTTATAAAAATGCTATTTATATTACGTTTATGTGCTAATACATTAGAAGCTATGTCTCCATCGTTTATTACTAAATCAAAGTCATTACCATCATATAACCTTCCTTCAGTTGTAATATAGTCAATAATCTGTTTTATTAATGGCGGTTTATTACAAATTGGTATTAGTAAGTTTAATAATGATAATACAGCGCTTGGGCCTTTATTGCCATCTATAGGAGTCGGCATAAGTATTTTATGTATAAATTCTTGTTTTTTTGGAAATTTTTCTAATAATTTTCTATATACATGACCTTTACTAATAAAATGAACTTGAAAATCGCATGTTACATGTTTTTGTAAAGTGCTATTTAATATCATCATCCTGTGATAGTGCCCATTACCCCATGGATATATGAATTCGCCTATTTTTTTCATTGGTATGCAACTAAATTTTTCAATTTACTTTTAATGCATCTAAAATATAATGAATGTTATTAATATCACTATTTACAATGATAGTTTTTTTATTTGATAATGCATTATCTACAATATTTGTGTAACTTTTATTATCTAAAATTACTTTTGATATGTTTAATTTTGATAGTTTTTTAATATCTGATTTTAAATAATTAATAGAGTCAAGTGTAAATAGTGGTAGCCATGAAATTAATTTATTTTTATAGACATAATTAACAAAATAATCTATAATATCAGCAGAAAAGATCAGTGGAGACAATGCAAGTGATATTCTTTTTATATTGTGAATTTTAGCATTTTTTATTAAAAGTAGTGTTGTTAAATTTATAATTTTGATCTTATCGATTCTTCCATTAATTGTTAATTTAAAGAATTCTAGTTCTATTTTATTATTAAGTATATTTGGTATTATAGAACTTACTATTTTTATTAGCTTTAGTAAATCAGATCTATTACTATAGCAAATCATGACTTTTACATCAAATCCAATTTTTATGCATTCAGTGCATGTTAAAGCTGACATTTCATCATATATGCAACAAAGCATTTTGTCATGTTGTGTATTGTATGGCAAACCATTGTGACCACTGTCCACGAATATACAGACATATGCGTTCAAATTAGTAATGTATGTATAAATAGTCTTATCATTATCATCTACGGTGCCAGGTTTTATGCTTCTGCCTTTAGTTTTTTCTACAAGTACTGATGTTGCAGCAACTTCTATATCTTTTGTAACATATTTTGGGGAATACCCATCTACTCTGATATAAAATTTTTCATTATTTAGTAATAAATCATATCCGACTTTGGATATTGCATCAACGATTATATTAAAATCATTTTTAATTTTTTTAGCTATTGCTATACGTCTTATACCAAAAAGCATATTGATAATAGATGAGGAAAATACTGGATCATTAGCATCTATTGTTATTATTTCATTATCATTTTTTATTTCATTAAATCTTTGATTGTGTAGATTAAGAATTTTTTTTATGTTTGATAATAACAACTTAGTTTTATATAATGAAAAAATTGATGGAAATACAACTATGTATGTGTTATTCATATATTTTTTTGTATTAGGTTATTTATAATCTTAAAAATCATAACTTATAAAACAATCAATTATATAAGTATATAATGTTAGATGAGATAATAGAACTAAATAAAAGTTTAAAGTCTCCAGACGATATTTTAAAGTGGGCATTTAATAAGTTTCATCCTAGACTGGCATATGCTTCAAGTTTTGGAGCAGAAGATGTTGTATTAATTGATATGATAATAAAAATTAATCATGACGCAAGAATATTTACATTAGATACTGGTAGACTAAATCAAGAAACTTATAATGTAATTGATGAAATAAGAAAAAGATATAATATCAAAATAGAGGTTGCATTTCCAAATTCAAATGAGGTTATAGAGATGGTTAATTCTTATGGAGTTAATCTTTTTTATAAAAATAAAGATAACAGAAAACTATGTTGTGAAATAAGAAAAGTAAATCCACTTAATAAAATATTATCAACCTTAGATGGATGGATTACAGGTATACGTAAGGAACAAACAGCTAACAGAAATACTGCGTGTGCAATTGAAATTGATCCCCAACATAATAACATAATAAAAATTAATCCAATAATTAATTGGACATGGAAACATGTTTGGAATTATATAAAGGAAAATGATGTCCCTTATAATAAATTACATGATATAGGATATCCAAGTATAGGTTGTGAGCCTTGTACTAGGGCAGTAACTGATGGAGATGATCTACGATCAGGACGATGGTGGTGGGAAAATGAATCAGATAAAGAATGTGGATTACACATGAACCACAAAAATTAAAGATTAATAATATGATAGAACCACACGGTAGAAAATTAGTACATCGTACAACTAAAAATATTAATGATTTATTATCAATTTCAATAAATCGAGAGATTGTTAATGATGTAGAGAATATATCTGATGGAATATTTAGCCCACTAGAAGGATTTCTATGCAAGCAAGATTTTGATTCTGTACTAAACAAAGGCAAGCTAGATAATGGATTTTCATGGACCATGCCTATAATTATTGATGTGGATGATGTAACAGCTAAAAAAATTAAACATGTTGGTGATGTATTGCTAAAAAATAATTCTACTAATATTGCAATTTTACACGTTGAAGAAATCTATGTTTTTGATAAAAAAACCACATCTGAAAAGATCTACGGTACAAATGATATTAGACATCCCGGTGTTGCAAAAATATTATCAATGAAAGAATATTTGGTAGGTGGAAAAATAAATTACATAAAAACACAATTAAAAGAAAATAGATTTTACAGAAAAACACCAACTGAAACTAGAACTTGGTTTGAAAAGCTATGCTGGAATTCCGTCGTGGCATTTCAAACTAGAAATCCACCTCATATCGCACACGAAATAATGCAGAAAACAGCACTTACTATTTATGATGGTCTATTTATAAATCCATTAATAGGCAAAAAGAAAATAGGAGATTTTACAGACGAGGTAATAATAAAATCATATGAAACACTAATAGAACAATATTATCCTAAAAAAAGTTGCATGCTAGTAACATTACATACAGACATGAAATATGCTGGTCCAAAAGAAGCTATACATCATGCTATAATTAGACAAAACTATGGTTGTACACATATAATAATTGGAAGAGATCATGCGGGAGTTGGAAACTACTATAAGCCATTTGCAGCACAAGAAATATTTAAAGAATATGATGATCTTAAAATAAAACCTATTTTCTTCCCAACATTTTTCTACTGTAATAAATGCATTTCATTTACTAATGAAAAAACATGTCCACATAATTTAGATAATAGAGAACAGATAAGTGGTACTAAATTAAGAATAATGATCAACGAGGGAAGCTTTCCATCCAAATATATAATGCGTCCTGAAATTTCAAAAATTATAATAAATAGTAGTACCCCATTTGTCAATTAGATTTTTATTAAAATAAATAAAAATGAAGTATTATGTAATATTGATTATAGTATTTTGTTTAACTCAAGTATGTACTATATATGGACAAAAACAATTAAATCAAACTGTTGTGTTATCAACAAAAAATATATCATATGATGATCTTAATAAAAATCTATATGATGAAAAAATAATTAAATTAGAAAATATGCATTCAACAAGTTGGCAAATCAAAGTAAATAATATGTTATATTATGAAAATAACAATGACGTAATAATAAAATTCTATGATATTGATAAAAAAAAATTTATTGAAATAGGTATGGGAGGAGAGCCTGAAAACAAATTTTGGGTTGCAGCTTGGTTGTATGATTATGAATATGTTATAATACACAAAAAACTTGAACGTGGATGGGTTCCAGGTTCAAGTATAATTATTGCATATAGTGAACATGGGGGATTAACCATTAACAATGGAGAAAGAATAATAATATCAAATTTGGATATAAGCGATTTTTCTGTAGCGTACTATTCTTTTTATAGTATAAAAAATCATGACATGCGGACTGGTATCTATTCTGGGAATATAGTACTAGAATTTATGTCAGGAGATCCTACAAAAAACCCAATGTACAACTTTCCTTTTTATTTGGTTATTGTTACTATAACAATGGTATTACTGTTGTTAATTGTAAAAAAACGATCATGATTTATAATATTTGCACATACTTCTGAGATTACATACATTGCATAAAGGTGATCTTGCAAAACAAATATTTTGACCGTACATAACAAAAATCTCATTTATTCTAACCCAGTCATCTTTAGAAACTCTTTTCCTTAATTCAAGTTCTGTTTCTATTGTAGTTTTTGTAGTAACAATACCAAGTCTATTAGAAATTCTATGAACATGAGTATCTACCGGTATAGCTGGAATATTAAATGCATACACTAGAACACAGTTAGCTGTCTTCCTTCCAACTCCTGGTAAACCTAGTAGCCCATCAATATTATTTGGAACATTTCCATCATATCTAGTACTTATAATAGTTGAAACATCTTTTATTCTTTTTGCTTTTACATGATAGAATCCTATTGATTTTATTATTTTTTCAATGTCTTCTATATTTGCTTTATATAATTCATATGATGATTTATATCTAGAAAAAAGATTCTTTGTTATTTTAATTGTATTTTCATCCTTACTTCTTGCAGAAAGTATTGTTCCAATTAAAATATTAAATGGATTTTTATTGTTATTTTTGATTTTTCTTAGTGCTGTTAATCGTGGAGTTTTTACAGTATATAATGTATATAACATAAGTTGAAAAATGTAATCTATTTTCATTATATTTTTCTATAATATGAAATACATAACGTTATCTTAAATTATCATAATTGTTATACTATAATATTGGAGCTAACAAGAGAAGAACAAGCTGCATTTGACGGAGAAAGAGGTGAATCATTAGAGCTTGCATATAGGATATTAGTTGCAACTGGTGAATCAATGAACGCAAAAAAACTGGTGCCTATTAAATGGGCACATATTTCAGGTGTAAATTATAATACAATAGGTGACGCTGGTGAAGAATTTTTATCAAAGATAAGTAAAACAGCTCATGTTAATGTAATGACTACAATAAATCCAACAGGATTTGATACTGATAGAGTAACGGATTATGGTCTTGATGAAAAATTTATAAAAAAACAAGAAAGTATCAACAATTCGTATAAAAAAATTGGTGCTATTCAGTCTTTTTCATGTATACCATATGAGATATACGATATTCCAAAAGAAAATACCCAGGTATCATTTGCAGAAAGTAATGCAGCTATACACGCTAATTCTGTAGATAATCTTAAAACAAATAAAGAGAGTGCGATTAGTGCATTGGCGAGCTCTATAACTGGAAAAAGTATATTATCTGATATTAGAAGCCCAGATCAAGACATACCAGATGTTTCAATACATGTGGAAATAGACGAGCAAAATGAATTATTATGTGGAATACTAGGTTATTTTGCTGGTAAAATAGCAAACACAATCGTAAATATATCAGGCCTAAACAAATTGAATACTTCATGTACTAAATCACTTTGTAGCGGATTAGGAACTTCTGGCCAGTGCATTAAATACGTACTAAATAAAGAATACAGCAATATTGAAAAAATACATTTCAATAAAAGAGATTTTCAAGACATATATGATGAATTAAATACATGTGATAAATGCGATTTAATAGCATTAGGTAGTCCACAATTAGGAATTCATGAAATATCAAATTTAGTTTATATGTTAAAAAATAAGATATTTAAGAAACCATGTATGATTTTTTGTCCACGATCTGTGAAAAAAGAATCTAATAGATTAGGATATACTAAAAAACTACAACTAGCTGGTTGTGAAATTAATTCAGATTGTTGCATGTGTTTTACTCCATTATTAACAAACAAAAATTTAGATTTTGTAACAACAAATAGTATAAAAGGAGCATATTATCTAAATAGATTCAATAAATTACGCACAAATCTAAAATCACTACGTCAGATTCTAAATGATTATACAAGATGATTAAAAAATACATAGTAAGAGGTAGTATATCAGGAAAAGTTCTTAAATCTAATAAACCAATAAACTTCCTAAGTTCAATAGATATAAAAACAGGAATAGTAACAGATAACACAAATATTCTGTTTCAAAAATCAATTAAAGGAGTTGTTTTGATTTTTCCTTGTGCTAGTGGGAGTAGCGTAGGGGCATATTCAATATACTCTCTAAAATCAAATAACTCTTTTCCAGTTGCTATGATATGTAAGATATCTGATCTAATTGTTGCATCAGGTTGTGCATTAGCTAACATACCACTAGCAATAATATCAGAAAAAGACTATAATACTTTGCATACAGGCATGATACTTCCAAATGATGTTAAAAATTTTTGACATTCTTAGTATAGCTGTTTTTATATTTGTATAATTTATGTGCATATTAAATATGATTTAAACTAAAATTTATCGTAGAAAGTCTCTACGAAAAGCATTTGATGGTGTCAGCTTTACCAATAAAACTAAAATTCTACATAAACTATATCAAATATTAATACTTAGAATATGAAACACAATTTTGTATACCATCGTGTCTTTAATAAAATTCAGTGATAATTTTTCAAATATTGTTGCCATATATCAGATACGAATTTATTTTTTTATTATTTTTATTATGTGGCTTTTTCCAGGTGGCATAACTCTAATAAAATCATCTAACGTAATACCGGTAAATAATTTTATTTTTAAAAATTCATTTTTTATTATTTTTGCAATCTCTGAAATTTCTAGTCCAGTTGGTTCTATAATTGCATAACAAATAAGATTTTTTTTTACTGATTCTACAGGATTACATATTACTACATGTTTATTGTCAACTTCATCTAAACATATAGCTAATCTTAATGTGGATATTTTGATATAGTTACGTTTTCCATCTATTATGAATGACCCCTTTGATAAAAACTGTCCACTTGGTGCAGCCTTTTTTATTTGATCATGGTTTATCCAATATGCATTTACTCCATACACTGATTCTTTCCATGCCCTACTAAAACATACAGTAGCGTTTGATGTCTCTGTTATACTTTTGTGCGATGCATTCATTCCGTCCTTCAAAATAAAAAATGGTGAACCAAAAATATCTGCATGAAAAATTTTATCATTACTATTAGTATGTTTTCTAACTATTGTGGAATTAGATGATGCGTCTCTTCCTCCTATAGCTAATAATCCATCAGAAGTATGAAACCATCTGTATCTTTCAAACCATCTTTTTTTTCTTATTTTTGTAACTATGATAGCTTCTTTAATTTTCAATGATTTATTTTTTAGTTTCTTCATGATTTTTTCTGTTTTAGACTTTATATTTTCTATTGATTTTATTGCATTAAGTTGATGCTTTGATTCATCATACAAAGTTGATACAATAGAATGAATAGAGGTCTTCTCTCCTATTTTCATAGTTTTTTCGTCTATTTCTATAAATTTCATTCCTTTTTTATTTATTATTTTAGCATTTTGTTCAATTAATGTATTAATTATTCTTGGATCGTTAATAGATAGTACTCCATTATATGACATACATAGTAATGCTTTTGCTAAATTAGATATTTTTTTTGATTTAGTTTTTACAATTTCAATAGCTTTTTCTTGCTCTCTCAGTTTATTTTTTAACTCGTTGTACTCTTTTTCTACCGTACCAGTTTTGATATTCTTATTTTCATTTACAAATTCTTTTGTGAATAAATAGTCTAACCCATCATTAAAGCTTGATACTGTGATATTTTCTATGCTCTCACTTAATCTTAATGGATACGCCTCTAGTTTATTATTGTTTTTTACTATAATTGGTTCATGTTTACCATCTATTACTCTATTTACAATTTCTAAAGTAATCTTTAAAATTTTATTGACGTTATCAATGCTTAAATTGTTTCCTGCTGTTTCTAGTTTTATATTAGATAATCTAAAAATGAATTCTATATATCTTGACGGCATTCCATATGTTCTTCCAATCCATTTTGAAGCTGCTGTTGATATTTCAGTAACTTCCTTTAGCTTATCATAATTTATTTCTAGAATATTTAATCCATTTTTAGGTGGTGCAATGTATTTTGATCCTGTTATTAAGTTACGGTGCCTAACATTAATAGAATGTAGAAGCGCAGTAACTTTCATTTCATGATTACACAAAATAATATTACCGCCTCCAAAAAACTCACAGATTAACCTAAATTCATTTTGTTTTTCTTTAAATACAACACATGCTATCCTTTCTATATCAATTTGTTCTATTTTTATAAACTTTGATCTAATTAGATCACTCCTTAAGCGCCTCAATAATTTATTTGACTCTATATTTGTTATTTTTGTGGATGTTATCCATATCCCAGAAGTTGATATAACTAAAAAAATATCTTGTTTTTCTTTGTGGTGTAACTTAAAAAGCAGCGAATTTTTATTGATACCATATATATTGCTAACATAGTAGTCATTGGCTAGCTCTTTTATGTTATTTACTATGTATCGTAATTCTATTCCAGCTAGTGGCATTAATGATATTATCTTATAAAACATATATTACTACCACTTTAATTGCTAAAGATTTTAAACAGGCTTGTATTGACTGAAGTTAGGAACTTATGGTCAAACATACTAAAAAAAATAAAACTACTGATGGAGATAACAAAAAAAATAATCCCAACCCATCAGAAATTAATACGCACGATAAGAATTCTTTTAATAAGCTGTTTTGGATTAGAATTTGTATTGCAGCAATAGGTGGCTTGATGGCTACGATAATGTTTGAAACAGTTAAAGGCGAAGAAAGACGATGGTTTTCTATATTATTTATGATACTTTTATATCTAGGTTCAATTTTTTTGGCAAAGATATTATACTCAAAATCTCTAACATTAGACAAAAGAAAGATAGTAACAACTGGGATAGGCAGCTACATATTTATCTATCTATTTATGTGGATACTAACATATACATTCTCAAATATTATATCACACTAGTATAGTATAACTAATATTTAAAAATGCATTATATGAAATAAATGTGGGAATATAAAACACCTGGAATTCCAGATGAGTATTTTTTACGCAGCAATTCTGTACCTATTACAAAAGAAGAAATTAGGTCCATACAAATTAGTAAAGCGAGACTTTGTACTGGTCAAATTGTTTATGATGTAGGTTGTGGTAGTGGGTCATTATCAGTAGAATCAGCATTACAAATAGGGGATGTAGGGAAAGTCTATGCAATAGATCTTAATCCAGATGCAATAGAATTAACAAAAAGAAACATTAAAAAATTTCAAGCATCAAACATATCCACGATCTTAGGAAATGCAAAAGATAAAATATCAAGTTTACCTAAATGTGACGCAATTTTTATAGGTGGTACTGGATCTGATACAGAAAAAATAGTTGAATTATGTTACGATAAATTAAAAATAGGCGGTAGAATTGTGATTGGTACAATACTAATTGAGACGTTATTTTTAGTTTTTAAGATAACAGAGAGATTATTCAAAACTATAGACGTCATTCAAATCACAATATCTAAAAGTAGTAAAACATCTACTGGTACAATGCTGCTAGCAAGAAATCCTGTTACTATAATTTCAGCAACTAAATAAGTAATCTAGATTTTAATTAGGTTATATTTTTTTTTTAGTATGCATGAGTTGATATGTGTAGGTTGTGGTCCAGGAGATCCTGAATTATTGACAATTAAAGCTGTTAATGCCATAAAGAATGCAGATATAATACTATGTCCTACTTCTAAAAAAGAAAGACCTAGTATTGCATTATCTATAATTTCTACGTTACTATTAGATCAAGTACAAAAACCACACGTTGTAAATCTTGTTTTTCCTATGACAAGGGATAGATCTATTCTGAAGTCTATATGGAAAAAAAACTCAAAAATTATTGCTGAATGTGTATTTTCTGGAAAAAATACAGTATATATCACAGTAGGAGATCCGTATCTATACAGTACATGGATTTATTTGCATCGTGAACTTTCAAACACCTATCCACAAATAAGAGTAAATGTAATTCCTGGTATTGTATCAATATTTACATTTGCAGCAAAAGCTGGTATTAGTATTGCAGAAGCAGGAGACAAAATAGCAATTATTCCATCATGCTATGATCTTTCTAAAATAAAAGAAATAGCAAAGAATTGTGACAATTTAATATTTCTTAAAGATGGAAGATATTTTGATCAAGTATTAAAAATATTACAAGATAGTGGGTTTTCAAGAAGCTCTATGCTTGCAATTGGGCAGGAATTAGGTACTAAAAACGAAATTATAATAAAAACTACACTAGATAAAGTTAATGATATGCTAGCTACAAAATATTTTTCAATAATGATGATTAAGCGTGCATAAAGTTTATTTTGTTGGCTGTGGTCCCGGAGATCCTGAATTATTAACAATTAAGGCAAAAAAATTAATACAAAAAGCTGATGTAGTTGTATATTCTGGTTCATTAATACCACCACGAATTATAAAGTTATGTAAAAAAGGACTGCTTTATGACGCATCTAAATTAATACGGGAAGAAATTTTTGATTTATTAAATGAAAATGCGAAAAAAAATAAATTAGTAGTACGACTACATGATGGAGACCCAACAATTTATGGAGCCATAAAAGAGCAAATTGATAACCTATCAAAAAAAGGAGTTTGTTCAGAAATTGTGCCCGGCGTTACATCATTTTTAGCTTCATCTGCTGCACTTGGAATACAATTAACACTTCCAAATGTAACGCAAACAATTATAATAACTAGATTAGGATCTAGGACTAAAGTACCAGAAGAAGAGAAACTCTATAATTTGGCGAAACATAATGCGACGATGGTATTTTATTTAAGCACTCATTTATTATCAGACATAGTGGAGCAAGCTATTGCTGGAGGATACAAAAAATCTACTTCGATCGCAATTGTGTATCATGCAAGTTGGAAAGATCAAAAAATAATTAAAGGTACTTTAGGAGACATTGTGTATAATATGCATACAAAAAAAATTACACGCGCTGCAATTATTATTATAGGCGATGTAATAGATGCTACATGCTATGAATATTCAAAGCTATATGATAAAAATTTTAGCCATAGTTTTAGAAAATCTACAATCAAATAAAATTACATTACTAATTTATAATTAATGATTTAAAAATATATTATGACGAGAAATTTTAAATAAGTAATTTGTAAAGTACTAACCAAAAATAAATTAAAAATGATTGGGCTTTAGTCTACTAAATCTGTCCAACCTTTTTCAAATACTGAATTTTTGTATAATGGAACTGGTTGCCCTACTGTGAAATCCATTGGCCTCATCCAAAAAATTGCTTTTGTTGGACAGACTCCAATACATGCACCATCAGAAATACATCTCTCTGGATAAAAGACAAACGCTTTTCCTCTTTTCCAACCTTCTACAGGTTTTACTCTTAATACGTCAGGTCCTAAAGTTGTGCATATTTCTACACAAAGTGCGCATCCAATACACATTTGTTCACCAATATCAGGTAAAATCGCTACTGGCATTACTATATCTGTGTTATCTGGTATTAATATAACTTACCCACAGAAAGTCAATTATAACGACGTTAGAATTTTTATAACGTTGTTAAGATCAGGATTTGTATACTTAAAGTATATTTTATAATTTTATATTAACTGTAGTCTTTGGTTTTATAATACGAGTACCAGTAATATCTAATATTATACAATCATCGTATGTACTAGAGTCAACAATATTTGTGAATAATACTGTAGATCTTGTAATTTTTGATAACGATATAATTAACATAATATTAGTTGTAATATGCAATCCGGCGTCTGTATTATCAAATAAATTATAAAATCCATTTAATGAATCTATTATTGTAATATATCTATTCTTAGATATTTTTGATGATATCAATTTAATAATATTGATTATATTGTGCCTAGTAGGTTGTAACAACATTACATTTTTTTTTAATTCTATTATATTAGATGTTACGTATCCACTGTAAAGCAAATCAAAGTCTACATAGATTACCTGTTGTTCAACTGATCTAATCATAAGATCTAAAAACTTTATCTTGGTAAAGGGATCCGTATAGTTAACATCAATATTGTTACAACCTAAATGAGTCTTTATATAACTTACATTGTATTTCATATCATTTTTATCTGGCATTGATACATTTTTTAAGAAGGAATGTAATATGGATTTCTATCAAGATTTTTCTTATATAGATAAAATATACTTGAATAATGCATCTGTCTCAATTATGCCATTAACAAGCATTAAAGCCATGAAAAATTTTCTCTTTTCATACAATGAAATGGGACCAGACTCACTATCTTCTGAATCATTTATAGTAGAAAATTTAATCCAAACAAGAAAAATCATTTCAAAATTAATAAAATGCACTCCTGATAAAATTGTTTTAACTCAAAGTACTACAGATGGAATAAATGTGGTATCTAATGGATTATCGTTGCCTTCAAATTCTAATATTGTGATTAGAGGAATGAACCATGAACACCACGCAAATTTTTATCCATGGATAAGATTGCGTAAAGAAACAAAAATTAGAAATTTAAAAGTTGATAAGAATGGTTTTTTTGACATCACAGAATTACGTGATAATGTAGATAAAAATACGAAATTGGTGGTACTGAGCCATGCACTTTATAACACTGGATCTATTATGCCAGTAGATGAAATAGGTGAATTACTTGAAAAAACAAATACACCATATTTTATAGATGCTGCACAAACAGTAGGTTGTATAGGTACATTTGATGTGAATCAATGTAAATGCGATTTTATGTCTTTCAATGGCTCTAAATGGTTATGTGGACCAATGGGAACAGGAATTTTTTATTGTAACAATTCAGATCTTCTGGAACCTACATATATAGGAGGTGAATCAGTGATGCTGTTCAAAAATAAATTAGTATACAAAGACATGCCACATAAATTCCAAACAGCATTCAGAAACTATGTTGGTATTGCTGGATTAAATGAATCTGTATCATATATTATGAAAATCGGATTGGAGAAAATCCGCAGTAGGGTAATATATCTTGCAAATTTATTTAGAAGCGAGTTACTTAAAATTAATGGAACTAAAATATACGGACCAGATGATCAAGAAAAAAGAACCAGTATAGTATCATTTAATATAAATAGTTATGATCCAAAAACTATAACTAGTAGACTTGAAAAACAAAAGATTATTTTAGCTGTGCGTGAGATATTCAATAAAAAAATAATAAGAGCTTCGCCTCATTTCTTTAACACTGAAAATGAAATTATGGGAGTAATACATGAGATTAAAAAAATTATAAATTGACTAATCCATATGTCTTATAACACATAAGACATTCTACAAAAATAACTTATTGATCTGTAAATTATAGCAAATATATTTTATCTGTATAATAATAAACTAAACATTATTAAATATTAAAAAGTTTATTACTTGAGCCTAGTTGTAAAGATTAGCATTATTGAACATGAATAACTATTTTTAATATGATATTGTTATATGAATAATAACATACATCAATGAATAAGCATCTTATTTTTAAATATACTAACATTTACTATAAAGTATGAGCATGTTAGGTCACGCTTGGAGAAAGATTTATGGTAAATTGACAAATAAACCAACTAATTTCTCTTGGTTAATAAATAAAGAATTGGCTGGGTGTGGACTTCCTACATCATTTAATGAAATAAATTGGATCATTGAAAACGGAATTAAATCTATAGTAACAATGACTGAAAATGATTTACCTAGATCATGGATAACCAATATAGAATACATGCACATGCCAACTGCTGATAGAAATGCTCCCACATTAGATAAAATTAATTCTGTGGTAAACTTTATCCATGAAAAAATACATAAAAAAGATGCAGTATTAGTACACTGTGATGCTGGTGTTGGAAGAACTGGAACAATATTAGCATGCTATCTTATAAAATATAAAAATTATTCTGCAAAAAATGCAATAAAAAAAATAAGAGACAAGCGTCCTGGATCTATTCAATCAATATCGCAAGAAACAGCTGTCACAGAATACGAAAAATACATAGCATAATAATCATTCTGGTATGGATTGAGTTACTATTTTACCACCTTCTATTTTTATGAACAGATATCTGTTATCTTTGAAAATTAGTGTTATTCCACCTTCTTTATCAGGATCTTCTATCTCCAATAATTCCTGACCCTTTAACCCGTCATATTTAGTCATACATCTATTTATTCAATACCATTTTATATCCTATGTGATTAACACGTAAATATCTCTAGAATGTTTTTTTATGTTTTCTGCGTCTATATAATCATGTTTCTGCCATGATACATGTATTTCAGCTACCACTTTATGGCTTCCACGTCCTAATTCTGAAGATTTTAGTGTAATATTCTCACTAAAATCAAATAACTCATTTTTTATTTCTTCTTCACTTAATTTAATATATGATTCAAAGTTCTTTATTACCTGAACCCAGATGCGTTTTTCTACATTTGGATTTACTAGTTTTGGATTACGTGTCCAAAAAAGTGATGCTTTTCTATATGAACTAATTGCTGGGTCCAAATATTTTCTAATGCTTCCATAAAATAATCTTATATCATATTTAATTTTAAATAAAATATCGTTTTTATTATATGCAGTTGTCCAATTCTTTTCATTGAATTTTTCTTGTAGTAATCCATCTATAGAGAATTTTAAATTAATTATTATATTGTCATTAATATCAAATACATCCTTATTTTTAATAAATTCTATATCTGAAATAAAATTTTTTTTCATGCTATGATTATACAATGATTTATATCAGTAATAAATCATTTTTTAATTAATGAATCTCAGTGTAATGAATTCATCAAAAGACCAAATTTATTTATCAATAAAAAAATTTGATATTGGAGTTTTATATATTGTACAATATGAATTACTTAAAAATACTGATTTTGTTGGTGTAATCATTAAACATCCATTAACAAATGAATGCTGGATGAGTGTAAGATCATCTAAAAGTAGTCCCACAAAAAAAATCATCTCGGCTACAAATTATGCAATTGGTGCACTTGATAAAATAAAAAATACATTTGATTATGAAATTGAGGCAAAATCTAAATGAGGTTTTGTCCAGAATGTGATGTAAGATTAAAAAAAGTTGATTCTATATTAAAATGCTTGAAGTGTGGTTATATAGAAAATAAATTTAATGCAGTGAAGAAAACAACAAAACAAAACTCTGAATTTAATATAGTAGAAAATGATGAAATAATGTCCAAACCTACAATTAGTATTCAATGTGAGAAATGTGATAACTCTAAAGCTGTTTGGTGGATGATACAAACACGAAGTGCTGATGAACCTACAACACAGTTTTATCGTTGTACTAAGTGTAGTCATACCTGGCGTAATTATGCATAACTTAAATAATTTAAGGTATTGTATGTGAATTGACATTTTTGGCTAAAACTAATAGCTCAGATAATCTAAAAGCAATAATATCAGCAATATCCACATTAGTAGAAGAAGCGACATTTGTAGCTAATACAGACGGAATTACATTTAGAGGAATGGATCCATCACATGTAGCATTGATAGATATATCGTGGCCTAATTCTGCTTTTGAAAAATATGAATGTGATGGGGATATAAAATTTGGTGTGCGTATCGATGAACTTTCAAAACTAATAAAACGTGCTAACAAAAAGGATTGCATAGAAATACGTATCTCTAATGATAATATGCTACTTATAAAAATAGGAAAAATAAAAGAATACAAAATAAGACTAATAGAGAGCTCAGCAGTGGATACCCCACTGCCAAAAATATCATATGATGCTAAAATTGAATTAACATCTGCCGCATTTGATAAGATATTGGGTGATGTACAAGTTGTATCAGACTATCTGACACTAAAATCATCTTCTCCAAAAGTAGAATTTTCTGGTAAAGGGGATTCTGGTGAAGTATTAATAAACATTGAAAAACAAATGGATGAAGTTATTGATATAAGATCAACAGATACTGTTGTGGGCACTTATAGTTTAGAATACCTCAATCCAGTAGTTAAGGCCGTAGGAAATACAGCGGACTCTATAACTTGTGAATATTCTACTGCAAAACCATTACGAATGGAATTCAGGATAACCAATATTGGTAGAATACATTTTTACCTAGCCCCACGAGTAGAAAATTAAGTAAAAATCTTATGTCGGATGTTTTTCTAGCTTGAAACTCGTAGTAAAATTTGATGGTAATTCTATTTCTACTTCGAATAACATACAAACCATATCAGAGTATCTATTACATATATCAAAAGAAAATCAAATAGCTGTTATTTGTTCAGCTATAAATGATACTACAGATAATTTAATACATGTTGCAGAATTCATAAAATCCAGAAACAAAAAAAAAACAAATCAAATAATTACAAAGATAGTAAAAAAACACAAACAAATTGCAATTGAATCAATTAAAAAAAAATCAATTCTAAAAAAATCAATAAAAAAATTGGATATTGATCTTAGTGAACTTGAGAAACTCTCAAGTGGGTTATTTACAATTGGAGAAGTAACTCCGCGTTCGCTTGATTATTTGATCTCATTTGGCGAGAGATTATCAATAAATATCATTTCATCAGTACTAAATAATTTAGGATGTTTATCTGAGTCGCTTACTGGCAAAGATGTAGGAATTACGACAGATTCTAATTTCGGTGAATCTAAACTTCTTGTTGACACTACAAAACTTTATGTGTCTAAAACAATAAATTCTTTATTTGCTAAAAAAATAACTCCAATAATAGGTGGATTTGTAGGTGCTGATCAATATGGAAATATAACTACATTTGGAAGAGGAGGCTCAGATTATACTGCAACCATAATTGCATCTTGTATAGACGCAGATGAAATATGGTTTATGGGTAGTGTAGATGGATTAATGACAGCAGATCATGCAATAGTAAAAAGATCAAAAGTAATTAAAGAAATTTCCTATGCAGAAGCAGTTGAAATGGCTATTTTTGGAGTAAAACATATTCATCCACGTACATTTGAACCACTATTTACAAAAAAAATACCTATGAGAATAAGAAACGCTTTTAATATAAAAAATAATGGAACGTATGTTACATCACATTTAACTAATAATAAAAACCCAATAAAATGTGTTAGTGTTATAAAGCATAATGGATTGATAGATGTGCGTGGAGGTAACATGGTTGGAATTCCAGGTACTGCAGCAAAAATATTTTTAACTTTAGCAAATGTAAATGTAAATGTAATGATGATTTCTCAAAATCCTTCCGAGTCTAGTATATCAATTGTTGTAAAAAAATCAGATCTTGACAAAGCTGTTAATTCACTAGAAATCAATTTACTAGGTAAGATGGTTAAAAATATAGATGTTACAACAAATGTTGCAACAGTTGCATTAATAGGTTCTGGTATGAGAGGCACTATAGGTATTGCTTCAAGAGTTTTTAGCATAATATCAAAAAAAAATGTTAATGTAGTAATGATTGCACAGGGATCCTCAGAATTAAACCTATCATTTATAGTCAAAGACTCTGATTGTGATTCTATTGTTCAGGCTTTACATGATGGGTTTAACCTATCAAAATAAACTAAAATAATGATTGTATAAATCATACTAAAAAAATAAATGGAACAAATACTGATTCCATGTATTGAAAGGAAAGTTATATGTTGTAGGTGTAGGACCAGGTAATAACAGCCACATGACATTCTACGCAAAAAAAGCAATTAGTGAAAGTGATACAATAGTAGGGTATGATACATACGTTAATTTAGTAAATGATCTACTTGGCAATAAAGCAGTTTATAGATATGCAATGACGCAGGAAGTTGAACGAGCACATCGCTGTATAGATCTAGCTAAAAAAGGAAAAATAGTTTCACTAGTTTCTAGTGGTGATCCTGGAATATACGGAATGGCTGGATTAATTTATGAAATATTAGCTGAGTCTAACTGGGATCCAGAAAAAGATTTGAGAGTGGAAGTAATTCCTGGAGTTTCAGCATTAAACTCATGCTCTTCTTTAATTGGTTCACCACTAATGACAGATTTTGCAGTATTGAGTATGAGTGACCTTCTTGTACCATGGGAAATAATAACAAAAAGAGTAGAAGCCGCTGCAAAAGGAGACTTTGTTATAGTGATATACAATCCGTCTAGTAAAAAACGTATACATCAACTTAAAGATACAAGGGATATACTATTAAAATATAGACTGCCTACCACTCCTGTAGCAATTGTAAAAGGAGCATACCGCGAATCTGAAAAAATAGTAATTACTAACTTAAAAGATCTACAGAATCACTCTGACAAATTGGGCATGATTAGCACTGTAATCGTAGGCAATTCTAATACGTATAATTATAAAAATATACTAATAAATCCACGTGGTTATAAATCAAAATATAATTTGCAAAAATAAAAAATTAATGTGAATTATTGTTTGATTTTCCATCTGTAATTTCAAAAATATTGTTGTATGGAGATAGCTTATTCCTGATGGGTTTTATTATTTTTATAAGATATCTTGATACTGTATTTTTTAAGTCAATAGGGTGTACCTTTTTATTTATAAAATCTGATTCTAACTGAGTATAGTTATAGTATATTTTATCACCACCAAATTTCTCTTGTCGCTCTATTTTTATTTCTTTAAATTCATGGTAAATTATACTACGCGCTATTTCTAATAATGGGTTATCACATTTATTACCAATTTCACACCACGACTTTTCAATTTTTTTTTTAATTACGTCGTCAGTATCATGCATAAATATCCCTGATTCAAGATTAGACTTACTCATTTTATTTATGGTATTTGATTCATACGATCCTAACAAACTTGGTAAAAGTCTATGGTGTATAGCTATAGGTACCTTCCATTTTAACTTTGGAAATACTTCCCTAACTACCATATGTATTTTACGTTGATCCATACCAGAATGTGCAATATCTATATCCAATGAATGCATATCAGTAGCCTGCATAGAAGGATAAAGTAACTTAGCTAGATCTATTTTATCTTTTTCAGTTCTGCCCATAATTGTTAAAGTTCTAATTGTACGTGGTAATGACATATTTTTTGCTACTTTAATTAAATCACTCCAATACCCATTCTGTATATTATAAAGATCTGATCCTGATAATACCTCTGCACCTGGACAAACTACATTAAATGCATTAGTATAGTACCTTGAAATTTGTTTTATGTCATCGAGACTATCAATCTTATCATTAATTAATGCGTGCCAATCAGCTAAAAATACCTTACATTTTATACCAACATTTAAAAAATCATTAATTTTAAAACCTATTATTATCAAACTTCCTAGATGCAAGCGACCTGACACTTCTAACCCTATATAGTGTTTTGGTTGCGTGTTTGTTTCTAGAAGTACTGACAACTCATCATCAGTTACTATTTCTTCTGTTGGAGGTCTTTTAATTATGTCTATTTTTTTTCTAACATCCAACACATCATGTTTTAATTATTTACCTATAAATTTACGTATTATATACATTTTCTAGATCTTGTACTTAAGTAAAATGCATGAGAGCTTATTAAGAATGCAGCTAAAAACATTTTTGTTGCAAAAATTAAGTTCCACGGCCTATTAGCATCCGGATATGCGATAGTTAAAGAATCTATATCTGGTATTTCATTATTTATTATTCCTGCAGTTATATGAGAACTTAATAATGCAAAATTGTATAGTACCTCATAAATACTTATTATTGAAAAACCTAGCAACATGAGTTGTAATAATGACATTTTCCATGAATCTATTCTAACTGTATGTTTCCAACCTATCCTTGAAACACAATACCATCCTATTATACAAGAAAAAAATAACCATGTAGTGAGCTTAGCAAAATTTTTAAATGGAATTTCAGTTTTTACTAGAATTTCACCTACCACATAAGTATCTTTTTCTTGCCATTCTATTAACATGTGACATATCCCATAAACCATAATTGATGTCATTATAAATGACGATAGGTAAAATATATACAAAAATATTTTATAGCCAGAACTAGTCTTTTGTAAATTATATGTTTTCAATACTGCAATTTTTTAATTTGATATATAAAAACTGATTGAAATACAACCAATTTTACATACACAATACAAAACTATACTTAATAATTATTTTTTTGTCTATCTCTATTTATATAATTTTTCTTTCTGTATTCTCTTAATATGTCTTCTGGATTTAAGTTAAGTTCTATTGATGCTTGAACTACAAAATGCCAGATATCCACAAGTTCTTCTACAGCTTCAATTTTATTAAATTCTACAGGTTTTTTCCACCATTTCCAATTTGTTGTTCTTTGTAGTTCTATTGCTTCATGCATTATTGCTGTACAAAGCACAATGATTTTCTTTTCTGTTGTACCTGGATATTTGGAAAGATCCATTTCTATTGATAATTCTTTTTGTAATGAAAAAATCATATCCAGTTTATCTTTCATGAGATCTATAATCATGTAAACTATATTAATTCATAATTTTATCATTTTTTCATATTCTTTGATTCTGCTCATTATTTGAATTTTTTTTAAATTCAATAAACCATCAATCCCATAGTTTTCTACAGTAAATGATCCTAGTATGTTACCATAAATAATGGATTTTTTTATATTTTTTACATTTATAGTTCTTTTATAATTTAAATAACCCATCATTGCACCTCCAAAAGAATCACCTGCACCAGTAGGGTCTTTTATATTTTCTAAAGGAAATGCTGCCACAGGAAAAACTATATCCTCATAAAAAAGTATAGATCCATGTTCGCCTTTTTTTATTATTACACATTTGGTCCCTAGCTCTATAATCTTTTTTGCGCACTTAACTAAATTAGATTCTTTTGTTAATAATCTAGCTTCTTCGTCATTGATTGTAACAACATCCACATTTTTGATCATCTTAATTACTGATGATTTTTTAGTAGTGATCCAGAATTCTATAGTATCGCACATACAGAATTTTATGTTATTGAATTCTTTCAATATTGTAATACCTTGATCAGGATCATTATTTGCAAGATATATAAAATTAGACTCTTTGTATTTGTCTGGAACTTTTGGTTTAAAACCATCAAGTACATTTAACTCAACTTTTAGAGTCTTTCTTTTTGTTAGTGTTTTATTATACATGCCATAATATCTGAATGATTTTCCATTATTTATTATCAATCCATCCGTATTTACATATTTGTTAAGTATTGTATAATATTTTTTTGGAAAATCATTGCCTATTACGGCAATAATACCTGGCCTAGAAAAAAAACTTGCTGATATGCCAGAAAATGCTGCGGCACCACCAAGTATATTATATAATGTTTTATTTGGAGTCCTAATTGTATCTAGTGCAATAGAACCAAATATGGTTAGCACTACTCTTGTATATTTTAATCATGTATAAGTTATTGTTAAATATTTTTGATATATCTTCCAAGTTAGTTAGATCTAGTTATATAAATTAAAAATAAAAATTAATAACTGTATGGCTAGAATCAAAATAAAGCTTGGTATAAATGAAATAGAAATAGAGTCTAGAGACTTGGATATAAACAATGAGAATATAGTACAAACAATAAATATTATTGCTGATAAAATCATGGAGAACAATAATCAACTAGTGTTTAATGAACCCATGAAAAAAAGAATAGATTGCTCCGAAATTGTTTCATCAAAAGAAACTAAGTATAGTGAATTACATGAGCAAGTTGTTATACATCCACATGAAATAAAATCAAAATTATATATTCTTACAAAGCAATTATTTTTTAATCAGCCTAGGACAGTTAGTGAGATAATTAATCAACTTAGAGATCATGGATGGGTTAGTAACCCATTGGACGTATCAAAAGAGCTAATTAAGATGGTATTTAGTAAAGAGATATTGAGAAACTCGTACGACGATAAATCACATTATTTTGTGAAAACACCGTTACTATCTAACTAATACATGTTGCTTTGTATGAAGTAAATAAACAAAAATATTATTCTAGTTACTACCTGATACTGCCTCCCTATATCTTAGTATTTATTATTAGTCTATTTGAACATACTACATATAACAATGCAAAAGAGAAAGATACCAGTTGAAATTGATGAGCATTTTAAACTGTTTGGTAAAGAACCATGGGAAGTAATATATGGTGAAACATGTCCCATTTGTAACACCAGGATAGATGAATATGGATTCTGTTCTTGTGGTTCTAGTGGAGATTAATCCATAAATTTAAATAGCTTCTGAATAGTCTTATATATAACATATAAAAAATATGTATGTGAGTCGTGTAAATCAGGGCGTGGTTGTTAAGAATGCAATTAATATTTGTCTTGAAAAAGGTTTTACAAATAAGCAGGATATATACAACAAGGTTGTAGAAGATCTGGGAGTACCAAGACCAACAGTGAGACGCGTGGCAAGAGATTTACGAAATGAACTACTTAAAAAAATTAGGATCTTGCAAACTGAAATTAAATCGTCAAATGAAAAAAATATTGAAGACAGTAGATGCTAACTTATTTTATTAATCTAGCACTATTTGTCGATTTCACATGATTATCATTAACTGCAACATTTACAACCATGTTCTTCATGATTATCTTTGCATTTTGTACAGCTAACAGCGCCACTGTTGTGGCACTCGCAACTACAATTTGTATTTGTCATCTACACTTGATCTATAGTGTTAATTAAAAATTTAACTAATATTATCAGAACCGCAGAAAAATACTGAAATTAAGTCATTGATTATATTACATTCTTATTTTTTTGAAATGTGAATTGATTCTGCTAGTGAAATTGTTTCATCAACTAGATCTTTTAGCCTATTCTTAATATCGTTATCAATTATCCTGCTATTACTTATCATGTCAGCACGCATAAATACTGTTTTTGGATTTATGATCACCCTAAAATATGTCATCAATTGCGTAAGTAATGTTTGAACGCTAATAAAGCCTATACTTCCAGATGCTAGTATAGCTAAACCAGCTATCTTTCCTTCAGTGTTTTTGTAATTAATAAATTCAAATAAGTTTTTTAATGCTGAACTAAAAAAAGAATTATAAATTGGAGATCCAACGAGCCACACATCAGCATTATTTATTTCATCTATAGCACGCCTAGTTTCTTTACCATATACCTCATTGTTACCCCTGTATATGTCAACAATATTTTCAGAGAGATCTATAAACATTGTTTTAGTGTGTTTAGATTTTGTGTATTCATATACATATTGCATCATAATCCGAGTATTTGCAATTTTTCTTGGACTTCCAGAAATCACAACAATCTTCATAGTATCAATACAAAATAAAACATATTTAAACTAAAATACGCTAAACAGACGGGCTAGGAGGGTCTCGATCCCTCAACCTGTAACTTAGGAGGTTACCACGCTATCCATTTTCGCATCAATATTGATTCTGCGCCACAAGCCCAAAAAAAAAAATATTATAGTGTTTAATAACCATTGTTATCTAAAAACTAATAATATTGTATTAATTCTATACATTTTGTTATGGGCTGATGGTCTAGCTGGAATGATACTGCCTTGACATGGCAGCGATCGAGAGTTCAAATCTCTCTCAGCCCATTAAACTACATAAAACTTCTATAAACTTACTTGGAATTCCTTTTCAATGATACTCCAAGCAGTTTCTAATGTTATCATGCCTTCTGCTCTAAACACCACGTCTCTGTTATTGATTATGTCTTCATATTCGTGTGATATCCTATCAGAAAAAACAAGCCTAAAAGTATTTGTAAGAGGTATCTCGGTTTTTGGATAAAATGCCGCTCTTCCTGGCATAGAAATATCCTCAGTTGAATACTGTCCACTTCCTATTGATTTTTCATTAGCAAATAATTCATAAATTATAACTGGTACAGTAAAAGTCTTCTCAGTTGGATTTTTTACAAGAAACGTTATTTGTAGCTTGGAATATTTTTCTAGTTTATTGACATCTAAAACTTTTACGTTGATCAGATCAATTTTTGCTTGTTCTAATTTTGGATTATCTAAACTTGCGTAATATATAATTCCACCAAGCATAACAAATAAGCAAAGCATAGCACTAAAAATAATCGATCGTTCCCGAGTTATCAATTATTTTATATGAGAAAAACCACTAAAAAATGTTATTAAAATTTAAATTGATAATATATATAATATATACTGCAGAGATATTTTGGAAATAGAACAAGTACTTATTACATGGATCCATCTTACCGCTGCAGCAATATGGGTTGGTGGTTCATTATTCATTGGTATAATATTAGCTCCAGTTTTAAAAACAATTCCAAATTTATCTACAAGTAATTTGCAAATTATGATGAAAATAGGCAGACGATTTAATAAGATAGCACTTCCAGCATTATTAACATTAATCATAACTGGATTATACAAGGCATATCCAATTATGATAAACATAAATATTTTATTGTCAACTAGTTATGGTAAACTTTTATTAGTTAAGATGTTGCTCGTAGTAATATTAATTACCTCCTTTATTATTCATATTAAAATAATTAATAATAATCTAGAAAACAGAATTATACATAAACAAATCACTGAAAAACAAATTAAGCAAATAAGAAAAAAAATAATATTTTTAGGAAAATTTATGGTACTTGTTTCAATTGCAATTTTTTTAATTGCAGCACTATTAGATAGTGGAATTTAAAAAGTTAATAGTCAATTATAAAATAGTTTTTAAATATAATTATTAGTTATTATTGTGTGAATGGATTTTTTATTGGAAGGTTTCAGCCTTTTCATTTAGGTCATCTTTACGCTTTAGATTTTGCATTATCAAAAGTAAATAATTTATGGATAGGAATAGGAAGTTCTAATAAACTAGATGAAAAAAATCCATTTAGTGCAACTGAAAGAAAAACAATGATATTATCATCGATAGATATTTCATTATTAAGAAGAATTAAAATTTATTTTATTCCAGATTTCGATGATCACAAGAAGTGGGTAAATGCAATAAATTCATTAGTTCCTAAATATGAAGTAGTATTTTCAAATGATGTACTTACCACCAACATATATTCACAAACAATAAAAGTAATACCTATACAATTAAAGAAACGTGACATGTTATCTGGAACAAACATAAGAAATAAAATAGTATCAGGTAAAAATTGGAAGGGTCTTGTACCTGAAGGCACAAAACAAGTTTTACAAAGAATTAATGCTAACAGAAGAAAACCCTCCTTTAATTATAAATAAAGGTACTGTGGAGACTATATTGATATCGTTTGGAATATCTTACAATGCTTCCAGGTCCTACTAATATTCCTGAAAGAGTAATGAAAGCTATGATGTCACATGTGATAAATCATAGAGGTGATGATTTTGTAGAATTATATGCTGAAATAATAAAGAAAACTCAACAGGTGTTTCAAACTACTAGTGACATAGTAGTACTTTCTGCATCTGGGACAGGTGCTGTAGAATCTTCCGTAGTTAATCTAATAAAAAAAGGTGATAAGGTAATAATTCCAGTAAATGGTGAATTTAGTAATAGATTAGCACAACTACTAGAATGGCAAGGTGCAAATACAATTAAACTTATAACTAACCCAGGAGAAAATGCGACTCTAGAACAAATAAATGAAGCATTTGATAATAACCAAGATGTAAAAGCTTTTTATGCTGTTCATAACGAAACTTCCACTGGAACACAAATAAGATATTTGGACAAAATATCTGATCTTACGTCACGAAATGAATGCTATTTTATTGTTGATTCTGTATCATTACTAGGAGGAGATAATCTACCTGTAGATAAATGGAACATAGATATATGTGTAACAGGATCACAAAAAGCAATAGCTGCGCCACCTGGAATATCTGTTATTTCTGTAAACAAACGAACTAAAAAATACATGATCTCAAATCCACCACCAACACTGTATTTTAATTTAGCGCGTTATTTCAATTATTATGAAAAATCGAAAGAAACTCCATTTACACCTGCATTACCAATTTTATACGCATATAGAGAAGCACTTTCTATTATAATTGAAGAAGGACTAGAATCAAGGATAAAACGTCATAAAATATGTTCTGATGCTTTGTACTCAAGTTTAAGTAGGATGGGATTTAGCCCATTTGCAAAAGAAACTGATAGATCTGTTTCAATTATTGCATTCAATTATTTAGATGGGATGGATGATAAATTATTTAGGACAATACTTGCTGAGAAATTTAGGGTTCTCATAGCAGGTGGTTTTGGAGATCTAAAAGGAAAAGTATTTAGAATAGGCTGCATGGGTGAAGTTAACAAATATCATGTTATGAGAACGATTTCTTCCATATTGAGTACAATTAGTATTATGGGATATAATACAAATACAGGTGCACTAAAAGTAGCGCAAGACAAACTTCAAGATCTTAAATATGTTAATTAATATAAGGAAATCTGAAAGTGGTTTATATTGACTTTCGAAAAAGGCTCTTTAATTCTAGTTAATTACACAGCAAAAGTAAAAGACACTGGAGAAACATTTGAAACTACTTTTGAAGATGAAGCTAAAAAACATAAATTTTATGATTCAAATATAAAATATCAACCAAAACTAGTCTCTGTTGGAGAATCATGGGTGATTAAGGGACTTGATGATGCATTAGTAAATACAAATGTTGGTGATAAAACTATAATTGAAGTTACACCTGACAAAGGATTTGGAGAAAGAGACATTAATAAAGTTAGAATGCTTCCACTAAGAAAACTAGGAGAAGATGCAGATAAGGTTGTTATAGGCGATACTATAGAAGTAGATCATAGAAAAGGAACTGTACGTTTCATTGGTTCTGGTAGAGTACAAATAGATTTTAATCATAGGCTAGCTGGAAAAATAATAATCTACAATATTGATGTTTTGAAACTACTAAATACTGACGAAGAGAAAATAACATCGATATTAGGACGCCACATGAATATAGATAAAACAAAATTAGTTTTTAAAAAAAATGGTATTGAAAATATAGATATTATTATTCCAGATGAAATATTTAGATTAGATGGGCTGCAAATAATTAAGCACTTGATAAAATCAGAGATTTTTAAATTTGTTTTAAATATAAGAACAATCAATTTTATTGAAACATATTCTAGAAAATAGATAATAAAACAATAACTATAACCTATAACACCAATGTACTCTTTGCAAGTCTGATCGCTTTTCTTTCAGTCATATCAACTTCACTAAGAATGGTATATCTTTCAGGTCTTAATTCTTGTGCAATAGTTAGTGCCTTTGCTAGTACATTTGATTTTATTCCTATTTTTTTTGCTGTGGTTGGTGCACCTATACTGCGTAACGTTCTAGCTATCATCTTCCAGTTTTGTCCTTGTAATTTTGCAATCATTATTGAGCCTATCCCACATTTTTCTCCATGAAGACCTATACCAGGAGCAAGAATATCTAGTGCATGGGAAAATAGATGTTCTGACCCTGAACATGGTCTACTACTACCAGCTATACATGACGCTACTCCTGCACTAATTAATGCTTCTACTACTATTCTAGGATCTATTCCATTTATTGAAAAATTATCAGCATTTTCAATTAGGATTTTAGAACTCATGGCAGCTAGATTAGACGCATATTCCCCGAAATACTCTCCTGTTTTATCCCTTCCAAGCTCCCAATCTTTAACGGCAATAATATTTGCAATCAAATCACCACACCCACTTGCTAATAAGCGTATTGGTGCTTTTCTAATTATATCTATATCTACAAAAACCCCAAGTGGTGCATTTGTGATTATTGAATATGGTTTATCTCCACTAATTGATACAAATGGACTGGCTATACCATCATGAGATGCAGCAGTAGGCATGCTTACAAATTGTTTAGCAAGCTTGAATGCTATCATTTTAGCTATATCCACAGATCTGCCACCTCCAACACCTATGATCATCTGACTTTTATCATACTTGATCTTATTTTGTAACTCATCTATAGATCTAAAGTCATTACGACTTGAGATATGCCAAACTAGTTTTATATCAGATTTTGATAATACGCTAGTAATTTTTTTTTGAATGATTTTTTTTACATGGATCCCAGATATTATTGAGATTTTTTTAGAGTTACTAATAGAAAAAAGAAAATTTTCTATATTATTGATGATTTTTTCCCCGATTATTATTAATCTAGGTAACTCCATTCTATGTATTTTCATATTAGAATAATTTTACATACTTTTATGAAAAATAAAAAGTTATTTAAAAGGGAATGTTTATCTTGAATTGTTACTGATGGGTGTATCTTTTGTATAATAATATTAGAGAAAAAATATTGCATGGGACAACAACAGTAGGTATAAAAGCTAGTGATGGTGTTGTGCTTTGTGCAGATATGAGGGCAAGTGCTGGATATTTTATAGCTAATAACAATACAATGAAAATACAACAAATCGATGATCATGCAGCTATTACAATAGCTGGAGGAGTGGCTGATGCACAAAATATAACCGATATACTAAGGTATCATGCAAATATATATAAAGTTAACAATGTAGTACCTATCCCGATAAGATCACTGTCAAGGCTAACATCATTAGTCTTTCACCAAAATCGTGGGTATCCATTTATTGCTGATATATTAGTAGGTGGTTATGATAAACAGGGACCTTCATTATACAACATTGATCTATTTGGATCAGTTGAAGAAAAAACTTATGTTACAACAGGAAGTGGATCTCCTGTAGCTTATGGCATATTAGAAAACGAATATAATAAATCTATTAGTATAGACGATGCAAAAAAAATAGCATTGAATGCTGTTAAAGCAGCTATCACAAGAAACATTGGTACTGGAGATGGAATTAATGTATCAGTGATAGATAATACTGGATATCACATTTTAACAGCGGATCAGAAAAAGACTACCATACTATAACATAACAGTGATTTGATGCAAAGAAAAACTCAGCAGAGAGAATTAATACCAAACCAGAACATAATGGCTATTATATTGCAAAATATTCCTAAAGAATCTAATGTAACAAAAATTGATTATGAAGGTCCAAAAATTGCTTTGTATACACGTTCTCCACATTATTTGATGAAAAATAATGAAATAATTTCAGATCTTGTAAATACAATTAAAAAAAGAATCGTGATAAGAACAGACGAATCAATAAGAAAATCAGAAGAAGAAGCAAAACAAATAATATCTAATAATATGCCAGAAAATGCTGACTTACAAAGTATGTTTTTTGATAATGCAATAGGTGAAGTCTCAATAGAAGTAAAACGTCCATGGTTATTGCAAAAAAATGTTGGATTTGATCCAACAAAACTTACCGAAAAAATAGGTTGGGGACTGCGTATTAGAAAAGCAACAACAAAAATCTCTAGTACAATACAGACAATAAACTATAACCTAAAAGTTTCATCATCAGATAGAAATAAACAATTAAAACAGATAGGGGAAAAAATTTTTAGGACTAGATTATCTCAAAAATCAGAAGTTTCATTACTGACATTAGGTGGATTTGGTCAAGTTGGTAGATCGTGCATGTTATTGATGACACAAGATAGTAAAATTCTGATAGACTGTGGTGTTAATCCTGGAACCCGTAATCCTACTGAATCATTTCCACGACTTGATTGGGTAAGTATGACATTAAATGATCTAGATGGTATTGTAATAAGTCATGCACATTTAGATCACACCGGCTTTCTACCGGTTTTATGTAAATATGGCTATAAAGGACCTATTTACTGTACTGAACCAACACTTCCATTGATGAATTTAATTCAATTAGATGCAATTAAAGTAGCAACTGCGCAGGGAAGATTTCCTATATATTCTGAACGTGACGTAAAACAAATTATGAGACAAACAATTACAATACCATATGATACAGTCACAGACATTTCTCCTGATATAAAACTTGTTTTATCAAATGCTGGACATATACTAGGCTCATCTACGTGTCACTTCCATATAGGTAATGGTGATCATAACTTTGTATACACAGGTGATATAAAATATGGCAAAAGCATGCTTTTTGAAAGTGCTAATTGGAATTATCCGCGAGTTGAAACACTCCTAATAGAAAGTACATACGGAGCCAAAGATGACATACAGCCAACTAGACAAGAAGTAGAATCTGCATTTATCAATGCAATAAATACAACATTAGCAGACGGAGGAAAAATCCTTATTCCTATACCAGCAGTTGGTCGTGCACAAGAGATTATGATGGTTATAGATCAATACATGAAATCTGGAGAAATGGTAGAATCTCCAGTATTTATGGAAGGAATGATATCAGAAGCATCAGCTATACATGAGTCGTATCCTGAATATCTTGCTCGTGAACTGAGACAAAAAATTCTGGAGACTGATGACAATCCATTTGATTCTGAATATTTTACAAATATAGACCACCATGATTCTAGAGAAGAGCCATTACGAGAAAATAATGCATGCATAATTATTGCTACATCTGGGATGCTAGAAGGTGGACCTGTACTTGAATATTTTAAAAACATAGCACCAATAAAAAACAACAAAGTATTGTTTGTTTCATATCAGGTAAATGGCACATTAGGAAGACGAGTTTTAGATGGATCTAAACAAGTATCACTAATAGGAAAGAACGGAAAAATTGAAGTTTCCAATATTAATTGTAAAATAGAAAAACTCGATGGGTTTAGTGGACATAGTGACTATAACCAACTAATATCATTTGTACATAAATTAAGACCAAAGATTAGGAGAGTGCTTGTAAATCATGGTGAAAGGAGAAAATCTGAAAATCTTTCTATGTCTATAAGAAGAATGTTTAGAATTCCTACACACTATCCACAAATTCAAGAAGCAATAAAACTATTTTAGACATTGTTAGGATTTAATATTTTACCACCGTATTGCATAATTAAGATCAGTATAGTTTATTATTCATATCACCATTTGATGGATCAATATCACTGATATTTCTAATTGTTATTGCTTTCAAATAAACCTACCCAGCATATTTCTGCATAAAATAAATTGCAATATATTTATTGCAAAAATATTATTCGCCAATTACTATTAACATATACGTCACTGCTAAATCATATATTTTATGTAAGAGTTTTTGTTAACATATTTTGTGGCCACTTCATTTCTTGTATTATTTGAATCAATAATTACTATTGTTGTTTTATTAATAGGTGTATCAGAATAACGTAGTGTTATTTGTGCCGCTAACTCTATATGATGAGCTAGTATTTCTCCTCGTAATACTGAAATTGGTCCAACATAATGCTGTGTATCAAATAATGCATCATCATGAAGTCTCAATGAAGTTATTATCTCATTCTCATTTTCGTTTCTTCCTACTACAAGCTTGGTTTTTTTATTAAACCTAAAATGCCTTCCTACCTTTAACAAATCAACGTCGTTTATATTAGGATTTTTAATATGTTTAAAAAGATCCTTTGCTCTTAATGCAAATGACTTATCAGTTAACAAACAGCCGCCTCCAGCACTTGGGGGGTTTTCAATTCCTAATACACGTGCTAAGTTAAGTTGAGCTTTTCTTGTTCTTCCACTAATGTTTTTTAGATCATTTCGTTTTATTATTCCGCGTTTTTCTGGTTCTGTTTTTGGTAATAATGCCCCTGACAGCGGTCTGACAATCTTATCTTTTAATCCAGATTCCTGTTCTATTATTTTTAATGCTTTATGATGCTGACTCATCGGTCTTTGCCCTAATACTTCTCCTGAGATAATAAATTCAGCTTTTATTTTTTTCATGTATTTTTTAGCTTCCTTGAACATCATAGACCTACAATCTATACATGGATTCATTCCAGAGCCAAATTTATGTTTTGGATTTTTTAGCATATCTATGTATTTATCTCCAAGATATACTGTTTTTAAATTTACATTAAGTTTATCAGCAGTTTCTCTTATTTCAGATCCGCATCCTCTACCACAATCAAAATCACAAAAAGGGGTTTTTATTGCAATTGCGGATACATCAAAACCTTGTTTCTGCATAATTTTAATAGCAAGTTGACTATCTAATCCACCAGATAACAATGCAACAATTTTTTTTGCCATAAAAATAAATTTTTGTTATATTATAAAACTTTATAATAATTATAAATCCAAAAATTATATGCAAACATTATTGAAAAAAAGAAGAAATAATCTTATAAATTTTGCTAAACAAATAGACTGTGATGTTTTAGTAGCATTCGAGCCAGAAAATATTTTCTATATTACAGGATTTTGGGGTCACGCAATAGTAATTCTAATGAATACGTTAGAGGTGATTATCATAACATCAGAACTTGAAGAACATAGAGCAAAAACAGAATCAATTGACTGTAATGTTATAAAATCAAATGAACCCAACTTAATCTCTACATTGATACCAAAAATCAAAAATAATAAAGTCTGTACTGACTGCAAAGATTATAGCACAATGACGTATCTTCGTACAGTATTGACAATCAGGCAATCTTCTATGTCATTTTTTAATTCTCGTGCGATAAAAGACCGTAACGAAATTTCTATACTAAAAAAAGCTTCCAAGATGATAGATGATATGTTTGATATGTGCATAAATAAAATCGAACTAGGACAGAGAGAATTAGATCTACAGACTATTTTGATGTCTAATGCAATGAGGAATGAAATGTTTGATGCCGGATATAAATTTACTATGCAACCATTAATTATAGCTAGTGGACCAAATAGTTCGTTTCCCCACTCTCAAGTAACACAAAGAAAATTCTCTAATGGTGATCTAATTGTAATAGATCTAACATTACGGTATAAAGGATATGTCTCTGATGCTACTAGAACATTTGGAATAGGAAAAGTTTCTGACAAAGCAAAAAAAATTTATTTAATTGTAAGAGAATCTCAAAATGAAGGACTTAAAAAGATACAAAATAATGTGTCATGTAGTTATATAGATAATATCTGCAGAAATTATATCAAGTCTAGTGGATATGAAAAATATTTTATTCACTCTACTGGACATGGAATTGGTTTAGATATTCATGAACCACCAATAATATCTAAAAATAATAAATCAAAGCTAAAAAATAATATGACTATCACAATTGAACCAGGAATATATATACCAACAAAATTTGGCGTAAGAATAGAGGATTCTATAATAATAGGTACTGAAAATGTAATCCTGCATAAATTTACAAAAGATTTTATTATTTTATAATTAACCCCTACTTCTCAGAGATTTTCTTCTCCATTATCTTTCTTATAAATTTTACAATTGCTGATTTCTTTTTCCAACCAGACCTCACAAATCCTTTTTTGTCAACAATAATTATATTGTTGTAACCTTTGTTTTTTTTGTATCGTGGATCTCCTACATCATTAGCTATTATCATGTCTGCATTAGACTCATAAATTTTTTTTTTTGATTTATTTATGAGATTTTTTTCAGAAATACAAGCTTCTGCTTTAAAACCTACTAAAAATATGTTAGTTTGGATTTTTTTAATCTGATTTATTATTTTTGGTAATTTGTGTAATTGTATAACTATTTTATTGCTACTAATTTTTGATTTACTTTTATTGTTAGGTATATAATCAGACACAGCAGCAGAAAGAATAACAATATCAAACAGTTTTCGCATTTTATATCTTATGGCATCCATCATCTCTTTTGCAGTTTCTACATATACTACCTCTACATTATCTGGTGGCCTTTCGATACCTCTCCCATATATCAGTGTAACTTTTGCTCCAACTGAAGCTAGTTCAGCTGCTAATAGTATACCAGTTTTTCCAGTACTCATGTTAGTGATTACCTTTATAGGATCAATATATTCAACTGTTGGGCCTGCTGTAATTAATATATGCTTGTTACATAGTTTGGAATTGTATGGTGTTTTTTTTAATATATATTCTAAAACTTCTTTTGGTTCTGAGATTTTTACTTTTCCTTCGCTAATTTTTGGTGTTATGAAGTTTATTTTCTTGTTTAAAAATTTAATGTTTTTAATAACAGATATGTTGTTATACATAGATTCGTGCATAGCTAATGAAATAAATATAGGAATTCCAGATCCTAGTCCTACTGTCAAAACAGTTGATAGTGGAGTATCATCTATACCATTTGCAAGTTTTCCTACCACATTTGCAGTAGCTGGATAAACTATTATTATATCAGATCTCTTATAATCAGCAAGTTGTATATGTTCTAGCTTTCCTGTTAGCTTTGTAACTACATCATTTCCTGTGGCCCATTTTAAATATTCTGGTTTTATCAATTTTGTTGCTGATTTACTTACTACACATGTTATGTCAGCACCATGTCTTATCAGAAGTCTTGCAAGTTCGATAGATTTGTATGCAGCAACACTTCCTGTAACGCATAGTATTATCTTTTTTCCAGAAAACTCATTCCCTATAGTACTGGTTATATCATGTAAATTATTATTATGTAGTGAATTTGCTTTCATTGATCTAGATTTTTTAATTTTTTATGCTCAATTTTATCCATAAAAAAACAGTTTTTCTCATTAGGAAATTTTCCATTCTCCACTTCATTTTTATATGATTTAATTGCATTTGATATATCAATAGATAATGTAAGATATCTTTTAGTAAACTTGAGATTTATTTTATCATATAATCCAAGCACATCATGGATAACTAATATTTGTCCATCACAATATTTCCCAGAACCTATTCCTATCGTTGGTATATTTATTGTATCTGTAATAATTTTTGCAACTTCATAACTGATCATTTCTAATACAATACAAAAAACACCAGATTTTTCAAGTAGTTTGGCGTCATCTATTAATTTTATGGCCTCATCCTTACTTTGTCCTTTTATTTTATGTTTTTCATGAATCATAGTTTGTGGCTGTAATCCAATATGACCCATTACTGGAATTCCAATATTTGAGATAGCTTTTACTTTATCAACTACATCATTACCTCCTTCAAGTTTTACAGCACAGGCTCCAGATCTAGTAAGTTTAGATGCATTGATAATAGCTTCTGAAGTGCTATTGTATGACATAAATGGTAAGTCTGCAACAACTAATGCATTATTACTTGCTTTACTTACAGCTTCAGTAAATACACACATATGATCCATTTTAACTGAGAGCGTATTTTCATATCCTAGCATGACTATTCCAGCACTATCACCTACTAAAATAATATCAATACCAGCCTTATCACAAATAGATGCCATCGTATAGTCATAACTTGTGATAGCGGAGATCTTTTTTCCAGTGCTTTTTTTAATTATTATATCATCAATACCTAGCATCATTCATCGACGGTCTTCATAAGATTTTTATTTATTTGAATTACGCTTTCAGAAATATTGTTTTTGTTGTCAAATGATTCTTTTATATTTTCTAAGTACTTTTTATTTCTTGTTGATAGTCTTTTACTAATTTTAATTAAATAAACAATTCCACGTACTATGTTATCTATTATGGTAATATCAGCAGTTTGTGATGTTCTTGAGAATGGATTTAAATCAAATGTAATTATTGTTTTTCCAATATTTTTAAGTTTTATACATCTGTCTCCATCCTCAAGCGGTACCAAAACAACATCAGAACTATAAATACCGTTACTATCAACGATTCGTCGCATACTGCTTATACATTTTATATGTTTTATTGATTTTTTTTTAATTCCTAATATTTCATGAGCCCCACTACGCTTCAAAATATCATAAATTTTATGCTTTCTTCTTTCACTGTAATAAAATAAGTTTATCTCTATTTTGGAATTGGTTATTTTTGCAAGTTCTATGATTTCTTTATGGCATAAAGCTGCAGTGTTTCCATTTACAGAAATAACAGGAGATTTTGCTAACAATAAAGTTGATGCCGCCGCTCTTATCGCATTTTTTGCATTTTTTGTAGTTTTTTCACCTAACAAATAATCAAACGCTTCTCCTCTTCCATGCGCCATCAATCCTTCATAAGCAACAATACCGCTATTAAATCCATTAGATAATTTTTCTCTAATTAATAATGATTTTCTTCTTGGATGGTTTTTAGGGATAATTGTAGTCATTCATAATTTATGTAATATGTTGTATTCTTGCGCCTTTATGATCTATTTTTGATTTTATAATCACTCCATTATATTTCTTCATTATTGACAACACTTTTTTGATCATATCTTTATGTAATATAGAAAACACAGTCTCTCCAAAAAATGCTATTCCACATTTTATATTATTTTTATGCAGGTCATGTACTACCACATTCATTTTTGGAGTAATCATATTAACATTTCTTGCAAACTCTATTGACTTATCTTGAAAGTCATCGCTATTTCTAGTTTTTACAAGTTTGTTTATTGATATATCTTCAAAATAATTTCTTTTGATGCTGTTTTTCATTATGTATTTGGTAGGTATAGATGAAAAACAAATTATTGCAACTATTGTTGAATCATCTATTCTTATTTTTTTAACAGATCCTATTCCAGGTGCACCACACTTAGTTCTTACTTCAAAACCTCCGTGATATACAGCTAAAACATCACCCAATCCTGTATTGTAAATAATCTCAGCTTTATGAGCAATCTGACCTACCATACTTTTTGAAAATTTTAAATTTAATGCTTTGTTTAATGCAAATGCAAGTGATAATGCAACCGCAGCACTACATCCAAGTCCATATCCTATAGGAACTTCAATCTGATGAATAATATTAATAAAATATTTTTTGTCTGTTAATTTAAGAAATTCTTTTGTTATGAATTCAGATATATTGTTATTATCAGGCATATATCCTACAGTGCCTATTCTAAATGATGTCTTATTAGTTAATCTAACACTAACAAATGTCGTTATTCCTTTTTGTATAGAAAAACCTACACCTATAGAACCAGTAAATTCAGGTTTGGAATTTTTTACTATTATAGGTTTAAACAGTCCTGTAATATGTGCGGGACAAAAAGATATCACTTTCATTAGGTATAGCTTAAATCTAATTAAAGATATAAGAATATAGTTTAAATAAATTATATTGATTTAAATTGGCTAAATTTATCAGAAGGCTACAAAGAATAGGAAAAAGTATTTTAGTTACATTACCAAAGGACTGGGTTGATGCAAACAATTTAAAGAAAAGCAACGAGGTAGAATTGGAAACTAACCAATATAGCATTCTTATCACTATAAATAATCAAACTAAAGTTCCTAAAGATGTAATAATTAACTATCCGTTGCCTCAAGAAGAAAATATTGTCGCAGATATAATTGGAGCATATCTTCTTGGATACGACTTGATTAAAATAAAAGGCAGAATAATAATCCCAGCAGGAGACAGAGAAAAGATTCGTAATTCTATGAGGAGGCTAGTAGGTATGGAAATAGTAGAAGAAGATTCATCTAACATAGATTTGCAATTTATATTAGATGGTACCACATTGAACCCAGAAAAAATTTTGAAAAGAATAAGTTCCATACAACTTGGAATGTTCAATACAGTATTACTTTCATTTTTTTCAAACGACAGAACAAACCTTCTTGAATTATCAAAAAGAGATGATGAGGTAGATAGACATTATTTCTTATTAGTTAGATTGATACGTAGTATAATGACAGACCGCTTGTTGGCTAATAAATTTAATTTAGAAAATATTGATATTTTAGATTATAGAGTTGCTGCAAATATTTTAGAAACTACAGGTGATGTTATTGTAGATCTTGCAAATCTACTAGCTAATACCACATTGACAAAAAATGATCTAAAAAACATACACGATCTAACAAAAGATTTTGGATCCATTGAACAAAAATCTATAGATGCATTTATAGCAAATGATCGTTGTCTTGCTATAGATGCTATAAAGTTGCATCATAGATACCAAAAAAAAATATCCGATATTCGTTATTTACTTAATAAAAAACAAATTCCATTAGACTATTTTGATATTATTCATATGTTCGAAAAAATAATATGCTCCTGGATTGATATAGCTGATCTTGTTAAACCTAAATATGAGAATTGAGATTTTTAGATCTATAAAATAATATAGCACATATTGTTTTTGAATCAACTATTTTTCCATCATGCATCATTTCTATTAATCTTTGTAAGCCAATTTTTTTTACAGTTATAGATTCATCATTGCCTAGTTTTAAACTATTTGTTTTTTCAATATTTGTTGTGACATAACAATGAATTACTTCTGTGCTGTACCCTTTGTAGGGTAATATGTTATCAAGTGAGTCATATTTTTTGCCATATATCCTGTTTCTTCTATAATTTCTCGAAGTGCACATTCTACTTCACTCTCATCTTTTTCAATTGTACCAGCTGGTATTTCAAAAATGTACCCACTAGGAAATCTATATTGTCTAATAACAATTACATCATCACCATCAAATGCTAATATTGCAACAGAGCCTCTATGTTCTATTATTTCATGTTCTACTAGCTTGTTATCAATAGCAATTTTATATTTATTTAATTTAATAATTTTACCGTTATAGATTTTAGTTTTTTTAAGTATTATTACTTTATTTGGTTTTATCATATAACGTTTAATTCTATAGTTTTTTAAATTTAGCTATTATATTATATTTGTAAAAATGATGTTTGTATATATTATATAATATAAAAAAATATATAAAATTACATCAAAACTATTTATATACAAATAATTAGATAAATATATTTTATTATAAACTGTATGTAGTACTACTGAAAGGTCATTCTAGATCTATTAATATAACTTATTTACTATTTTTAAAACTACATGTAATATTATGATAAGAACAGAAATAATTATAAAAAAACATACATAATACAAAATATTATTGAAAAAACTATATTAACTGGATGACTGTTGATACGGTATAACAATAGGAATTTTTATAAATTTTGATAGATTTTTAATTGTCCCTTATAATTATAATCAATGATTATAGTAATAGAAGGTTGTGATCATACTGGTAAAAAAACTCAATCTAAATTATTATATAAAGCATTTAAAAAACGGAATATATCTACAACAGTTTTGCATTTTCCAGATTATTCAACACATATAGGAAAAGAAATAAGTAGATATTTAGATAGAAAAAGAAAATTTTTGCCTGAAGTAATTCATTGTCTACTATCTGCAAATAGGTGGGAAAAAATAAAAAAAATACAAAACGCTGTAAATAAATACTCAATCTTGATAATTGATAGATATTATCAATCTAATCTAGCATATGGATTAGCAAATGGGCTAAATTGGAAGTGGTTAAAAAATCTTGATATTGGTATGCCTGAAGCTGATTATGTGATACTACTGGATACTAATAAAAATGATCTATTACTACGTAAAAAAAAAAACAGAGATAAATTTGAAAATGATATGAAGTTTTTATTAAAAGTATCAGAAATATATAAGATACTAGCAAAAAAGCTACATTGGGATATAGTATGTGCATCAAATTCAAAAAATCAAGTTCATGAGTCTATTATAAAAATATTTGAAAGTCATGGGATACTATGAAGTTTATAAATATTATAGATCCAGTACATGGATTTATTAAAGTTAATAAGACTGAAATAGAGATTATTGATAATTATATTTTTCAACGATTACGTATGATAAAGCAGCTTTCAGGGGCACATTTGATATATCCAAGTGCTCTACACAGTAGATTCGAGCATTCGTTAGGTGTTTTACATATTGCTAATTGCATTGCAAACACATTGTGTGAAAAAGGAACTATAGATTATGACGAAATTCAAAATATTAGGTTAGCGGCGTTATTACATGATATTGGTCACGGTCCATTCTCTCATCTTTTTGAAGAAATATTATTAGAAAAAGAAAACATAACGCATGAGATTATAGGAAAAAATATAATATTAAAAAGTGAAATTGGTGATATAATATCTAGTAATGGATTTGATAAAAACCATATATCTGAAATTGCGTTTGGGAGTACAAAGCTGCCATTCATAAGTGAAATAATCTCAGGTGCATTAAGTGCTGATATCATGGATTATTTGCTTAGAGATGGGTATTTTACAGGAGCAGAGCATGCAAAAATAGATCACAGAAGAATAATTAGCTCTTTATATGTACACAACAAAAAATTAGCTCTTGAAAGATCAGCTATTTATTCATTTGAATCAATGATGTACTCACGTTATCAGATGTTTAAAACTGTCTATTTCCATAAAACTGTACGTTCTGCTGAAGTCATGTTATTGAATGCCATTAAACTAGCCTATAACGAATTGGGACTCGATGAACTTACCATTAATAAATATACTGACCTTACAGACGACTTGCTATTATTAAAATTATTGACACTACCAAATAATAATAAATTAACACAATCTAAAACACTAGCTGAAAATTATAGGAAAAGAATATTACTAAAATGTGTTTTTGAAAATACATTTGATAAAAAAAATAAAATTAAAACCAATGAATTGATATATGATATTTCAGAAAAAGCAAAAGTCAATAGCAACGAGATTTTTATTGATAGATCTATTACCTCATCAATGCCTTTGACCCCATCAAAAAAAGAATATAATTCTATAATATTATTGAATAAACATTTAAAAGCAAAAAAAGTGTTAATTTCAGAAATTCCGTTAGTATCTGTTTTAACTGATCCTATGAATATTTTACGTATTTATACACTTAATAAAAATAAAAAAAAAGTTGAAATTGCAGTATGTTCAATTTTTAATGTAGATGATAAAAAAAAGACTTGTAATTAAATTATCAGGAATAATTTTTAATATGGAGAATATAGATCTTATAAAAAAATATGCAAAATTTATATACAAACTAAGTAGGAGTTACCAACCAATAGTAGTTACAGGTGGAGGGAAAATTGCACGGATTTACATATCTAATGCACGTTTAATAGGTGCTGATGAATCAACTTTGGATGAACTAGGAACTGAAGTATCCAGACTAAATGCTAGATTGTTGATATGTGCATTAAAAAATAATGTATATCAGTATCCACCAATAAATTTGCGTCAAGTTTATCAAGCAGTACGTACGGGTTTAATTGTAGTTACTGGAGGATTATATCCTGGACAAAGTACAAATGGAACAGCTGCATTAATAGCAGAAAGAATAGATGCACTAAAATTTTTTAACGTAACAAATGTAGGAGGAATATATGACCTTGATCCAAATAAAAATAGAAACGCAAAAAAATTTAAAATAATTAAGATTAATGAACTTAAAAATATACTTATGAAAGAAGATTCAATTGCAGGGAGCTATGATTTGTTAGATATGATATCATTAAAAATAATAGAAAGATCAAAAATCAAGACCTATGTATTAAATGCTAACGTAAAAGACTTGGAAAAAATAATTAATGGAGACGCTAATATTGGAACTGAAATTATATGTTGATATTTATAAATTTTGTATTGTAGTATATTTATTTGTCCATATACTTACATATTTTCCACCAAAACTTTGAAATCCATCACGAAGTAATTTTTCAAAAATTTTTATGGATTTTTCTTTTTCTAAAACATTTGATTGGGCTTTTGTATATCCATCTTTGTCAACTAAAATTACTGCATATCCATTGTTTATTTTAATTACTGTTACTAACTCTTCCTCCCCAACAGGAATAAATTCATTGTTTACTTTTTTTGTGGTTAGAGTAATCATAGCAAAACCTGTATTGTTGAATAATGTAATTTGTGATTTTGCAGCTCTTGCTTTGCCTATTTTTACTGCCTGAAAATATTGCATACAATAATAGTTTTTTTATTAACATTTAAGATATATGATGACTAACTATAAAAAATGAAAAAAAAAGCCGTGTTAATTATTTTAATATTTGTATTAGTTACTATTATTTTATTAAATCAATCAAACATTATTGATGAGATTACTAGTAGCATTCCGCATCCTACTACTACTGAAATATTGCCACTTGATATAATTCTAGACGATATATCAGTCACCACAAATTCTAATACAGATTCTATAATAAAAATTAAATTTAAAATTAATAATCCTAATTCTAGGTCAGTTATATTACAGATGTTAAAATATGAATTATATGAAAATAATAACTTAGTAAAGATAGGTCAAATTGGTGAACTAGCAAATGGAATGGTAGATAGTTCTAATTACTTTACAATATTACATAATAATGGTATTGTACTTACTGATCGAATAATAGTAAAAGATAGTCCTGATTCAGAAAAATTTTTGGATTCTATTGTTAGTAATAACATAAAATGGGAAATTAAAGGCAAGATATTTTTTAATTTAAGTTCCATGATAAGTGGAGGCGAAAACGAAATAGATTTTGAACTTACATTTTAGTTCTAATATTTATAAATATTTTAAATATTAATAACTAAAATTATATAAAGCTCAACAATTTTATAACTATAAATGGCTGAGGCTGGGTTAGCTGCATATGGTGCAGTAATTGGAGTGGGTATTGCATTATCAGTAATAGTGTTTACACTCCGTGGAAAAGGTCATCATGAACAAACGTAGTTATGTGTTGTAGAAGATTTAGTAAATATGTAAACTAACCAAATTTAGAATCAAATATTTTTAACAAATATTTTGAGATTTTTTCGGAAAAAGCAAATATTATAAAGTGTACTCCAAAACCAAGTATAGTCGCAAATAAAATACTGTTTGTGTTTGAATATACAGCAAAAAAAATCAGTAACGTTGGGATAGCTAATATAACAGCAATAATACTACTTATGAAAATAATCTTGTACATGTTCATTATTTTTTAGATTTTTTTTATAATAATTTATAATTAGCAATTTTTTAGTTACTTAATAACATTCAGCTTAGTATGAGCTTTGATATAGTGATATCAGATGGAATTTTATTTTCTATAGCAAATGTGATAGCAACCATATTTTTTACCTCATAACTTAATAAGTTAACTATACCCATTCCTGTACTTGCATTAAACATCTTAGTAAAACTATTTTTTGATGCATTATACATTGTAATTTTAAATGCATACTCAAACTTGGATATTGAATCTATTTCATTTTCTAATTGCGGTACAAGATTTTTGTAATATGTATTTGAAATCTCACTAAATACATCTTTTATTGATGTTGTGGAAATAATCCTAGAAAATAATTCTTTTGATACATTTGGAGTATATGTTACAATGAAATCTTTAATTTGTTCTTCATCTAACCCAAGAAACTTACCCCTTAGTACACTAAGTAAATTATAAAAATCTATATCGAGCCATACTATATGTGACAAGTCTTTGTCTCCAGAGAATTGAAGAGCTTTTTTGATACGTTGAATTAAAATTTTATCAAAATATACATCAAAAATATGCATACTTTTTTTTTCATTATAAATAGTAAATGCCTTAGATATCTCATTACCAAAAATACCATTACCAAGACTTTCTATAGATTCTTCAACATCAGATGAAGCTAAAGCCTTCAATGTTATATCCCTCTGCCTTATGAGTTTCTCTGCATGTAAATCTATATGAGATTCTATCTCAGCCTGAGATTTTTTAAGAATTTTACTTTTTATAATAAACTTTAAGTTCCATAAGATATACCGTGAGTAATATTCTTTCAATATATTGTCACCAGAAGTCTTTGTAATGTTGAAATGTGTATCAATTAAATAGTTTTTTAGTTTTTGTTCGATTTTAGTAACATTAAATGGTTTTGATAAATCAGAAAATATATCGGAATACTTGGTGCTTTTAATCCTTGTCACTAGCTCATCAATACTACGAGATTCAGATAACGACTGAAAATCACTTTTAGATAGTAGTTTTCCGCGTTTACTAAATGCTTTTACAGCTGTATATATTTTTTTTGAATCCAAATCACATCTACATACCTAAAGACAGTTTACGATTTTAATGTTTCAATAATACTGCATGTATACTACAACTAGACCATTGTAAACTTAATACTTATATATTCAAGATTTTTTTCCCACATCAATGAATTATAACAAGTACACACTTATACTTATAGCAACTATAGCAATATCTGCAGGTGCATTATACGAAGCATATGCACAACAAGTGACAGATGGTATGGATGGATATGTATTAGGAATTAGTGGAATTTATACTGGAAATCCAAATGAATGCTGGTTTGATGATGGAGAAGGAAATATGATGCCATGTAGAATAGATACAGGTGATACTGCATGGATCTTAACAGCATCGTCTTTTGTACTTTTAATGACTCCTGGAGTAGCATTTTTTTATGGTGGATTAGCACGATCTAAGAATGTGGTAAACGTAATCGGAATGACTTTCATCATAATGGGGATCATGACAATACAATGGATATTATGGGGATATTCACTAGCTTTCGGACCAATAGAAAACGATATAAACATGTTTATGGGTTCTTTGAGATATATAGGATTTAATGAAGTATCTCATTATGCTCCATTAGGCAGTCCTGGGCCGTGTACAGAGACTTGGTCTGCGTCATATCAAATGCAAGTATTTCATGAAGATGAGATATGTAGTCAAGATCGGCCAGGCACAGTGCCACATGCATTGTTTGCATCATTTCAAGGAACATTTGCAATTATTACACCAGCTTTAATCGTAGGTGGTTTGGTAGATAGAATGAAATTTAGTGCCCTAGCTATATTTGTTATTGTTTGGGCCACATTTGTTTATGATCCACTAGCACATTGGGTATGGGGAGGAGGCTATTTTGGTGGAGGTTCACTAGATTTAGATCCAGATCTATCACCAAGCTATGCATTAGATTTTGCTGGTGGTATAGTAGTACACATCTCTGCAGGATTTGCAGCGTTGGCAGCAGCATTAGTTCTAGGTAGAAGACTAGGATACGGAAAAGTTCCAATGGAACCACATAATCTTCCTATGGTAGTATTAGGAGCATGTATACTGTGGTTTGGATGGTTTGGATTTAATCCTGGGAGCGAAGTTATGGTTGACGGTGTAACTGTTAGCACATGGATAGTTACGAACACAGCTGCAGGAATGGGAACATTAACTTGGATGTTGATGAGTTGGGCTCACACAGGAAAACCTAGTATAATTGGAGCCACTACTGGAACAATAGCAGGATTAGGAGCGGTGACACCAGCATCTGGTTTTATAGGACCTATGGCATCAATAATTATTGGTATAGTAGCAGGTGCCATTTGTTACGGCTGTGTAGCATTTAAAAATTCACGTAAATGGGATGATGCACTAGATGTATGGGGCGTACACGGAATGGGAGGAGTAACAGGTACAATTTTAGCAGGTACTTTAGCAAGTCCACATATATGGAATACTGGAGATGGTATAGGTGCATGGACAGGAACACCTGAAGGACTAGAACAACAAGGAATCAATATTATAGCAGCTGCAATTTCTATAGGATACACATTCGGTCTTACTGTGGTGATACTAAAAATAATGGACGCAATATGGCCAGGTGGAATAAGAGTAACCCCTAAGGAAGAAGAAATTGGACTAGATATTGCTCAACATGGAGAAAGGGCATACGTAAACGAATAAATATCTACCACTATTTTTTACTTTTTATTGCTATAACATAGAAAACTGTTTCATGTTTTATTAAATATATATTTATTACATTAATGATTTAAAAAACCAAATAAATATGGTGTTGTTATGATATGTTGATCTATCTACATAACACAAAACTAAATATGATAAAACAAATTAGTGGATTCTACTATTTACCAAAATATGAAAAGCATCTTAATTAGTAATTTATGTTAGTAAATTATTGTATTATATGATTTTATATTTTATTACTGATTGGGAAAGAAAAAAATTTATGACTACATGGTAGTGAGTGAATAGATCTTTTTGTAATTGTATAGTAAAATGAATAATAAATTAAAAGCTAGCAAACAATTACGTAGCATCATATAAACAGAACAAAAATTATTGTTGTAATACCAAAACATGGATGTAATTATAAAATACTAATTGCAATGTAGTATCATAACTTAATTTTGTGATTATACTGTAAAGATACTATTTAAAAATACTATAAAGTCTTTGTTATGATTAATAAGCTGGCCATTGCATATTATATATTTTTTTTCCATACAAGCTTATTATACACAACTTCTGGAATAATCTTATTAAACTGTTTTGCACCACCGCTGTACCATTTTGTAAAAAATTCATATAGGTGCAACCGTAGTGACTGAATATATACTATTAGGCCTTCTATCATCATGATTCCCAAATTTCCACCTATTATAAGTGCGATTGCACCAAGAGAACTAATACCACCTAATGATTCGTATGCATTATTTACAGTCAATAACAATGCAGCATGTACAAGCAACATGATACCAATTCTGGCATAACTAATAGTATGAGCCAAACATTCTATGGTTTTACCTAATAATACCTCCATTAGCACGCTAGCAGGATCACCACCTTCTTCAGGGTGTTCTTTTGCATGCTTTATACCACTTACCATCATTATGAAAACAGATACTGTTACTACTACCACAGCAATTCTAGTAATAATCCATACTTGAGCCCAATCTCCTAAAAATACTGTTACCCATGGCACACTTTCTGTATGTATACTTGAATACATATTCATCACATCGTAACCAGAGCCAATTGCACATAACATGATAGCAACTATTCCAAAATAAAGCGAAAGATTTGGTATAGCTTCATAAATTATCGTAGATTTTTTTCCATCCCTGTTTAGCATAATTATATGTAATACAAATGCAAGAACCAAATGAACTATTCCTAAAAATATTGATATCTTGAGTATTGTTATAACCTGATCAAAGCTAAGCTCTGCTACACTAATTATTCCAACTAACCACGACACAGAATAAAATAGTCCTCCTTCGTGCAACGCCTTACTAAATGGATCCAAGCTATCTATGTGAAACCCAAATGCTTCTCCAGTTCCTACACCAGCAATAGATGCAAATGCGCCAGAAATTGCTATTAACATGCCCCATCTAGATAAAATTCCCTGGCCTTTTAATTTGAATAATAATCCAAGTGACATTAACAATAAACCATGTCCTAAATCAGCAAACATCATTCCATAAAATATTGGCCACATCACTGCAATCATAGGAGTCGGATCTAATTCCTTCATTTTTGGAATCCCTTGACTTTGTGTTATTATTTCAAAGGTCTTAACAAATTTTGGGTTATTTAATAATGTAGGGACATCTTCTAGTGGATCAGGTTCTTCTGTTATTGATACCCACTCTCTTGTTATCTTCATAAATCTATTTTCCATTTTTTTTGGTATATATCCTTGTATAACCGCAAATTGTTTAGTTCCACCTGGTTTACGTATAGTTTCAAGAACAACTTTAGATACAATTGAAGCTTCATAAGCTCTTAAAATTTCATATCTACGCTCTTTTGTAATATTATTTAATTTTTTTGTTATAGTATGTTGTTTTTCTGTGACATTTTTGATTTTAGATTCAATAAATGAATGTGCTTCATTTGGTATTTGTGGTAAATTATCTGGAATAGAAAATATATCTGCGTTAAATCCACGCATCACCTTCAAGATCTTATCGTAATTTGTGGATTCAGAAATTATAACTAGTCCTGCCTTGTTATTCACACCTAACTTATATTTATAAATCAGTGCATCTTCTAACGTGTGGTTTATTTCATCATAATCAGAAAAATTTATCACAAAAAACCCAATATAAAAATATCTAGATAACTTAAAACTACTAAGGTCTATGTTTAATTTTTTTGTAGAGTGTAACCAGTTTTTTAACGTACTGTATTCATCTAATATTTTTTTAATACTAGTTAATTCATTAATGTTAAACAATATGGCATCAATCATATGTTGTTTCTTATCTTCTAAATCATCCACAATTGATTCAATTTCTGATAATTTGTATGTCTTCTTTTTAATAGAGGTACCTTTGAAAAGAATTTCTAAAATCCCTACTCGATAGTTTATTTGTAAACCTTTCAGTACTTCATACATTGATTGATGTACTTTTTGTGTACGTAATAACAAATCATCAATTTCTTCTGTTAATATTTCATTTTTCATATCTATCTTATGGAACCATTCAAATTCTGCTAGTCTAGAAACAGCCTTAGTAGCTTCTACTCTAGGTAGAATTATTGTACCTATTTTAAGATCAGAAACTACCACATTGTATACAAAAATTTAAAAAACATAAATCTTTCTAAATATGATAAATACGTTAATTGTATAATTATTCAAAACATTAAAATCAGTTACTATTGAAAAATACTGTATAGATGGAACTTACTAAGCTAGAAGAATTACTAGATAAAATTATATCTAAAACAGAGCAAGGTTTGTTATTAAATTTGAAAAAAACTTTAAATGAGTCAAAAGATCTTTTATCAAAATCATATGATTCTCTTGAGAGTGAATATGACAAAATAATGAATGATGGTAAAAAAGAATCAGAGAAATTAGAAAAACAAATTATTGGAAGTGCTGAGATAGAATCTAGAAATAAACAGCTATTACTAATAGAGGAATATATAGAAATAGTATTTAAAAAAGTAATACAAAAACTTGGAGTAATAAAGCGAGATGATAGCTACTTACAGTTAATGTTGTCTCTGGTTAATGAATCTATAAATACATTGGGTACATCAGAAATAGAAATCTTTGTAAATGATAAAGATAATTATATAGTCAAATCTATACTGAAAAAATTTTCTAAAATAAAGATATCATCAGATAAATTAAATTGTATTGGTGGAATTAAAGCTAAAACTATGGATGGTACTATGATGTTTGATAATACCATTGATTCTAGACTTACAAACATGAAGCCTTTAATAAGGAAAGAAATTGCAACGAAATTTGGTGTTGATAATTAATTGGTAGCAAAAGGTAGAATAGTCTGGGTTAGTGGACCTGCAGTGAAGGCTGATGGAATGGCAGATGCCAAAATGTATGAGACAGTTTCTGTAGGTGAATCAAAACTAATAGGGGAAGTAATTAGATTAACTGGTGATATTGCATTTATTCAAGTTTACGAGACCACAAGCGGACTTAGACCAGGGGAACCTGTAACAGGAACAGGAACTCCACTTAGTGTATTGCTTGGACCAGGAATAATAGGACAAATCTACGATGGAATACAACGACCACTAAAAGAGCTTTCCAAAAAATCTGGTTCTTTCATATCACGTGGAATAATTACATCACCAGTTGATATGAATAAAAAATATACATTTATTCCAAAAGTACGTGTTGGTGATGAGGTATATGGTGGCACTGTAATAGGTACTGTACAAGAAACTGAACTAATTGAACATAGTATCATGATACCTCCAAATCATATAGGTGGAAAAGTCATCAATGTTGTCGGTGAAGGAAAATATGATATAGAAACTGAAATTATAGATCTTGACAAAAATTCTGTTGCTGTAAAAATGTATCATAGGTGGCCTGTAAGACGACCACGACCATACCAAAAAAGATATGATCCTACTGTTCCATTATTGACAGGACAACGAGTGATTGATACATTCTTTCCACTAGCAAAAGGTGGCACAGGATCCATTCCAGGTGCATTTGGCACAGGTAAAACTGTAACTCTTCATCAAATTGCAAAGTGGGCTGATTCTCAAGTTGTAGTTTATATCGGTTGTGGAGAACGCGGAAATGAAATGACTGAAGTGCTAGTAGAATTTCCAGAATTAAAAGATCCTAGAAGTGGTAAACCATTAATGGATAGAACAGTCCTTGTTGCCAATACTAGTAATATGCCAGTTGCAGCTAGAGAAGCAAGCATTTACACTGGTGTAACAATTGCAGAGTACTACAGAGATATGGGAAAAGACGTTGTGCTTGTAGCTGATTCCACAAGTAGGTGGGCTGAAGCACTACGAGAAATGAGTGGAAGACTAGAAGAAATGCCAGCTGAAGAAGGATATCCATCATATCTTGCTTCAAGATTAGCAGAATTTTATGAGAGAGCAGGACGAGTAAAAGCTAATGGTATACCTGATCGAGATGGCTCAGTTAGCTTGGTTGGTGCAATTTCTCCCTCTGGCGGAGACTTTACTGAACCTGTCACTACTCACACAATGAGATTTATAAAAACATTTTGGGCACTAGATGCTAAACTTGCATATTCAAGACATTATCCTTCTATCAATTGGATGAGTAGCTATTCTGGATACTTGTCTGATATTGCAAAATGGTGGAGTAAAAATGTAAGTAAGGATTGGTTAAACATAAGAGGTGAAATATATGGAATCTTACAAAGAGAAGACACATTAAAAGAAATTGTTAGGTTGCTAGGTCCTGAAGCACTTCCAGATGAGGAAAAACTAATTCTTGAAGTAGCTAGAATGATAAAAATTGGAATTTTACAACAAAATTCATTTGATGATATAGATACATATTGCAGTCCTGAAAAACAATTTAAATTATTACATTTATTATTTACATTCTATAAAAATGGTGTACAATCACTGAAAGATGGTGCATCGCTTGCAGATATTCGTGCAATGCCGATCATATCAGCTCTTCTTAAAGCTAGAATGGAAATACCAGATGAAAAAATAGAGAAGCTAGAACAATTAAACAGTATTATGATTGAACAATTTAAAAATATTAAAGGAGTAAAACAGTAAATTGACAGAGAAAGGTATACAATACAGCAAAATTGCTGAGATTAAAGGCCCTTTAGTAGTAGTAGATAACGTGGAAAGTGCTGCATTCGATGAATTGGTTGAAATCAATACAACAGATGGAGAAAAAAGACTTGGTAAAGTTCTTGAAGTTGGAAATGGAAAAGCTGTAGTACAGATTTTTGAAGGAACTACAGGTCTCTCAATATCACAGACAAGTGCTAAATTTGTTGGAAAAGTAATGGAGATGCCTGTTTCTGAACAAGTTCTTGGAAGAATATTTGATGGTCTTGGTAGAGCTAAAGATGGATTGCCAGAACCAATACCAGATAAATTTTTGGACATAAATGGTGCTCCTATGAATCCAGAACAGAGAGAATACCCTAGAGATTTTATACAAACAGGAGTATCTGTAATAGACGGGATGCTTACATTAGTACGAGGTCAAAAACTTCCTATATTTTCAGGCTCTGGCATGTCTCATAATATTTTAGCTGCGCAAATTGCACGTCAGGCATCAGTAATAGGTACTAATGATGAGTTTGCAGTAGTTTTTGCTGCAATAGGTGTACAATACAGTGAATCAGAATATTTTAAACGTAGTCTAGAAGAATCAGGTGCATTGAAAAGAAGTGTATTATTTCTAAATCTTGCTGATGATCCAGCAATTGAAAGAATAATAACTCCCCGTGTAGCACTAACCGTAGCAGAATATTTAGCATATGATCTTGGAATGCATGTATTGGTAATACTTACTGATATGACAAACTATGCTGAAGCACTAAGAGAAATAAGTGCTGCACGTGAAGAAGTTCCTGGACGAAAAGGATATCCAGGATATTTGTATACAGATCTTTCTACTATCTATGAACGTGCTGGACGATTAAAAGGTAGGAATGGTAGTGTTACACAAATGCCAATTCTGTCAATGCCATCAGATGATATAACTCATCCAATACCAGATCTTACAGGATATATAACAGAAGGACAAATTGTACTAGATAGAGATCTATTTAGGCGTGGAATTTATCCTCCTGTAAATATACTGATGAGTTTAAGTAGGATCATGAAAGATGGTATTGGTGAAGGCAGAACAAGATCCGATCACCAAGAAATATCCAATCAAAACTATGATGCGTACTCTAGGGCACAAGAAGTAAGAGCACTTGCAGGTATAGTTGGAAAAACTGGATTAACAGATATTGATACAAAATATCTTGAAATTGGGGATAAGTTTGAAAAAGAATTTTTAATACAAGATATATACGAAAATAGATCACTAGATGAAACTCTGTCATTACAATGGAAAGTAGCTTCAATATTGCCTAAGAATGAATTAACAAAAATTAAAGATAAATTTATTAACATGTATTATAAGCCAAAGAAAAATGTCGTTTGATCAGAATGTCTCTGCAACTAAAATAGAACTTCTAAAATACAGGAGGTCTAGTAAAATAGCTTCTATGGTTCAAAAAATACTAGATGATAAAAGAAAAGTTTTGTTGAAAAATATTGAAGATATGATTACAGAAGCCACAAAGGCACGTAATGATATATGGGATCCTATTCAAGAGATTTATAAAGCTATTAACAATGCCTGCCTCTCATTAGGGACTAGTACTGTAGACATGATCTCTGATTCTATTCCATCAGTCATGAAAGTTGATGTAAATATCAAGAGAATAGTAGATGTAATAACTCCTACACTGAATGTATTGAAAAAAGATTTTAAATCAATATCATATAGTTTCATTGATACAAATTCGTTTATTGACAGTGCTACAAAACAAATTAAACATATACTTCCAAATATATGTAAGGCTGCAGAATATGAAAATTCCATATTGAGCCTTGCACGAGCACTTGAAAAAACACAGAAACTGTTAAACGCATTGGAAAACGTGATAATACCACAATATCAGCAAAGAATAAAGTTTATTCTTGCTACATTAGAAGAAAGAGAAAGAGAAGAATTCGCAAGATTAAAAAAAGTAAAAGCTGCTATAGAAAAACGAAAGTAATGGCAAAAGAAGAAATTAAAGAACTATTGAACGAGTCTACCAAGACCATAGTTTCTATACATGATGATCTTACTAGTACAATTAAAAATAGGTTTAGTGATTTCAAGAAAAATACCATGGATAAAATATAAGTCTCATGATTTAAATATGGAATAAGAAAAGATGATTACATTAATGAAATATTTAATGATATTTTTTATTGTGTTTGTAGTGTTAGCGGTGTCTCTTACGGTAGATGTAAGTGCTGAAGAAACAGTAACAGGTAGTGGTAATGAGAGTTCAAAATTATTAGGTGCTGGGCTGGCATTTGGACTGGCAGCAGGTGGTGCAGGTATAGGACTTGGGTACGTGGGTTCAGCTGGTTTGGCAGTAATTAGTGAAAACCCATCACTTCAATCTAAGGTGTTTATATTTATTGGCATGGTAGAATCAATTGCAATATATGGAATAGTAATGATGTTCATTATTATTGGACAATAACACCATTCCTTATTTTTATAATTTATATTAAAATCAACGATATGATAATTTGTTAACATCTAATGTTCTATTGCAATATCTGCACCGTAGTATTTTTTTATCAACTACATCCATTATAGTTTCTACTCGTTCACTACTGTTAGTGATACAGTCAGGATTGCTACAAATGAAAATCCTATCTATTTGATCAGGTAGTGATAGATGTCTCTTTTTAACCACACTAAAATTTTTGATAATATTTACAGTAGATCTAGGAGCAATCACTGCTATTTTGTTAGTTTCATCATCTTTCAAAAATCTATTTTCTACTTTTATTATATTCTTTTTATTGAGCTTCCTACTTGGTACATTAAGTGCTATTGTTATTACATTTCCATCTTTTTCATCTATGTCAAGTGCATTTAAAACCTGAATTCCTTTCATTTTATTGATATGATCTATCACTGTCCCATTTTCTATTCTACGTACTAATAAATTTGGTTTGTTCATAGTATGATTTGTATATGTATGAATATATATGATCAAAGTGCTCAACGAGTTTTTTCAACAAGATATTGTATCTATTAGAGATTTAAATAAACAAAAACTAGAGCTAGTTTTTGATGTAACAGATAAATTAATAAATAAAAGTAGAATTCATGTTACCGGTAGTGGTAAAGTACTCGGATGTCTTTTTTTTGAACCTAGTACTAGAACAAGATTAAGTTTTGAAGCTGCAATGATGTATATTGGAGGAAGTAATCTAGGGATATCGTCAGATCTATCATCAATACGAAAAGGTGAAAGCTTGGCCGACACAATAAAAATAATGTCTTTATATTCTGATATCATAGTTTTAAGACATCCTCTTGATGGCTCCAGTAGATTTGCAGCAAAAATATCTGAGAAACCAGTAATAAATGGTGGAAGCGGAACTGAAGAGCATCCTACACAAGCTATACAAGATCTATACACAATAAAAAAAGAAAAAAAAAAAATAGATGGATTGAAAATAGGTATAATAGGAGATCTAAAATACGGCAGAACTGTTTACTCCCTGCTACATGCACTAAGTAACTATGATGTAAATGTATATCTGATATCACCTGAAACACTAAAAATTAGATCAGATTCAATATATGACATAAAAAAAAAAATTCAGTTTACGGAATCAACTAATCTTGAAGAATATATCCATGATCTAGATGTGATTTATGTAACAAGAATCCAAAAGGAAAGGTTCCCTGACGAAGAAGAATATGTAAAAGTAAAGGGAAGTTATGTGATAGACTTAAAATTAGTAAAAAAATTAAAAAATAGTGCTATTATTCTACACCCATTACCTAGATTAGAAGAAATTACATACTTGATAGATAAAATAAAACAAGCAAAATACTTTAAACAAGCTGAATATGGTAAGTATACTAGAGCAGCACTTTTAGGATTAGTTTTAAATAAAAATGGTTTTAATGACTAACATAATATATTATTAAAATCAATGTGATTTTATACATTGAATATAATAGAAATTGAAGAATTAAATGTAAGATATGGTACATCCAATGTTCTTGTTGATGTTAGTTTTAAAGTATGTCAAAATGATTTTCTAGGTATTATAGGTCCAAATGGTGCTGGAAAAACTACACTTTTTTTATGCATGTTAGGGATTGTAAATAATTATAATGGTTTAATAAAATTTTTTGGTGACGATATACAAAAATCAAAAAAACATCTTAAATATATTGGATATGTTCCACAAAAACCAATTTTTGATAAGCATTTTCCAATCACTGTAAAAGAAGTAGTTAAAATGGGTTTAAATAAAAAATGTAATGAAGAAATAGTAAACCATGCGCTGCAACAGGCTTGCATACATGAACTTTCTAATAAACGAATAGGTGAATTGTCAGGAGGTCAACAACAACGTGTGTTCATTGCAAAAGCACTAGTAGGCAATCCAAGGATTCTAATCTTAGATGAGCCAGTAACTGGAATTGATTCACAGAGTACAGAATTATTTTATGGTACTCTGAGGAAACTTAACAAAAAAAATATAACCATACTATGGTCATCCCATGATCTTGATGCAGTAAATATGTTAGCAAATAAAGTAGCATGTTTGAACCACACATTGTTTTTTCATGGAGTTTCTAATGAATTTTTTAATAATGATAATTTGATAAAAAAATATTCTGAATATTCTATGCAAAGACATATGTCAGGACACGAAAAATGATTACCGAAATAATCTCTTATGGATTTATACAACGAGCTATAGTTTCAGGCATCTCTATAGCTTTGTTATGTACAGTAGTTGGAATGTTCTTAGTTTTAAGAAGGTACTCATTATTTGGAGATGCCATAGCACATTCATCATTTGGTGGTATAGCCATAGGACTGTTATTGGGCGTATACCCTCTGTGGACTGCATACATATTCTCATTATCAAATGCAATTATCATTACAAAAATAAGACAAAAATTCAACATATCAGGTGAAGCGGCAGTTGCAATTTTATTATCATCTGGAATTTCTATAGGGCTTATTCTAATTAGTGTTTCTGGCGGATTTACAATCGACATATTTAGTTTTCTTTTTGGCAGTATTTTACTTGTAAATATAGAAGATACAATATTAATTATCGTATTGGCTAGTCTTATATTGATCACGATATCACTACTGTATAGACAAATACTTTATTCTACATTTAATGAAGAACAAGCTAAAGTAAGTGGAGTTCCAGTAGAAAAGATAAATTATTTACTAGTATGTATTAGTGGGATTACTGTAGTAACATCTATTCAGCTAGTGGGAATACTGCTAATATCATCATTATTTGTAATCCCAAATGTAACAGCAATAATGTATGGAAAAAGTTTTAAAAAAACAATTTTTATTTCTATGGCGTTTGCAATTTTATCTGTTATTGTAGGCATTTTTCTTTCTTATATATTTGATATAACCTCGTCAGGAACAATAGTACTAATATCACTTACTATTTTAATTATAACAATTTTTATGAAATTATTAAAAATAATTAATTAACTAATATTTAATAATCTTTTTAATCTTTTTTTATCATTAATGCTTTTTACAAGAAGTAATGCTGTTATAATAATCATTGAACCAATTGCTGGTTATACAATCTATGAGTATCTAGGATAGTAGCTCATATTGATTTTAGAAAACTCTTCAGTAATATTTACAATACATAATTTGTTAGATCTTTTCTACAAAAAATATTGTGTTCTATTATCTGATTCAATAAACCGTGTAAAGGAATTATTTGTTGACATATCCATCTACTAAATTGTAACTTTGTGGATCATATATCCCTAATTTGTCTATAGTATGTTGTGTAAACCATATGTTTCCATATTTATCACTAGTTATATCAAATGGTAATGATGAAGGATCCGGAACTACGATTTTTTTGAATGTTTTTAATACCGTATTGAACTCTTATTGATAAACCAGCGTGGTATGGTACACAAAATTTCTTCGTTATCACTAAACAACATGAATTGTTATCTGATTGATTCTTCAGGCATAAACTCTTACACATCACCGTTTTGTATGCCCAGATATCCTATTTTACCACGTTGTGACAACCAGATATTACCATTAGAATCAACAAGCATTGATGACGGTAATGAATTAGTAGGCATTATATATTTCATGAATTCTTTGTTATATTGATTATATTTTAGTAGTGTACATTGATCTATTATTGCAATTTAAATATTACTATCGAGATCTGTTTCTAGTGATACTGGAATTGATTTTATCGGTAATTGTACTGTTTCTATTTTTTTGTTTGTAGGATCTAAAAATCCTATTTGGTTATCAGACGGATCAATGAATCATACATTCTTATCATTATCTAATGTTAAAATTGTTGTAGCCTTTCCATCAAAAATAAACGAGCTAAATTTTTGTTTGGTTTTATTGAATTTCCATAATAGTGATTTTGATGTATTACTTACCAGTACAGAGTCATTATCATGTACTACATATAGTGGTTTTGCATTCATCTGGAAAATCATATTCTGTTATTTCCATTTTTAATTCAGATAGATGTGGTTTTACTATCACATCAAATGAAATACTTTCATTTATGCTTGTTGTTTTATACATTTCTATATCTACATGCCATTTATCATAAAATCAAAAAATTATTTCTCCTTTATAGGTTATCTGTATTTTATCCTTATCAGTTTTTATTTTGTTAATTGGTATTCAATAGAATTAATATTTTTATTTTTGTTTGATATTTTAATTTTTAGATCATTGATATTATTTATATAATCCAAGTCAGTTACTGTTACAACTATTTTATTTAATCCAATTTTTAATGGTATTATATTAATATTAAATTTAGTATTTTCTATAAATTCTATTTTTTATATCATCCTTTGTGATGGTGCATTATTAACCAGTAATGATACTATCAATAGTAATATGATTTCAAAATGTGATTCTATTTTTAATGATATTTTTAACTTGTTAATTATATTTATGTAATTTTTAATATCATACTGCTTTTTTTAAATTTTAAATTGGTTGTATCATCTAATTAATATCATTATTAATGATATTGTAATTTTTATTATTATTAAAATACTATATGTAGAATCAATAACGTTACTTATGTCATTTTCTATACTCCAGAGTAGTATTAGTCCACTTACAACTAAAAATCCCAGTGATACTAAATAAAATTGAGAAATTTTGAAACACAGAAAAATAGTTTCCATATTTTTATCTTTAGGAAATATAGGTAATATAACAAGACTAAAAAATATAATACCTCCTATTTAAACTGAGGAAAAAATATTATGTATATAATCCGATATAATTACAAATTTTTGGTCACTAGATGCTGCATGACTAATCGTCGTGGTGGTTGAAACTAACACAGGAAAAAATCAATATTAAAATCTGATTTTTAGTGGGAGTATTTTGTCCATAATTAATATACTACATAATCAATAATAGTATTATTAATATAGTTCTAAAAATCTAAATTATGCTAAATATTATTTTTAAAAAATCTTGCACTAAAGATTCTAATTTTATTGTGTATACATATATAATAAAAATATTAGAAAGTAAAGCTAGTATCAATTTAATACTAATTAAAATAAAAAATTTATCGTTGTACAACTTTTGAAATGATAAATCAGTGAATCTTTCATTTTTCTTTATTCCAAATTAATAATGAACTAACTCTAGAACTAACTACTATTGTTTGTCCAACAAAACCTGGAAATTCTGTATTGGTCTCTGGTAAAAACATCGAGTCATTATTGTCTATAATATCTAAATAATTTACATTTTTATTTCCAGTATCAAAAACAAATGTGTTTTCTGCAACATGACCATCTATCTTAGAAAGTACTTTACTTGTAATTGTATATACCAATTCTAGCTTAGATGAGATGATAATTAATAAATCCACATCTTCAAAATAATTTATGTAGTCATTATCTATCTTATTGCCACTATGATCTAATATCTTAATAACACTAAAATTAGATTCTATCTCTTTAGAATAATATATTATTATTTCAGTATTATCATTGTCTGTTGTTTTATCAGTAACAACGTTTACTATAAATGGATGACAATAAATTGGTGGTGGACCAATGAAAAATAAAAATATTATGCATACGATATATTTTTTCATTTAATTATGTTACTAATATATGCAAGTATTAATTATATTTCAATTAAAAATAAAAACATGTCTGTTTTTATATATTTAGTGAACGTGATATATTGCTTATTAATACTATTTCTTGTTTATATGTTAGAATTTTCTGGTGCTTATGCACATATCACAACCAACATTGAGCAATATCAGTTTAGTATTTGATGGAGTAAATAACCACCTATTACTGGATTTATTAATAATATTACATTTGAAATAAGTGAAGTAACTTCAAAAAATGTTAAAAATGGAATAAAAAATGCTTTTAATAGTTTAGATGCTACCATTAAATTCTGTGGAGTATCAAAACAATTGAATATTAATCCATTACACTATCATGAAAGTTATTTTTCAAAAATTATACCTAATAATCCTGGATTATACACAATAGAATTATATGGTGTAGGTGATACATCAATAAATCTTATTATTCCTATTGATGTAGTAAAAATCATGACATCTTAGTGTTTCCTGATCATACTAATTTAAATGAAAAAGAAAATAAAGCACTTAGAAATGCTATTTTTTCAATTCAAAAAGAAATAAATATATTAAAAAAACCTAGTGATACATATTAATTTTGAAGAAGGGTCTTTTGAAAAAATATATGATCTTAGTGTCTTTGGTTTGACATTTGGAGTTACAGGTGTTATATTATCGGTAATTGCCACGATAAAAATAAAATAGGGTGTTATAGTTTTATGGCTTTGTATTTTGTAGCTAGTGCTGTTGCACCAATCATCGATATTGTAAGTACTGCTACTGCAATTGTACCAAATTCTGGAACTATAGTAAATTCTATTGTATCACCTTGCGGACCCACAATATCATCCACTCCTATACCTTGGATTGTTACTGTTATATCTACAGGATCATCAGAACTTAATTCCATAGTAGAGTGATTTGCATTACCGTTGTGTTCGTGAGCCCCAACAACAGAAAGTACCATATCATCGTTTTGAGATGCAGTTATATCATAGTTTATATGCTCTTGTAAGTTGCCACTAGCATAATCATAGAATTTTACATTAACTGTCATTTCCTTATTAATCTCAGGCTTGCTGGATTCTATCTCTATTTTTATACTACCATCAGATGATATGCTCTGTAAGATTATATTGTCATCCTCAATGTCAGTAGCAACATATTCTTCACTTGAAACTGATTCTACGCTTATTATTCCTTCCATCCATGGATGAACCATACAAAAATATGGATAGTCGCCTTCGCTAAAACTATCTTCTGTAAATGTAACAGAAAATGTTGAATTAGCAACAAATAAGCTACTATCAAATAATCCACTAGGTCCATCGTTAGGAGTTCCACTAGTCACTGTATGTGCGGCAGTGTCGGTATTATTCCATATTACTTCTCCACCAAGATCCACAGTTACGTTATATGGCGTATAACATTCATTATTTTCTTCACAACCTGGTAATGAACTTTCTTCTGCTATACTTATATTAACTCTTGAATTATCTGCAAACGTTTCTGTGGCTGTAATTCCAACCATCACTACAAACATTAACAAACTGTATCCAATAACTCTTGACTTCATTGATCTTGATATTTATGGTGATAAATAAAAACCTCACTTAATAGAAAATCAAAAAATAAATTAAAAAATGTGCATATATAATATATCTTAAATACTGAATTATTGTTACTATGATATGATCCATCGTATCTATATTATATTGTTTATGTGTACCATATACCTTGTACCTATTACAATTAATGATGTATATGGACATGGTTTAGGCAGTGATCAGGCACCTCCAATAAATTTTGCTGGTATGAATGTTACTGTAAGTACAGTACTGGATCCATCTGACATAACAGTAGGTAAAATTAAGAGTGCTAACATGACTGTAAGATTTTTTGATGAATTAACTGACATAAATCTAGATAATGTTACTTATAGAATAGAACTATGGAGAAGTGAAAATCTTCTTGCTAGGCAGTTATTTTATGATACTGATGGAGAAATTAGCATAGAAATTAGACCCAAAATAAATTGTACTGAAAAAGAACTATGGAAGTGTACTACTTATAATGGATTTAAGGATCCAATAAGTGGAGGTTTTACAACAATTGGAGGTGGGAAACCAATAATAACAGGTCCAATATTTGACAAAGGAGGGCTATATAATATTAAAGTTGAGATAGAAGGAGCTACAAGCCCAAAAGTCCAAGTTGCACAGCTATTAAGATTTGAAACTTTTGTAAGCGTTGCACAAGAACAAAATTTTACTATTAAAAATACGTATTCAGAAATTCCGGTAATAATAAAAACATATTATGATGATATAACTAATTTTGAGTATAGCGATTTGGATGATTCTATTTCATTTGATATGCCATTTAACTGGAATAAAGACTATATTGAACTAGTTCAGGTAGTACATGAAGAGATACGTATACCAAAAAGTTTTGAACCATACAACAACAAAAAATTCAAGGCTTATATTAATGAAATAGAAATTAATAATAGTGCAGTCCTAACCGATCCATATTCTTATGACGATATCAATATAATTCATTTTCTAGTAACTGGAAATGAATTACAAAAAGTAAATGATAAGCTAGGTGAATATGATAAAAAAACTATTTTGTTCTCTTTGATACCTCAAAATATTCAATTAGAAAAAACACTAGATATTAAATTTGATAGTGGTGCATTAGTTAAAGTATCATGGCATAATGATTTTACTACAGATGATGTAATTCCACTTGAATTTATTTTTTTTGATAAAGATAATACTTTGTTAAAAAACATCAGATATGGTTACAGTATTAGTCATGAAAATGGCAAAGAATTATTTTCTAATGTTGGTAACGATCCACAGAATCCTGGTATATTTGCCAGCGAAGGAATAGACATACAACAAATATTTGTGCCATCTGATGATATATATACATTAAATATAGCAATACTTGGTACTGGAATTAATTATGACCAGACATATGCTGGCATAGGAAGTGGAGTTTTTGAAATAGGATCTAACAGTCGGTCTGCATTAACATCAGATCACATTACTAATATTTCAATACCACAATGGATAAAAAATAATGCTGGATGGTGGTCTGAAGGTAAAATCAATGATGATGATTTTATATTAGGAATTGAGTTTCTGGTAAAAGAGAATATAATAAATATACCAGATACAAATACAAACAAAACAACTACTAATATTTCAATTCCACAATGGATAAAAAATAATGCTGGATGGTGGTCTGAAGGTAAAATCAATGATGATGATTTTGTACGCGCTCTGCAATATTTAACTACACATGGTATTATATTATTATAACATCTTGAAATATTCTTATACAAATTAACTGTTATATAATTAATACATGTTTCCACTTCGAGATGAAAATCAACATCCTGCTGGATTTAAACCGATAGTTACATACATGTTAATTTTGGTTAATGTAGCTGTATTTTTTTATGAGGCCATTAGCATAGGACAATTTTTTGATTTTACAAACCAAAATGCACTAAATTTATTTTATGAATTTGGTGCAATTCCAGATTGTGTATTAGGTGCTAGCTCAATAAAAGTAAATATAGGCCACAGCAGCAGCATTGTAGTTTCATGCCCATCTGCTGCTTATGTTATGCTATTTAGTTCAATATTTCTACATGGTGGTATCATGCATTTAGGTGGTAACATGTTATTTCTTTGGATATTTGGAGATAATATAGAGTTGAAATTTGGTAAAATTAGGTACTTGTTAGTTTATTTTACATGGGGCATTTCTGCTGGCCTTATACATATTATTGGGGATCCTCATAGTACAATTCCAGCTATAGGTGCTTCTGGTGCAATATCTGGAATACTTGGAGCATATTTAGTAATATTTCCAAAAGCAAGAATAACAACATTCATGATGTGGGGATTTTTCTGGAGAACGATGCATATTCAAGCAAAATTGTTTCTTCCATTCTGGTTAGTTTTTCAAAATCTTTTACCACTTTTTGTTGGCGGATTTGGAATTGCTAATGATGGTGTAGCATATTTAGCTCATGTTGGTGGATTTATAACAGGTATTATAATCGGGTACATATACAAAATAACACATAACTCAGAATTCATGTTTGGTACCAGGAACTGATAATTATATTCATTAAAAATATTTAATAATTACATAGTAAAAAAAAAATCATGCCATTCATTACAGTTTCAATGTATCCTGGGAGATCACAACAACAAAAAAATGAGTTTGCAGATATTGTTACTAGTGCCGCAACTAACATTTTAAAAGCAAAAAGAAGTGATGTTATAGTTGTTTTTGAAGAAAATAATAAAGAAAATTGGTATTTTAATAAAAGTGAATGATAATACAACATTCATGCCAGCAATAGCACTAGTTCAATTAAAAACATCAACAAGTAAAAATAAAAACCTAGATGAAATACTTAAATATATAAAAATAGCTGCTAATAAAAACACAGAAATTTGTGTATTTCCAGAATTTATGATGTTTTATAATACTTCGTCGCAGCTATCAAAATTAGCAGAAAAAATCGATGGAGAGTTTGTAAGTAATATAGCCAATGAAGCAAAAAAAAATTCAATTAATATAATTGGTACATTTTATGAAAAAAGTAAAAACAAGAATAAAGTATATGATACAGCATTTTTTATAAATAAACTAGGAAAAATAATATCAACCTATAGAAAAACACACCTATTTGATGCATTTAGTTTTAGAGAATCAGATAATATCATGCCAGGCACAAAAATAATGAAACCAATTAATACTGATATAGGTAAACTAGGAATGTTAATTTGTTATGATTTGAGATTTCCTGAAGTATCTCGAGTTCTTACAATTAGAGGATCAGAAATACTTGTAGTGCCATCTGCGTGGATTAAAGGCTATATGAAAGAACAGCACTGGTTAACAATAAACAAAACACGTGCAATTGAAAATGGATGTTATATTATAGCACCAAACCAAGTCGGCAACATTTATTGTGGTAGAAGTATAGTAGTTGACCCGTTTGGAAAAATAGTTCTTGATATGAAAAAACGTGAAGGTATTGGAATAATTGATATACATGCAGAAAAAATAAAAAATACACGTATGATACTTCCGTTACTCAAACATAGAAGACCAGATATTTACTAATTTATGAAAATTTACCACCGCACCTAATATTTGTACACACTTCATTCCACTTTTGTTTCCTACTGTACCTAAATAGATAAATTGGCCATGAACATATTTCACACTTATTTTTTGTTATACGTAATAATGCCTTTTGAATAAGTGGAGATGATGCCTTACAACCATTACGATAATTAGAACAACCTATGAAACGTTTCATAGTCCTATGTGACTTAATTATAACCAATTTACCAATATTGCATTCTGGACACTTAAATACCGCTTTAAGTGAATTTGCTACTAGAATTACATACTTATTTTTATAACGTGACCATACTACATGACCTCCATTATCAAAATATTGTGTACACTCTTTTCGTAATAAATTTATTTTTTTTTTTGTGATTTTTATGTGATCCACAGATCGATATAATTCACACATTAATTTTATTCTTATTTTTAATATACAATAATTGAAGAATTTTTATATGGATATTGATAAAACTGATTGTGGAAAAGGTATGTGTTATAGGTGCTGGTAGCACAAAGTATGGTAAATTAGATGATAGTATAGGTGATATTGCTATTAATTCATCTGTAGACGCAATTGAAACTGCTGGTATAGAACCACATGAGATTGATGCTGGATATATTTCTAATGTTTTTGGGATAGCAGATAAACAAGTTCATCTAGGACCTGTGATTATGAGTAATTTGGGAATTCCAGAAAAACCGTCTTTATCAATTGAGTCTGCCTGTGGAAGTGGTTCAGTTTCACTAAGGGAAGCATTTGCTAATGTAGCAGGTGGGTTTTATAATGCTGTTTTGGTAACTGGAGTAGAAAAAGTAACGCATACAGGAACTGAATGGACTACCACATATTTTTCATATTGTTCTGATTTTTTTTATGAAGGACAGTCAGGTGCTTCATTTCCAGGATTATTTGCATCTATTGCTAGATCGTATTTAAATGAGTTTAATGCAACAGAAGAAGATTTTGCTATGGTTGCAGTGAAAAATCATAATAATGGATTATTAAATCCAAAAGCACATCTGAGAAAAAAAATCACAGTTGATGATGTTATGAATTCTCCAGTTGTTGCAAGTCCATTGAAACTATATGACTGTTGCCCATTCTCTGATGGCGCAAGTTCAGTAATACTTTGTAATGAGAAATTTGCAAAGTCTCATAACAAAGACTATGTTAAAATAATTGGATCTGGTAGAGGCGGCTCACCTGCAGCATTACAGGACCGTGATCACATAACTACTATCCCAAGTACAAAATTGGCAGCTAAAGCTGCCTATGAAATGGCTAATGTATTGCCAAAAGACATAGACTTTGCAGAGGTTCATGATTGTTTTACAATTGCAGAATTAGTAGATAGTGAAGATTTAGGATTCTTTGAAAAAGGTAAGTCTGTTGAGGCTGTACGTGAAGGTCAAACAGAATTAAATGGTTCTATACCAATTAATCCGTCAGGAGGATTAAAATCTAAAGGACATCCAATAGGTGCAACTGGTGTAGGACAAGTAGTAGAAGTCTTTGATCAGCTTATTGGTAATGCCGGAAAAAGAACAGTTAAAAATGCAAGTATTGGTTTGACACATAATTTTGGTGCAACAGGGGCAAGTTGTGCCGTACATATATTTCAAAGTGTATAATTTGCCTATAAAACAAGAATTTATAGATGTAATTAAAACTGGAAGAGTACTAACCAAAAAATGTATTAGATGTAATAAATCTTATCTATCAACAATATATTTTTGCAAGCAGTGCGGAAGCAGAAAGTTTGAAAACCATATAATCGACGGAAAAGGATATGTCGAAACTTTTACAATAGTTACAGTTCCACCAACTGGATTCGAAAAATATATTCCTTATGCATGGGTAGTAATGAAGTTGGATAATTCAGAACTACGATTATCTGGATTTATGGAAAATATCTCTGGACAAGATGATATACCAATAGGAACAAAATTAAAAATAACATATTTTGATGAACGTGGAATAATAATAAAAAAACAATGATTTATTAAAAACTAATTAAAAAAACATTTAAGAATTTAGTTAAATACATTCTAAGCATTGAATGTTGATGTGTACTGTGGGAGCTGTAGAAAGAAAATATACAATATGAAGATATTGAAATCAGTGAAAGACGTGATCAAGTCTAGTAATAGTATATGTCCATTATGTGGACAAAGTTTCTCTGCTGAATTTACGGTGGATGTGATAGAAAATTAATGGTCACAAGTCTTATTTACCTTTAATTTTTAGTCATGTATATGGAATTAGGCTATGAAGTAGCAGATCATAAACGTATTTTACAAACAACATCAAAACGTGTACGCATGATTTTTTCTGTAATGGCAAGCCCTAATAGAATAGATGTTCTTAGAATTCTAAATTCTAAAGGTCCGTTGACATACTCTGAATTAAAATCACTTGCTGGATTTAAATCAAAAAAAGAGAGTGGTAAATTTGCATACCACCTAAGAAAATTATTACGGCAGTCTCTCGTTGCACTTAATAAATCAGAAAGAAGGTATACCATCACAAACATTGGAAAACTAGTGCTAAGCTTAGCGAGGCAGATTGAAGAACGTTCTATAATAGAAAACGGAAAAATGTATGTAAGAACTTCACATGAGTCAATAGAAGAATTTAACTCTCATAAAATAATTCAATCGTTGGTACGTGAAGGTAATCTTCCACTAGAATTAGCACAAAAAATCACCGAGGAGACAGAGAATCGTATTTATAAATATCAAACCACACATCTAACAGGCTCATTAATACGCGAAGTAGTTAATTCTATTTTATTAGAATATGGACATGAAGAATACAGAAATAAACTTGCTAGACTAGGATTGCCAGTATTTGATGTAGAAGAGATATTGTCTAATGTAGACAACATTGATAATGGTGTAGAAGGACTACTAATTAATATAGGACAAAAAGTACTTGAAGAAAATCTACTATTAAATAGATTGCCTAAGGATGTTGCTGATTCATATCTTTCAGGTTATTTACATATTATGAATCCAGGATTATGGTCATTATTGCCAGATACTGTATTCATAAATATTGATGAAATGATTGAAAATGGGATAATTAATTTAGGTGACAAACTTTTAGATATAACTAGAATCAAACCAACAAAAGATACTGATAACTTATCCACATTGTTATCCATGGTAATTTCATTATTGTCAAAAGAAACATCACAAGAAATAGTTATAGATGACTTTGTTTATTTGTTGACTAAATATTTAAAAAACACACCTAATCTAGAAAAAAAACTGATAAATATATTTGAGGCATCTTCAATATCAAGGTACAACAAAAATATTATTATTTCATTAAGAATTAAGTTACACCACGGTCATGATGATATAATAAAGAAAATTTTTACTGCATATAAAACATATGTGAGAATTACACCGATACCAAAAATAGGACTAGTTATTGACTATGAAAAAAGAAATATGAATGATTTTTCGTTGCTGTTAGCAGAGATAATAATGTTTGGAGGACAAATAATATTCTCTAAAAAACAAATATCTAATAAAGGAATTATGAAATATGGTACAGCTAGTGAAAATGATAATTTGGATTCTAATTCTGTTAAACTTCAATCTTTAACTATAAACCTGCCACGACTTGCATTAGAATCTAATAAAGATGAAACATACTTTAGAGCTAGGTTAGCATTACTAATGAAGCCTGTTATATCGTCAATGAAATTGAGGAAAAAAGATATAATAGACCTTACTAGGCGTGGATTAAATCCTATGCTTGCAAGTAGCACACAATATATGCAAAGAAGTTCAACATCATTAATTATAAACTTGATAGGGTTAAAAGAAGCTGTATTTAATATACTTGGATATAATGATAAAAATGGAAGAGAAGTGTCATATAAAGTAATTAAAACTGCAATAGATGTCGCAACTAAGAACGGGAGTGAAATAAAAGAAAATGTTGGTATATCGATGGTTGAGAGTAGCGGTATTAATAGACTTGTAACACTTGATGGAGAAAAATATGGAAAGGGTTCAATATTTAAATACATAGGTGGATCTTATTCAGATGGAATTACACTTACAACTACTGAGATTAATAAATTAACAAGTGATAGTGAAATAATAGTAGATTGTAACAAAATATTCAATGAACTTGATGGTGGTTTGTTAATACGATTGATGATCGATAAAAATGAAACATTACATGACATTCAAAAATCAATAGAAAATGCTAGTAATATGTTAGTTGCATTTAAACCAATAAAACGCGTTTCAATATGTGGTAATTGTGGTTTTAAACATAAAATAACAACTGAGAAATGCATCTCTTGTAATTCTCATTACATCATAACATAATGCACCATTTTTGTATTATTTTTTAGTACATAAATTGTATAAATTATAAATATTTAAATATAATAAAAAGTTGACCAAATTACTACATACAAGTTATATTAGTTCAACCCTAATTTTTGCTGTGGTGAATAATGACAGATTTCCAGTTGCATGATTCTATAACTCACATTCGTAAAAGAAATGGTACAATAACTAGTTTTAATAAAAATAAGATAGCTAATGCAATTTATAAGGCACTTGTTGCAACATCTAGACCAGATCATAATTTAGCTGACGAACTAACAAATGGAGTTATAGCTAAACTACATAAACAAGGATCTGTTAGTATTCCTAGTGTAGAGGATATACAAGATATAGTGGAATCGACATTGATAGAAAATGGATATAGCGAAATCGCAAAATCTTATATTCTTTATAGGCACGAACGTAGAAAACTTCGAGATAAAAAAATGAAGCTATTAAATACCAAGTTACTTGATCCCATTGCAAAAAATTTTGATATTAATTGTTTACGTGTTCTTGCATCTAGATATCTAACTAGAAATAACAAAAATGAGATTATTGAAAATCCAACAGAAATGTTTGAAAGTGTAGCGACATTAGTAGCTATAGGAGATCTATTGTATGATCCAAATTTGTTTAGTAAAGATAATAAAATAACTCAGGATATTGAACAAGCTAAAATGTATCTAAACAAACTTGATGATTTTGATTGTAAATTTAAATTAGGTACTTTTACAATAAACAAATGGCATTTTAGAAGTTTAATTAATAACTACATATACTTAGCAAAAAATGGGTACATGAAAATAAATTTCAAGGAACTTTTGACAATGTTAATATCTAAAAAACTTGATAAATATGCTAATAAAATACTTGAATATTTTGAAATGATGTCCTCACAAGATTTCTTACCTAATTCACCAACTATGATGAATGCTGGAAAACGCCTAGGTCAACTTTCAGCATGTTTTGTACTTGATATGAAGGACGACATGGAAAAAATCATGAAAGCTACATCAGATGCTGCACTTATTTTTAAATCTGGTGGCGGTGTAGGAATAAATTATTCAGATTTAAGACAGGAAGGTGATATTGTAGCATCAACTTCAGGTGTAGCATCAGGACCTGTTTCATTTATGAATATAATAAATACTGTTACTGAAGTAGTTAAACAAGGAGGCAGACGTAGAGGTGCAAATATGGGAATAATTGAGTCATGGCATCCTGATATAGAAAAATTCATAACATCTAAAACAAAACCAGGTGTACTAGAAAACTTTAACATTAGCGTCGGTATCTGGGAAGACTTTTGGAATGTGCTTGTTGACAAGGAACATAAATATATTTTAAGAAGTGTTAGAAATAAAAAACCAATCAGAGTAATAGATCCAAACCATCTGATTGATCTTATTGCGCTTTCAGCTTGGAAAAGTGCTGAGCCAGGTCTTATATTTTTTGATATTATTAACAAGTATAATGTATTTGCAAAAGCAAGGAAAAAGCTACTAAGAGCAACTAATCCATGTGGGGAACAGAGTTTATATCCATATGAATCATGTAACCTAGGATCCATAAATCTATCAAATCTTGTGAAAAGAAAAGCTGATGGTGATTATGAATTTGACTGGCAAAGATATGAAGAAATAATCAGGAAAACCACTAGGTTTTTGGATAATATAATTGACATGAATTATTATCCAATACAAGAAATAGATGTTGCATCAAAAGAATCAAGAAGAATAGGACTTGGTGTTATGGGAGTTGCAGATCTTTTATATAAACTACATATGCCATATAACTCCCAAGAAAGCTATGAATTTCAATCAAAATTAGCTGAGGCATTAACTTATTATTCTATGGAAGAGAGTGTAGAGCTATCAAAAATACGTGGAGAATTTCCACTATACAAAAGTACTGAATATCCAGAAGGTAAGATTCCTGTAGCTGGATATTACGAAAAACCTAAATCTGAACATTATTATGATTGGGATCCATTAATCTTGAAGATAAGAAAGCATGGTATTAGAAATGTGTTTACAACAACTGTTGCCCCAACTGGAACGCTTTCAATGATTGCAGATTGTTCTAATGGGATTGAACCAACATTTGCACTTGTATTTGAAAAAAGAGTCACTGTTGGAAGATTTTTTTACACAAATAAAATATTTGAACAAACTTTAAAAGAAAATAGTCTGTATAAAGAGGAGTTACTCTCCAAAATTGCTGATAATTATGGTTCTTTAAATGGAATTGAAGAGATACCAGATTGGATAAAAAAAATTTTTGTTACATCAATGGATATACATTGGGCTGATCACATAATGGCACAATCTGTATGGCAGGATTGGATTAGTAACGCAATAGCAAAAACCATCAACATGCCAAATGATGTGTCAGTAGACGATGTAAAATCATCATATTTATTGGCACATGAAATGGGACTTAAAGGAATTACAGTTTATCGTGATGGCTCTCGTCATAAACAAGTATTACATATGACAGGTGAAAATACTGAAAAAAAATTTGAAGTAGAACCAAGTGCCATAGTTACAGATTACATAGCAAATAATATAGAAACCTCCTATGTAAAAGATCAAGTTTATAGAGCATTACATTTAAAAAAGACCGAGTTTGCACAAAAAAAGGACCATGAAATAATAAAAGCAGAAAATAAGATATGTCCGCAGTGTAAAAGCATATTAGTTTTTATTGAAGGATGTAGTGTGTGCGCAGACTGTGGATATAGTGCATGCAGCTCATAATACATAATTTATAAGTATATTTATTGAGATTTTTTATTTGGATAACATAGGTTAGTAAATATAGAATCAAATAAAATTTGAGTATATATAGATTGAAATCTACAGTTATAAAAAACTTTTTTTATAATATTAACAAGTAGCGGTCATAATATAGTCTGGTAGTATTCTGGCCTTCCAAGCCAATAACCCGGGTTCAAATCCCGGTGACCGCATAATTATATTATAATACACAGTTAGAACTAACTAATGAAAAATAGAAAGATTGCGATTGAGCGTATTAACATCTTAATTCAGAACATAATTGGTAACGCTAAATCCAACAAAAAACTATCTCAAAAATATGCTAATCTTGCAAAAAGTATTTGTATAAAATACAGAATAAAAATACCATATGAAATTACTATGATCTTCTGTAAAAAATGTAAATGTTTTATATTACCAGGAATAGGTTCTAGAATTAGAACTGGAAGGTCATGTACAAAATCTGTTCGTATTACTTGCAATTTTTGCGGTAATATTTATCGTAAAATAATACCTAAATGATTTATAAACAGATTTGGTTGCTACATCTTAATGGTAAAAGTATATGATGTACCTGCAGATACATTGATTGATAAACTATCAAATATTTTAAAAAATGAAGATATAGTGGTGCCAAGTTGGATGTTATATGTAAAAACCGGTGCACATAAAAAACGACAGCCACAAAATAGTAATTGGTGGTATATACGTAGTGCATCAATTTTACGAAAAATATATTTACACGGACCAGTGAGTATTAATGATCTAAGAAAGATGTATGGTGGTACTAAGTATATTAATTATAGCACATCAAGACATAAGAGTGCTGGCGGATCAATTATTAGATATATAGTACATGCTCTTGAAAAATTGGATTATATTAAAAAAACCAAAAACGGAAGAATTATTTCTACCCAAGGCATGAAAAAACTAGATAGATTATCACATGATATATTTAATGAACTTTGTATTGAAAATACATCTTTAAAAATATATGCAGAATAAACATGAGTTATCCAAATACAAATGAATCTGATTCTAAAGATTTAGGATCATCTCAAAAAGATCAGTTACTAAAACAAATACTTTCTCCAGAAGCTAGATCCAGACTAAATAATATAAAAATGGTAAAATCAGATCTTGCTAGACTAGTTGAAAGTTATTTAATAAATCTACTTTCACAAGGAAAAATAAATTATCAACTATCTGATGAACAGTTGAAACAATTATTGAAGTCTATTCAACAACCAAAACATAGTTTTAAGATAAATAGGATTTAACTTATCAAAATATATTTAGGTACAGAATTACTCTATACATGAAAGCAGTAATATATGAAAAATACGCTAGTAATGATGATTTTAAAAGTATTTTAGAAGTAACTGATATAGACGATCCAAATCCAAAACCCGACGAAGTAATTATTAAAGTTAAATCAGCTGCGTTAAACTATAATGACATATGGGGAATGAGAGGATCACCGATAAAAGTAATATTACCTCACATCGCAGGTTCTGATGCGTCAGGTGATGTTATAGCTGTGGGTGATGAAGTATCTACCATAAAAGTTGGTGATAGAGTTGTTTCTCATTCTAACATGTCTTGTAGGGTGTGTAGTGCATGTACTGATGGTAGAGAATATGATTGTACGAAAAGAACTATCTGGGGATTTCAGACAGGTCCTAATTGGGGTGCATTTTCTGAAATCACGCATCTTCCTGAAGTAAATGTTGTAAAAATACCTGATACAACAAGCTATGATGATGCAGCAGCTGCATCAATGACACTTCTAACAGCCTGGCATATGTTGGTAGGACGTGCAAGGATTCATCCAGGCCAAACAGTTTTAGTCATGGGAGGTGGATCAGGTGTTGGAAGTTTTGGAATTCAAATAGCAAAACTTTATAATTGTGTAGTTATTGCTACTGCAAGTCCAGATAAGCTAGATAAATGTAAACAACTTGGTGCTGATTATGCTGTAGATCATAGAAATGAAGATTGGCACAAAGAGGTTAGAGCTATAACAAAAGAAATTTCAAAGAAAACCAACGTAGCTCCAGGAATAGATATATCATTTGATCATATAGGTCAAACTCATTGGAATAAACAATTAACTTTATTGAAATATGGTTCTACATTAGTATCATGTGGTGCAACAACAGGTTATGATGCTCAAACAGATCTTAGGCATATATTCTTTAAAGGTACTAATATACTAGGCTCAACACAAGGAACAAAATCTGAGCTAGAGCAAGGACTTTACTGGATGGGACAAAATAAAATAAAGTCAGCTATAGATTCTATATTCTATTTTGAAGATGCAGCAGACGCCCACACAAAAATGCTTACTGGTAAAGGATTATTCGGAAAAATCCTGTTAAAACCAAATTAATTTTGCCATTACGCAGCTTATTTTTTGTACCAGGAAATAATATTCATTTTATAGAGAAAGCTAGGCTGCTTAATGTAGACATATTATGTTTCGATTTAGAAGATTCTGTACCACAGAAAGAGAAAAAAACTGCAAGGCAATTAATAAAAAATCTATTAAAAAAACGCTATGAATATAGTCAACAAATTTACATCAGGATAAATTCTCCAAACTCTGATTATATTAATGACGACTTGAATGAAATAATTCAGACACAGTTTGATGGGATTGTTATTCCAAAAGTAAATAATGTAGTTGAATTAAAAAAAATAGAAAAAGTAGTAAATAATCTTGAAATTGAATACAATTTACATAAAATAAAATTTATACCATCAATTGAATCTGCATCAGGAGTTATTAATTCTTATAATATAGCATCGTGTACAAAAAAAATTTATGCATTGATTTTTGGAATATTTGATTTACTTGATGATATGGGTATAAATTATACAAAGAAACTGAATATGCATTATGCAAGATCAAAAATTCCTATAGATGCAAGGGCTGCTGGAGTATTTGCAATAGACTCTATATGGCAAGATATACATGATGAAAATGGATTACAAAATGATTGCATTTTGGGAAAAAATTTAGGCTATTCCGGAAAAAGCATCATTCATCCAAAACAGATTGAAATTGTACATACATTCTTTAAACCAACTAAAACTGAAATTAAATGGGCAAAAAAAGTATGTGGTATTTATTTGAAATCTATTAAAAAAGGTAAAGGTGCCATTACATTGGAAAATAAAATGATTGACGAAGTACACTACAAAAATGCAAAAACCATTCTAAAATTAACTAAAGAAAAATTATGATGTATTGTATTATATATGCAATATAGCCAAAATGTTTACTGGAATCGTAGAATGTATTGTATATGCATATAAAATAAATAAAAATGTCAATTCTGTAATGAGATTAATAGTAGACTTTACAGCTCACATAGAAAACCTTGAAGTAGGTCAAAGCATTTCATTGAATGGCACATGTCTTACGATCACTAAAATTATGAATAATCATTATTGTGAATTTGACATAACAAATGAAACTATAAAAAAAACTACAATTGGAAATTTAAAGTTGGGTGATGAAATAAATATGGAACGTAGTATAATAATAGGAAGTAGGTTAGATGGACACTTTGTACTTGGTCATATTGATGGTGTAGGTACTATAAATAAATTAGAAAAAAAACTAACAGAAACAAAAATCTGGATTAAAATTCCAAAAAAACTAACAAATTTTGTTGTCCAGAAAGGCTCTATTTCTATTGATGGTATAAGTCTAACTATAGTTGATATAATAAATAATGTATTTTCTGTTTGTATTATTCCTCAAACTCTTAAGATTACAAATTTTGGTACAAAAAAAGTAGGCGACAAAGTTAATATAGAAACTGATATACTTGCGAAATATATTATTAAAAAGTAACAACAGATTTAGTAGTTGTTACTAATATTTTAGTAATATTAATATCATATAATATGTTAGTAATTTTGTATGCTAAACAATGCACTGGAACATCTTAAACTTGGTAAATTTATTTTAGTTCATGACGACGAATATAGAGAAAATGAAGTTGATATGATAATAGCCGCAGAATTTATTACACCAGATCGTGTTGCTAGATTACGTCTACATGCAGGTGGTTTGATATGTATTGCAATAGATCATGTGCTGGGAAAAAATATAGGCATAGAATATATGCACGACATTCTTTATAATTATTACAATGCAAATGATAGTCTAAAAAAAATGATAATAGGTTTAGCTCCATATGGAGACAAATCATCTTTTTCTATATCTGTGAATCATATAAAAACATATACTGGAATTACTGATGTAGATAGAGCAATTACTATTAAAGAAATGGCTAATCTGTGTAGAATAGATAAGCCTATGGACTATTTTGTTTCATCATTTAAAACTCCAGGACATATCCCTATATTGATTGCATCAAACAAATTACTTATAGATAGGAAGGGTCACACTGAAATGTCAATATGCTTGGCAAAACTAGCAAACATAACACCAGTTACAGTAATATGTGAAATGCTTGATGCAGACACTCATAATGCATTATCATCTAAAAAAGCTGAAAAATATGCTAAACAAAATTCTATTCCATTTATAAGTAGCCATGAACTACTAGAACTTTCAAATGTGTATTAATAATGAATCTAGCAATAGTTACATCTAACTTTAATAAAAAAATAACATTAAGAATGCTTCAAGTTGCATTAGAAAAAGCACAGTGTATGAAGATAAATGTAAAATATATTTGTAAAGTGCACGGTATTTTTGATATGCCTATATTGGTAGATGTATTACTAACAAAAAATGATGTCGATGCAGTAGTTACACTGGGAGCTATAATTAAAGGAAAAACAAAACATGATGAGGTAATAGCAAACGCAACAATAAGTAAATTATTAAATATATCACTTATACACAAAAAACCAGTTTCACTTGGGATAAGTGGACCAGGTATGACAGAGAAACATGCATATTCTAGAATAAGATCAACATCTGAAAATGCAATTAAGGCAGCAGTAGACTCATTTGCTGAATTAGAAAAGTTAAAAATAAATTGATTCAAATAACAATTATTAAAATAGATAATTATGGTCCATGGACACTGACATTGGGCCATGATAGAGAACATAAATTACAGATATTTCAATCCATGTTATACAAAGAGATGCAAGAATTATTTTCTAAAAAAAACAGCTTAGTATTTTCTAATAGATATGATGAACTATTTGCAATAACTAATAAACTGACATTAAAAGACCATATACAAATTCAAAGAAAATCTAAAAAACTATTTATTAATAATTTGTCAATGTTTATAGGGTATAATCAAACACCACTAGATGCAAATATAAAAGCTTTTGAAGGAGAAAAATTAAAAACTATTCTAAATAAAAAATATAATATATATGGATTTGTTAATAAGGAAAATAATCAAAATGTGACAATTATGCATTTTGATATTGAAGATTTTACATCTAAAAAAATAACACAAACATCATATGAAACATCATCAATGATATTTGAATTATATTATATAATGTCAAATTTCTTTTTGAGCAAAAAATCTTTGTCTTTTTTTATGGGAGGTGATAATTTTATGGTGCTAGCTGGTAATAATTATAGAAATAATGCAATGGATTTTATTAATATGATAAAAAAACAGTATGGGCTTGTTTTAAACTGTGGAATAGGTAGCTCAGCTACAGCACGAGATGCAGCAAAATTAGCAACAGAATCTCTCGACACAATAAGAAAAATCAGGAAATCTCATAAAAAAAAGCAACTAATTTATGAGATATGATTTTAAAAAATGTTGCAATATTTTATGGTGACGATCTACATTATATTAATTCTACAAACCTAAAAATATCTAATCAGTGCTTTGAAAAAATAGGTAATAACATAAAACCATATAATCCTAATGAATTAATTTTTGATTGTGATGGTTTTGTTGTTATACCTGGATTTATTAATGCACATATCCATATAGCTGATTCTATAGCTAAAGATGTAAATTTGGATCTAGGTCCCAATGAAAAAATAAATCCTATTTATGGAACCAAGAAAAAAATTCTTGATAATTCTATCCCATCACATATTGCAAGTTACATAAAAAATACATGTTATTCTATGATTAAAAAAGGCATAACCACATTCGTTGATTTTAGGGAAGGTGGTATTCCCGGAATTTTGCTTTTAAAAGACACCATTTCATCACTTCCTATAAGATCTATAATATTAGGTAGAGTAGAATACTATCAAAATAGCGAACAAATTAAAAAAAATAGTCTTATGCAATGTGAAAAATCAAAAAAACTTTCTTTAATAGCTGAAATATGTGATGGTATAGGAATTAGTGGAGCAAATGAGTATAGTGATTTAACACTCAAACATTTTTCTATGATAAATAAAATAAGAGCAATACATTCAGGAGAAACAATAGAAAGTATTAATATCTCAAAACATATCACAGGAAAATCTGAAGTTATACGTTCCTTGCAATTAAAACCACATTTTCTAGTACATATGACTTGTGCAACTAAGAATGATCTGTATATAGCCCGTAAAAAAACTAATGGCATTGTAGTTTGTCCACGTGCAAATGCAGCACTTGCAGAGGGAATACCTGATGTATACTCGATGATAAAATTGGGATATTGTATTTCTATAGGAACAGATAATGTTATGGTAAATCAACCTGATATATTCAGAGAAATGGATTATTTATGGAAAACTATGATGGCAACTAACAAAAAAAGAGTAGATCCTAAAATAATTCTTAAAATGGCTACTGTTAACGCAGGAAAACTATTAAAAAAAAAAATAGGTGTAATTAAAACAGGTAAATTTGCAGACTGTATTTTCATAGATAAACATTCAATTGATATTGATCCTATGCATAATCCATATGCAGCTATTGTTCATAGAGCATCTGAATCAATAATTAAAGCAGTTATGATTGGTGGTAAAATAGTATATGGAAAAATCTAGACCATATGTTATTTTAAGCTCCACTATGACATTAGATGGAAAATTAGCTACAAAAACTGGCGATTCTAAAATTTCAAGTTATAATGATAAAGTGCGCTTACATAAATTAAGATCTAAGGTTGATGCTATTATAATAGGAGCAAACACAGTAAAAAGAGATGATCCGCTTCTTACAGTTAGATATGTTAAATGTAACACTAATCCTATACGTATTGTACTAGACTCTAAAGGTACCATAAAGTCAAATTCTAGAATTATAAAAACTTGTAGCATATTACCAACAATAATTGCAGTATCTAAAAAAACATCATTAAAAAATCTAAATAGGCTATCAAAATATCATTTAGATATTGTATCTACTGGAAATATTATGGTTGATATTAAACAATTACTTTTTTTATTAAAAAAAAAAAATATAAATAGAATACTTGTAGAAGGTGGTGGAATTGTTAACTGGAATTTTATAAAGCAAGATCTTGTAGATGAAATAATAGTAACAATATCTCCGTACTTAGTTGGTGGTGACGATGCCGTGTCTCTTATATCTGGAGATGGATTTAGAAAAATCATGAATTCTAAAAAATTAAAATTACAAAATATATGTCGTGTAGGGAATGAAGTAACACTGTACTATGTTACTTAATATTATTTTTTATTTGTTCTATCTTATGTTGTAACGCTTTTTTTATTTTATCATTTTTCTTTAAATTTAAGACGTTTCCACATGTTGAGCACTTGAAAAACAATTCTAATGCATCTTCGAATGTAATCCTTCTACAATCTTGATTTCCACAATGATAAAACTCTGACATGCTTTCATATTCTAACCTCTGTTTTAATCTCTCAATAATTTTTTTCTTTTGACTTGAAATAAAATGATCAACTTCTTCCTTCCTTGTACGCCACCTGTATACGAACCATCCTTTTCTTTCATCTTTCATTCTAGTTCCAGTTATTAATGCCTTACCAAACAAATCATACAGTATTTTTCTTACCATGTTTATTCTTAACCCTGTTGAACTAGCAATCTCTTCGTCAGTTGCATCCTCAGATTTTAAAAGTGATCTAGAAACTTTAAGGTACTCATCACCTCCTATCATTGATGAGATTCTTATGAACGGATCTTCATGTTTTTCAATCATATGAAGCTGATCTATTAAAGTATTCAATTAATTGTTTTGTTTATCACATTTTTACCTTTACTGTTAGGTATTATCTCTTTTCTAGCATTACCAAACTTTACTAAAAACTGTTTTCCTGCTTGTATCCTATCAAGAAATATAGCAAGTGAGCTAATTTCAGAATGTGGCTGGTTCCCTATCGCTATATTGTAGTCAGCAATATCATACATATCACGTGGTACCTTGCTAGCTCCTATCACAACAAAAATATATTCCTCGTCATATAACTTGGTGTCCACACCATTGATATTCTTACCATACATAGTCAAATGAACAATTTTATAGTTTTTTTTTTTAATTTAATGATTTTTTTCCAATTATCAACAAATTCAATCTTAAAGTTGCTTCCCCAGTAAAAATTTATTTTTTTAATAGTTTTTTCTATTTTATTATTATTTTTTACCATGTAGATTTTTGCTGCATTAAATGCTCTTGCAACAAGTGCCGTATGTGTCATAACTCTATCATCACGAACAAAACGCTGTCCAATTTGCAGTACCTCTATTCTCATATTAATATACACCGCAGATCCAGATCTGCTAACCAGGTATTTTTGTACATTCTAAATCTGTCTCTAATTAAATATTTAAATCATACATCATATTTTTATCTTTTAAGAATTTTTTCAATATTTATATTGAGAACAATTTCTGCTATATCACTTGTGTACTCAGCGATACGCCTTATATTTTCTACTATTCTACGTACAAAATAAATTTCCTCACTATCTGTTATAGTTTTTGTGTAATCGAGTATTTTTTTTTCATGTTCAAGTATTTTTAATGTATCTTGAATAGTTGTATTTGCATGATTAAAATCTCCTTTAAAAAGAGATAAACATGATTGATCTATAAGATGTAATGAGAATTCTGTCATTTCATTTATTTTAAGATAAATTTCTTGTTTAATTGGACTTCTAAATTTTATTAGCTCTTTTGCAATTAGTACAGCTTGATCACCGGTTCTTTCTATATTTTTTGTAATCACCCTATATCCTAGACAATTTCTTGAGTTAGAAAATCCCATGTCTTTTAACATCTGTTCATTTTGGATTGCAATTTTTAGTTGTCGTATAATATAGAATCCAAATCTGTCTACCTCGTCATCAATTTCTATCACTTCATTAGCAAGCTCTAAATTTGTTTCTTTTATTGCAAGTAGTACATCACTTAGCATAGATTTTGCAAGATGCACCATTCTTTTAAAAGCTCCGTCTATAGATAGCTCTAATAAATTAACTAATACTTGAATCACAATCTCATTCACTGAATCTGAAATAATTTCTGTTCCTATTAGCATTCTCTTTACTGCTTCTTTTATAGCATCTCTTTGTAGCGGATTAAATCTACCTTTCTTAGGTCGTATGCTTATTGTCTTAAATCCAACAAAATATAGTGATATGATTTTTCTTATTATTGATTTTTCGTCATCATCATAATTAACCTCAAAAATAGCATTATCGATCTGAGTATTTTTTATTTTATATTTGGGTGAGATTATTTGTAATGTTGCACCGCTTTTTCTAATAATTAATTGATCACCTTGCTTCAAACTTAGTTCAGTTATCCACTTTTTTGGTAATGAAATTATATATGATGACTTACCAGTAAACTGAATTTTTCTCACTTCTTCATCTCTATACATACTGTCAACTAGTTTTATTAATTCTATATAGTTAACTAATGTTTATAAATTAAACCTAAAATATTATTAGTAGTTGTGGTCTATATGGATTGTATTGTAAAATTAAAATATACCATAGATGCACTATTTGGAAATAATGTATCCAAATATTTACCAAAGAATATAACATTTTCATTTTCTACAAGAACAGGCAGAATTAAAAGTGTTTATTATGATGGAAAGTTGTTGTGTACACTTAGAATAGATGGAGGACTAGCGATCACCATTCTACTAGCTAAAATTCTATTAAAAAGTAAGAAATTTAAAGAAAACTGTTTGGAAGTTGATAAAATATCTAAACCATTTATAGAAAATGGCAGATCAGTTTTTTGTAATCACATAATATGGTGTGGTAAAAATATTTTAATCAAGGCTGATGTACCAATACTGTATAAAAATAATGTTATTGCCATTGGTAAATCAATACTTACATCACAAATGATTAAAACTCAAAAAAAAGGTATGGCAATAAAAATTAGAAACAGTTTAAAAAGTTCATATTAGTTGAAATATTATGATGAATAATAATCGTCAACTTAGAAGAATGATGAATAAAATGGGACTTGATATGAATGAAATAAATAATGTACAAGAAGTGATAATAAAAACCAACAAAAAAGAAATAATAATACAAAAACCATCAGTTACCGAAATGAAATCACAGTCAAATTCAATATTTCAGATAATTGCAAATGATTTTGAAGAAATAGAACTAGAAAAACCAGTATTTGAACAAGATGATGTTATGTTGGTATGTCAACAATCCAACGTAAATAAAGATCAAGCAATAGCTGCATTAACAGAATCAAAAGGCGATTTAGCAAAAGCTATTCTATTATTAACAACAAAATGAAAGATTAAATTACAGTCAGATGTCTATACAGCGTTTTGGGAGAAAAAATAAATAAAATAATATCTGCATTATCAAGCTTAGAATCTGATATGGAATCGTTAAAAGAGAATGTTCTTAAAATGCAAAATGATCTAAAACTAAAAACTCAAAATGAAATAGAATTATTGACTGAAAAAACTAAAAAACTAGCTATGAAAGAATCAGATATGATCATTTCACAATCACAAGCAAAAGCAGAAATAGAGTCAGAAAAAATAATTAAAACAAATGATGATAATCTTGTAAAGCTTAAAAAAAAAATAGATGATACTCTTGATGATGTGGTAACTTATATAGTAGAACTTGCACTAAAAAAACCATGATCGTATCTTATTTCTACCACATATGGATGACTTAAGAAATTCTGTAAAAATAGATATTTTTTTATAAATATTGTATGTTGATCTTTAAATAGATCCTGGTACTAATAATATTGTTTAGAGAGATAGAAATGACGTGTAAAGGAATATGTGTAAGATATAAAGCTCAAAAACCTGTAGGCGCTGGAAGATATGCATCAGGTCAGAGACGTTGCCAGATATGTGAAATATTTATAAAATGGGAAGGTCTTTGGTGTCCATGTTGTGGATATAGACTTAGGACCAAACCTAGGAACCTTAAATATAAAGCAAAGCTACGTGCAAGAATAGAAGCTGACACTCGAACTGAAGAGATACCAATAAACGTATAGCAATTTAGTTTTATTTATGTTGAATAATTGTCATGCAAAAAAAATCATAGTAGTTTCAGAAAGAACATTTGTAATACATGTATTGAAGCTTGGTAATGGTTGTTTTGTGACAATATCAGAGGGCTCAGAAAGAATTGGATCCATGGTTGCATCTATAACTACGAATATCACTATAACCACTACAATAGTTCCAGAAAAAAATAATTCTTTCATTCTAAGACTGCTGTCTGAAAATATTTCTACTGTTATTAATGGAATTAGTGTTGTTTCAATATATTTACTAAAAACAATTGATATTAAAATAATTAAGGTACTAGTAAACGATATAATGAAAATTATTAAAAATGAATGACTTAAGATGCTACATAGATTTAATAAATAAAGACAATGATCTAATAACAATTAAAAAAAAAGTAACTACAAAATATGAAATTGCTGGAATTACTGCCAAACTTGATAATAATAAAGCAGTTCTATTTGAGAAAATAAATGAAAGTAATTTTAGACTAGTATCTAATCTAGTTGGAACAAAGACAAGATATGCTAAAGCAATTAACACTACAGAATCAGATATTCACAATAAGATTATTAGTGCTATAAATAATGCAAAAAAACCAATTACCACTAACATAGGAAAATTTAAAGAAAATAAATCTAATGATCTATCTATACTTCCAATAGTTACACACTTTGAAAAAGAACCAGGTCCATTTATAACTTCGTCCATAATACATGTACAAAATAATAAAAAACCCACACAAAATTTATCGTTTCATAGACTCTTATACTTAGATAGAACTCATTTATCAGTACGAATGGTTGAAGGTAGGCATTTACATAAAGCATTTATTGATGCTAAGGAACATAATGCAGATCTAAAAGTTGCTATAACTGTTGGTGTTCATCCAGCAATATCGATAGCAAGTTCATACCAATATTGTTATGGAAAAAATGAGATTGAAATCGCGAATGCAATATTAGATAATAACATTACTTTAACAAAATGTCAACATTCTGGTTTATATGTTCCTTCAAATGCAGAAATTGTAATAGAAGGAACAATACTTAAAGATAAAACTCATAAAGAGTGGATGGTAGAGATGCTTAGTACATATGACTTTACCAGACCTCAACCTGTATTTGAATTAAAGCATGTTTATTATAGAAATAATCCTATATTCCACGATATATTATCTGGACATTCAGAGCATAGATTACTTATGGGCATGCCAATTGAATCTAAATTGAATAAAATACTTAAAACCACATTTCCTCAAATACAAATAATACATATGACTAACGGTGGCTGTAATTGGTTGCATGCAGTAGTTAAAATATCAAAAAAGAAACAATCAGATCCAAAAAAAATCATAAAAAAAATATTTAGTTCCCACAGATCATTGAAACTTGTTACAGTTGTTGATGATGACATAGATCCTAATAATCCAGTTGAAGTAGAGTATGCAATTGCAACACGTTTTCAAGCAGATAAAGACCTGATAATACTAAAAAACACGAGAGGTTCTAGTCTTGATCCATCTAGTGATCAGAAAAATCTTCTTACATCAAAACTTGGTATTGATGCAACAAAATCATTTTCAAAAAGACATGATGGTTTTGAGATCGCAAAAATACCAGCAGTTTCAAAAATATCACTAAAAAACTATTTAAAATATTAGCATTACTGTACTGCCGAATCTATCATTAATACTATGAATAATATAGCTAAATATGGATTAGAAAATTTAAATAATATCCATGCTTTTTTTTCAACTGGCTTTACTAGTGTCCATAAACTTAAAATTATAATTATTGCTCCAAGTAATATTGCAGTATACAGATAAATTAATCCAATTATTTCACCATTATGACTAATAAAAAATGGAAGTATACTGAATAACACCATGATTAATGTAGTTGCTGAAATCACCCTGACAGATGATTTTTCTGATATTACTGCTGTTAGCATAGGTATATTGGCTTTATTATAATCATTTTTAAAATGTAATGCTAGTGTCCAAATATGCATAGGAATCCAAACAAACACTAGTCCGCCTATTATCAAACCCAAATCAAATAATCCTTGAACCGTGACAGACACATATCCTATCATAGCAGGTGCAGATCCTGAAAATCCACCTAATATTATATTCCATCTACTTCTACGTTTTAATAAATAGCTATATATCACTATATTGTCAACCAGACCTAAGATCATGAAAAATGTAGCTAGAATACCGTTTACAAATGCTGTTGTATATATAATTCCAAAAGAACAGATTAGAGATGCAACAGCAAGAATAAAACCAAAATTTCTGGCATCTTGTGGAGAAATCCTTTTACTTGGTATTGGTCTGTCTTTAGTTCTTTCCATAATCAAATCTATATCTCGATCATGATAATTTGTAAGAGTGTTTGCAGCAGCTGATCCAGATGCTACTCCAAATAATATTAGTATTATTGTTTGTGATGACAAATCTATATTATACACATTGGAAGCTGTTACAGCAGAACAGAATGCAGTGAACACCAACAAATACCATATTTTTGGTTTTGTTAATTCATAATACGTCTTTATACTTAATCCTAATCTGGATTTTTGCATTATACCAATACCTCGTCAATTATAAAAGATGATATGTTACTTTATATGTATGTGTCAATGAACTAAAATGCAACAATCTAGATAGATAAGTCCGGTGATCCATATATTTTACTTATTTTAAATATTGCAGCACTTAAATTTTGAATATATGTGACTACTTATCATTCATTCAAGATCGTTTTCTTTTTTATGTCACTAATATTGTACTATACAAAAAACTAATTTTTTTCTATCAATATTTGACAAAATTATTAAGCAATATACTAAATCTTGCCATTCTTGTATAGTAATTCAGCTAACAAAATTGCACCTTTTGCTGATCCCATTTTTTTATTATGTGAAAATAAAACATATTTTATTCCATTAGTGAATACAGATTCGGTTTCTAGTCTTCCAATTGTAGTAGTCATGCCACCATTTACATCTCTATCTAACCTTGGTTGTGGTCTTGTTGGTTCGTCGTGTATAGCATAATAATATGATGGCGCAGAAGGAAGCCCAGAGACACTGACATTCTTTGAATATTTAAAGTAGGACTCCTTTGCAGAATCAGGATTTATAGGTTTTGATGTTTCAATTGATACAGATTCTGTGTGACCATCTATTACTGGAACACGTGTACATGTACAACTGATCTTTATATCTGCCATCTTGATCTTTCCATCAGAGGTCATCTTGCCAAGTATTTTTGTTGTTTCTATACGCACTTTTTTTTCTTCGTTTGGTATATATGGTATTATATTATCTGTGATATCCATGGCTGACACTCCAGGAGTTCTACCGGCACCAGAAATTGCTTGCATCGACGTCATGATAATTTTGTTAGCGCCAAATTTTTCATAAAGTGGTTTTAGAGTTATTGCTAACCCAATTGTAGTACAGTTTGGTAGTGGAGCTATGAATCCTTTCCAGTTACGATTTTTCTTTTGAACGTCTATTAAATTAATATGATCATCATTTATACCAGGTATTAAAATTGGAACGTCATCATCATACCTATATGCAGACGATGTACTCACAACTGGAACATGTTTTGCAAAATATGATTCTATTTCTCTTGCTGCGCCACTTTCTATTGATGAGAAAATTAAATCTATTTCGTGCGTTTTAACCTCATCTATTGATTTTATGATAATATTTTTGACGTAGTTAGGGATTTCAGAGTCTACATGCCAATTTATAATTCCGCTATGAGAGTCTTTTATAGCATCAATATACTTCTTATTAGATGATTTTTTTGATGCAGCTATTTGAGTAACTTCAAACCATGGATGATTATTCAGTGCCACCACAAATTCCTGGCCTACTGACCCAGTGGCTCCTATAATTGCAATTCTTTTTTTCACAAATAAAATTTTATTTTATTATAATAATACCTTACTATTATTAATCAACATATATGATTATTATTATATATTGATATGGAACTAAATACACATAAAAAAATAACCATGCGTTCCCAAATTAAACATGGTGGATTATACGGTATAGATAATCAAAATATTATTGATTTTAGTTCTAGTGTGAATCCAATAGGCTATCCGCAGGTTGTAGTATCAATAATAAAAAAGATATTTTATTACTTACCAATTTATCCTGATCCAGATTCTAAGCAATTATGTAAAAACCTAAGTAAACATATTAACACCAAAATGAATCAAATTATTATTGGTAATGGTTCTATTGAAATAATTTATAATTTTTGTCAAGCATTTTTACAGAAAAAGATATCTGTATTAATACCAATTCCAACATTTGGAGAATATGAAGCTGCAGCAAGATTGAACGATTGTAAAATTACATTTTTTAAAACAATGAATCTTAATCATGATATTGAGATTTTTTTAAAAAAAATACCAAAAAATGGATGTGTATTCATTTGTAATCCAAACAATCCTACTGGAATATTAATTAAAAAAAAATCAATGTTAAGGATCATAAAGATAGCACAAATGAGGTCTACTATAATTTTTATTGATGAATGTTTTATGGAACTAGTCTACATATCAGACGAGTCTGTAATTAAACATGTAAAACATTTTGATAATTTATTTTTATTACGTTCACTAACAAAATCTTTTGGATTAGCGGGACTAAGAATTGGTTATGGTGTGAGTAATAACAAATTAATTGAAATATTAAAAAAAATAAAAATTCCATGGAGTGTTAACATTATTGCACAGAAAGTAGCGCTGTCATTACTATATAACAAATCTCATCTAGAAAAAAGCAAAAAATTGATTAAAAATGAAATGGCATATCTTATTAATTCTATTTCTAAATTAGATGATTTCATTTGTTATGATTCATCAACAAATTTTATTTTGATAAAAGCTAATCTAAACGTAGATATTTTACAAAAAAAATTGATCACAAAAAAAATTTTAATTAGAAATTGTAGTAATTTTAGAGGCTTGAATAGTAGTTTTTTTAGAGTATCTATTAGAACACATAAAGAAAACCTAAAATTGGTAAAAGCACTAGAGTCTGTATCACGAAAACACTAATGGTACAAGGAACATCATCAAGTTCTGGTAAAACAGTTCTAGTAACTGCACTATGTAGAATATTTAAAAATTTTGGCTATGATGTCGCACCATTTAAATCTCAAAATATGTCTAACTTTGTTTATAGGTTAGATAAGCTTGAAATATCAGTAGCACAGACAGTCCAGGCCATTGCTGCAAAAACAGAAATTACAACTGACATTAATCCAATTTTATTAAAACCAATAGGTCATAATAGAATCTCTGTATTCGTAAAAGGTAAATTGTATAAAGACATGCATATTACTGATTATTATAAAAATTTTATTAAGAAAGGTTTTAGAATTGCAGTAGATTCTCTTCATAATCTACAAAAGAATCATGATTTAATAATAATTGAAGGAGCTGGTTCTCCTGTTGAAATAAACATACAAAAATTTGATATAGCAAATATGAAAATTGCAGAACATGTTAAATCTCCGGTGATTTTAATTACAGATATAGATCGTGGTGGTTCATTTGCTAGTATAGTTGGCACAGTTAATTTATTAAACAAATCCCATAAATCATTAGTCAAAGGATTCATATTTAATAGATTTAGAGGTGATGAAAACATACTCAAATCTGGATTTAAAAAACTAAAACAAAAAACTGGAAAACCTGTACTGGGGATAATACCAAAATTTAATTTTTTATTACCAGAAGAAGATTCATTAGGAAATGTATACAATAATACTATTTTGAATAACCAGAATATGAAGAATATAGATTATGTAATAGAAAAAATGAGTAAACTAATACAAAATAGAATAGATATTAAAGTCATTAAAGACTTGATATGTTAGAATTAATAATTATAGTGTTTATTGCGCTGGAATTAGATCTGTTGATTGGTGATCCTAGAAATAAATATCATCCTACAGCTTTGCTAGGAACTTTTATATATAAATTAGTACAAATAGCAAAAAAAATAAACAAAGAAGAAAAATTTTTAGGTTTTGTATTAGTTACGGTAACGTTAATCCCAATTCTATTTCTACTAACAATTTTTATGAATTTTAGTGACGGTATTTTTGTATACTGTAAAAAAAATTGTTTTATACTTTATTCCATATTAATTATGTTAACTTCTATTTTATTAAAAATGACTATTTCTATAAATGGAATGGAAAAGCATGCAATATTAATTATTAATGAAATAGACAATGATAATATCATTGAAGCAAGAAAAAAATTATCAATGATAGTAAATAGAGACACATCACAATTAGACAAAAATCATGTTATGTCTGGAATTTTGGAGAGTATGAGCGAAAACATTGTAGATGGAATTACTGGGCCATTGTTTTATTTTTCCATATTTGGAATATTTGGAGCACTAATTTATCGTGTAATCAATACAATAGATTCTATGATAGGGCATAAAAACAATTTTTTTAAAAACTTAGGATGGTTTGGAGCACATTGTGACACTATACTGAACTACCTCCCTTCACGACTAACAGGATTTACTATTATTATATGTTCTATGTTATTTGGATATGACTGGAAAAACTCATATAAAATAATGAAACAATTCCATGATAAAACTATAAGCTGTAATTCTGGATACCCAATTTCAGCATTAGCAGGTGCACTAAAAACCAAATTTGAGAAAATAGGCTATTACACTATTGGTGAAGAAACAACTAATATTACAACAAAACATGTAGTGTCATCCATAAAAATGATGAAGTTTGTATCAGTTATGTTTTGTATCATATTTATAATTCCTATAGTGATATTATTGTCATATTTTGGTTGATCTGTTCATGTTTAGAACAATAAACTCTTTGTTTTCATTTTTAACTATAATACCAATTAATAATTCAAATTATGAAATAACAGCAAAAAATATGCATTTTTTTCCAATAGTGGGAATTATTATAGGAATAGTCATTTCAATTGCTGGTTTTTATCTTTCATTATTTCTGCCCTCATTATTAGTAGGTTTTTTTGTTACATTCTTTATATGCATGATTACTGGGCTTCATCATATTGATGGATTGTCAGATTTTGCAGATGGAATAATGACAAAAGGCACAATACAAAAAAAACTAGCAGCTATGGATGATCCATTTACAGGAATAGCTGGTACTGTAATAGTTACTTTTTATATAATAGGAATGATCCTGATCATTTCTATGTTTGATGGTGTTGTTATTTTTAAAGCAATAATTTTAAGTGAAGTAGCTGCTAAATTTTCTATGGTGCTACAAGCAACCATTAGTTCATCAGCAAAATACGGATGTAATTCAATATTTATAAAAAACATGAAAAATAAAAAACTATTCCTAGTTTCTATGTTTGTAAGTATTGTTCCAGCTATTTTATTAGCTGGTGTCAGTGGATTATTATTGATTCTAATAGTATCAATATCTGTATATATCATAAAACTAATATCTGAAATTAATTTTGGTGGAATCTCTGGAGATACATTTGGTGCAACTAATGAATTAACACGGTTATTATCATTATGCGTGTTTATAATAATATGATTGGACTAATCATGGCAGGTGGTAAAAATACTAGAATGAATATAGCAAATGAAAAATTACTTTTAATATATAAACTACCACTGATTTCACATGTAATTAATGCGTTAAAAAACTCTAAATGTTTTTCTAGGATAATTGCTGTTACTAGTACAAATTGTAAAAAAACAAGAAATCTAATCACTAAATCAGAAATTGAAATTTTTAATACAACCGGGACTGGTTATGCTTATGATTTAAATCTAGTTTTAACTAAATTAAATGACTATGTTTTCATAGTTTCTGGAGATATGGCATTATTAGATAAACAAATAGTGAAAAAAATTATCAAATATTATGATGTGGGTAATATATGGACTAGTTATTTGGTAACTAAAGACTTTCTTTCAGCATTACAAATAGTAAATACTGATAGTGTTATTTTCAAAAATAAAACTTGTTTTTTTACAGGAGTGTCCATAGTAAATTCTCAAAAAATTAGTAACATTAATTATATAAAAGAAAATTATGTCATATTAAATGACAGAAGAATAGCAGTAAACATAAACACAATGAGTGACTATATCAATCACTGCTTCCTGAAATCTTACCATATATATTTGCTAAAGAACCTGTAGGTGTAGCTATAATATTACCACATGACTTGCAAGTCACAGTTGTTGATACATGAGAAAAAATAATGTTCTCCTCGCTACATTCTCCACATATCACTTGGTGAAACTTACTATTAGGTTTTGGAATTGGTATATGAGTTTTTTTCATAGTTATACCAACTCTAACTTCCTGAGCCTGATTCCATGCTTACTAGTCTTTTTATTGCATATTGTACATGTTATTATTGGTGTTATTTTTTTTGTGGTTTTTGCAGGCTTGGCTAACTTCGGAAATTTTTGTCCTCCATAACCTTTTTTATCCTTTTCATGCCGTCTTTCACCAATAGCTGATCCCCTCCTTTTTCCAGCTTTATAAATTGATATTTTCTGTTTAGTGTATTTATTACATTTAGAACAAAATTTCCTAACCTCTTTTGGTATATTCATGCTTTATTACAAACTATTAGTAATTTAAATATCACTTATTAGATACACAACTAATTTAATTTTAATGGCTTATTCTACTTTATATTCCATAATCTCTCAACTCAATAAAGTAGCAATGGGCGAAAAACCATGTGATCTGATTTTGAAAAATTGTTCAGTAGTAAATGTTTATACTCATGAAATTTTAAAAAATATGCAAATTTCAGTATTACGTGACAGAATTGCATATGTAGGAAATGACGCATCCCATACAATAGGCCCTGATACATTAATTATTGATCTAGGTGGAATGTATATATCTCCTGGATTTGCAGATTCTCATATCCACATAGACCAATTTATTTTACCAAGTGAAATTGTAAAAAAATCTTTACTACATGGAGTTACTTCTTTTTTTTCTGATCCTATAGATATAGTAAGTGTATGTGGATATAGAGGATTTAAAAATTTTATTAGGATTACAAACAATCTCCCGATCAGAATATTTAATGTTGTTCCTGGTGGGTTACCCACAGACAAAAAATTTAGTTATTGTAAAAGTCTTAATAGATCTCAAGAATCATCAGCACTTGATTTACCGTATGTACTTGGTTTAGGTGAAGTATTTTCATGGACAAAAATAACAACGCGTGATGATAGAACTATTAAAACATTGTCAAAAATGCTGAAGATGAAACTCGTTATTAATGGTCATACAGCTGGTGCTACTGACAAAAAATTAAATGCATGCATTTCATCTGGAGTTTTATCATGTCATGAGCCTATTAATTTTGATGAATTTATAGAGCGTCTTAGATTAGGAATGTGGGTAATGATACGTGAAGGCTCTATAAGACGAGATCTGAAAGAAATAATACCACAAATTATTTCAAATGACATATACAAAGAAAAAGTGATGTTTTGTTCTGACGGGTTAAACCCAACAGATATTATAAGATTAGGTCATATAGATTATTGCGTAAGAAAATCAATACAACTTGGATTAGATCCTATAGACGCAATTAAAATTGCATCAAAAAATTGTTTTGATTATTATGGGCTAGAAAAAGACTTTGGTGGAATTGCACCTGGAAAAATTGCTGATATGATAGTTTTTGATAACATTAAAACAATAAAACCAACAAAAGTTTTTGTAGGAGGTAGTTTAATCGTATCAAATGGAGATATTATATCTAAATTATTTAAACATAAAATACCAGATTGGATAAAACAAACAATAAAGAATAAACAATTTTCTAGAAAAGACTTTCAAATACAAACAAAACTAAGTACTGTAATTGCTACAACAATAAATATGAAAACCGAGATAATTACAAAGAAAAGTTTTTCTGATCTTCAAAATAAAGACGGTAATGTTGTTCCATCATTTGATAAAGATATATGGAAGATCGCTGCATTTGACAGGATATTTAACTATAAACGACATACTGTAAGCTTCTTGAAGAATTTTGGTGCTGAAATAGATGCTTTTGCATCAACATGGAACTTCCATGAAAATAATATGATTATAATTGGTTCAAACGAGAATGATATGGCAATAGCTGCAAATCAATTAATTAAAATGAAAGGAGGAATGGTTGTAATAAAAAATGCCTCTGTAATTGCATCACTTCCATTTCAGTTAGCTGGTATAATGTCAACAGATCCTTTTGAAAAAGTATTGGAAGGCTTTGATCATATAAACTCTGTTATATCTGATGCTGGTTGCAAATTTAAGAAACCACATCTTGTAATACTATTCCTACCATTTTTAGCATTACCTGAGATCAGATTATTATGTAGTGGAATAATAGACGTTAAAAATAGATCTTATGAACCAATCTTACAATGAGAAATATTAAAAAAGGACTACAACGCTACTGAAAGTGAAATTTAATGGCTTCGATTCAACAAACTCCTAACGGCCCAGTGTTAGTTCTAAAAGAAAGTGCACTTCAACAAAAAGGTAGGGATGCACAAAAAAATAATATTGCTGCTGCAAAGCTAGTATCAAGTTTAGTTAAAACTAGTCTCGGACCAAGAGGATTGGATAAAATGTTAGTTGATTCAATAGGCGATGTAACTATTACCAATGATGGCGCTACAATTCTTAAAGAAATTGATGTGCAGCATCCAGCTGCAAAAATGATGGTTGAAATATCAAAAACAATAGATAATGAGGTAGGTGATGGAACTACTACCTCTGTTGTTTTTGCAGGTGCATTACTTGAAAAAGCTGAAGGGCTCCTGAATAAAGATGTTCATTCATCAGTGATTGTGGATGCTTATCAAGAAGCTGCAGACAAAACACTAGAACTTTTATCTGATATTGCCAAAATTGTAGAACCAGATGCAAGAGAAGCTTTGATGAAAATTGCAAAAACTAGTATGGAATCTAAACTAATATCAGAAGATAGTGATATGTTATCAGAAATGATAGTGAGTGCTGTTTTGTATGTTGCTACAAAAAAAGGTGAAGATTACGCCGTAGACATTGATAACATTAAAGTAGAAAAAAAAGCCGGTGGTTCTATAACTGATACTACAATCATTAAAGGAATAGTCTTGGATAAAGAAATAGTTCATAGTGGTATGCCTACAAAAGTAGAAGAAGCTAGAATTGCACTTGTTAATGCTGCATTAGAAGTAGAAAAAACTGAGTTGAGTGCTGAAATAAGAATAACAGATCCTTCACAGATGAACATGTTTCTAGAAGAAGAAAATAGGATGTTGAAAAATATGGTTGAAAAAATCCGTGATGTTGGAGCAAATGTGCTTATATGTCAAAAAGGAATAGACGACATAGCTCAACATTATCTTTCTAAATATGGTATACTTTCTGTAAGAAGAGTAAAAGAAAGTGATATGACAAAACTTGCTAAAGCTACTGGAGGAAAAACTACTACTAGTATTGATGAAATGTCAGAAAATGATCTTGGTTATGCAGGTTTAGTACAACAGAAAAAAGTAGAAGCTGATAAATGGGTATTTATTGAAGGTTGTAAAAATCCACATTCAGTAACACTTCTATTGAGAGGTGGATCTCAAAGAATTGTTGATGAAGTTGATAGATCTTTTCACGACGCATTGATGGTAGTAAAAGATGTAATGGAAAAACCCGCCATAGTAGCTGGTGGCGGTGCAACAGAAGCTTATTTAGCTTCAAGTTTAAGAAAATGGGCTAATAACAAAGAAGGACGTGGTCAGCTTGCAATAATTAATTATGCTGAATCTTTAGAATCTATTCCTTTAACAATTTCTGAGAACGCTGGTATGGATCCTATTGATACCATGGTTGCATTGCGTGCAAAACAAAATCAAGGTCGTAAGTGGTCAGGCATCAACGTAAAAAATAATAAAATTGCTGAAATGTATTCATTGGATATAGTAGAACCATTATCAGTAAAAGAGCAAATAATTAAATCTGCAACAGAGGCTGTATGTATGATTTTAAGAATAGATGATGTGATCTCTATTGGATCACCAGGAGGTAAAAATCCATCTGCACCATAACTATTTTATTTTATTATATTGTGTAAAATAGGCATAGATATAGGTGATACAAAGATTTATGGAGCGGTACTTGATAATTCTTTTAATTTAAAGTTTTGGAAGAGTATATTAACACATAAAACAAATTATAGATCACCGCTACATAGGTGGTTTCTCTTATTGAAGAACTTATAATAAAAACAAGTTGTGTGTTAGATGTAGGTATTTGTATTCCTTGATGCATATGTAAATTTGATATTGTAAAAAATAGCAATGCTCATTGTATTTCTAATAAGCATTTTAGAAAAGACCTTGAAATGATATTGAATCAAAAAATTTCAATTGAAAATGATGCAAATTGTTTTGTTGTTGAAGAAGCATTATTAGGAGAAGCAAAAGATTTTGATATTGTTTTTGGTTGTGTTATTGGAACAGGTGTTGGTGGTGTATTGATTATAAATAAAAATATACACAGTGGAAGAATATACATGGCATGTGAATGGGGTCATAACATATTGCATACAGATGTTAACAAATGTAGCTGTGGAAATATGGGACGTGTTGAAGCATATATCAGTGATCCTGCACTATAAAAAAGATGGACAGAATTAACTGGAAAAAACATCATTAAAAACACATTATTAAAGATAAAATTCATAACGAGTTGTTACAATGGAAGAATGAATTCCTTGATAACTTTGCTATCAGTTTATCAAATGTAATACGTGTTATAGACCATGATGTAATTGTTTTAGGTGATCTAGTTTCTAATATTCAGTTTTTATATAATGAAGGGAAAAATATGGTCCACCAGAAGCTATCAAATTTGGTAGATATACCCACATACTAAAAAGTAAATTTGGAGACTTAGTGTGCATTAGTGGAGGCTTTAGCAAAACACCATTATTGAGGTTCTATTGTTGCAGGGGGTTTATTTGATATTGCATATGACACCCATGTCACATCATCAATCTCATTTGTTATTCTATTACTTATTTTTTCTAATAAGTCGTATGGCAATCTGACCCAATTTGCAGTCATCGCATCAGTAGAATTTACAACCTTTACTATTACAATGTATCCAACTTTTCTTTTGTCCCCAGTAATTCCAACAGCTCTATCATCACCCACTATCGCATATGCCTGCCATACATCATCATACATTTTAGCATTTTTCAATTCTGTTTCCACTATGTTGCTTGCCATTCGTACTATTCTCAATTTTTTATTGGTTACTTCCCCAATTATTCTTACAGCTAATCCTGGTCCAGGAAATGGGTGACGAAAAACTATGCTGTCTGATACTTGTAGAATAGTGGCAAGCATCCTGACTTCATCTTTATATAAATCATTTATTGGCTCAAGTATTTTCAAATTTAACCAACTAGGTAATCCTCCTACATTGTGATGTGTTTTTATAATTGATGATGGACTTCCAGATCTTCCACTCTCTATAATGTCAGGATATAGCGTACCTTGTGCTAACCATTCTAAATTACCATTATTTTTAGCAAAATCAATAAAAATTTTTGCAAATTCTTCCCCTATTATTTTCCTTTTTTTTTCTGGATCATAAACTTTAATCAATCTTGACAAAAATTGTTTTTTTGCATCAATCATTGTAACATTAATTGAAAATTTAGTAAATATTTTTTTTATATTTTTTGTTTCGTTAATTCTTAAGAGTCCGTTATCAATAAAAACGCATTTTAAACGATTTCCTATAGCTTTATAAATTAATAATGCTGTTACAGTAGAATCTATACCTCCACTGATTCCACATAACACATTACCATTTATAGACGATATTTTATTTACAGAATCTCTTATAAAATTTTTCATGGTCCATTCTTGTTTAGCTTTACAAATTTTTAGAACAAAATTTTTTAGTATTGTAGTTCCATGTTCTGTATGAATTACTTCTGGATGAAATTGAATGCCATAAATTAATTTATCTTTATTTGCTACTGCTGCCGCATATGATCTATCAGTATGTCCAATTATTTCAAAATCAGGCGGTATTCTTTTTGCTTCGTCTCCATGACTCATCCATACCTTTATACAACTTCCAACACCATTTAACAAGTAATTATCATCATCTATATTTAATAATGCAGAACCATATTCTTTATTGGTTTTTTTAATACTTCCACCAAAATTACTTACAATTAGTTGATGACCATAACAAATCCCTAGTAGTGGTATATGCATATTAAAAATATGTTTATCAGGAGTAGGTGAATTATAATCATCTGTACTATACGGACTTCCAGAAAAAATTATTCCGTTTGGTTTTATTTTTTTTAGTTTAGATAATGAAATATCATGCGGAACTAGTTTTGTATAGACAGAAAATTCTCGTATTCGTCTACATATCAGATGGCTATACTGAGAACCAAAATCTAATACTATTATTTTATCCATACCATCATTCTGAATTTTCTACCATTCTAGATAACGACCACGTAATAGTATTGATAATTTCATTTATTCTTTCTTTTCTACGATAATTTTTAATAATTATATTTCGGATCACATTATCATTTTTGTTAATATGATAACTTATTATACACTTACTATCTATAATTCCTTTTTTAACATCCAATAAATCACAATCTCTCATCTCAGCAATTATTCTGTTTATGAAAAATGATTTGAGTGGAGGTATTTCTTCACTTAGATTAATATCCCTATTTAACTCTATTGAAATTTGATTATTTGTAATAGATGCATTTGCTATAACGTTTTCTTTATTGTTTTTTTTTATTGATATTGGGTAGTTTGATACTGTTGAACTTGGTTTTAGGCTTGACGCTTTGACAAAGCTCATCTCTCCAAGAATTATGTCCATCACACGTAAATTTTTTTCTAGTAATATACTCTCTTTTTTATTTTTTTCTAGTTTTTCAATTAATATCTCTTTTAAATTTAGTATAGCCTGTAACTGTTCTCCATCAAAATGCATATTTTTGGTATGTTATATGCATATTAAAATCCATTTAAATCTATACAATATATTGTATATCGTTATAACTTATTTTTTCAAACCCTTTAATTTTATTTGACGTTGTATAAAATTTCATTTTTTTTTTAGATGCCAACCATTCTAAAAGTATCTTTGCCTTTTTCATTTTTTTTATTTTCATGTTTTTATTTAGTATTATATTCTTAGAATATCTGCCTATTTTATTCCCAAAATCCATACCTAATAAAACTATTTTTTTGGCATTGAAGTAACTAGCAAGAAAAACGCATCTGTCACCGTCAGTAAATCCACCAAAATTATGAATATTTCCGAATGGTATGCCTTCTGTAGTACCAACACAGTTTTTTAATTTAGTGACCAGCTTTAACCTGTTATAGTTATCACCATGTGCATGAACAATAATAATTGTTTTTTCGTTATTGATTTTTTCAATATATCCTTCACAACCATCAAGATCTGTTACAACTATATCTGGTGTTATATTATTTTCAACCAATAATTTAGTGGCTCCGTCTGCTGTTATTTTGGTAGCACCGAATTTTTTTAAAACAACCAGTGCCGATGAAACTGATGGACCTGCACCAATAACAAAAACAACACGATCTTCAATTAACGACCGTAATTTATTAATTGGAAACTTGTACTTTAATATTGAATTTAATAGTGTAGCGGATTTTATTTCATCATCTTTTTCGTAGTTAAATTCTTCTAGTATTTCATTATACTTTTTATACCAACCTGAAATGCTCATATTATTACTTAATATTATACAATTATATGAATAAATTGGGTTCTATACCAGTAGGAGGAAATAATCCTACAAGAGTGATGGGCATACTTAATATTAGTCCTGAGTCTTTTTATAAAAGATCCATTAAAATAAAAAAAAAGGAAATTATTGATGCGGTAACATTGATGGAACAAAATGGCGCTGATTTTATAGATGTTGGTGGTGCTTCCACTGCACCATACACATTTACTTCAACAACTAAACAAACAGAAGCTAGTCGTATTTCAAATGCAATTAAAATAATTCAAAACATTTCCAACATTCCTATTTCTGTTGATACCTGTGTATCATATGTAGCAAAACAGGCATTAGAATTGGGTGTTGATATAATAAATGACATATCTGGTCTAAAATATGATAAAAACATGCTTTCTATAATTGACAAATATGATCCATCACTTGTATTAACTGCATTCAGTAAAAATATAGTGACTGGGAATCAATTAATCCAAACAAAGAGATTGTTGAAACAAAGTATAGCGCTTGCAAAATCTATCAATATATCACCAAAAAAAATTGTTGTAGATCCTGGAATTGGTTTTTTTAGGGAACATGGAAAAGGTAAGTTCTTTACAAAAACTGATTGCAATTGGGTAGAAAGAGATCTTTTGATATTAAAAAATCTTAACTCACTAAAGTTGAGTCAACCATTGTTGGTATCAGTTTCTAACAAATCATTTATAGGCCAAATACTAAAAAAAGACATATATAGCAGACTATTTGGGTCACTTGCAGCAGAAACGCTGTCAGTTGTACACGGGGCTGATATTATAAGGACACATAATGTATCAGAAACAAAAGATATAATTACTATTTCCAATAGTCTGAACATAAATAATAAAAACTTATAATGTTTTTTTAGCTAAATTTATTAGATTTAATTGTGTCTAAAGGATGGATTAACTTTTGATGATGTTCTACTGGTACCTAAATTTTCTAATATTGCTAGCAGATCTCAAACAAATTTAGCAACAAAATTATCTAAAAAAATCTCATTACACATCCCTCTTATAAGTGCTAATATGGATACTGTAACTGAATCTGCTATGGCAGTTTCAATGGCACGTAACGGTGGTATAGGAATAATACATAGATTTCTTACAATAAATGAAGAAGTAAATGAAGTTATGAAAGTAAAGCGCTCTGGAAGTGTAATGATTGAAAATCCATATTTGATAAACCAAGACAAATCAATTTTGTATGCAATTAACTACATGCAAAAAAAAAACGTGTCTGGATTACTGGTAGTAAATAACGATCACAAAATAACTGGAATATTGACACATCGTGATATCATATTTGAATCATCTGAAAAGAAACTAGTGAAAGATATTATGACAAAAGACGTTATAACATCAAAGCCTGGGATAGATTTAAATGAAGCCAAAGAAATTCTTCGTAAACATAGAATTGAAAAACTTCCATTAATTAATGAAAAAGGAGATATCAAAGGACTTGTAACAAGTAAAGATATTTTGAATATAGAAAATTACCCCCATGCGTCAAAAGATAAAAAAGGAAGACCATTAGTAGGTGCAGCAATTGGTGTAAAAGGAGATTTTATGGAGAGAGCTGAATTACTCTTAAATGCTGAAGCAGACCTTATAGTAGTTGATATTGCTCATGGACATAGTAATAATGCAATAAGTGCAATTAAAAATATAAAAAAAGCATTTCCTAATTCTGAATTAATAGCTGGTAATGTAGCTACTGCAGCTGGAGCTGAAGACCTAATAAAAGCTGGTGTTGACGCAGTTAAAGTTGGTGTGGGATCTGGATCAATATGCATTACTAGAATTGTAACAGGTTCTGGAATTCCTCAATTAACTGCAATTTTAGATTGTGCTAAAATTGGTCAAAAATATGATGTGCCTATAATTTCTGATGGCGGAATACGAAATTCTGCAGACGTCATAAAAGCTCTTGCTGCTGGTGCATCATCAGTTATGATAGGTAGCATGTTTGCAGGAACTGATGAAAGTCCTGGCTCCCCAATCACAAAAAATGGAAAACGATTTAAGATATATCGTGGAATGGCATCTTTCTATGCGTCACTAGGAAGAAAATCAAAGGAAATTGGTGCAATTTCTATAGAAGATGATCTAAATGATTATGTCGCAGAGGGTGTAGAGGCAATGGTTCCATATAAAGGTAATATCAGAGATATATTAATTCAATTAACAGGTGGAATCCGTTCTGGACTAAGTTATTGTGGTGCACAGAATATACCACAAATGCAAAAAAATGCAGAATTTATAAAAATATCATATGCTAGTTTTAGAGAAAGTCAGCCTCATGACGTTTCACTGATATAGATATTTTTATCTATACCAAAAAAAATTAATTTTTGTGTTGAACAAAAAATCTATAATTGGAATTTGTTTTGGAATATTGATCTCTGTAATAGGAATTTATGCACTTGTGCAATCTCTAGAAAAACAAACTATAAACATAGATGATACAGTTAAAACCACAGAATTTACTAGATATAAATTTAATGCACCAGTTGGCGCGCATGAAGTTCTAACAATAACTGGAGCTGATTTTTATATAGAACTTGAACAGTCAGATGTCTCACAAATATTAAGAGAAAACTTCAAAAATACTGCCAACTTAGATTGGGTAGTTAAGAATCAGAATACAAATACAATTATGATCAAAAATACAGGGTACTCAGATCTATACATAACAGGAATAATAGAACTTTCTACAGATCCTGTATTATATACACTTCATATACTAGTAATTATATCTGGTATTGTAATTATTGGATTCAGTTCTAGTTTTGGTACAAAAAAAAAATAATTATCTCCGTCCTGCAGCATGATACGAACCTATAATCTTAAAAAACACACTGCTTCCTTTAACATCATCCATGACTTCATGTATAATAGGTGTATCTATATGACCTTCAAAATCTATATAAAAATTGTATTCCCAAATCGTGTTTCTTTTTGGCCTAGACTCAATTTTAGTAAGATTTATTTTTTTATTATAAAATTTTTTTATAATATTATATAATTCACCTTGTTTATGTTTTATAGAAAAAATTATTGACGTTTTATCATTTTTTGTCTTATAAGATTTAGTTTTTGATAATATTAAAAATCGTGTATAATTATTTGAATTATCTCCCATTCCTAACTTAATAATTGGCATTTCAAAAATCTTTGATGCTCTTTTACTTGCTATACATCCTATGTTTTTTTTATTTAGTTTTTTAATTATCTTGATACTTCCTGCAGTATCATATGTTGGCATAGATTTTAAATTATATTTATTGATAAATTTCCTACATTGACCTAATGCTTGAGGATGAGAGTATACTGTATCTATTCTGTCAAAAGAATCCAATCCAATCAGACAATGTTCTATCTTATAATATACTTCGCCTGTAGCTACAAGTGTAGTAGAATATAGCAGATCGTAGTTTTCACCGATAGTACCTTCTAATGAGTTTTCTATAGGTAGAATTGAATAATCACTTTTTTCAACATTTGTATAATATATTACATCAGAAAATGTTCTAAGTGGTATAGCATTTATTTCTTTGTTGAAGTATTGATATGCAGCAGATTCACTGTATGCACCATGCTCACCCTGAAATGAAACACGTATCATATTTAATTTAACTTTATAAAACTAGTACTACCAAAATTTTTAGATATTTTTCTTTCGTCAATCCAAGAACAATCTATGCACTTTATACTGTCTTTAATAGAAACAACCTGCCCTCCACATTTTCTACATATTGTAAATATTACTCCCATATCAGCCTCATTCATGCTCGTATGGATTGCACCATTTTTATAGCTTATAATTTTTAACATGACAACATCATTTACTAATGCTGTAGTTTTTTTCTTTATATTACGTGTATAAAACACACATTCAATTTTTGAATTAATTAATTTATTGTTTACATATTCTATCAAAACCACTAACATTGATGCAACTATTGATACAACTACTCCGATTATCACATCACCTGGTTTTGGCAATAGTTGGCATGTTTTGCTTTTTACCATTACCACATGATCTTTATTATTAGTTTTAGATACTCCAATAGTTGTAGCTCTTATAATTCCATTCCCATCATCAATAGTATTATCTCCATTCTCATACTCCTCAATACAAAATAATTCATCTCCAGGAAATACTATCATATGTATATTAATACAACATATTTAATTATAATCGTTTATATATCCACACTTAAATTTATTTACAACCAGTGTGGTAACTGTAAGCATTCTTCTATACTTTCATTTTGTAGTATTTTTAATAATGCATTAGCTTGAGGAGTTGATAGGACTGGTCTGTCAAAATGATTATCTATTGAAATTCTTGGACATGCTACTTGGATGAATACTTCTATACCATCTAAACATTCTAATCTATCATTAGTTATGTTTGTAAGCGCAAATAATTGAACAATTTTTCCATTTTTCTCTAGTTCTTTTTTAAACTTTAGTGCTGTTATCTTTGAAAGCTGTCCCTCTTTTAACCCAACTATTATTCCAAAAACATTAGCGTCAGCAGCTTTATATATAGACAAAATTGCTTTTCTTTGTAGTTTCTGAGCAAATTCAGTTATTTCAGTTACTTCATTAAAATACGGATCTAATACATACGTTGGCCTGTTAGTTGATAATGCAATACCAGCTGCATGAAAATTACTTTGTCCTAGAAATACATTAGAGTCAATATTACTTAATTCTGATACTGTATAAAATTCACATCCAAATACTTGCCCATTGTTGAGTTGTCCTTTATGGTTTCCAATTTTTACTTTTATTTTATGTTTTTCAAATATATCTTTCACATCATTAAGTTGATGTAGATGTTGACTATTAGTAGATAATGCTATAGTCTTATTACTAAGAAGCTTTATACATTTTTCTGCTACTTTGTTAAAAGAAATATCATCAAAAGCATCAATCATTACTACACTACCATATAACATATCTACATTTATTGTGTGGCCTATATTGAATAATATTCCTGCAGACAAAATCTTAGCAGCATGTACATTGAGATCACATGACCCCCACGTGGTATCCAAAATTACATATGCGGGGATATTAAATACGCTCATTATTTTTGATGCAGTTTTTTGTGTCTTATGGATTAAACCGTCTGGTGCATTGAGTGCAACAGATGTTGGTTTACTTTTTTTAATCTCAGCAAAAATTTTTTTTTCGTCTATTATTATCATTAATTAATAAACAACATAATTTTAATTTAAATCTGTTTGTTTATATAATTTGGTTAATATCATGTTACATATTTGAAAAATAGTTCTGTTATTAGTATTGGTATTGATGATACTGATTCAATAAATGGAATGTGCACAACTTATCTTGCATATAAAATAGCTGCGTTTCTTAAACAAGAAAAAGTAGAATTTATGGATTATCCAAAACTTATACGATTAAATCCTAATATACCTTGGAAAACTCGTGGTAATGGTTCTATAGCACTTAAAATAAAAACTAGCGACGAATACAAAATAAAAAGAAAAATAATTAATTTGGTTACGAAATTTTCAGATATTGATGGTGGTGCAAATCCTGGAATTATATTTTATAACAATCACGTACCTGAATCTTTTAATAAATTTAGTAAACTTGCATTATGGCAACTAATTAGTAGAAAATATACTAGAAACTTTATTATCTCTAATAACATTGATCACTTTTCATTAGGAAATGGACAAGGTTTAGTTGGAGCACTAAGCGCAGTTGGGTATAAATTTACAGATTATACATTTGAACTAATTGGATATAGAAAAAAATCTAAGTTTGGAACACAAAGAAAGATTGCTCTAGATAATGTAAAATTAATAGAACAAACACACCCATCTATTTTTAACAGCTACTACAAAAATAGAATTTTGATTGCTCCAAGAGGTCCTGATCCAGTTTTTTATGGATTACGAGGAGAAAATATAGCATCATTAATACATGCATCAAAATTAATCAAGACTGAAGAAAAACTAGATGGTTATATGATATTCAAGTCAAATCAAGGCACATCATCTCATCTTGAAAATGAAATAAATATATTTGAATTTAAGCCATACTTATCAGGAACCGTCACTGGTTGTATTTCCATAGCACCAGTTATGCAAAAAGGCGGTCATGTTATTTTTTCAATTATTAAAAATGAAAAAAATGTAAGATGTATTGTATACAAACCTACAGGCATAACTATGGTATCCATGAACTTGATAAAAGGTGATAATATTCGTGTAGGAGGTGGAATACGAAGAGCTTCAAAAAATCATGAAAGAGTACTAAATGTAGAGTTACTGGAAATCTTGAAATTATCAAAAGATACAAAGCTTACAAATCCTATATGTACAAACTGTAATAAAAGAATGAAATCTAAAGGACTCGGTAAGGGTTTTAGATGCAATTTATGCAAAATCAAATCAAACAACAAAATTACTATAGAAATATCAAGAAAAATTAAATTACAGTCATATGTTCCAATAAAATCAGCTCATAGGCATCTCACTCGTCCTCTACAAAGAATAGGAATAAAAAATGAAAATAAGATTTTTAATAATTTGGCATCGTGGTTCTGTATATACAAAAATAATTAGCGGGGAGTAGATTTGAACTACTGATTTGCGGGTTTCTCAATAGATATAATTATGAGCCCGCCGGGATGACTTAGCCTTAATCTGACTTCCCCACCCCGCTATTTCGAAATATAATTTGTAGTATATACACTTTATCAAAAAACTATTAGTGCATATTAATAGTAATTATCATTGATAAACTACATATCATAAGTATTATTACAATATTTGCAATATCTATAATTTTATTTGTTTTTAGTTCAAAACCTATTATTCCAAAATCAATTAATAACATATCAGAAAATGTGATTGAATAGCAACAAATTTGAATAGCCTTACAGAAATATACATTGAAGATAACAAAATCCATATAGCAGAAAAAAATTTAAAAATAAAAGTGACAGAATCTAGTATCATGTTAGAAATTAATCTTATTAATATTTAGATGTCTAATGTATTTGATAGCGTATTACATGGTTTAATAGCATGTCAAGAGTCCTCATAAAATAACTTTATCCATGCTTACTATAGATATAAAGTTGATAATTTATTCTGGAATAATGTAATAAGAATAACAGAATATAACAATATACCCAGGAATATAGTTACTATTATAGATAAACACATGGATTCAAGTTTAATAATAGTAGAGTAATAAAGTTCTATCCAGATGATAAATTATATGTAACAACAGATGCATTACCATTTAATTCACGTTACCTACAGGTTATAAATTTACTAGAAGAAAAAATTCTGGAAATCAATGATGATTCTATTCAAGCTGATAATCCATTTTATAATTCTTTAATTTTTTCTTATTGACACAATAACATACAATGTATTGTATGGACAATAAAGGAAATTTGTTTACTACAGAACTAGTACCTATAAAAAATTAAATTAATTTAATTGTGGCATGACAAATTTATGGATGTCTTGAACAAGCTTGTGTAGGAAATAAAAAATTTGTTGGTACGTTAGTATGATATGATCCAAGAATAGAACCATGAGGCATTATTATATTGAAACATAAAAATCCAGAAAAAAATTATATGATTATGCCGTAACCATCAACCTCTAATCTATATAAATCAAAAATTAATGAAAATATATCAATGTCTTAAGAAATATTACTTTATTTGGTAGAATTAGAGATGTTAATATTGGACATAATTATTACATTTATGTATTGGTATCAATATCGATGGAAAAGGTTTTCCTAGTAGTACTGGTGATAAATTAATTAGGATGAAAAAATAAATTGAATGATTTCTCAAATTTTTTTAAAAAAAATAAAAGTGGACGTCTTGATCTTATTAGAGAGTTTTCTAAACTAACAAAAAATGAATTACTTTTATTAGAAAAACAAACTGATATAATTACATTTGAACGAGCTAATGAAATTATAGAAAATGTAATTGGAGTTTTTTCATTACCACTAGGTATTGCAACTAATTTTATGATTAATAATAAAAAACACATTATACCAATGGTAATAGAAGAACCATCTGTGGTTGCAGCAGCTTCCAAAGCTGCTAAAATAGCACTTATCCATGGTGGTTTTAAATCAAAGTCAGGAAATCAGTATAGTGTAGGTCAAATTTATGTAGTTGAATGTGGTGATGTTGACAACGCAGTTAATGATGTAAATAAAAATATAAAAAGGATTTTACGTATTGCTAACCTAAGAAGCTATACACTTTCAAAAATCAAAAAAGGCGCAAAAAATATTCTATGTAGGAAAATTACCGTGGATTCAAATGTTATCCTAGTTATAGAACTTGTTATAGATGTAAACAATGCAATGGGTGCAAATGTTACAAACAGTATGTGTGAGGCTATTGCTCCTTTGATAGAGAAATTGACTCATGGTCATGTATTATTAAAAATACTAACTAATTATTATACAAAAAGAATTGTAAATGCATCAGCAATTTTTGATAAAAATGCAATTGGTGGTGATGATGTAGTAAATAAAATAATTCTTGCATATAAAATAGCTGTAAATGATAAATATCGTGCTGTTACACATAACAAAGGAATAATGAATGGAATCATTGCAGTATCTAATGCAACTTGTCAGGATACACGTGCAATAGAAGCGACAGTACATGCATTTGCGTCACGTACAGGAAACTATCAACCATTAACAAAATGGAAGAAAGACATCAATGGGAATCTGTTAGGAACAATAGAACTTCCACTACCAGTAGGTACAGTAGGTGGTATTATAAATACACATCCTATGGCTAAACTATGTTTGAAAATTATTAACGCTGTTTCATCATCTAAATTAGCATGTATAATGGCATCTATTGGCCTAGCACAAAATTTTGCAGCATTATATGCACTTGTCACTGAAGGAATACAAAAAGGGCATATGAGACTTCATGCTAAAAATATAGCAGCATCGGCTGGAGTAAAACCTGACAAAATAGACATTGTGGTAAAAAAAATGATTAAAGAAGGTAATATTTCAGTAAAAAAAGCAAATGTTATCAATAAAAAACTTGCTTAAGATTATGTATAATAAATGACAATAAAGTTCGCTATACCAAAAGGGAGTCTTGAGGCATCAACACTACATACACTTAAAAAATCATGGACATATGTAAACTATAAAAGTCGTGTATATCGTGTATTTCTAGATGATCCTGGAATAGAAGTTAAAATACTTAGGCCTCAAGAGATCCCAAATCTAGTGTCAGACGGTCTATACGATATTGGGATAACTGGAAAAGACTGGATAAATGAAACTAAATCAGATGTAGACATTGTACTAGATCTAGAATACGGTAAAATAAAGTTAGTTTTTGCAATCCCTAATAATACAAAATTCAACACACTTGATGATATGATCAGTTCATATAACGAAAGAAAAAAAATACTTAGGATTTCTTCTGAGTACTTAATTACCACATCAGAATTCATAAAACAATGTAGTGCATATAAGAATATTTATGGTTTTTCTTCTCCTCTTATTGTCACACCTTGGATACGTTTTGGTGACAATAAACGTGTTCAAATACATTTATCTTTTGGTGCAACAGAAGCAAAACCACCAGATGATGTTGATGCCATAGTGGATGCCACTGAAACAGGCACCACTATACAACAAAATCAATTGAAAATAATCCATACAATATTGGAGTCAAGTGCTTGTCTTATTGTAAATAAAAAATCAATAAAAAATAAAATAAAACGAGAAAAAATTTTTGATATGATAACACTTATCAAAGGTGCTATAAACAGCAGAAAATACCTACATATATATATTAATGTCAAAAAAGAAAATTTACAAAGTTTATTAAACGAACTTCAATCATTAAAAAAACCAACTATCTGTAGTTTGAGCAAAAAAGGTTGGTATGGTGTAAACACAGTCATCTTAAAATCAAATTTTTATAAATTGATTCCAATAATTAGAAAGATAGCTCAAGGTTTAGTAGTTCATGAACCTCGTCAAATCCTAGAACTTGAAGCATGATAAATATGAAAATAGTCAATAGTAACAACATCAAATCAAAAAATTTCACTACATTGAAGAATAAAAAAAATGTCGAAGCAATTATATCCACAGTAAAAAAAAATGGTGATATTGCGTTGAAAAAACATGAGAAAAAAATTTGTGGTGCTGATATTACTAATCTAAAGATACTAAACTCTGATATAAACTATGCATATTCAAAAGTGACAAATGAACAAATAAATGCAATTAAATTCATAAAACGTCAGCTATCTAAAACTGAACTTGCATTAAAAAAGCAATTTAGAAATATTATGATTAATGTAAACGGTACAAAAATACAAAAATCTTTTGTGCCAATAAATGATGTTGGTTGTTATGTTCCTGGAGGACTTGCTAGGTATCCTAGCTCACTAGTTATGGCAGTTATACCTGCAAAAATAGCTGGCGTCAAAAGGATTGTTGTAGTCTCTCCATCTAATAAATATGGTATGATCGATCCACTTATTTTGGTGACAGCTGATATATGCGGTGTAACTGAATTTTATAAAACTGGAGGTGCACATGCTATTGCGGCTCTTGCATATGGTACAGAATCAATAAAACCAGTAAACAAAATAGTAGGTCCTGGTGGTACTTTTGTAACTTCTGCAAAATTTTTAGTTAGTGATACTACATCAATAGATATGATTGCTGGTCCAACTGAGCTATCTATAATAGCAGATATTACAACAAATCTAAATTTTGTAGCATGTGATATAATTTCACAAGCTGAACATGATCCAAATACCATTTGCAATATAATTACAACATCAAATATAGTTGCCAATAAGATTAAAAATATAATTGATGAAAAGATTAAACAAATTAAAAGAAAAAAAATAGTGAAAGAAAGCTTAACAAATAATGGTTCTATTATTGTTTGTAAAAATCAACATAGTATGATAAACTTAATCAATGATATAGCTCCTGAACATCTTGAAATAATTACTAAAAATCCAAACACTATACTATCTAAGATTAGAAATGCAGGTATTGTTTTAGTTGGAAAATATACCCCAGCTTCTGCAAGTGATTATGCACTAGGGTCTAATCATATATTACCAACCAATGGTTTTGGAAGAACCAGAGGATCATTATCAGTATTTGATTTTATGAAGATTGATACTAAAATAGAATCAACAAAATCAACATTAAAAAAAATATCTAACTATATAAAGACACTAACACAAATAGAAGACCTACCAAATCACTATGAATCTATAAATTGTCGTTTAACATGAAAAAAAATTGGTTTTACAAAAAAATCTCTAATTTGGCTTATATTGACAAATATGAAAAACCAAAATATTCAGGAGTATTGAAACTTGATTCCAATGAAAATTTTGTTGTTGAAAAACAATATCAGAATAAGTTGATCAGTGAAGCAAAAAATAAATGTGATGTAAGAGAATATCCAGAAGAAAAAAAAACCGTACAACTTATCAAGTCATTATCAAAATATCACTCTATCTCACAAAATGAAATTGGATTGGGTTGTGGTACAGATCAAATTATTGATCTGTTATTATCAAATCTCACATTTAAAAAAATTAAAATACTTGCTCCCAGTCCTACGTTTAGATTTTTTGAGATTAGATGTAAATTACATTCGTTAAAAACACTTAAAATACAATTTTCATCATCTATGACATTAGATATTGATAAGTTTATTTTAAAATCTAAAAGTGTTGATATGATATATTTAGATTCTCCTAACAATCCAACAGGATTCCAATTTACTAAAAATGAATTAATTAGAATCATGCAAGAATTTGATGGACTTATAATAGTCGATGAGGCATACAGTGATTTCTCTGAATACTCTATTTTAGGCATGATAAAAAAAAATAAAAACCTTATAGTTTTAAAAACATTTTCAAAAGCATTTGGTTTTGCTGGTCTACGACTTGGGTATATGATATCTAATAAAAATATAGTAAATACATTTACACAAACTATTCAATATCCATACCCTGTAAATTCCATAGCAATAGAAGCTGGAATTTTATTATTGGAAAATACTAATAAAATATTTGATGTGATTAAAAATATTAAAAATGAGCGAAATAAAATGATAGAAAATCTACGTAAATTTAATGTATTTGAGGTTTTTGATTCCAAAGCAAATTTTGTACTTTTTGATGCAAAAGATAATTATTTGAATATATATACTGCACTTGCTGAACAAGGAATCCTAGTTAAAAAACTAGGCAAAATTGGAAGATATAATGGATGTTTAAGAGTAACAATAGGTTCAAATGAAATGAATTCAAAATTTCTTCTTGCTATACGTGATCTTTTACGATAATGCTAACACCAAATATTTATTTAAGAAATGATGTAAAAGATAATATTAATGGAGTGGACTCCATAATTTTTGATTGTGATGGTGTTTTAATAGATATTACTAATTCATATGATCTTGCAATTAAAAAAACAGTGGGATATATATTGAAAAAAATATTTAACACTAAAATACACTATATAGTTACACATAGAATAATAGATAGTTTTAAGGCTACAGGAGGATTTAATGACGAAGTAGATGTCGTATATGCAATAATTTTGGCGTTTGTAGCTGCAAAAAAATCAAATAAACATAACAGTCAATTTATTTATGAAATAATTGCAAACTCTGATAACACTGGAATAAAATCAGTTGAAAAGTATATCAAAATGTTGCAAATAGACATTTCACATATAATAGAAAAATTAGGTTATCCTTATAACCCTAATAACATCTTGTGTTCTATATTTGATCAGTTTTTTTATGGTTCAGAGCTTTATTACTCCATATATAAAAAAAAACCTGAATTAATTTGTACTGGTTTTATTAAAAACGATAAGCTTATAGTTACAAGATATCTGTTATTGGAACTAAAAAGAAAATTTAATGATAAAATTGCAATTGTAACTGGAAGAGGGATACAATCTATAAAATACTCTTTAAGAGATCTGTTGTATTACTTTAATGTCAATAATTCTATGTTTTTAGATGATGAATCTAGAAAATTAGCAAAACCAAATCCGATATCTTTAATCAATTCTATTAACAGGCTTAATTCATCACACTGTTTGTATATCGGTGATTCAATAGAAGATCTAATAATGGCTGATAAAGCAACACAATTAGGATTCAAAACAACTTTCTGTGGCATATTTGGATGTAGTAATGATCAGGATAATAAGATAAAACTCTTTAAGGGAAAAAATGTGGAACTAATTTTAAAGTCAATAGACCATCTTCCGAATGTATTAAATCTTATTAAAAAATAACTTGGTTTATGAAATCAAGAAAATATACACTGAAACGTGAAACTACTGAAACTAATATAACAGTTAGTGTTAATTTAGACGGTATTGGAAAAGTTAGTATAAACACAGGAATAAAATTTCTTGATCATGTTGTATCCACTTTTGGTAAACATTCACTGTCTGATATTATTTTACAGTCAAATTCAAAAGACAATATAAAACATCATCTTGTAGAAGATGTGGCAATTACTGTTGGTACTAGTATAAATCACGCACTTGGAAATAGGTCTGGAATACAACGATTTGGTTTTGCATCGATACCCATGGATGAGTCTTTAGTTGAATCTTCAATTGATCTAATAACTCGTTCATATAATAAAATACATCTTAAATTACAAAGAGATATGATTGAGGACATGCATAAAGAAGATATAGAACATTTTTTTGAATCTCTTGTAAAAAATCTTTGTTGTTGTATACACATATCTACTAAATATGGTACTAACGATCATCACATAATTGAAGCGGCAATTAAATCATTGGCAGTTGCATTTAGACTATCATCTACTATAGATAAAAAACAAGGATCAATATCAAGTACAAAGAATGTAATGTAGTGGTATGGTAAAAATAGCAATTTTTGATTATGGTTCTGGAAATATATTCAGTCTTAAAACATCACTTGAAAATATTGGTGCTGAAGTACATATAATAAATAGTTTTGACTATATAGGTAGCTACTCTGGGTTACTATTTCCAGGTGTGGGTAACTTTGATCCAGCAATAAAAACAATTAGCAGTAACTCTAAAAAATGTTTTAGTGATATTGTTTATAAAATTCCAATTTTAGGAATATGTCTTGGTATGGAACTATTATTCGAAAAAAGTGATGAAGGAAACGAGAATGGTCTTAATATATTTAAAGGAGAAGTAGTTTTACTTCCAAATAAACTGATAGTACCACATATGGGCTGGAATAATATTTTAATAGAAAAATATAGTACACTTCTTGAAAATATACCTAATAATTCCCTGATGTATTTTATACACTCATATAGAATACAACCAAAAAATAATAGAATCATAGTTGCTAATTCTAATTATGGGGTAAAGATACCTGCAATAATAGAAAAAAATAATTTATATGGTACTCAATTTCATCCTGAGAAATCAGGCAAATTTGGTTTACTAATATTAAAAAATTTTTTAAGGCAATGTAATAAATGAAAATAATTGCAGCAATAGATCTTATGAATGGGAAAGTAGTAAGATTGTTGCAAGGTGATCCAGATAAAAAAAAAGTCTATTCTGCTGATCCACTTAAAATTGCAAAAAAATGGGAAAATTGTGGAGCTGATATGATCCAATTTGTAGATCTTGATGCGACACTAGGATATGGTTCTAATATTTCAATAATTGAAAAAATAGTGCGTAATATATCAATTCCAACAATAGTGGCAGGTGGACTACGAAATGAAAAAATAATAAACGATACACTGAAATTTGCATCAAGAGTAGTGTTAGGCACTGCTGCATTTACGAATAAAAAGCTATTACAGAAACTTTTGGTATATAATGATAGAATAATAATAGCTATTGATCATGTTTGTGGTAATGTTGCTATTGATGGATGGAAAAAAAAAACAGAAATAAGATTAGTTGATAGCATTGATAATTTCATTAAAACTGGATTTTCATATTTTCTTTTGACTGACATAGAAAAAGATGGAACATTGCAAGGACCTAATTTGGATGTTTACAAGAGTGTTTGTAAGATGCAAAAAGCTAACATATTTGCTGCAGGAGGTATCTCTAATTTGAAGGAAATCGCTAATCTAAAAAAAACTAACGTATATGGAATAGTGCTAGGTAAATCACTATATGAAGATTTACTAATTATATCTGAAGTAAAAAAAATATGACTTTGACTAAAAGAATTATACCATGTTTAGATGTTGACAATTATAAAGTTGTAAAAGGTTTAAATTTTTTGTCAATTAAAAATGTTGGAGATCCTATACTCTTAGCAAAAAAATATAGAGATGGTGGGGCTGATGAGCTTATTTTTCTTGATATAACAGCATCAAGAGAAAAACGTGATATTATAAAGGATCTAGTATTAAAAATAGCAAAAGTCATAGACATTCCATTTAGTGTAGGTGGAGGAATATCCACACTAAAACATGCACGTGATATTTTACTTAATGGAGCAGATAAAGTTGCTCTCAATACTGCAGCAGTTGAAAATCCGTATTTAATAAATCAACTAATGAAATTATTTGGAAGACAGTGTATTATAATTGCAATAGATGCAAAAAAAAACTATAATATTAAAAATAAAAAAAATATATTTTATGATAATTCAAAAAAATTTTGGTTTGAAGTTTTTATATATGGTGGAAAAAAAAGAACCGGGTTAGACGCAATAGATTGGGCAAAAAAAACTCAAACTGTTGGTGCAGGAGAAATTTTATTGACTAGTATTGATATGGATGGAACAAGAAATGGATACGACATACAACTTACAAAATCAATAGTAGATAGTGTCTCTATTCCAGTAATTGCATCTGGGGGTTGTGGTACACCAGAACATATATTGAAAATTTTCAAAAAAACAAATGTGTCTGGAGCATTAGTAGCATCAATACTCCACAGTAATGCATACTCAATATATGAAATAAAAAAATTTCTTAATAATAATAATATATATGTAAGATTATAAGTAAAATTTGAAATAAGCTTGTATGAAAAAAGAAATACAAGATATTGATTTTATAAAATGCAATAAATTAGTTCCTGTAATAGTACAAGATATTAACTCAAAAGAAGTTTTGACATTAGCATATTCCAATAAAAATTCATTACTTCTAACAAAAAAAACAGGAAATTCATGGTTTTGGAGTAGAACTCATAAAAAACTATGGATGAAAGGAGAAAAATCTGGAAATATACAAAAAGTAAAAAAAATTCTTGTTGACTGCGATTGTGATACATTACTATATTTAGTAGTACCTACTGGACCATCATGTCATACCAATAAGCGTACATGCTTTCATTATGAATTATCAGCAAAATAGTATTTATGGCACTTTTATGTAACTAACAAAACTAAATTAGTACACACCTACTTTTGATGTGATACATTAATTGCCATTATATACACTATAACAAAAATATTAATAATATAGTTATGTAATAAATACATCTATTATATGTAAAATAACTAATTACAAATATTACCGTATGATCATTGTGATGTAATATACCGTATTAATTTACTTTATAATTCAAAGTTAAGTAATACTTAACTTTATATTAGAATTTTTTATCTATAGCCATGATCATAACATACCATGTCTAAAATTTTTTTGCAGTGTAGGGAATGCAAAATAGAGTATAAACCGGACTTCAAATATATATGCGATTATTGTTTTAGCCCACTTGATGTTAAATATGATTTTTCTTTAATTACGAAGAATTTATTTCAAAGTCGTTTTAATACATATTGGAAATATTTTGAATTGTTGCCGATAATAAATAAATCTAATATAGTTGATATTGGTAGCGGATTAACACCATTAATGAAAGCTGAAAATCTAGGTAAAAAATTAGCTCTTAATAATTTATACATAAAAAATGATTCTGTGAATACTACATTTTCATTTAAAGATAGGCCTGCTGGAGTAGCAATATCTAAAGCCAAAGAATTTGGTATTTCATCAGTAGGTTGCGCATCAACAGGAAATCTTGCATCAGCAACTGCAGCACATGCAGCAAAAGGAAATTTTAAGTGTTTTATATTTGCACCAAAGAATATAGAAGAACCAAAAATTGTACAGGCACTTTCATATGGTGCTGAATATATTGCAATAGATGGTACTTATGATGATTCAAATCGTATTGCAGCACAAGTTGGTGATCAAAAAGGTATAGGTATAGTGAATATAAATATGAGACCATATTACACTGAAGGTTCAAAAACATTAGCATTTGAAATTGCTGAACAACTTGGTTGGAAAACACCAGATTTTATTATTATTCCAGTTGGAAGTGGTGCAATGTTGAATTCAGTATGTAAAGGATTTGAAGAACTACAAAATACATGTTTGTTGAATGATATATCTAGAATGTGTATAGTAGCTGCGCAGCCATATGGATGTGATCCAGTAGTTAATGCATTTAAAGAAAATAGGAGTGAAATTATTCCTATAGAGCAACCAGATACCATCGCTAAAAGTCTTGCAATAGGGGATCCAGGAGATGGTGCTTATGTTATTAAAAGACTTAAACAGTATAGTGGCTACGCAGAAAATTCTAATAACACAGAAATAATTGATGCTATTATGATGCTTGCTAAAACTGAAGGCATATTTACAGAACCAGCTGGCGGAGTATCTGTAGCAGTGCTTAAAAAAATGGTTGAAAATAGAATTATTGATAAAAGTGATAGTGTTGTATGTCTTGTTACTGGCAACGGATTAAAATCAACAGAAACATTAATTCATACAATACAAAAACCTCGTGTAATACAACCATACGCCGAAAAAATATTACCAGCAATGGGGTACAATTAATTTGATAAAAATCACGTTCATAGTTCCATCAGTATTTAATAATAATAATGGAGAAAAAAAACTTAGTATTTCTTCTACAAAAACTACATTGTTAGATGTGTTCAAGAAAATTTCAGAAAACATTGGGATAGAATTTAAAAACAAAGTTATAAATTCAGATGGAACTCTTAAACCCATCATCAATGTATACATAAATGGAAAAAATTCTAAATTCTATAAAGGAATGGAAACAACATTAAAAGATGGTGATGAAATTTATATTCTGCCGGCGGTGGCTGGTGGCAGTCAAGAGTTATCTGATATGGAACTTAATAGATATTCTAGACAAATAATGCTAGAAAATATAGGATATATGGGACAATTAAAACTAAGAAAATCAAGTGTATGTGTTGTTGGAGTAGGGGGACTAGGGAATCCAATAACTACAAGACTTACTGCTATGGGAATAGGAAAAATAAGAATAGTTGACAGAGATATAGTAGAACTGTCTAATCTTCCTAGACAAACAATCTTCGATGATTCTGATATAGGAAAAATAAAAGTAGAAATAGCAAAAAAAAAACTACAAAAAATAAATCCATCAACTAAAATAGAAGCATTACCCGTATCCATCAACGATCATAATTCAGTAGATATAATAGATAGATGTGATGTCGTGATCGATGCACTAGATAGTGTGAACGCAAGATATTCTATAAACAAGGCATGTATAGATAATAATATTCCATTAGTAACTGGAGCTGCTGTAGGAACATCAGGTCAATCATTTACCATAATCCCTAAAAAAAGCGCATGTTATTATTGCATGTTTCCTGATCTTGATGACGATTACATGCCTACATGTAGTATAGAAGGGGTCCACCCTTCAATACTATCAATAATTAGTGGAATAGAAACATCTGAAGCCATAAATATATTGCTTGGAAAAAAACCGAATCTTATAGATAAAATTTTACACGTGGATCTAGATACGCTGAATTTTGTATATACTAAAACATTAAAAATCTTAGAATGTCCAATATGTGGTAACGGAAATAATAAAATAATAAAAACTGAGAAATTGATAGTAGAAGAACTTTGTAGTAGAAAAGGAAAAAGAACATTTTCTGTTACACCTACTAATGAATTTGAATTTAACACAAAAAAATTTATGAATATATCAAATATGTATGGGTTTAATATAGAAAATAAAAGCGAACTTGGAATATCTATAAATACTAATAATATATCAATAGACCTCATGAAAAAAGGCTCTGCAATTATCACTGGTGCAAAAAATAAAGAAGACGCTATATCATTTTATAATACTTTTGTTAAATAGTTCTTAATTTAAGACTAGTAATGATGTTTAAAGAATTAATGTGCGGCTAAAATAATTATATTGTAATTGGTATTGTTTAATAAACAATTGATAAATTATTTTGACTTAAAAAAATATGACCAAAGTGGGATGCATATAATCTATGATAGATGGCCAGAGATTGCCACATCATCATACGAATTAAATTATGATTATATAGACTTCAAAAACATTGATCATATTGTATTTGCTGGTATGGGTGGTTCAGGAGCAATAGGAGATATTTTCTCAGCAATCTTATCAAGAACTAATATACATGTTAATGTGGTGAAGGGATATTTACTACCAAAGACAGTTGACTCTAAAACACTAGTAGTTGTCACAAGTATTTCAGGTAATACTGATGAAGCAATTAAAATTCTATACTCTACAAACAAATTAAATTGTAAAACAATAGTATTTTCTTCTGGAGGACTAGTTGAAAAATATTGTTTAAAAAATAAAATAGAGTACAGGCGCGTACAAAAATTTCATTCATCTAGGGCATCTCTTGTTAACTATTTTTATTCTACACTAAAAGTTCTAGAACAAATACTCAAAATTAAAAAAACTGATGTTGCTGAATCAATAACCAAAATGAAAATAATGTCAAGATACATTTCTTCTTATAATCTTAGTGATACTAATGGTTCACTTAAACTAGCAAATTGGATAACAAATATTCCTTTAATGTATTATCCTTGGGGACTACAGGCAGCAGCCATTAGATTCAAAAACTCCTTACAAGAAAATGCGAAATCACATGTAATAGTAGAAGATATTATCGAGTCATGTCATAATGGAATTGTCGCATGGGAAAAATCATCATGTATAAAACCAATACTGCTTGAAGGCGAAAATGACTACATAAAAACTAAAGAACGTTGGGATATAATAAAAGAATATTTTAGAAACAATAATATAGATTATAGAGAAATATTTGCCATAAAAGGGAACATAATATCAAAACTAATTACGCTTGTGTATTTCCTTGACTATACGACAATCTACTGTGCAATAATTTCAAAACTAGACCCTACTCCAGTTAAATCAATTGAATTTGTTAAAAATAAACTTGTAACATTAACTAATTTTAAGTAGATCTACCGCACTATTGTGTATTGATAATAGATATAACTTGAAATATAACTAAAAATGAACAAATTGTCCATTAGCCTTATATATTAAATTTAAAAAAAAATAACAATAACATGAATAACGAAATAAACCGTAAATTAACTAGTCTTACATTAATAACAATAATGATATTTGGGGGACTTTCAATTCCATCAATTATACCACAAGTCAGTGCAGCTAATGCTAACTTATTCGTATCTGCAGAAAATTCACAATTTGCTAATTACTTTGCAGGACCTATGGTTATAGAAGTAGTAATAATAGATTCAAGTGTGGGCTCAACCAGTATTGATACAGGTGAACCAAATGTAACCATAAATGGTAAAAACCTACGAATGGTTCAGGCGACTGACGGTAATTGGTATGGATACTTTGCAGATAGAAACCAAGCACAAATAGCTGATGAAATTCAGAATACTGGTGCAACAGGCAGTGGATTAGATTTTGGTACATTTTGTAGTACTGATACTGATATATCAAATGGTATACTGAACATCAGTCTAACTGATAGCTCAGGCATCGCAGTACCAAGTACAACAATGGGTGGCACACAAGGAACTGATCCAATTACCAATACATGTACTATATCTGCTGGAGATACAATGAATGTACTTAGACAAGAAAAACCACTAAATAATAATAATAACATAACTGGAATAGGACAAATAGATATAAGTCAGAGTGCATGGCCTTTCATACAATTATATGATTTTGTACCTGGTAGCAATGTAATTGTGCAATACAACAAAAGTAGTAATGTACAAAGTACTACACTTACTTTTGCTTCATCATCACAATTTGCTAACTTAGATCTAGATAGAGCTAAATATCCGCAAGGATCACAAGTTAATTTTACTATAACTGATCAACAACTTAATATTGACCCTACTGACGTAGACTCGTGGACATTTGGTACCGACGTAAGTAATCTATCTACACATTACAATATATTTAACAAAAATGGAGATAATGTAGCAGATACATTAGGAGCATCAGCAAACATATACACAACATTAAATGAATTAATGTTTTCAGGCAATGGTGTATTAAGTATCAATGCAGATGCACAAGGCGCTGGTGATGTTATAAATATTGTAGATAATAATGATCAAATGACTATAGGCGATAAAGTAAGTAATGTATCAACTATAGGAGGTGCATTACCTGCTGGTACACAACCAGTTACAATTACAGAAATTGCACCAAATGCTGGCATATTTACTAACTATGACGAACTAAACAATGCAAATGTTATTGTATCTAAGAGTGCAGGACGTGGTACGTCTGCAACAATTAACTATAATGGTCCACAAAGCATTCTAGTAGGTTATGGATTTGCAACAATTGATATGCAATCAGCTGATGACAGTGAATGGACATCAGGAGAAAGACTATCAGTTGTATTAGTGGATTCAGATGCAAATAAAAATACACGAGTTGGTGAAAAATTAAGTATAAGTGATCCTGATACAGCATTACTACCTGCATTAAGTACAGGTGATCCATTTACACTAGGAGAATCTGGAGTGGAAAAAAATACAAAAGTTAAGGCAAATTATACCATAACAGAATCTACTTCTAAATCAGATCAAAATAGTATTATCAGTGATATAGTAAGTTCAGGTCTAGATACAAGTGTTGTAGTACAGAAATTCAGTGATAGAGCAATAATATCTACAAGTGCAACAACAAGTACATTGGTTAATGGATTAATTATTGATCTTGCAACAACAGCTGAAGAGTTACGTAATTCAATACAAGATCCATATGACAATAATTTCCGTGGATTAAACTTATTTAATTACGATATAAGTTCTGTAGTTAACTCAGCAAATAACATAGACGTTTATTTAATTGCTAATGCAAACGACGAAATTATAAATAATAATGGAATTGTAACAACTCCTCTTCAAAGCATATCGCTATTTAACAATGGTTCATCAGCTGGATTAATTGATCTCAATTCAACACAATTGGGCAATGATCCTAAGAGTTTATATGAATTGATATTTAGCCTAGATGACGATACAAACATAGGTTTATTCTTTAAATTTAGTAATCCAATAGAACTAGGTATAAAATCAGTAAATCCAATAGTAGCTGACTTTTTTACATTTGGATTTACTGATGATGGAATACAATCCAATGAAAGAATAGCAAACCAAATAACGCGATTTGAATTAGAAGAAAATGGTACCAATACAAGTACTTTTGAAGGTACAATAGAATACGTAATGATTAACCAATTGAATATACTAGATCCAAAGACACATGCTAACTTAAGTACAATATCATCAAATCCACAGTTCATTGTAAATGAAGATTTAATAGATGAGAATGCACCACGGATTAATTACTATGACTTAGGTGCTGATGGAGTATATACACAGATTGCAGATCAAAGAGAGGCTATATCACATTCAGGAGTTATATCACTAGATTCTACTACATATAAGGTAGCAGATACAGTATCAATAACACTAGAAGACCAGGACTTAAATCAAGATAACAACTTAATAGAAATATATACAGTTGTAAGAAAACAAAATGATCCTGCATTAGATACAGTAGGCGCATCTGATTTACCAGTATTTAGTTTTGGTCCATTAGGAAAATTAGTAAGTATAACTTTTGATGACGAGATATGGGCATCATCATCAGCTGTAATTAATGGTGTGTCATGTACAGACAATGATACCACTGACGGATTAGGTTCTACTGGTTTCACATTGATTGAAACAGGACCTGCAACTGGTATTTTTGAAGGTAATTTCAAAATACCAGAAACATATTGTGCAAGATCACATGGTGGTAAGATTATGTCAGTAACAGGAACTGATATCGAAGTTAATTACTTTGATTTTAGAGATCAGTCTGGAGAAATAATAGAGGTTGGAAGTAGCGCAGGCATACGAGCTCATACAGGCTCTATAAGTCTGGATAGAACAGTATATCCAGTTCCATGGGGTGAAGCTAGTGACTTTGTAGAATCAACAACATCTACACCAAGTGGACGTTCGATATTTCCAATTCACTCAAGTGGAATTGATGGAACATTAGACAACAGTGATAATAATGGAAAGTTGCTTGCAGAAACACTGGGAAGTGGTGATCTTGTAATTCACATACGAATTAACGATCCTGATTTTGATGTTTCAGCAAGTGGAGAAGATGCAATAACAGCTGATATAGCAGGTAAAGAATTCGGTCCTGTAAAAATCACATTATCTCGTGGTTCCGATGAAATGGTTTTGGCATACGCTGGTGGTTTTACACCACAAACTGGTTTGATAGATGTAGATGGTAATGATATTGATGGCTCAGGAATACAACAACTTGGTGCAATTACAGAAATTTCACCAGATAGTGGTATATTTGAACTTGATTATATTATTAGATACACAGACGGACCAGCATCTAAAATATGTCCAAACACTGATTCATATACACCACTTGATAATAGCATTACAACAGATATACATGATCCAAAAATAAGATTTGATGATGATCCTGAAGTTGGGAGTGATTTCTGTATATTACAAGGTGATATTATTACAGTAGAATATACAGATCCAACTGATGCTTCTGGTGATCCAAATACAATAACCGACTCTGCAACATTTGATCTAAGGAATGGTGTACTACAATCAGACAAATCAGTATATTTGATTGGTAGCGACATGATACTTACAATAATAGAACCTGACTGGGATTTAGATAATGATACTGCAGAAACATATACTTTAGATGCTATTGAATGGAACTCTGATGCTGCAACACTTACAATGGGAAGTGCTGGTGGAAACTCAGCAGCATTTGATCCAGAACCTGCAGACTTTAGAGAAACAGGAGATAGTACAGGTATATTCCAAACAGTAATAGAAATTCCAGAGAAATTAGCAGGAGATAGTTTGGAACGTGGAGAAAAGATCACATTAGAGTATACTGATTGGGGTCCATCTGGTAGTGACTATGTTGGAGAAGAAGATGAAGACATTAATATGTCAGCATTTACATCCAACTTTGGTGCTACAGTTGAACTTGATCAAAAAGTTTACACATGGAATGATAAAGTATACGTAACAGTGGTGGCACCAGATCATAATTTTGATGCAGATTTAATCGATGAAATCGGCGATGCAGACAGTAACCCAATAAAAATTTCAACAAGGGGAAATGATCTTAATAACTATAAATTAGTTGAAACAGGTTCAAATACAGGTATATTTACAGGCGAATTAATCCTCACTGGATTTAATTTTGATGCTGATGGTAATACTAATACAGGTGAATTTGGAACTGGATTTGACACTAAACCAAGGACAGATGGTACAGGTCCGACAGATGGGTATTTAGAAGCTGATAATGATGATGGTATTACAATATCATTTGAATATTCTGAAGATGAAACAGTAGTAGGATCTGCATTAATTATGTGGAATATCGGTGAAATACAATGGCTTGAAGCAAGTTATCCTGCAAGTGGTAATGGTGTTGTTAGAGTAATTGATCCTGACATGAATCTAAATCCTGAAGCAGTCGATAATTTTGATGTTGATGTATGGTCCGATTCAGATTCTGGTGGTGTTGATCTTACAGTGACAGAAACTAATGAAGCAACTGGAATATTTGAAGGTACTGTATTCTTTACTACGCGTGATGAATCATCTGGTCATAGACTTAGAGTAACAGAAGGCGATACAATTACTGTAGAATATGAAGATAACACATTACCAGATCCATATACTACTGCTGATGAGTTAGATATAACAGCAACAGCAATAATTGGTACAATTGTACCACCTCTAGAAAGAGCACCAGCATCTAATGCACGTGTTGTTGATGCATTTGGTAATACATTAGATGAGATATCTGTAGATCAACAAGTACAAATCACATCTGATATAACAAATAGCCAAAACCGAGAACAACAATTTGCATACTTAGTACAAGTACAAGATGAAAACGGTGTTACAGTATCATTAGCATGGATTACTGGTTCATTGTCATCTGGTCAATCATTCAGCCCTGCATTATCTTGGATTCCATTAACATCTGGAACATATACTGCAACAGCATTTGTATGGGAAAGTGTAGATAATCCAACTGCATTGTCTCCAACTGTAACAGTAACTATAGACGTAATATAAGACTAGAAAATTAACCTATTTTTTTTTATTATAATAATAAAAGAATTAACATATTAAATATTGTAGCTACTGTAGTATATGCTGATTAAAATTTGTCTTCTTTTTATTTTTATCTTATGTTTTTATCAGCAAACATATGCTGAAAAACTAGAATTGTTTACAGATAATAGAGTTTACACAAAACTACAACCACTTTTTGTATATGGTAATGCGTTGCCCAACGAAAATCTAATTATTAGGCTATTTTATCCAGATGGTACTATAGCGAAATTTGATCAAATTGAATCTGATTTAAATGGATTATTTAATCACATATTATTAATATGGCCCTCACCTTCGCAGAAATTTCCATATGGTACATATACAATAGAGGTTACAAGTACTGAACAAAATGGATTTTCAAAAAAGGCTAATTTAAGATTTTCATCTACTTCTGGATTAGTTATTGCACCTGTTAAGCATCAGATTAGTACATTTGTTTTTGTTCCAGAACTAGCTGCAATAGACAATTTGATTAGAATCTTTATACAGATCACTAGTGACGGTATGCTGGTTGGTGATGATCCAAATAAACTTTTAGGCACATCACATGTTCATATGCCATCTGGAAAAGTAGTAAGTCTATATTCAGAGTTTAATACATTGCACCAAGGATTATATTTTGCAGATTATACCCCGGAGCAAGAAGGAACGTATGTTTTTCATATAGTTACGTTTAACAGTGGCACCATTTCACATAGTTCAGCAGCTACAACAGTTTTGAGCCAGGATATAGGTGGAATTTCAGATCAAATTATGGAGCTTGATTTAATACTTGATGACGCATCAAAAGAACTTGATAAATTACAGTATGATGTAAGTAAATTTGGGACTACATTAGAAACTGCAAGTAATAATATTGATAAAAGTGTGCTAGCAATTTCTAAGTCTGTAAACAATATAGAAGAGGCCTCCATACAACTTAATTCACTTTTATTTCCAATAGTTGCATTCATAGTTATAATAGTAGTATTACAGATTGCAATACTTGCAAGATATAGAAAATAGTATATACATTAATTATTATATAGTTAGTACTACATATTAAATAATTCGTAACAAAAAATTATTTTATTAATGAAAACAGCTGTGATAGTATGATAACCACTAATTTTGTAATGAATTAAATAAGAATATCATACAAATATACAGAATATATGAAATAAAGTTTATAAATAATTTATCAAGTACGAGAGCTACATGGTAAATAATGGTAATAGTGACGATTCGTTGTCACGAAGAGATTTTTTAAAGCTTATGGGTGCTGCAGGGACGGTTTTAGCATTTACACCATTTGTTCCATGGGGAAATTTTATGCCTAATCCATCTGCAGCTAATTTAGATAAAGCGAAAGTTATTTTACCAGATGGAACACAAGCTAATGTTAGTACGTTTCAATTAAATCATGCAGAAGTTATTACATACCCTACTACAGGGGATAGAGTACTTGATGAAGAGGCATTTAGGAAGTGGCAATTTATTAGATTACCAAAAGAACTAGGAGGCGAGAAGAGTGATGAAAGCTCGTTTAGAGCATATAGTATGATATGTCTTCATTTATGGTGTTTATGGAAATATTGGCCAGAAGAAGGTCGTATGAGAGGAGAGTGTCCATGTCATGGAAGTATGTATGATCCATTTACAGGAAAAGCATTTGCAGGACCAGCGTCATTACAAGCTGCACCTTCTAATACACTAGCAAAACTTGATCTAGAAATTGATAAAAGTGGTTATCTGTGGATCTTGTCACCAATATGGGGAGTTAACAATAATGGAGTAGTGGGATATGGCCGTTTCATTAAGTAGACGTACAGGACTAGCATCATTTATTTATTGGATTTGGGATGGACTAGAAAGAACTATTTTTACAGCAATAAGATTTTCTTTCCCATCTAGATTTGTTAGTCCATTTGGATTTCTAGGCATGTTAACATTTGTAGTATTTGTTGTTTTAGGAATAACTGGAGCATTACTGATGTTTTATTATCAGCCAATATTAGATAGGGCATGGGATAGTGTACAATTCATAAATGATGAAGTGCCATTTGGTTTTCATATAAGAAATATTCACTATCATGCTTCTAATGCAATGGTCCTTTTGGCTATACTGCATATGTATTATCAGTACTTTAGTGGAAGATACAAAATAAGAAATGAAATTCTATGGGTTACTGGAGTGATACTAGGAACTGTTACAATACTTGAAGCTTTTACAGGTTATGATGTTATTTTTAGTGAGAGAGCAGAATTAGCTATTAGCATAGCTGCATCACTGACTAATTCCATTCCTATAGTAGGTTCTACTATCAGAGAGGCAATGTTTGGTTCTGGATTTTCAGACTTTGTTCTTAGATTTTATGCTCAACATGTATTCATATTGCCAATTGTCATGTTAGGACTGATGGCAGTACATTTTCCTAGGTTTTTAGTATTTGATGTTCCGATGGTAATGGCAATCGTAGGTGCCGTACTTATAACTGGAGGAGTTTTCCCAGTAGACTTGGGATTTAAATTTGAGCCTACAGTTCCACCTGGAATAACTGTACCAGAATGGTATCTGACAGGACTTTATGCATTTCTTAGAACACAATATGATAAATTTGTTACAGGAGTAATGTGGCCAGGCTTATTCATTTTCTCATTGCTTATAATACCATTTGTAGATAGATACAAAAAATTTTCTTGGAAAGACAGACCTATTATAACAGCTTTTGGTATTACTGGCATCGCACAAATTATGTTGACGACTTACTGGGGTTTTTATATCCCTGCTGATACCACAATCCCATTAGTACAACGATTAGTAATAGATCCAGTATTTCTGTACTTAGTTATGATTTTATTAGTTCCAGTAGGATTTGGATTCAGCTATATGATGATAAAAATGTCCCAGGAAGCAGAAAGAAAATCAAAACTAGCACAAAAAAATAAACCAAAAAAAATAGCCACAATAAACCTTTCACAAAGATGGATAAGTTGGATAATAATTGCATTAATAGTATTCCAGATATTTTTAAATATTGCTGCTTATAATGCAGCATTAACTGGAATGAAAAATATATCATTATTCTTTACAGGATTGATTTTAATAGTTTTTGCTGGGTTATTTCATATCTATAGATATGGACTTAATGAATCAAAAAAAATACCATCTTTTCCACAGTAATATTATTTTAAGTATTGTATTAAAAAATGTATACATATACTATAAGGTAATATAAAATTAAACTTTATAAGGCTACTTGGTTTTACTCTCGATATTGAGTTATATATCATCTAACCATGCTTATGGAATAGGAATAATAACGTTAGTGGTAGGTTTATCTTTTGGTCTAATGTATTATCAAACATTCTACTTACCTGAGTCAATTGCAAAACCAACTGTTTCTCATGAAATCATGGAACCTATTAAAAGTACTGTAATTGAAATAATTACAGGATCTTCTAGTCCTGAACAACAAGATAATTTTGTTCCTAAATTAGTTAATATTCAACTTGGAATAGATAACCATGTAATTTGGAGTAACATAGATGATACTCCACATACTGTTACTCCAGATCATCGTGAATTAGATTCCTATAGTGGGGATTTTGGTTCTAGTGGTGTTATAAAACCAGGTGATACATACGAATTTTTGTTTACTGAAACTCATGAATTTGAATATCATTGTGACCCACATCCATGGATGACTGGTAAAATAATAGTTACAAAACAAAGATTCTAGGAAAACTTAGCCCATACTATAGATTCACCTATCTCTTTGTGTTGCTCTATCATGCAAGCTCTAAACTTTATATCATGCGATTTTTTAGGTTTAAATTTTATGGTTGCAATAAATTTTATACTATTTTTTATAATTGAATCATAGCCTACAAACAATCTTGGACTTTTCTGTAAAATTTTCTTATTATTATATGATTTATATTCTATAAACTCGTTAGAGTCAAATATTTGTGTATTGATGATCACACCATCGTATTTATTTCTATAATTTATTATTATTTTTCCTATAATTTCAGAATACTGCTTTATATTGGTGTCATTTAACTCTAATTTTATTTGTTTCATTAATTAATTTTACACTTAAGATAAATAAATTAAGTGGGTCAAGAGGGCTTCGATCCCTCGACCATTGGATTAGAAGTCCAACACTCTGTCCATACTGAGCTACTGACCCAAAATTTTAAAATTGTATGCACGTATTAAGAGTTTATATCCAACTTCTATTTTCTAGATCTCTTTCCATTTTAAAAAGAAATTGTTGTGCATATCCAGCATATGGACCAAAATAATTTGTTATTTCATCATGTAATTTTTTATAATTATTTGTAGTTAGTTTACTTTTTATTGTAAATACATTTGAATAGTATTTTTGCAAAATTCTTATCATCCATCTATCTAATGGAAATGCATTTAATTTTTCTAGAGAAAATAATAATATGCAATCTGCAACTTTATCACCTACACCATAAATTTTAATAAGCTGATTTTTTGCATTCTGATAATCAATATTTTTTAAATTACTAAAGTCAATCTTTTTATATTTTACTAACATTGATGCATATTTGATATATCTGGCTCTATATCCTAAACCACAATTTAATAGTTCTGATATATTTGCATTGGCCAGTTTATTTGGTTTTGGAAATAAATGAAATTCTTTATTATCGATACTGGTTTTATTTCCAAATCTTTTACATAGAAGCTTTAACGTAGTTTTTATTTTATGAATATTTGAATTTGATGATATAATGAATGATATGAAACATTGAAATGGATCTTGACGTAATATTCTTAATCCACTGGATTGTAGTACAGCATATTTGATAACTTTATCTTTTGATATATTTTTTATGATTTTTTTAATATCGTCATTAATCCTGAAAAAATTATACTGCTTTTTTGTAAGTGTTTCATTTTTAGATATTTTTTCATTAATAGTTATTACATCATCTCCATCTACTCCATACCAATTGCCGTCTTTTTTTTCCCATAAAAAAACTTGTCCACTGTTTATGGTATTTCTAATATTAATATAGTTGATACATACCATAGACTAGAATGTATAAATGTCACCTATTTTGGGTGAATATGTTTCTAATCCAAATCTTTCATTAATTTCTTTTGCAAATATATCGCATGATCTATTATCTCCGTGCACAGTCAGAACTTTTGGGTTTCCTTCTACTTTACTTATCATATCAAAAAGTGCATTTCTATCCCCATGCCCTGAAAATTCAAAAGATCTTACATCAGCACATACACTAGTTGCTTCTCCATGCATTGATATTTTTCCAGTTTCTAATAGCTGTCTTCCTTGTGTACCTTCACTTTGGTATGACACTAAAGCAATACCGTTATTACTATTAAAAGCAAGTTTATGTAAATAATAGACAGCATTACCACCAACCAACATACCAGCTGGTGATATTACTACACATGGTTCTTCTAAAGCTTTTTTTCTATCTCGATGATTTCTGATCTGTGTAACATGATCAATTGAATCGGCAAAAATTTTTGAATCTCTTAGGTATTTTGGATACTTAAAAATTATTTCATTAACTTTTAGTGCCATTCCATCCATCAATATTTTATGTTCAAATTTATTTTTTCTGAATACACATGCAATTTCTTGTGAACGTTCTACTGAGAATGAAGGAATAAATAAAATACCTTTTCTATCAATCACTTCATTAGCAAATTCAATCAATTTATTTTCCGATGTTTTTCTAGGTACTTGTTCTACCTGTGAATATGTACTTTCTGTAATCAACACATCTATTTTACCAACATTAAAATCAGCTTTGCACAAAAGACTAGATCCATTAGGGTTTATATCACCAGTATAAAATAAACGCTTTTTTTCAGATTCTAATATGACTGTACTTCCACCTATTACATGTCCAGACATCCTAAGTTCAAAAGACGAATTATTAATTTTAATTTTTTCATTATATTTAAGCTTTTTTGAATTTTGGAACATCATGTTTACTTCATTATTACCAAATAAATGAAATTTGCTTTCTATCTTCAACATATCTTCTATTAATAACCTACTTAGTTCTAATGTTGGAGGTGTAGCGTATACAGCATTATGACCACTAATGAATAGTGATGGGATGTTACCAGAATGATCTAAATGTGCATGTGATATAATTATAGCATCTATATCTTTTGGCTTTACATGCAACGGGTATAATGGCGCATCCCCGCGTCTTCTTAGGAGCATTCCATAATCTAATAAAAAATTTGTATTACCACAATTTACTAAAAAACCAGATCTTCCGACCTCATGTGCAGCCCCTAGAATTTTAATTTTCATCATATGATGTTATTAGTGGTGTCTTAAAACCTTGTATCTTATGTATGCTATATCAATAACTTACAAAAGTTTAATTAGTGTAATTTGAGATCCAAACCACATGGGAAGAAGCTTCCAAGAATGGTTAGACATTCAGGATAAAAATGTAGTAGATAAAGTTAGATCTGGAGATGAAGTAAATAAACCGTTACTAAACCAAATTAACTGGATTTGGGTAAAGAACTTAATGGACAAAAGAGCAGATCTTAATCCCACATCTGCAGAACTATTAGACTGGGTAACATCTGGTCAAATTGATGCAATGAGAAAGTAAACGTGATCTTCACGTTATCATTTTTTGTTTTTTATTCTTTTTATTAGTAATATTGTGTTGTGATACTTTGTTTGAGGATTACACATAAACATATAGATAACTTTTAAAAAACTATTTTTGTTATTACATGGTCTGCTATAACTCTGTTATGTATTTCTATTATGATTTAAATAGTAACCATACACTGATCACAGTTAGTGAAATAAATGCCAATAGCAATATTACCAGATGTAGACGAACAGAGATGTATAGGATGCGCATTATGCGTTGAGATCTGTACTACTCTAGGCCCTGATGTACTTCGTGTAAAACCTGTGGAAGGATGGAAAAGAGGTAAAGCATTTGTATTTTATCCAGAAAGATGCATTTCTGACGGTGCATGTATAGGAGTTTGTCCTACAAAATCAATATTCTGGATGAGACCAATGAATTACACAGCTGGACAACCTGTACCACTTCATAAAAATGGAGTATTTATGAAAGGCTGGGCAGAAGACGCCGCATTATAAGTGTGGTTTTCTTTATCATTTTTTATTGTTTTCGTAAAATTTTTTTGTTATATTTCTTGGTAACTTTTTAGCAAAAAATTTAATGAAATTATCATTTTTATCAATGTATATGGTATCAAAATTATTTTTTTTAAAAAAATTAATCCAACATATATCAAAAATTGGAAATTGTGTAGGGTCATATGTAGTTCTAACCATCTCATAGTGAGAAGCTGGATACATATCAGAGATCTCAAGTGGAATAATTCCTAAAAATGGATTATATTGACAAAATTGAATTGAATCTGAATCAGGAAATTTTTTTTTTAAGTAATTATATTCACGTGATAAATACAACGGTTTTATGTTTGTATCATTAATAATTAACAGTGTTCTTTTTCTGGTTTTAAATTTTTTCACTATGTTGTGATATGATATTACTTCTGGTCTAAATTGATCTTCATAAGAAAATAAAAATATTGACTTAGGTTTGAATCTTGGTGTAGTTTTTATGAAGTAATCCACATCGCTTGTTAATATTGAAATTATTTCAAAAAGCTTAGGATGAGATCTGGCTTTCTTAATAACATATTCCCATAACCTACCTTCGTATATAGCTTCTTTAACTCTATTAATTTCTGATTTTATAGAAAATAAATTATGCAATGCAACTTTGTTTATCCGCTCTTCTTTTTTTAATGAACGTAGTTCATTCGGAGTAAATTTCATACATACTTCACAACTACAAGAAAAATATTTCATATCATCCAAATTTCTAGTTCTATCTTCACTCATGTACCTATTTCTTTTAGCATATAATATGTATGATGCAGAATCAAATGTATCACAACCTAGTGCTACGGCTAATGGAATAGTAAGTGGGTGACCTGCTCCAAAAAGATGTAATGGTATAGAACTTGGTATATGTCTTTTAGAAGACATTATCATATTAGTAAGTAGTTTATATTCATATGATTTCATTAATTCTACTGGACTCCCAAGTGCCAGCATCATAAATCCACATTTTACAAGATATTTTGTTGCATACTTTACTAAGTCTAGATGCTCACTTCCTTGTATCGGTCCCACCCATATTTGATCATGGCTTTTATTTTCTAATAATGCTTTTTTTGAGATCTTTAGAGTGTATTTTACAAATGATTTTGCTTTTTCTTTTGATAGTCCATACCCAGTCGGTTTATCTAATGGAACTGCTATGTCAGATCCAATACCAACTTCAAATTTTGCTATATCATCAGGTGATACATTGATATTTCCATATTCAAGTACTTGGTATCCTCCAGAATCTGTCATTATGGCACCATCAAAATCTATCAGTTTATGTATACCGTATTTAATTGCATCATCTCTATAATGTAACATTGTGATGTATGCATTAGTTATAACCAAGTTGAAACCCATTTCACGAATTTTGTTTGTTGATATTGTTTGTTTTACAGGACTAATAACAGGTACATATGCAGGAGTCTCTATGTCACCATGGTTAGTATGCAATGTTGCAATTCTTCCAGCTAGATCACTTTTTATTATTTCAAACACTTAACTCACTTGAAGAAAAACTTCAGGTCATTTCTTTTAAAAATCAATGAGAGCCAGTCTATACGATCTTCTTTTAATGTTCCATTATATATGTTAACAATATTTTCTGTTATTTTAGTAATTGATTTTGATGTTGTATCAATTTGGTGAGTCTTATTTATTCCAAATTTATTTATAGAGTCATAAGCAGTTATACCTAAAATCTCACAACAAAGATTTTCTGACATCTTCTTATTGTCGTAGTTTCGATTTTTATAAATTGTAATTAAATCATAAGGATTTTTACGTAGTACTATTACAGTTTTAATTTTTACATTAGTTAAAACATATGGAGCTAGATGACCAACTATGATAGATCTTTTATCTATTATTTTTTCTAGAAATTTTTTAATTATAAAAACGTCAATATCAACAGTTTTAGTATTTCTTTTGTAAAGTTTTGATTTAAAAATAGTTTCATTAATATCTATTATTTTATTATTTAAAATCTCTGCAACACTCCTAGATATTGTATGTTTTCCTACTCCTGGATTTCCAGTAATAACTATTGACACATCCTATACTAATATTTGTTGTATTAAATAATTATTAATACTAATATGCTTAAAATGTATTAAGTTGTGTATACAAATTGGACTTCTTGGAAAAACTAATGTTGGAAAATCTACATTTTTTTCAGCAGCTACAGAAATACCAGTTAAAATAGGTAATTTTCCATATACTACTATTAAACCAAATATAGGGACAGCATACGTTACAACTAGGTGTGCATGTGAATATTTTGAAATTGAACATAAAAACATATTTTGTATAAATGGAACAAGACTGATACCAATAAAACTTATAGACGTTGCAGGACTTATACCTGGTGCTAGTATTGGGAAAGGTCTAGGAAATAAATTTTTAGATGATGCAAGCCATGCCAAGATTTTAATTCATGTAGTTGATATCTCTGGTTCCACAGATTTATATGGTCAATTTTTATTTGCTGGAGCACATGATCCATTAGAAGACATAAAATTTGTTGAAAATGAATTTGAACAATGGTTTAAACAAATACTAAAACGTGAATGGAAAAACCTTACAAAAGCAACAAAAAATAATAATATAAATTTAGTAGATTCCATTGCATATCGTTTTAGTGGATTATCTATAAAAAAATCTGAAATATATGAAGTGCTTAAACAACTTAGTCTGTTATCAAAAAAACCATCAGACTGGAATGACTATGACATAGAATTATTCTCTAATGAATTACGTAAAAAAACTAAACCCATAATAATAGCAGCAAATAAAGCTGATATTTGTAGTGATTTAAAGATTATTAATAAAATAAAAAATAATTTAGACATTACTATTTGTAGCGCTGAATACGAATTAGTTCTACGAAAAGCGACTAAAGCAGGACTAATAGATTATTTTTCAGGAAATAAATGTTTTAAAATATTTTATAATAAGACTTCTAAACAACAGCTTGACATATTATTAAAAATTAAAAAAACTTTGTCAAAAATAAATTCTACAGGGATCCAGTCTGCATTAAATACAGCCGTGTTTGATATTCTTAATTTTATGGTTGTATACCCTGTTGAGGATGAAAATAATATTTCTAATAAATCTGGTGTAGTACTACCAGATGCTAAACTAGTACCAAGTAATGCAACAATAAAAGATATTGCATATGGTATACATAAAGATATACATAAAGGATTTCTTTATGGTATAAATGTAAAAACAAAAAAACGTGTAGGTGATAATTACAAATTAAGAAATGGTGACGTAATAAAGATAGTTTCAAGTTTAAGTAAGAAATAAAATGTTTTGTTTAGGAATAGAAAGTACAGCACATACATTTTCATGTGCAATTTTAAAAAAAAATAAGAATGAAATTAAAATTGTTACTGATGTCAAAAGAATCTATGTGCCTCATGAAGGTGAAGGAATACATCCTAGATTGGCATCTAGATACCACATGCAAAATAGTAAATATGTGCTTTCAGAGTGTATAAAATTATCTGAAATAAATATTAATGATTTAAATATAATTGCATATTCTGCAGGCCCTGGTCTTGGGCCATGTCTACGAGTAGGTGCGGTAATAGCTAGATCACTTTCAACGTACTATGACATACCGATCTATCCTATTAATCATGCAGTTGGTCATATAGATCTAGGTAAATTTCTTACCGGTGCAAAAAATCCATTAGTATTACTGGTTTCTGGAGGACATACTATGTTACTAGTATTTGTAATGAATAAATGGAGGGTATTTGGTGAAACACTTGATATAACATTAGGTCAATTACTTGATCAATTTGGAAGATATATTGGATTCTCTTCTCCATGTGGAAAGAAAATAGAGAATCTAGCTACTAAAAGTACTAATTACATAATGTTACCATACACAGTTAAAGGTAATGACGTATCATTTTCTGGATTACTTTCAGCTGCAAAAAAAATAGTGTCTTGTGGAATAAATGATGCATGTTATTCACTACAGGAAACAGCTTTTTCAATGATAGGAGAGGCAGTAGAACGTGCGTTATCGTTTATAGGTAAAAAAGAACTATTGATAGTCGGTGGCGTATCAGCAAATAAAAGACTGTCAAAAATATTACATGATATATGTGAAAGACAAGACTGTAAACTATTTGTTTCTCCAGAAAAATTTTCCGGTGATTGTGGCTCTCAAATTGCATTAACAGGTATTTTTGAATCTACCATAAAAAAATATAGTATAGAAAACTCATTCATTAGACAATCATGGAGAATAGATACAGTTGAAATTAACTATTGATTTTTATAATCTTCTAATGTTTTCTGTAAAATTTTTAACCAGTTCTTATTATTGAATACACCAAATTTGTAAGTTCTTATATCCTCATTTATCTTTACTTTTATACATATTTTTTTCATAAATATACCTTCATTACATACATCAATTATATTATTTAATGAAATATCTATAACCGTATTTCCAAATTTTTTTGAAAAATCAATTATTCTTCCACGAGTTTTGTCAAAAACTATTCTTTCATTAGTTAAAGTCAGAATCCCAGAACCTATTTGATCCTCACTACAATCTTCTTGTAGAATCTTTTTATCAGTATTTTTCATAATTACATTTTAATTATTTCATTAAGTTATATTTCTAATGAAATTGCTAAAAAAAGGTGCTGAAGGTGATATTTATGTAATATTATTTAATAAAAAGCACACAATATTGAAAACTAGGAAGAAAAAGAATTATAGAAATAATTTATTGGATTCTGTTATAATAAAACGTAGGACAACAACTGAATCCGAAATCATGTCAATTGTAAAATCATTTGGAGTTAGTTCACCATTAATATATTTTGTAGACATTAAAAATGGATTAATTTTAATGCAGTATATTGAAGGAATATTGGTACGAGATATGAAAAATAGAAAATTGATTTATAGCTGTAAAGAAATTGGTGATATAGTTGGTATACTGCATAATAATGGTATTATGCATGGAGATCTAACAACATCTAATTTTATATATAATGCTGATAGGATATTTCTAATAGATTTTGGACTTTCTACAAAAACTAATAAATCAATTGATCATGCTATTGATCTCAGATTATTTAAAGAGATATTGAACAGTGTACATACAAGCATAATGAAGTATGCTTGGAAAAGCTTCCTATCTGGATATAAAATTAGAGTTGGTTATGAATACTACGATAAAATTATTAACTTGGTATCTACAGTAGAACACCGTGGTAGATATGCAAAATCGGTTTGACTATTTTTTATTATAAAATAATTTTATAATAACAAAAAACTAACTATTAACTTATAATTCTATTTACTAATTTTATTTTGTTTTGCAATACCACTACCCTAGAAATTAAACTTTCATCCATAAATGTAAATGTATTACTTTGTTTTGTTAGTTCAAGTGCAAAATTTTTTATTTCATTCATTTCGAGCATACTAGACCGTTCTAATCTATTTATGGATTTACCTATATGCATATAAGATTTAATTTCAACAAAGTTAGGATCAGAGATCTTAAGCATATTACTAAACGAAGGCACTGTACTAAAATCATCATTATAGCCCCTAATTAATGTGATTCTAATTACTGTTCGAGTATTTAACTCAGAAAGTATACCGAGTGATTTTTTCCATCTTTCCCAGGAATCTCTATATTTTGGTCTGTTAATTCTTATAAATGATTTATAGTCTGCTGCATTTGTAGAAAGATATAGCTGTGTTGGTAACGCATTCTCTTTATTTAATTTAACTAACATTTCAGGTTCTTGTCCATTGGTAACAAGAAATATTGATTTTGTTTCAGGTAATGATTTTAAATATTTTATAAGCTCTGGTAATTTAGGATACATTGTAGGCTCACCAGAAAGTGATATTGCATAATGGCTAGGTGATAGCGATTCATTTATTTTTTTCTTATTTTGTTTTGGATCCCCATTGTGTCCTATTACTAGCTTTTGACGTTCTTCCAGGAGTTTTGAAACAATATCTTTTGGATCTGATACTTTATCTGATTCCATTGACATAGAATCATAAAACTCTATAGGCCTCCAGCAGTACACGCATCTGTTTTCACAGTGCATTCCTGCTGGAGAAAACTCCATACATCTATGTGTAGAAATACCATAAAATTTATGCTTATAACAATCTCCTTCATTTCTGAACGATTTTTTTGTCCAATGACATAGTTCTACTGTAGAGTGATCATATACTCCATACTTTGACTTTTTTAGTGATTCAGCAACAGCTGGTTTTATTTTAATCAAGCTATCATTGATTTCCACTTCACCAGAACAGCTCACACATATACACTAATTTACTAAAAAGGATCTTAATATATATAAATATAGTTGAGTTAGATCATTTGTTTTGATTAAAACTATTAGTATTGCTGGTATGGGCGAAGATGGTATTCCTTTTAAAAAGAAAAATGTAGGTATTGATCATGCAACAAAAATAGTTTCAACATCTAATTTAACTTGGATTGAATGTGTAGTTAGTGATATTGCAAATGAAACACCATTAATATTGAAAAAAATAGGAATAAAACTAGATCCAGCTCTTTTGTTATCTGGGTATCTTACTAGCTATGAAGATATAGGGGATACACTTGGAATAATGCTTCCGTTTATAGTTACTGGAAGTAGTATAACTCAAACATCGCCATTACTGATATTTGTAAAAAAAAATCTTGTTATTACTATTTATGATGATTATGGTGGTAAAATTAAAAAACTACATACATATCTTAGCACATTATTACGTAAATTACCAAAAGAAAAAGAAAAGTGGGCTGATAGACAGACATTATTACTCTTTAGACTTATGGATGAAGTTAGTGAAACTAATTTTCTAGTACTTCGTTTTATAGTTGAAAAAACAGAACAACTGGAATTAGATCTTACTAATACAATGCAAATAAAACGTGATTTATCACTAGAACTTTCTAACATGAAAAGATCCATACTTACTTTTTTAAATGCTGTTTGGGCCATACACGATATAATTAGAAATTTAAAATATGGTGATTCTGATGTACTTACTAATAATGATGACATACTAGAAAAATTTGAAGTGATCTTGAGTAGACTTGATCGACAAATTCAAACTGCAGAAAATGTTATGGATGTACTATCAACAGGTATGATGGTAATACAGACAGAAACATCAAACAAATTGACAACTTTGATAGTGTGGTTAACAGTAGTAGCTACAGCGGTACTAGTTCCTAACACATTGGCAACAATTTTTGGAATACCTGATTTTTATACACAGTTTACATGGATTATACCTACGTTGATTATATCCACAGTAATATCCACCATCATCACATATAGATACACAAAGGAATGGAGATCAAATCCATTTAAAATAAATAGATTCAAAAATATTAGGAAATTCCACTAATATTTTATTTCCATGGCATCAAATAATTTACAGATATCCACACAATTGTTGTTGTGCACGTCATAGCTATCATCCACTTAATTCCACTTTTCATACTGATCAAAAATTAGTAGATTATTATAAATCTAAATAAATTGATGTGTTGAAACATAGATTAATACTATAATAAAAACCAATATTTTTTATGGCCTTTGTAGTATAATGGAAGTATAAAGGACTGTGGATCCTTTGGTAGGTGTTCGATTCTCCTCAAAGGCCTTAAAATATACCAAACTTAGTAGATTCCATTTCTTCTTTTATTGCTAGTTTGATTCTATGATTTTTTTCTTTTATTTTTTTGGTAATCCATGTTAAGAATTTTGTTTCCAGACTTTTTCCATCCAGATTATTATAATCTTTTCCAAGTTGTTCTGAAAGTTTTTGTATTAGTTCTATATTTACTGAAACAACATAAAAGTACCATCCAAATGTAAATTCATAATCTGTAATAACAAAATCATTTTTACCATGAACAGTCTTCTCCAATAACGTAAGTATGGTCATTATATCCTTACTAGTTCCATCGTAATCTATAGTTGATATATTTATGTTTAGTCTCTGCATATACACAACTACAAAAATTAACATAAAAAGTTGTATCTATTTTAGTAAATGTTTTACTTCGATATCATAAAAATCATGTAAGATTTTAATATATTTTTTAACTATTTGTGGAATAGTGTCTCCACATGCAACACCAAAATTTTTAGCATTTATCCATATTATTACAGCTTGAATTATTATCAAAAGTCTATTACTATCACATGTAAGTGATTTAGTATATCTTTCAGCGTATTTACATGATGTGAGAAAATCTATGCATTTTACTCCAAAAATTGAAAATATCTGTTCTTCTAAATTATTAGCTTTTTTAAATGGAACATAATTGATTATATAGGGAAATTCTACCTTATCTGGTATACATCCAATTAGTGGACCCCATATAGTTATAATCTTGCATCCTCTCTTAAGATTTTTAAATTTTAACATCATTTCTCTAATTATTTCTGGTTCAGTAAACCAAAATAAAATAACTGTAGCGTCATCGAATTGTGATGTTAATATATTATTACAACTGAAACTACATTTTGCATCATCTTTACTAGTTAATAGTGAATTACAAATTTTAATTTTTCTTTTGTCAATATCTATTCCTATGGATTTTTTAACATTGAATTCTTCAGAAGCAATCACTACAGGATTTCCCATACCACATCCTAAATGATAAAAAATATCTGATTTATTTAAATCTATTAATCTGAACATGCTTCTTATTGATTTATCTGGAATTCTAATATTGTCACCAATCATTATATTACTAGGCAATGATTTCAGATATTCTTCTATTTTCACTATAATATTCACTCTCTTATTCTTTCTAATGCTGAAACTACCTGCCATAGCGTGACTCTTATATATGATGGTAAATTGGGATCCTGTGTAATTTCATCCAGTTCACTTATCGCATTAGCTGCTCTAACAGATATTGAATAACTAGCACTAACTAGTCCATTCATCATATCAGAAATATTCTTTCTAATAGCTTTTGGTGTTGAAAAATTTATAGAAACCTGTTTTAATATGTTAATAGCACTATCTAACGAATCCTGATTTGTTTCTTTCTCGCTCATATTAATTCACAATTCAATAAAAATACTACCAGACTCAACAATCACCTTATACGATTTTAAGTCCTTAATCTTTGAAATAAATTCCTCTAATTTTCCATTTCTATAATTGAATTTTGCTCCATGCCAATCGCAAATAATTGTCGTGTCTGATAACTTGCCTTCTGAAAGACTAGCCCCAGCATGAGTACATACATCATCAATCGCATAAAAATTATTACCGGCATTAATTATCAGTATGTCTTTTCCAGAGATAGTTGTTTTATGTGTTGTTCTATTTGACATTTCATCAATTTTATTTACATATACCTTTGTCATGATAATTCTTGTATAGTCATTCTTTAATATATGTGATATATATCGCAATAAATACTAGTCACTATTAATAGCTAGTTTTATTTATGAGTATACACGGCTATCCTATCAGAGTCTTTCCTACAATACCCAAATCTAATAAATTGTATTTCAGTACCGGTAATTAACTTTAAATAATATTGTTCTGTATACACCATTAATTTTTCTAGACTACGTATATTGAATTTTTTGTTTATGTATATTTCTTTAGGAATCCATATTTCTAATAATTGCAAATCATTTTTTGATATCCATTGGATCTTTTTGAATTTTACATTTATTTTATTGTCGATAAATTTA